>DATLFA010000090.1:0-108171 GCA_035525225.1 Acidimicrobiales bacterium
TCGCCCCGACCCTGCACCCGCGCCACCCCACGCAACACATCACCGGCCTCACCAACCGTCATCGGCCCCGCGACAATCGCCTCCAGCCTCTCGAGCACCCCCAGCACGGGCGGCGCATCCATCAACAACGACATACAACAACTGTAAAGACACCCACTGACAGCGAAAGTGGTCAACACACAGCAACGCGCGAGAACGCGCGTGCATCAATCCGTGAAGCGGGCGCGCACTGCAGGGTTCGTGACGAAGTCGGGCAAGCGGTCACCGCCGCGCCCGCCGAGCGACGAGCCACCGTCGACCGCGATCGTCTGTCCGGTGATGTACGCGGCGAGGTCCGACAACAAGAACAGCGCAGCGTTCGCGATGTCGGACGGATCGCCGCGGCGCGCAAGTGGGATCGATGCCGCTGCGGTATCTGCGAGATCGGCTTGCCCGGCGCGCGGTGTCTTGATCGTGCCCGGCGCGACGAGGTTGACCCGTATGCCGCGCGCCCCCCATTCGAGCGCCATCGTGCGGCTGAACGACTCGAGTCCGGCTTTCGCGGCTCCGTACGCCGCGAGTAGCGGTGTACCTCGCGCGGCGATCGAAGAGACATTGACGATGCTGCCGGGGGCACCGGCAGTGAGCAGCGGACGAGCGACTTCACGGCACGACGCGACGGCATAGCGAAGGTTGCGAGCGATGATGCGGTCGAACGCGCCGAGGTCATACTCGGCGGTGCGATGCCAGTCGTCGACCAGCGCGCCGCCGACGACGTTGACCAGATAGCGCACGCGGCCGAGCGATTGCGTGACCTCGCCGATGGCACTCACCAACGCGCCCTCGTCGGTGACATCAGCGACGGCACTCGCACTGCGCCGGCCGATGGCTTCGATGCGACGCGTCGAATCGTCCGCGTGTTCTGCCACATAGGTGATGACGCCGACGTCGGCGCCGGCGCAAGCCAAGGTCTCGACCATCGCGGTGCCGATACCCCCACCGCCACCGCCGACGACGAGCGCGGTATGGCCTTGCAGATCGATTGTGGTCGCCACGAGTGCCCCTCCTTCGCGGGGAGACGACAGCCGTACTCGCCCGATACTCACCGGCAGTTTCCTCCAAACGTTCGCCGGCGCGCGTCTGGGTCGAGTTGATGCGCAACCTCAGTCTTCGCCCTGGGGCCGGCGGGTACCATTGCGCGCAAGCCACCGAGCGAGGGAGTGCACGATGGAGCGGTGGGAGCACATGAAGATCTCCGTCGCTGCCGGCGAGTTGGCGACATTACCGGCCATCATCGAGGACCTCGGATGCTATGGCTGGGAGCTCGCGGGTCTCGCGTCCGGCCAGACCCTTACCGACGCAGCCCTGATCGCGATCCTCAAGCGTCCGATGGTGCTGCCCCACGACCCGCACGATCGCCTCGAGGGGTGGAAAAGCGACCCGTGTGGCCGGTGGGACATGCGGTGGTGGGACGGCCAGACGTGGACGTTCTACGTCGAACGCCGCGTCGACGACACGACCGAGTCCGGACGCGACGCGCCGACGATGCAAGCGGTGTTCAAGAAACCGGTGTTCGAGAAACCGGAGTTGTAACGGCGGGGTGGATCAGCCGGCGCAGTCCTTGGCGAACCATGCGTCGACGCGGTCTGCCGCTGCCCGGAACGTGGCGTTGTCGATCTCGGCGCTGGCCTGCTGCAGTGCGGCCAGGGCTGCCGGAGTCGGCACTTGCCCCGGTGTGATCTTTGCGTCCGAGATGACCTTCGCCACCTTCGTATAGCCATCGGCAACCGTCTTCAAGTCGTTGCGAATCTCGGCTGGCGCGGCACTCGCGAAGGCGTTGAGTTGGTCGATCGACTGTTGCATGTTGCCCGCGCCGCCGACCATCGCGAGGGGCACGGCGGAGGCCGCGGTTGACATCGCCTTGGCGGCATCGAGGCACTTCGCGGGGACCCCGAACCAGAACCCACACCGCTGCCGGTCGCCATCGTGTTGCCCGCGCCACCGGTCGTGGCGTGGGGAGTGGCGTCGGGAGTCGACGTACCCCCGAGGTCCCCGTCGTCGCCGCAGGCGGCCAGCACCATGATCCCGGCCGTCACGTCTCGACGATGTCCTTTTGCAGGGCGGCGGCGAAGGCCTCGGCGGTGGCGAGTTGCTTACGGAGTTGTCGCACCTTCTCGGTGGTGGCGGCGGAGAACAGCGCGACCCGCTCGCGGAGGTTGGTGCGTTCGTCGGCGTCGAGGTCGGGGTCGTTCATGCGGTCGCGGGTTTCGATGAGCAAGCGCATCTCTTCGAGGGTGAAGCCGAGGGGCTTCATCTGCTTGATGAGCAGGAGCCGGGCGACGGTGTCCTGGCCATAGAGGCGAAAGCCGCCGGCGGTGCGCGCCGCGGGGCGTACGAGGCCGGCATCTTCGTAGTGGCGCACGGTGCGCAGCGAGAGGGTGACGAGCTGCGAGACGGCGCCGATCTGCATCATGGGTTGGTTGTCGACCGCGGTCGGGATGTCGACCGCAGCTTCACAGGTGACGTGGCGGCCCGAGGGGGCGAACTCGCCGCCCTCTCCACCGCACGAACTGCACGGAGCACGAGTGACGTGCCGCTTGGGCGACTGTTCTGTCATAACCGCCTCACGCTGTGGAAGGTATCCCGACACACGACTGGCGCGAGCACCGAAGGACGATACGGACTCGATAAGAAGCTGGCTGACATCGTACCTGGACGGCTTCGGTCAGCCGGCCAGCCCGGGTTCGCCGGCACGGGCGGACCTGTAGTGCTTCTCGCGCCGAATCGCACCAGATGAACCATTTTCATGGCCCTGTCGTGGGGTAAAGTCGGGTATCCCGGCTGTAGTACGGCTCGACCCCCTCGTGATCGAGGGTGGTGGCGGCGCGACGCCCGCCCGCGGTTCGGCCCGGAAGTCAAGGAGACTTGTATGAAGGTAGCGATCCTCGCTGGTGGACTCGGTACCCGACTGGCAGAAGAGACCGAGATCCGCCCGAAGCCAATGGTCGAAATCGGTGGCCGCCCGATCCTGTGGCACATCATGAAGCACTACGCCCACTTCGGTTTCGACGACTTCACCATCGCGCTCGGGTACAAGGGTGAGTACATCAAGCGTTACTTCACCGAGTACGCCCACCTCGAGAAGGACTTGACGGTCTCCTTGCGTCAGGGCCACGTCGAGTGGCTCGATACCGGTGCTGACCAAGAGAACTGGACGGTGCATCTCATCGACACCGGCTACTCCACGATGACCGGCGGACGCGTCAAGCGCCTGCGGCCGCACCTCGGCGACGAAACATTCATGCTCACCTACGGCGACGGTGTCTCCAACGTCGACTTGGACGAACTGGTCGAATTCCACCGGGCGCACGGCAAGTTGGCGACGATGACCGTTGTGCGCCCGCCCGCCCGCTTCGGGCACATGGTGCTCGACGGTGACGTCGTGGTCGAGTTCGACGAGAAGCCCCAGTCCGGCGAAGGCTGGATCAACGGCGCCTTCTTCGTGCTCGAGCCGGGCATCTTCGACTACATCGCCGACGACGACACGTTTTGGGAACGCCAGCCGCTCGAGAATCTGGCCAAGGACGGCGAGTTGCGGGCGTTCCACCACTCCGGTTTCTGGCAGTGCATGGATACGTTGCGCGACAAGATGTTGCTCGAGTCGTTGTGGGTGAACGACGAAGCCGCGTGGAAGCTCTGGGGCTGAGCGCGCGGCAATTGACACATTCCTTACGGTCATGGAAACGTGCCGCTCGCGAGCGAACTCGACACGGTCGTCACCGCAGCGCTCCAGGCTGACCACGCTGAGCGAAGTGGCCCCTCGGTCGCCGGCACCCCGGGAAGTAACCGCTGGTCACAGTGCGTACCCCGTACGGGATTCGAACCCGTGCCGCTACCTTGAGAGGGTAGTGTCCTAGGCCTCTAGACGAACGGGGCCGGTTGCGCTGTGCGAGTCTATGAGCTCGGGGGGGAGGACTCGAACCCCCAAAGGCGGAACCAGAATCCGCAGTGTTGCCAATTACACCACCCCCGAAGGGCGCCGACATCGTAGCCGACGGGCACGCCACACCCACCGGGGATCTGACGATCGCTGCCGCTGACCCTCGCGAATGTCCGAAAAGCAAGAAAAGCAAGGGTATCCGCCACTTGCCACAGCTCGCGTGATTGAGTTTTCCGACCCCAATAGCAGGAGGAAACGTGAATCGGCGAGAGCTGGTGAATGCAGTCGCTGGGCACACTGGCCAGGGCAGCAAAGAAGTCGATGCCACCATTCGTGGCTTGGTCGACGTCATCATTGCGAACGTAGCGAAGGGTGAGATCGTCTCGATCCCGGGCTTCGCGAAGTTCAGCAAGCGGCAGACCAAGGCCCGCATGGGGCGCAATCCCCAGACCGGTGAACCGGTGAAGATCCCGGCGCGAACGAAAGCTCGTATCACTCCACTGAAGACCTACAAGGACGTCGTCCTCGGCGTGCAGAAGGCACCGAAGATCGGCGTTGCCCCGGCGGCTCCGGCCAAGAAGGCCGCCCCCGCCAAGGCGGCGAAGAAGACAGCCAAGAAGGCCGCGCCGAAGAAGGCTGCGACCAAGAAGGCCGCCCCCGCCAAGGCGGCGAAGAAGACAGCCAAGAAGGCAACCAAGCGCCGCTGAGCGCATGGGGCTGATTCACTGTTGACGATTGATCGGCTCGGCCATGGGAGTCCCGTGGCCGAGCGGTCAGCCGATCGCCTCGGCTTCGCGGATCCACGCCTCGACGGCGGCATCCGACGGCATGCGCCAGTCTCCGCGGGGCGACAACGAGCCACCCGAGCCGATCTTCGGCGAGTCGGGCACGCAGTTTCGTTTGAACTGGTTGGCGAAGAAGCGGCGAAGGAACACCAGCAGCCACCGACGGATGGTCGCGAGGTCGTATTCGCCGTCGAAGGCGTGCAGCGCGACCCGCGCAATGCGCTGCGGACCGAAGCCGAAACGCAAGAAGTGATAGAGGAAGAAGTCGTGGAGCTCGTAGGGGCCCACCACATCTTCTGAGAGCTGCTTCATCGTGCCGTCGGCGTTGGGCCGCAACAGTTCGGGGCTGACCGGTATGCCCTGGATGCGGCCGAGCACCTCTTGCACGGCGGGCTCGTCGGCGAAGACCTGCTCGCTGGCCCACGCGATGAGTGTGGTGATCAACGTCTTCGGAATGCCGGCGTTGACGCCGTAGTGCGACATGTGATCGCCGCCGTAGGTGGCGAACCCGAGCGCGAGCTCGGACAGGTCGCCCGTGCCGATGTCGATGCCCATTTCTTGCGAGGCCACCGAGAACAGCATGAACTTGCGCGCCCACGCTTGCACGTTCTCGAACGTGAGGTTCTCGATCGCGGGATCGTGTCCGACGGCGCGGAACACATCGCTCGACACCGTACGGATCTCGATCTCGCGGAACGTGCAACTCAGCGTGCGAATGAGGTCACACGCGGCGTCGTAGGTGGCGTCGGTCGTACCGAAGCCGGGCATGGTGACGCCGATGACGTCGGATCGAGGTAACCCGAGCAGATCCATCGCATGCACGGCGACGAGCAATGCATGCGTCGAATCACGGCCGCCGGATACGCCGATGATGCAGTGGCGGGCGTCGGCCGGCAGCGCCGTGATGCGCCGAGCGAGCGAGGTGCTCGTGATCTGGAAGATCTCGCGGCACCGTTCGTCGCGCCGCGCCGGATCGGTCGGGACGAAGGGGAGCGGTGTCTGGTATCGCCGCAGCGTCTCGAACGTCGACACCGGTCGAGTGTCGTCGATCGGAGCAACATCGACGACGCGCATCGTCGTGGCGTGTGCGCGCGCGTTTTGTGCGAACGACGTCTGGCGGATGCGATCTTCGGTCAGGGCGAGCAGGTCGACGTCGACGACGGCGACACTGCCGTCGAGCACGTAACGATCGGTCTGCACGAGCACGTCGCCGCGATCGGCAATGATGCCGTGACCGTCCCATGCGAGGTCGCTGGTCGATTCGCCGAAACCGGCCGCGCTGTAGAGCTGCACCGCGAGGTTCTTGGCCGACGACATGGCGACGAGGTCGTGGCGGTATTCCCACTTGCCGATGGTGACATTGGACGCGGACAGGTTGGCGAGCACGGTCGCACCTGACAGCGCGGCAATCGTCGACGGTGGCACGGGAACCCACAGGTCTTCGCACACCTCGGTGTGCAGAACGAAACCATCGATACCCCCGTGGCGGATCAACACGTCGGTGCCGAACGGCACGAGGTCGCCGGCGAGCACGGTATGGGCCGAACGCGCGTGCGCGGCGGGCTGGAACCAGCGCAGCTCGTAGAACTCGCGATAGTTGGGCGGATACGACTTGGGATGTACCGCCACCACGCGCCCGCCGTAGATCGTGGCGGCGCAGTTGTAGAGCGCGTCGTCGACCACGAGCGGGAGACCGACCGAGATCATCAGGTCGAGCGCGGCCGTCTCGCGGGCAATCGTCGCCAGCGCCTCGAGGCACGCATCGAGCAGAGGGCGTTGGAAGAAGAGGTCGCCACACGTGTAGCCGGGCACACCGAGTTCGGGGAACACGGCATACTGCGCGCCCTCTTCGTGGACCCGCCGGGCGAAGCGCATGTGGACCTCGGCGTTGGCCAACGGGTCGGCGACCCGCACCGGCGGAACGCACACCGCGACTCGCGCGAAGCCGTGTTGGCGTACGTCGAGGAAGCTCATTGCGTCAGAGGGTAGCGGGCACGGGTCGAACTGACGTAGGTCAAAACAGCGGGTCGACGCTGCGCCGCGCCGCCGCCGCGAACGCTTCGACCGACTGGCGGCGCCAGCGGTCGGAGAGGACTTCGATCGAGACGACGCCGTTGAAGCCACGGTCGCGCAGTGCCCGCGTGAAGCGCGCGAGGTCGAGGTTGCCCTCGCCGGGCAGCGCTCGCCGGTGCAGCGTGTCGTGTTGCGCGTCGTCGGAGGGCTCGAGCGCGTCGTCGAGTTGGACGTAGGCCAACCTGTCGTCGGGGAGCGCGGCGAGCGCTTGCCAGTCGGCTCCGGTGGCGAAGAAGTGCCATGAGTCGACGATCACTGCGCCGCTACCGATGGCGTCGACCGCAGCCGATGCGTCGCCGATGGTGCGCAACACGGTGAACGGTGATGGCTCGAAGCCGAGTCGGATGGCCGGGTCGAACAGCCCGAGGTGTTGGCTCAAGAACTCGAGTCCGGGCCCGAGCGAACCCGCGAGCCGAAGCAGCAACCAGCGCGGATTGAACGCCGCGCAGATCTCGGCGAGGTCGTGCACCTCGGCCACCGATCGGGCGTGATCGTCGTAGACGTTGAGGCCGGCCATCGCGTAGCACGACAGTCCCTGATCGTCGAGGCGAACCACGACATCGCGCAGCGTGCCGCCGTTGTCGCGCCATGCCCGCAACGAGAAGACGTCGAGCTCGACCGAGGCGAACCCGGCCGCGGCAGTGGCGTCGATCTGACGCACGATGTCGACGCGCTCGTGGGCGTCGGCGACGAGCGGTGAATGATTGAGCGTGGAAAAACAGAACTCGACCATGGGCTGACGCTACCCGCGCCAGCGACCCTCGAAGTCCGTCAAAGTGGACAAGACTTCGTCGCCGACATAGAGGTGCGGGCCGACGCGGGTCAGCCCGGCGGATTCGATGGCCCGGTCGTAGGTGCGGGGTCGCCGCCGGTGGAACAACGAGAGGTCGCCTTCGATGGCGTCGTTGGCCGTGTAGATCTCGAGGTAGGCCACACCCCGCAACAGCGAGGCGATCGAATCGAGACCCTTGCGCAGGTCACGGTCGGTGACATAGAGCACGACATCCGCGCACACGACGAGGTCGAACGGGCCGGGGAGCTCCAGCGCGTCGAGGTCACCGAAGAAGCCGAGGCGGATGTCACGCGAGCGTCCGAAGCGCCCGACGACGTACTCGCTGGGGTCGACGCCGACGTAGTCGATGGTCGGTCGCAGCCGGCGCAACGCCGCCCGCCACGGCGCCTCGCCGCAGCCGATGTCGACCACGTTGCGGACGGGTCGTTCGAGCAGGTATTCGGCCGAGGACAACGCGAAGTGCACCTTGCGGTCGAGGCGTGACCTGGACCCGAAACCCTCGCGCCGATACCAGCGATCGAAGTACTGCTCGTCGTACGGCTTCTTCACAGTCATCCGGAGCAGATTAAAGTCTCGAACCTTGATGGCCCGTATCCCGAGACTGCGATCGCTGGTTTCGGCGGAGGGGCTCGTCGGCGCGTTGCTCGCGGTGATCGCCATCCCGCAACTGTTGCTGGGGCCCGGCACCGATCTCGACGTTGGTGCAGTGCTCGGGTCGGGCCGGCTCATCATGGACGGTGATTACCGGCCGTCGCGTCCACCGGGGGCACCGGTCCACGAGGCGATCGCCGGCGCGCTCGAGGCGGTCGGGGGGACGACACTGTCGAACATGGCGACACTGGTCGCCGCGCTCGCGATCGTCGCCGCGGTCGTCGTGCTCGCGCGCGAGGCCGGGCTGTCCCGGCCCTACCTCGTCGCCGCGGTCGTCGTCGCCAACCCGTGGTTCATCGTGGCCGCGACCTCGACCGTCGATTTTCCGTTGGCACTCGCATTCTTGTTGTGGGGGGCGATCGCGCTACAGCGCGACCGGACAGTCGTCGCCAGCGTGTGCTTCGCGCTTGCGGTGGGCTGCCGCGCCACCACCATCTTGCTCGTGATGGTGGTCCTGGTGGCCGACGTGACCGGGGAGCAACCCAAGCCACGACGAGCGCTGCTCTGCGGCGCGCTCTCGAGCGTGCTGGGGCTCGCGCTGTACATCCCCGCGTTCATATCCGCCGGCGGCTCACTGGCATTCGCGCAGAACGACTTCAGCACCGCCAGCCCCGGTGTCATGTTGGGTCGCGCGCTCGCGAAAGACCTGTATTTCTTCGGGCTCGCCGGCGCGGTGGTGTTGCTCTGCGTCACGCCCGTATTGTGGGCGGCACTGCGCCGGTGGAAGAGCCAGTGGATCTTGCGCTTCGGCGTCCTCGGAGTGTTCGTGATCCAGGCGCTCTTCGTGCGGTTCCCGTGGAAGATGGGCCATCTGCTGCCGCTGCTCGTTTGTCTCGCGTTGTGGCTCGGCGTGGCGCTGCGTGATCGCCCGCAATGGCTGGTGGCGCTCGTGGTAGCGCAGTTGTTGTACTCCGTCGTCAACCTCCAGTTGCTCGAGCCCGACAATCCGAACGACGCCCGCGGCGCTCGGGCGGTGCTCGACCTGCGCTGGGGCGTCGTCGTGACCGACATCGCCTGCCGCGCCGACGACACGGGGGCGTGGAAGGGTGACGCCACTCGACTCGAAGCGGTGTGGAACTGCGCCAAGCCCTTCGGTACTGGACCGTAGAGGACAGGACCGTAGAGAACAGCGCCATGAACGCGCGATGATGGACGGAACTCGAGGGGAGTCGCCATGAAGATCGAGACCGCACGCGGGCAGGTCGAATCCGACGAATTGGGCGTGACGTTGGCCCATGAGCATTTCGCGGTGCTCACCGACGGGTTGGCGTTGGCGTTCCCCCAGACGTTCGATCGCGTCGCGGCGACCGAACATGCGGTTCGCCTCGCGCACGACGCATACGCACTGGGTATCCGCAGCATGGTCGATCTCACGGTGCTCGGGTTGGGCCGCGACATCCACTTCATCCGCGACATCGCGGCGCAGATTCCCGTCAACGTGATCGTCGCGACCGGTCTGTACACGTTTGTCGACGTGCCGACCTATTTCCGTAGCCGTTCGATCGACGACATGTCGGCCTTGTTCGTCGCGGACATCGAGCAGGGCATCGGCGGTACCGACACGAGGGCCGGCATCCTGAAGTGCGCAACCGACGAGCCCGGCGTAACCCCGGGCGTCGACATGGTGTTACGAGCCTGCGCACGCGCGCACAAGGCAACCGGTGTACCGATCAGCAGCCACACCCACGCCGACACCGAGCGCGGCCTCGACCAGATCGCGATCTTCGAGGACGAGGGCGTCGATCTCTCGTCGGTGGTGATCGGCCACTGCGGTGACGCCCACGACGTCGACTATCTCGTGAGGGTCGCCGAGAAGGGCGTCACGATGGGGATGGATCGATTCAGCATCGACGGTCGGTCGCCGCTCGAGTTGCGCGTGGCGATGGTGGTCGAGATGTGGAAGCGGGGCTACGGCGATCGCATGGTGTTGTCGCACGATTGTGTGTGCACGATCGATTGGTTCCCGAGCGTCCCCGAGCGCGACTTCGGCTACATCCACCGCGAGGTTCTGCCACGATTGTCGGATGCCGGCATGAGCGACAGCGACATCGAGCAGATGTTGGTCCACACACCGCGGCGCATCCTCGAAGGCAGTCGGGTGCGCGTCGCGTGATCGACCTCGATCGGGTCAGCGCCTGGCTCGGTGAGTCGGTGGCGCTCGAAGGAACAGCGACCACCGGATCGAGCAGTACGACGCTGTTCGTGCGCGTCGGCGCGGTGGCGGCGGTGTTGCAACATCCGCCGGAGGGTCCGACGTTGCCGACTGCGCACGACCTGGCGCGCCAAGATCGGTTCCTGCGCGCAGTTGCGGCGAGCGGGCGCCGAGTGCCGGTGCCGCGTGTCCTGGAGTTCTGTGCCGACCTGGGCGTGGCCGGCATGCCTTTCTTGATCACCGAGCGCGCCGATGGTGTGTGCCTATTGGGGGACCGGACGCACCAAGTCGACGGCGCGCCACTCGCGATCGACGCCATCGATGTCATGGTCAATCTGCACGCCATCGACTGGCGCGCGCTCGGGCTCACAACTGCTCCGGGGTCGTACGTCGAACGCCAGATCATCCGTTGGCACGATCAGTTGACGCGCACGCCGACAGCAACGCGGTTGGGCGACCTGTTGGCGTTGAAGGAATGGTTGCTCGCGCACCGTCCGCGCACCGAGGAGCGGGTCATCGTGCACGGTGACTTCGGCTTCCACAATCTGCTGGTCGTTCGCGACCGGGTCACGGCGGTGCTCGACTGGGAGTTGGCGACGATCGGTGATCCATTGGTCGACTTGACCGGCTTCGCCAAGAGTTGGGGCGAGGGCGCGCTGTCGCCCAATCCGGCCAACGATGTCGTGGCACGCGCCGCGGGCGCGCTCACCCGGGACCAACTGATCGCCGAGTACGAAGCGCGTTCGGGCCGCGGCTTCAGCGAGCATCGTGCGTACTACGAGGCATTGTCGATGTGGAAGAGCATCGGCATCTTCGAAGGTATCCATGCACGATCGGGTGGAACTCGATTCGTCGACGAAGTGCCGGAGTTGGTCGCGCGCTTGCGTCAACTCATCGGCCAAGGTTGAGAGGCAGGCGGATGTTCACCATTCCCGACCACGTGCGGCCGCTGCGCGATCGTGTGCTGCGCTTCGTCGAAGAACGCGTGCAACCGCGTGAAGCCGACCTCGACCGACCGTGGGCCGAGTCGGTCACGACGCTGAAGGAGTTGCACGGCGAAGCCAAGCGCGAAGGATTGTGGGCGCTCGGCCATCCGAAGGAGATCGGCGGTGGCGGCATGCCGATGCGCGACTATCTCTACATCAACGAGGTGGTCGGGCGCAGCGAGCCGGCGATGGCCGCGCTGGGCACCAACACCTTGCAGTCGGCGTTGTTGTTGCACAAGTACGCCGCGCCGTGGATGCGCGACGCGCTCTTGGAGCCCCTCGTGACCAACGGCCACGGCGTCAGCTTCGGCGTCACCGAGCCGGGGGTGGCGTCGAGCGATCCAACACAGTTGCGGACGCGGGCCGAGTTCCGCGGCGACGAGTGGGTGATCAGTGGGCGCAAGTGGTTCATCAGCTGGGTCGATCGCTCGCACCACGTGATGGTGATGTGTCGTACCGAACCTGACGACGTGCCCGTGCACCGTGCGTTCTCGATGATCGTGGTGCCGACGGATGCGCCGGGGTTTCGTATCGTGCGTGATTTGCCGGTGCTCGGTCTGCACGACGTGCTGTCCGGGCACTTCGAGCTCGAGTTCGACGAAGTTCGAGTGCCCGCCGATCATCTGCTCGGGCCGCGCGGTGAAGGGTTCACGCTGTCGCAAGACCGGCTCGGGCCGGGGCGCATCTATCACTGCATGCGGTGGTTGGGTATGGCGCAGCGGGCGTTCGACCTGTTGTGCCGGCGCGCCAACGCTCGCCAGACCGGCGGTCGTCCGCTCGTCGACTACCAGCTTGTGCAACAGATGATCTTCGACAGCTATTGCGAGATCCAGAGTGCTCGTCTCATGGTGCTGCACACCGCGGAGTTGATCGACCGTGGCGACCAAGCCCGCGTCGAGATCAGTGCGATCAAGGTGCAGTGCGCCCGCATGGTGCACAACGTCGTCGATCGGGCGATGCAGGTGCACGGTGGCGAGGGGATGACGAGCGACACCCCGCTCGAAGCCATGTACCGCCATGCCCGCTATGGCCGCATCGTCGACGGCCCCGACGAGGTGCACGTGCAGCGGGTCGCCCGTCGTGTGGCCCGTCACTATGGCGAGGGCGGCAACGGTTGGGATTTCGCGCTGCGCTGAGTTCGTGGCACGCTGGTATGCGTGGTGCGACGGCGGTGGGTGCTGTGGTGGGATCGGTCGCGCTGCTCTGCGTCGCGGTGGCGTCTTGCGGCGGCACTGGGTCGAGCGGAGGCTCGTTCGCATCGTGCCGCGACGTACCCCGCGGAGACAACATATCGATCAGCTGGGTCACGTTTGAGCGGTGGATCGGGCCCGCCGGCGCGGAGCCGGTGCTCGTCGCGTTCGCGGACGCGGTGATCGATCGCGGCGCCGATACGTCCAGTCGCCGCAGGGTCGAATTGCAGTCACCCGAGGTGCTGCATGGCGAGGTTCCGAAGGAGTTCTTCGTAGGGAAGGATTCCGTCTCACAGGCCAAGTCGACAATGGTGTCCGGCGAGCGGCTGCTGCTATGGGGATGGCCGGGCTTCCCTCAGCCGAAGGTCTTCGGCAACGTCGCAGTGGTCTCCGGCGATGGCACCGTGAGATTCCTCGGCAACTGCATCCCTCGATTCGACAGTGCATTCGCGGTATTCGCCGCGTCTGGCGAGTCTACGGAGCGCGCGGTCGATGTGCTTGTTCGCATCGTGACCGACCCGAACGGCGAAACCGCGACGCGATTCAAGGCAACAGTGGGCCTGACGCTCGCGGGCCCGTAGCCCACCGCACGCCGACGTCCCCGCGGGGACGCTGTTGACGGACTCGAAGCCGAAAAGCACGCCTGCCGTGCTTTTCGACTACGAGAACGAATCCGCTCCGCGCTTAACTTCCGATCAGTCGCATCGCACGACACGAAAAGGGGATGCTCATGGCCGACAGCGAGTTCCAGGACAAGGTCGTGGTGGTGACGGGCGCGGGCTCGGGCATCGGCTACGCGACCGCGCGACGCTTTGCCGAGAGCGGTGCGATCGTCGGGCTCAACGACGTGAATCCCGAGCGGGCCTACGACGCCGCTCGCGATTTCAACGCCACGGGCGGGCGCTGCGAGCCACTCGTCTTCGATGTGACCGATTCGCACTCGATCGATCAGGCATTCGACATGTTGGCCGCCCGCGAAGGTCACCTCGACATCGTCGTCAACAACGCGGGTATGTTGCGGTCGGTGCCGGGTCACGGAGAGCGTCGCGCCGCGATGATGCAACGGCGCGCGGCGGGGCAGCCGGGCGGTTCGCTCGGCGTCACGGTGAACACCAGTGACACGCTGTGGCGCGAGCACATGGCAGTGATGCTCGACGGCGTTTTTTACGGCACCCGTGCCGCGCTGCGGCACATGGAGGCGCAGGGTTTCGGTGCGATCGTCAACACGGCGAGCATCGGGGCGTTCCACCCCGCACCCGACTATCCGTTCTACGCGGCGGCCAAAGCAGGGGTCGTCGCATTCACGCGATCGGTTGGTCACGAAGTGGCCGGCGCCGGCATCCGGGTCAACGCGGTCGCGCCCGGGTCAACGGCAACCGCGATCATGGTCGGCACCGACACCGGGTCGTTCTCGTCGCGCAACGCGTGCGGACGTATCGGCAAGCCAGAAGAGATCGCGGAGGCGATCGCGTTCTTGGCGAGCGACCGTGCGTCGTATTGCTTCGGCGAGATCCTCACCGTCAGCGGCGCCTGGGCGTGAATCCGGGGCGTGAAGCTCACAC
This sequence comes from Acidimicrobiales bacterium, assembly GCA_035525225.1. GTDB lineage: Bacteria > Actinomycetota > Acidimicrobiia > Acidimicrobiales > WLNW01 > DATLFA01. The sequence continues at coordinate 14,112 of DATLFA010000090.1, forward strand.
GAGCGCGAGCACGTCGCGTGTCGCGACCGCGGCCAACAGCGCGGCCTCGGGCGGCGTCATCGCCTGCAATTCGCCGCTGAACACTTCGACACCGACGACCGCCTCGGGGTGATCGGCGAGCAAGCGACCCGACCACTGCACGAGCGGCAGATCGCCCTGGCCCGGCAACAGCCGTCCGGCCATCGGCACGTACGCCGCGCCCGGCTCGGGCTCGATGCGATCGCACAGCTGCACGATGGTGATCATCCCCGGCGGAAGCCCGACGAGCTGGTCGAGCGAGCCGCCGGAGCGGGCGAAGTGCCACGCATCGAACATGACCCCGAGCCGGCCATCGTCGACGGAATCGTAGATCTGACGCGCGGTCGCGAGATTGTCGATGCCCGTGTTGGGAATGAACTCGATGCACAGCTCGAAGCCGCGCTCGCGCGCCCGTGACACGATCGGTCCGATCCCGTCGATCATCGCGGATACGGGTACGGGGGAACCGAGAAAGTGCGACAGGCTGATCGTCTGCGCGCCGATCGCTTCGGCCATCGAGTAGCAATAGTCCTCGGTGAACTCGTAGAGTGTGCGGTGCTCGGGCGGCGCGCTGTCGGGTGTGTGTGCCCCGGGTAGGCCATTGAGCAGTGGCTCGATCACCGCGACCAGCACGCCGTGGTCGTCGAGGGCGGCCCGCAACGCATCGTCGCCGACGCCGGCGGCGCGGGTGGCGGCGTAGAGGCGCGGGGACACGCTGATAGAGCGGTAGCCACCAACGGCCGCGGCATCGATCAATTCGAGCATCGTCGCGGCGTTGACGGTGCCCCAGCACAACATGAGGTCGTGATCGCGCGTCGACACAGCAACGTATTCTTATCGCGAACTGTGAAAGTCTGGGGCAGCAGCGAGGGGGAAACATGGCGCGTCTGGCACCGCTCGAGGAACACGAATGGTCCGACAAGGCTCGACAGGCGATCTCGCCGACGATCCAGTCGGTGGCGGCCATGTTGGGCGACGAGCAGGTCACCCGCCCCGAGCGCAAGAAACCGCTCAACATCTTGTTGACGCTCGCCCACAACGACCAGCTGATCGGTCCGTTCCTGCAATGGGCCGGTGCGCTGGCCGTCCACGGGGCGCTCGATCGGCGCGACGCCGAGCTTCTGGCGCTGCGTGCCGCGTGGAACTGTCGATCCGAGTTCGAGTGGGGCCATCACGTCGAGTACGCAGAGCACTTCGGTTTGCATCGCGACGAGGTCGATCGGGTGCCACTCGGCGCCGATGCCGCCGGGTGGATGCCGCATCAGGCCGCGTTGTTGCGGGCGGCCGACGAGCTCCATTCCGCGGCGCTGATCAGCGATGCGACCTATGCCGAGCTCACCTCGATGTTCAACCCCGCGCAGTTGATCGAGCTCGTGATGACCGTCGGTCAGTACACGATGCTCTCGATGGTGGCGAACAGCTTCGAGGTCGCTATCGAGCCGGGCCTCGAGCCACTACCCGTTATCGAGCAGGCTTCCTAGCGGAAGGGCTTGTCGCCGGCGATCACGATGCGGTTCATGACCCGGCGTCCCGGATAGTCGGGCACGCCGTAGTGCTGCGTCGAGCGGTTGTCCCAGAACGCGACCGAACCGGGACGCCATTGGAAGCGGCACTGGAACAACGGGTCGCGTACGTGGTCGAACAGGAACGGCAGGAGTCGCTCGTTCTCGCGCTCGGACAACCCCACGATGCGAGTGGCGTAGTTGCGGTTGATATAGAGCAGCTTGCGCTTGGTGACGGGGTGCGTACGCACGATCGGATGGCGCATCACCGGATAACGGTCGCGAAGCCTGCGCAACTCGGCGGCTGGATCGTCGTAGTCGTCGAAGGTCGTGTACGTGATCTTCATGAAATCGTGCTCGGCGTCGAGGTCGTCGAGCATGGCGCGCAGCGCCGGCGACAATGCTTCGTAGGCGGCGTACATGTTGGCCCAACAGGTGTCACCGCCATAGGCCGGCAGCTCGACAGCTCGCAGGATCGTGCCGAGGGGAGGGCTGTCCATGAAGGTGCCGTCGGTGTGCCAGCTGTCGACGCGCGAACCGAGCGCCGCCGCGCCGTTGTCGAAGGCCAGTGTGTGCATTTCGGGCACGTCGGGATTGGCCGGCGGTGCGAGGACGAACGGCTCGAGCTCTCCGAATTGGGCGGCGAAGTCGCGATGTTGTGCGTCGGTCAGTTCTTGATCGCGAAAGAACACCACGAGATGATCGAGCACTGCCCGCTCGATCGCTTCGACACCGGCGGCCGGCAACGGCTCGCGCAGGTCGACCCCCGAGATCTCTGCGCCGATGACACTCGTGACAGGTTGGATCGCGACAGCCATGGGCCTCATCTTCCCACAGGCTTGCCGTCGTCAGCGCAGGCGGTAGGGCGGGCGTTGCCCGGAGGAGAATCGTTGCTGGCCGCGTGTGAGGTTGTCGCTGTTGGTGCCGAGCCACGAGAACGGTCCGCAGTTGGCGATGGCCTGGCTGCGGTGCATCTCGCGGCCGTTCCATATGGCCCGCACCGTCGCTTGCACCGGCAGTGTGTCGTGCGCCGCGATGCGCGCCGCCGCCCACTCTGCCGCGGCACGCAGCTCCGAGCCCGGTACGACCTCGGTGACCATGCCGATCTCGCAGGCGCGGCGCGCCGACATGCGTTCGGACCCGCCGATCAACGACAACCGCAGGATCTCGCCGAGCGGCATCTTCTGCAACATGTGCACGCCTTCGTAGGTGATCGGCATGCCGTAGTCGAGATGCGGGTCGAAGAACGTCGCATGGTCGGCCGCGATGATGAAGTCGACCTCGCCCAGCATGTAGAACGCGCCCGCGCACGCCATGCCGTTGACCGCCGCGATCACCGGCTTCCACAAGTCGTTGGCCTTGGGCCCGAGATAGCGACCGGGGTCGTCATACATGAACGGCGTGGCGATCATCAGCTTGTCCGCGGCGGCGGTGTCGGCGGCAGTTTCTGCGGGCGCATCGTCGGCCCAGTCCGTGCGCACCTCTGAGCGGTCGATGCCGGTGCAGAACGCGTCGTCGCCGGTGGCGGTGAGCACCGCGACGCGCACCTCGTCGCGGTGGCGCAACGTCGTCCACACCTCTTGGAGCTCGAGGCACATCGGATAGGTGAACGCGTTGCGCCGCTCAGGGCGATTGAGCGTCACCCACGCGATGCCATCGGCCTCTTCGTACAGGATCGTGTCGAATGTGCGCATGGCTATTGGAACCTCTTGCGTAGGTCGGCCTTGAGTACTTTGCCGGTCGAGTTGTAGGGCAACGCGTCGACCACTTCGAGTTGTTCGGGTATCTTCTGGCGCATCAACCCGGCACCGATGCAGTGCTCGACGAGCGCGTCGAGCGTCGGAGGTCGCGCCGGATCGATCGGCACGGCGACCGCGCAGCATCGCTCGCCCCGCTCGTCGTCGGGGAGCCCGATCACGGCGACATCGCGAACGTCGCGATGTTCGATAAGGACGTCCTCGACCTCTTTCGCGCTGATGTTCTCGCCCTTGCGGATGATCACATCCTTGAGCCGGCCGGCCACCGTGAGTTGACCGCGCGCGTCCATGCGGCCGAGATCACCGGTGCGCAACCAGCCGTCGCCCGCCAACGCATCGTCGTCGAGCGCCTCGTCGAGATAACCGAGAAAGAGCATGTCGCCGCGGACCTGTATCTCGCCATCCTGATTCGGCTCGGCAACGACCCCGTCGAGACGAACGATGCGCATCTCTGCGCCCACCATCGTGCGGCCGTCGGTGGCAAGCACGTCGTCGGGGTCCCCGGAGTGATTGAGCACGAGCGCGGGACACTCGGTGAGCCCGTAGCCCGAGACGACATCGACGCCCAGTACGGCGCGGGCATCACGCTGCATGTTGGCCGGCTTGGCTGCTCCGCCACCGATGAGCAGGCGCAGTCGCGGAAACAGGCGCGCCTCGCTCTGCTGCTGCGCGTCGATATACGCACGCCAGAACGCGGGGCCGGAGCCGGCGAGCGTGACGCCATAGCGTGTGAGCGCGTCGACGACCACCGTCCGATCGAACGCCTCGACGATGATGAGTTGATTGCCCGCCATGAGCGCGATGATCAACAGTGACACTCCGCCGATATGGGCGTAGGGGAAGATCAACGTCATCACGTCGTCGTCGGTCAGGCGCCAGGGTTCGATCATCCCCCACGACGAGGCGGCGATGGTGGCGTCGGAGTGCTTTGCCCCCTTCGGGTCCGATGTCGTTCCCGACGTGTAGAAGATCCAGCGCAGATCGCTGCGAGACGGCGGTGCCGGTGGTGGTGGCAGCGTCGCCGGATCGCCTTCGGGCAGCGATCGGTCGACGGTGATCAGCGCCGGTGGCTTGTCCATCGTGGACGTGGCGCTCGTCGCCAGGTCGACATAGTCGGTGCCTCGCCACACCGCGGGGACCAACATCATCGGCGCCGAGGTCTGTCGCGCGATGAACCCGATCTCGCGCTGGCGATACACGGGGATCAGCGGCACCTGGATGGCGCCGAGGCGGGACAGGGCTGCGCTGAGCACGAGCGACTCGATCCAGGTCGGCAACATCCACATGACGCGTGTGCCTTGACGGACGCCGAGTGCGTGCAGGCCGGCGGCCGCTCGTTCGGCGAGGAGTCGGAACTCGGCGAAGGTGACTTCGCGACCGTGTTCGTCGACGACGAGCACGCGGTCGGGGGAGAGCGACGCTCGTCGTGCGACCAACGACCACAGATCGCGATCGTCGAGAACGGTCATGGCTGGATGGTAGCCACGGCGCCCACTCGGGTGCGCGTGGTCAGCCGGTTGAGCATGGCCGCCAGCCCGACGAGGACGACGAGGGTGATGCTCGACCACCGCATGCCGTAGGTGAACGCACGGTCGGCGGCGGCCGAGAACTGCGCGCCGCTGGTGCCGCCGATCTCGTCGCCGACGCGGTGCGCGGCGCTGATCGCGCTGCGGGCCCGCTCGCGTTGGGTGTCGGACACTCCGGCCAGGACGCCGTCGAGGCGGGCGCGGTAGCCCAGCGCGTGCACCGTGCCCATGATGGCGATGCCGAGTGCGACGCCCATCTCGCGCGTGATGTCGTTCATCGCCGACCCCATGCCGGCGTTGGCCGGTGGCACTGACTCCATGATCGCGGTTGTCGACGGCGCGATGACGACTGCGATACCCGCGCCCAGAATTAACAAGAACACGGCCATATAGCCGTAGTGCGTGTCGGGCCCGACGAAGATGAAGCCCAAGTACGCGACGGCCATCAGCCCGAGGCCACCGGCGACGAGTTGGCGCGGGTCGAACCGACGAGCGAGTTGGCCTGTACGCGGCGCGATGAGCGCGATGGTCGCCGAGATCGGGAGTACACCGAAGCCACCGCGAAGGGCGCTGTAGCCCTTGACCGATTGCAGGTATTGGATGGCGGTGAACTGGAACCCGAAGATGCTGAGGTAGGCGACGGTGATCGTGATCGCACCGACCGAGAAGCCGCGCCGGCGGAACAGCCGCAACTCGAGCATCGGCGACGGGTTGCGCAGTTCCCAGAGCGTGAACGCGAGCAGTAGCAGCGCGCCGCCGGCGAGCGCAGTGACGGTGACATGGTCGAGCCATCCTCGTTCGGGTGCCTCGATGACGCCGAAAAGCAGGCTGGTCAAGCCGGCGCTCGACAGTACGAAGGCAACCGGATCGAGCGGACGCGGATGCGGATCGCGCGACTTCGGCACGACGAAGATGCCGACCACGAACGTGAACACCGCGATGACGACTCCGGCGATGAACACCGAACCCCACCAGAAATTGTCGAGCAAGACACCGGCGAGCACGGGTCCGATCACCCCTGCGATGCCCGCGGTCCCCGCCCAGATGCCGATAGCAGTGGCGCGTTCCGGGCCGCTGAAGACGTTGGCGAGGATCGACAACGTCGACGGCATGATCAGCGCGGCACCGACCCCCATGACCGCCCGCACGGCGATGAGTTGTGACGTGGTGTCGCAGACGACGCTCAGGGTCGATGCAACCGCGAAGATCACCAGGCCGATCTGCAGCGTGCCTTTGCGCCCGAATCGATCGCTGAGCGAGCCGCACACCAAGAGCAGGCTGCCGAAGACGAGCGCGTACGCGTCGACAATCCACTGCAACTCGCTGTGCGACGCCTGCAATTGCTGCGACAGCGACGGCAGCGCCAAGTAGAGCGAGCTGTTGGTGATGACGACGAGGAACATGCTGAGGCACAGCGCGACCAACGTCCACCAACGGCGCGCGTGTTGCACATCGTGGTGCAGGTCATTCACGAGAGGCGCAGAACGATTCAGCGCAGAAAATCGCGCGCGTAGGCCTCGACTGCAGTTCCGTCGAAGAACCGCGGGTTCATGCCGCCGTGCAGACGGATGGCGTTGTCACAAGCGAACTCGCGGAAGTCGTCGTCGGTGAGCAAACCGTGCTCGACGAGCTCGTACGCCTCGGGCAACACTTCGCGGGCATCGGGGACGTCCCAGTGTCCGAGGTCGGACCCGAGCACCGCGCGCAAGCGAACACCCCGTGGGTTGCTCGGGGCAAAGGCCCACGCGTTGGTCGGGTCGTCGGCTTCGCAGCCGAAGTAGAAGCGCGGGACGAACAGGTCGACGATCTCTTCGGCCGACTTTGCCTCCATTTGCCAGAACTCATCGAGATTCTCGGGATGGGTGTCGCCGAGCGCGCTGGCCGAGAGGCGAACCTCCTCGGTCGCGTAGCGCGGGCCACCGTGCCGTTCGAGCAGGTCGTAGAAGGTGTCGACGTCGAGCCGGGCAGGGTCGAGGTTGTGGATGTTGGCGCCGCCGCGCTTTTCGAATCGGGCGATGACATCGGCGAGCATGATGATGGCCCACGCCGCGCCGCCCTCGAGGAACGCGAAGTTGAGCGTGGGGAAGCGGCGGGTGACGCCACCCATCAGCATCGCCTTGGCGTTCGCATGGCCGGCTTCGGCGAAATGGCCGACGTGGTTGTACATGTACGAGTTGGTCGAGCGGAAACCGATGGCCTGGCTACCGCTGTGAACGGTGACCGCGACACCGAGGTCGACACAGTGCTGCCACACCGGATCGTAGTCGTACGCACTGTCGACGCCGAAGACGTCGTAGTGCACGCCATCGCTGGTCGGCCGGGGCACGTAGCTGGCCATGAGCGCGGCCTTGAAGCCGAGCTCGCCGACCGCGAAGTCGAGATGCTCGATCGCTTCGGCGGGAGTGTCCATCGGGATCGCGGCGGGGATCGTGATGCGATCGCTCAGGCCGCGCATGTGCTCGGCGTAATACGAGTTGAATGCGCGCGTCGCCACGTCGCGCATCTCGGGATCGGGCTCGCGCAGTACTGCCAGGCCGGTGGTGGGGTAGACGACCGCGAAATCGATGCCGAGCTCGGGTAAGCGCTCGTGGAGCAGCTTGGGCACGAACGCCGTTGCCCGATCGAGCGCGTCGCGTGGGGTGCCCCACCAGGCAACTGCCTTGCCGCCGATCGCGGTGAGTCCCAGACTGTGCTGGGCCACGAACCGATCGGCCACCGCCGCGTTGCCGATCTCGCGTACGTATTCGGCGACATGGGGGATCACCTCGAGCAGGTGTCCGTCGGTGTCGATGATCGGGTGGTCGAACTTCATATGCGTCCCATCCTTCGTCGTGTGCGATCGTAGACCGATGGTGCCCGAACACAAGCCGCTCGGCGGCAAGACCGCAATCGTGACCGGCGCCGGCCAGGGGGTGGGTCGGGGGGTTGCTCTCGCGCTCGCGTCGGCAGGGGCGTCGGTCACCCTCATGGGTCGCACCGAGAGCAAGGTCGTTGCGGTGCGCGACGAGATCACGGCTCGCGGAGCTCGCGCCGTTGTCGTCGCTGGTGATGTCAAGCGACTCTCTGACATCGAACGGTGCGTTGCGGCGACGGTCGCAGAGTTCGGCACGGTCGACATCCTCGTCAACAACGCGCAAGAGGTCGCGCTCGGATCGCTGCTCGAGTTGGCCGACGCCGACGTCACCGCCGGTTGGGAGTCGGGGCCCATGGCGACGTTGCGCTTCATGCGCGCCTGCCATCCGCACCTCGTCGGTGGCGGGGTCATCGTCAACATGGGCAGCCGTGCCGGTGTGCGGCCCGACCCGGTCGATCGGGGTGCGTACGCCGCGGCCAAAGAAGCGATCCGTGCGTTCACCCGCGCCGCCGCGATGGAGTGGGCGGGCGACGGGATACGTGTGAACGCGGTGTTGCCCTACGCGATGTCGCCCGCGCTCGAGCGCCTTGCCGTCGAGCGGCCGGAGGACTACGAAAAGTCGCGCCGCGCGGTCCCGCTCGGCCGCATCGGCGATGCCGAGATCGACATCGGTCGCGCGGTGGTGTTCCTCGTGGGGCCCGACTCCGGCTACATCACCGGCGCCACGATCCCCGTCGACGGGGGCAACGCTTTCTTGGGATGACCGCGGCCTTGCCTGGGATGTCCGGGGCATGATGGACGGATGAAGAAATCCATCGACTTCGCGCTGCTCGACTCGCCACCATCGGACGACGATGTCCCACCGATGTCATGGATCGTCGGGGTGGCCGACGTCTTCGACGATGCGGTGCCCCGGGTCTTCGTCGTCACCGAAGAGCAGGGACGTAACGGATACGGCCAAACGCTGTACCTCGACGAGACCGAAGCCCGCCGGCTGCGCACCGCATTGGCGACCGCGCTCCGCGAGTTCGGCGCCGACCCCGGGCAATGAGCGCGGCGCGGTTGGCGTGCATTCTTGCTACCAGATTCCCGCGGCGAAGCCGCCGATCCGTTGCGGCGGAGCCGCACAAGTAGGAGTCGCGGTCGCGTCCGACCAACGCCGCGAGGTCGACCGCCCGCACTTCTGGATTCTCCGCGATGACTCGCAGCGTGGCGGTCGTCCACGGGCCCTTCGCGTCGAGACGAGCCAGTCGCTTGCGCAGCGCCGACAGCGTGTCGTCGTCGGGTGCGCTCTCACGCAATTCGATCCGCGGGTCCGCGCCGATGAAGCGAACCGCGATGCGATAGATGTCGCCGGTCGTCCGGGCGTCGAGCGCCTGCAAGAGCTCGACTCGTCCGCGAAAGCCGGCTCGCCGAGCGTCGTCGTCGGTGACCGCGCCGTCGGGCAATCGGTCGACCCGATCGATATACAACAGGCCCGCGCCGGTGTGCAAGGTGCCGCCGCCGCGGACCGTCGGCTTGGTCCAACGACGAAACACGAGGTCGATGTCGCCCCGCACGATCTGATCGAGGATTTCCCGCCGGATCAGCACTCACTCATCCTCTCACCACCCTCATCACACTCACCACAGGATCGGCGACCCGCACGCACTACGCTCGTGCGGTAGCGAAGGGGGCTCGCCATGAGCGCAGATCTGGTCATCAAGGGCGGAACGCTCGTGGACGGCACCGGCGATGTCGGCCGGCGAGCCGAGGTGGCGATCACCGACGGCCGCATCACCGAGATCGGGACCAACCTCGGTGGCGACCGGGTGATCGATGCGTCGGGACAGATCGTTGCGCCGGGCTTCATCGACATCCACACCCACTATGACGCGCAGGTCTTCTGGGACCCTGGGCTGTCGCCGTCGTGTTACCACGGCGTCACCACGGTGGTGGCCGGCAACTGCGGATTTTCGATCGCGCCGACGCGGCCCGAACACCACGAGTTGATCGCCCGCACACTCGAGAACGTCGAGGACATGGATGTCGCCGCGCTCGCCGCGGGCATCCCGTGGGACTTCTCGACGTTCCCCGAGTATCTGACGTCGGTCGAGCGGCGGGGCACGGGTTTGAACTTCGCCGCGTACCTCGGGCACACCGCGTTGCGCCTCTTCGTGCTCGGCGACGATGCCTACGAGCGCGCGTCGACCCCCGAAGAGGTCGTGCAGATCCAAGCCACGGTGCGCGAAGCGATGCTTGCCGGCGCGGCGGGCTTCGCCACCAGCTTCGCGATCACCCACCGGGGCGTCGACGGCAAGCCGGTGCCGAGCCGGTTCTCCGATCGCACAGAGTTCGAAGCCATTCTCGACGTGATGCGCGAGGTGGGACGAGGCGTGGTCTCGATCGCGCCGGGCCAGCAGTGCGGCATCGCCGACATGTACGAGCTGCAGCCGAAGACGGGCGTGCCGTTCACCTATGGCGCGCTGCTGACATCGCCCACCGGCCAGCACCGCCAACAGGTCGAGCTCAATCACGCCGGATGGAGCAACGGCGCGCAGGTGTGGCCGCAGATCACGCCGCGCCCACTCGTCTTCGCGCTGACCCTCGCCGCGCCGTTCACGTTCAACATGAACTCGAACTTCGCCGAGCTGATGGGCAAAGAGATCCCCGAACGGCGCGAGGCCTATGCCAACGCGAGTTGGCGGACGAAGGTGATGGCCGAGTGGGATGCGAATCCCGGCTTCACCGTGCCACGCTGGGAGACCTTCGAGGTCGCGCAGAGTGCAGCGCATCCCGAACTCGAGGGACGCAAGGTCAGCGAGCTCGCGCAAGAGCGCGGTGTGACTCCGTTCGACGTGTTGCTCGACCTGGCGCTCGACGAACCCGACCTCGCGCTGCGGGCGCGCTGCATCCTCGCCAACGACGATGTCGCCGAAGTGGCCGCGTTGTTGAGCGAGCCCCATTGCGCGGTGGGTTTGTCGGATGCGGGGGCCCACGTGAGCCAGCTGTGCGACGCGCCGCAGGCGACCGACCTACTGGGCAACTGGGTGCGCGGGCGCAAGGCCATCACGCTCGAGACGGCGATCCGCAAGCTGTCGGGCGCGCAAGCCGACCTGCTGGGTCTGCCCGGCCGCGGCTACCTACGTGCGGGTATGTGTGCCGATGTCGTCGTCTTCGATGCCGATACCGTGGCGCCGGGCGCGATCCGGCGCGTGCGCGACTTCCCCGCCGACACCGAGCGCCTCACCGCCGACAACCCGACAGGCATGCAGCATGTGCTGGTCAACGGTACGCCCATCCGCGCCGATGGCCAACAGGTCAACACCGAGTTGCGCCCCGGTCGACTCGTACGTCCGGCGGCGCGCCAGCTCGTCCGCGGCGCACGGTGACGTTGCTGTCTGCATGTTCATCGAGCGTTACAACCCGCTGTTGGAGGAGTTCGTCGAAGAGGCGCGCGCCTTCTACGACAAGTTCAAGGCGCAGCTGCCGACGGGCCCGTTCGACCTGACCACACCCGTTGGGCTCGCGCAGGCGCGCGACATTGCGGCCTTCGACGCGTTGACGCCCCGTGACACTCCGGCCGCGGCCGAAGATCGAGTGGTGCGCGCGGGCAAGCGATCGGTGCCGGTGCGCGTCATCGTGCCGCCGGCGACGCCGCGCGCGGTGTATCTCGACATTCACGGCGGAGGCTTCTTTCTCGGTGCCGCCGCGATGGGCGATGCCGACAACACCGAGCTCGCGAACGAGCTCGACGTCGCGGTGGTGTCGGTCGACTACCGGTTGGCACCCGAGCATCCATGGCCGGCCGCGCCCGACGACTGCGAGACCGCCGCGTTGTGGGTGCTCGAACGCGCGATGTCCGAGTTCGGCACCGATCGCGTGTTGATCGGTGGAGGGTCGGCCGGGGCGCACCTTGCCGCCGTGACGCTGCTGCGCATGCGCGACCGCCACGATGCCGTCAGTCGATTCATCGCCGCCGATCTTGTATTCGGCTTGTACGACCTCAGTGGTACGTCGCCCAGCGGGCGCATCCTTGTGCCGACGTCGAAGTTCTACATCGACGCCTACCTGCGCCGGGTGCCCAAGTCGAAGCGGACCGGTGCCGATGTGTCGCCGCTGTTCGCAGAACTGCACAAGATGCCGCCGGCGTTGTTCACCGTCGGCACGCTCGACGCGTTCTTCGAGGACAATCTCGCCATGGCGATTCGGTGGCTCGCTGCCGGCAACTTGGCCGAGCTCGCGGTCTATCCCGAATCGCCCCACGCGTTCACCGCCTTTCCCACCGCGATGGCCCACGCGGCCAGCCGGCGACAGCGTGAGTGGCTCGCAGAACGAGTGTCCGCATGAAGGGGGAGCGATGACGCAGTTCGTCTATGACCCGACCACGGTCGAGTTCCAGGAGAACCCGCTGCCGTTGTTCAAGGAGTTGCGCGATCACCATCCCGTGTACCACAACCCCGACCTACGGTTCTGGACGCTCACGCGGTTCGCCGACGTATGGGACGCGGTGCACGACCACGAGACCTTCGCCAGTGATCCGAGCCACTATCCGGATGAGCCCGCCGAGCCGACCGAGCTCATCCCCAAAGCCTTCATGGACTTCGGCATCTTCTACATGGATCCGCCTCGGCACAATCGCCTGCGCTCGATCATGTCGCGCGCGTTCACGGTGCGACGCGTCTCCGCCCTCGAACCGAACGTGCGCCGCCTCGCCAACGAGCTGATCGATGGCTTCATCGATACGGGGCGGTGCGAGTTCGTGCACGACTTCGCCGCGCCGTTGTCGACGACGGTGATCGGCGAATTGCTCGGCGTACCGCGCGACGAGCGATGGCAGTTTCGCCTGTGGGCCGAGAAGCTGGAGCAGCGCGATCCGTCGATCACCGTCGAGGTTGCCCAGAAAGAGCAACAAGACGCACATGCGCAGATCTTCGAGTACCTCTCTACGCTCGTGGCCGCCAGGCGCAAAGCGCCGAAAGACGACCTCATCGACGCGATCATCGGCGCGGAGGTCGACGGCGAACGTCTCGATGAGCACGAGATCTTGAGCATGTGCTACCAGATCATGATTGCCGGTAACGAGACCACGGCCATCTTGATGTCGAACGGCGTGGTGCGGTTGGCCGAGCATCCCGACGTGCGAGCAGAGTTGCTCGCCGCCCCGGCACTCACTGCAGGGGCGGTCGAAGAGATGGCGCGGTTCGATTCGCCGACCGTGCAATCGCCTCCGCGCATCACCACGCGAGATGTCACGCTGCACGGTCGCACGATCCCCAAGGGCCAACCGGTCGTGTTCGTGTGGATGGCCGCGGACCACGACGAGCGCGAGTTTGCGTCGCCCGAGCGTTTCGATATCCATCGGCGGATGGATCGCCATCTCGGCTTCGGGCATGGGCTGCACTACTGCATGGGTGCGCCACTGGCGCGACTCGAAGCAACGAGCGCGTTCGAAGAGTTCCACGCTCGCATCCCGGAGTACCACCTCGACGGTCCGCCGGTGCGCTGGGCCTCGACGTGGTTGCGCGTCATCGGCCAGGTCCCGCTCGGCTTCTGATATGGCCGACATCGAAGCATCGAGCGGTCGATTGGCCGGCAGGGTTGCGCTCGTCACCGGCGCCGCCCGGGGCCAGGGTGCGGCCGAGGCGCGGCTGTTCGTGGCCGAGGGCGCGTCGGTCGTCATCGCGGATGTGCTCGAAAGCGAAGGCCGTGCACTCGCCGCCGACTTGGGGGGTAGCGCGGCCTTCTTCGCGCTCGACGTGCGCGATCGAGCCGCGTGGCACGCGGCGGTCGCGTTCGCCGAAGCGCGCTTCGGACCGATCGACGTCCTCGTCAACAACGCCGCGGTGACCGGCGCCGGCGGCGTGCGTGACGTCACGCTCGAGTCGTACCTCGACACTATCGCGGTGAACCAACTCGGCTGCCTGCTCGGTATGCAGACAGCCGTGCCATCGATGGAGCGGGCGGGTGGAGGTTCCATCGTCAACGTCTCGTCGACGAGTGGTCTCATCGCCTACACCGGCACGATCGCCTACGTCGCGTCGAAGTGGGCGGTCCGCGGCATGACAAAGGCCGCGGCACTCGATCTCGCGCCACTCGGCATCCGGGTCAACTCGATCCATCCGGGGCCGGTCGACACGCCGATGATCCATCCGGCCGGCATGGACGACGACGAGTTCCAGTGGCGTTGGCGCCACGTCGTACCGCTGGCGCGCGCCGCACAACCGATCGAGATCGCCCGGGTCGTGTTGTTCCTCGCGTCGAACGATTCGTCGTACATGACCGGCGCCGAGCTCGCCATCGACGGCGGCCGCACCGCCGGGCTCACTTCGCCGCCCATCTAACGCACGTCGTCTTATCGGAGGATACATGCCGGGTCGTGGGGACAAGAGCGCACCTGATGCGTTTCAGGGCCAGCGAGTGCTCGTCACCGGTGCGTCGTCGGGCATCGGACGAGCGACGGCGGTCGCGTTCGCCGCGGCGGGCGCCACCGTCGGTATCTGTGCGCGCCGGGCCGATCGTCTCGAGGAGGTACTGGCGGAGTGCAACGCGTACACCCCGCGGGCAAAGTCGTGGGCCGTCGATCTCGCTGATCTCGACGGAATCGCCGGCTTCGCGGACACCGTTCGCCGTGACCTCGGTGAAGTGGACGTGCTCGTGAACAATGCCGGTGTGCCAAAGCGGCGAACCGTGCTCGAGATGACGCCTGACGACGTCGAAGGCGTGATGGCGATCAACTACTTCGCGCCGGTACGTCTGACTGCGGCACTACTGCCCTCGATGATCGAGCGCGGAACGGGAGCGGTTGTCAACGTGTCGTCGATGGGTGTTCATTCGGCCGCGTATCGCGTCGGCGCGTACGCCGCGTCGAAGGCCGCGCTCGAGCTCTACACCGAGGCATTGCACCTCGAGTTGGCCGGCACCGGTGTGCAGGCCCTCCTGTTCGTACCCGGCACCACTCGGACCGAGTTCAGCACGCCGAAGCCCGGAAACGACCCGCCCTTTCCGCAGGATCCCGCGTCGACGGCCGAGCCCGATGAGGTCGCGCGGGCACTCCTACAATCGATCGGCAGTCCTCAGTTCGTGAGGTACGCGACCGCGCGTGACGAAGCGCGCGCGCGCGAGAAGAACGCCGACGTCAACGCGTATGTCGGTTCGATGTGGTCTCGCTTCGCGCGGACACGGGCGTGACCGTAGGACTTCAGCTCGGTACGTCGCCGGCCATCGTGGCCTTGTGCAACAGGCGAGGCCCGGTCGCGTCGCCCACGACACAATGCAACAGGCTGCGGTTGTCCCACAACACCATATCGCCCATCGCCCACCGATGGCGGCACGTGAACTCGGGCCGGGCGCAGTGCGAGTAGAGGAAGGTCAGCAGCGCCTCGCTCTCGGCCGGCGTGAACCCTTCGACGGCGACGGTGTAGTCACGATTGACGAACACCGCGCGGCGACCGCTGACGGGGTGCCTCGGCGCGATCGGATGGGTCGCCTCGTCATGCTCGATAACGCGGCCGTCGCTGTCGCGTGCGACACGGCGGTGCACGGCCCGCAACCCGATCACGATCTGTTGCATCCCCGGCGACAACGCCTCGAACGCCGCGTGCTGGTTGGCGAACATCGTGTCGCCGCCCGAGGGCGGCAGCACCCGCGCCACGAGCATCGTCGAGCTGGGTGGGCACGCCAGGAACGTCTGGTCCTGATGCCAGGTGGTGGCGACGGGGTTCTTGGGGTCGTAGACCTCGATCAGTTCCGGTGCCTCGTCGATGGCCCGCAGTCGCGGGTGGACGCTGAGCGGCCCGAACCGTCCCGCGAAAGCTGTGTGCTCCCGCGGCGTCAGGTCTTGGTTGCGGAACAGCAGCAGGTGGTGCTCGGCCAGCATGGCGCGCAGCTGCCCGACCGCGGTGTCGTCGACACCGCGCACGTCGACCCCCACGACCTCGGCACCGAGCGTGCCTGACAGTGGCAGGAGGGTTACGGTGCTCACCGACGAAATTGTACGCCTGGCAGCCGGGCGGCCCGAGCGGCCTCGACGGCGGGAAGCGAGGAGATGGCCGTGGCCGAGATGCATCCCGACGACGACTTCCATCCGCCGACCAACGACGATCCCTACTGGACCGAGACGTGTTGGTTCACGTTCACCGTTCCCGAGCGCCGGCTGTCCGGGCAGCTCTACCCGTTCTTCCGCACGAATCAGCGAGTCGCCGCCGGCGGCGCCTACTTCTGGGACGACAAGGGCAACCAACCGTGGAACTGCCTCTACGCCAAGAACTTCTGGCACCTGCCGATACCCGACCAACCGCTATCCGACATCACGCTGCCCAACGGCATCCACTACCGGTGCGTCGAGCCGCTCACGCGCTACGAGTTGCGCTACGACGATCCCGACGCCGACGAGTTGCACGTCGATCTGACCTTCACCGCGGTCACCCCTCCGCACTATCTCGGTTCGTCGCACCTCGATCAGCCGGGGCGATACCAGGGCACGATCTGGTTGCGGGGCGAGACCATCCCCGTCGATTCGTTCGGATTCCGTGATCGTTCGTGGGGACCGCGCACGCAGTTCGGTGCCGGGCTCACCGGTTCGCCCGTACCCAACGGTGGCTACAGCTACGCCACCGCGTCGGCCGACGATGCGTTCCACACGATCACGATGAACCGCGGTCAGGGCTGTCAGTCGATCCACGGTTATCTCATCCGTGACGGCCAGTGGGCCAAGCTGCGATCGGCGACACGCGAGGTCACCGATCGCGATCCGCTGACGGGCTACCCGTGGCGCGTGCGCATCGACGGCGTCGACGAGCTCGATCGTGAGCTGCGCGCCGAAGGGCGCTGTCTCAACCAGATCGGCGTGCATCTCAATCCGAACCTGTTCACGGTCAACTGCCTCACCGAATGGACCTTCGGCGGGGTCACGGCCTTCGGCGAAGACCACGACAACTGGAGTGCGCCGGCGATGAGGAAGTTCGTACGCGACTTCCTCGGCTACGAGAAGCACCAAGAGAAAGCGACGGGCTCGTGAAACCAGAGGACTTCGTCGAGCTGCAACAACTGCTGTCGCGTTATTGCCACATCGTCGACACCACCGCATGGGATGAGCTCGACCAGATCTTCGCCGCCGACGGGTCCGTGACGGTCGTGGGCGTCTACCCGACTGCCACCGGTCTCGACGAGTTGCGGGCGTTGTATGGACGGATGAACCATCCCGTCGCGCATACGAGCTCGACGTTGTTCGTCGTCGAAAGCAGTGGCGACACCGCTCGATTGGCGTCGAAGTGGGTGACGGTGCGCGCCGACGGGCTCACTGGCACCGGTGTGTACGAAGACGAGGTCGTGCGCACTCCGGCGGGTTGGCGCATTCGTGACCGTGTGGCCCGCCCCGCGGTCGCGCCGCGGCCGGTGCAGGCATGAGCACACGCCCGAGGCTGACGATCGGGTTGCCGATCGCCGGTCAGATCACCGGCGACGACCACCGCGGCCTGATCGAGATCGCGCGTCTGGCCGATGGGCTCGGTGTCGACGCGCTCACGACTTCTGACCACGTCGTGATGGGCGAACGACTGGACCAGTACCGCTGGGGACCGTTCATGTTCGAAAAGGGCGTGCCGTGGATCGAGCCCTTGACGTTGCTGTCCGCGATCGCCGGCGCGACCAATGACATCCGCCTCGTCACCGGTGTTTTGATCGCGCCGTTGCGCCCACCCGCGCTGTTGGCCAAGACCGTCGCGACGCTCGACCAACTGTCGCGTGGGCGCCTCGATCTCGGTGTCGGTACGGGTTGGCAACAAGCCGAATACGACGCCATGGGTCTCGACTTCGCCAAGCGGGCGCAGATGCTCGACGACACGGTCGCCGCGTGCCGCGCGCTGTGGGGTCCGAGCCCTACGACGTTCACCTCCGAGACGATTTCGTTCGAATCGATCTGGTGCGATCCCAAGCCGTTCCGGCCGGGTGGTCCGCCGGTGTTCTTCTCGGGGCCGCTCACGCCCCGCAACGTGCGTCGCGTCGTGATGCTCGGCGACGGTTGGGTGCCGATCATGGGCGCGTCGCTCGACGAAGCCCGCGACGGCATCGCGGTGTTGCGCGCGGCGCTGCGCGACGCCGGGCGCGATCCTGACGCGTTGCTCGTACGCATGCCGGTGCCACTGGTGCGCGATGATCAGCGCGCGCTCGATCTGGCGGCAATGGCCGATGTCGCGTCGGCGATGGCCGCGATGGGGATCACCGACGCCACCGTGTCGTTCGCGTTGTTGGGGGCCGATCGTTCGAGTGCCGAACACCGCCTCGCCGAATTGGTCGACTTCTGGAGGCCCACGCGGCCCCTCAGAGCGGATAGGAAGGGGAATTGATGAGTCGTGCACACGAGTTGTTGCCGATACCGCCGCGCGGCGAGCCCGAGATCTTCGAGGGCATGGAGTTGACCGACGAGCACCGGGCGGGACTCGACATCGAGGAGCGTTTCGTTCCGGGGCCCGACGGCGCGCCCGATGTGCGCGTGCTGGTGTATCGCCCCAAGGGGCAGAGTGGGCGCTTGCCGGTGATCGTCAGCATCCACGGCGGCGCGTTCGTGCGCATGCGCGCCGACACGTTCGCCGCGATGGATGCGGGTTGGTCCCTAAACCACGATTGTGTCGTCGTCAGCGTCGACTATCGCTTGGCCCCCGAGGACCCGTTCCCCGCTGGCCCCGAAGACTGTTACGCGGTGCTGTGTTGGGTCGCGGCGCAGGCGGACGAGCTGGCGATCGATGTCGATCGTCTGGTGGTTGCCGGTGGCAGCGCGGGTGGAGCACTCACCGCCGCGGTCACGCTGATGGCGCGGGACCGCAACGGGCCGAAGATCGCGTTCCAGGGCCTGATGATCCCGGTGCTCGACGACCGCCTCGATACCCCGTCGATGCGCCAAGCAGTCGAGGCGCCCGGCTTCAACTCTATGGGCGCGCAGGGTATGTGGTTGCACTACCTCGGCGAGAACTACGACCGGTCGACGACGTCGCCGTACGCCGCGCCGAACCGCGCCGAAGATCTGAGCGGCCTGCCACCGGCCTTCGTACAGACCAATGGCCTCGATCCGTTGCGCGACGAAGGCATCCATTACGCGCTGCGCCTGCTCGCGGCGGGGGTGTCGGTCGAGTTGTACAACGTGCCCGGCGCGTACCACGGCGCGCCGCCGCTCAACCCGGCGGCCGCGGCGCGCGCCAACCGCGCGTACAACGCCGCGCTGCACGAAGCACTGCATCCGGCCGGATAGTCCCAACGCCATGACTGCTGCGCCCCCGCTGCCTCACCTCACGCCCTGGAACCGGTACTTCTGGACGAGTGGGGCAGAGGGCGTGCTCCGCATCCAACAATGCCTCGCCTGCGAGCGGCTGCTGCATCCGCCGCTACCACGCTGCCCCGACTGCCACAGCACAGATCTCACCGAGACGATCGTGTCGGGCCGGGGCGTCATCGAGGCGGTCACGGTCAATCATCAGCCCTGGCATCCCGCGTTCACGACGCCGTATGTCATCGCCATCGTCGCGCTGGCCGAAGAGGCGGCGGTTCGGTTGACGACCAACATCATCAACTGCGCACCCGACGACGCGATCATCGGACTTCCGGTGCGCGTCGTTTTCGAACAGCGCGACGACGTGTGGTTGCCGCTGTTCGAACCTGACCCCGAAGTTGCTCCTCGCGAACCGTTGCTCGATCGTCCGATGGTCGCCTCGCGCGATCTCGCGACGCAGCCCCGTCATCTTCCCCGCGTCGCGCCGCTCGACACGTTCGAGCGCAAGGTCGTCATCAGCGGCATCGGCCTGTCGACAGTCGGTCGCCGCCTCGGCCGCAATCCTCTCGGTCTGATGGTCGACGCGTGCCTCGCGGCGATCGAGGACGCCGGTCTGCAGGCCGGCGACATCGACGGCCTGTCGTCGTATCCAGGTCCGTCGTTCACGCTCGCGGGTACGACCGGTGGTGGCGTGAACAACATCGAAGACGTGCTGCGGGTGCGCCCCATCTGGTTTGCCAGCGGCATGGAGGGCGCGGGCCAAACCGGTGCGGTGGTCAACGCCATGCTGGCGGTGTCGGCGGGGCTTTGCCGTCACGTGCTCTGCGTGCGCGGCGTGTGGGAATCGTCGTTCCAAGACTTCCAGCGCCGTGGCGAGATACGACCGAATGCCTCAGGTCGCATCTCGGGCGAGATGGAGGGCCGGCTGCCGTTCGGTGCGTTCAGCGCGGCGAACTGGATCGCCATGATGGCGACGCGCCACATGCAGGCATTCGGCACCACGCGCGAGCAGCTCGGCGCAATCGCGGTCAACGCGCGCCGCAACGCGGCGCGGAATCCGAATGCGGTCTATCGCGAACCGATCACGATGGACGACTATCTCGGCGCGCGTATGGTGTCCACACCGTTCGGGCTCCTCGATTGCGACGCACCATGTGACGGGGCGGTCGCAGTGGTGATCTCGTCGGTCGACACGATCGCGGATCTCCGCCCGCCACTCGTCGGCGTGGAGGCGGTTGGTACGCACTTGTCCGAGCGGGTTTCATGGGATCAGGGCACGCTGTTGCACGAGCCGGTGCTCGCCGGCCCGGCGCGCCACGTGTGGACGCGTACCGATCTCACGCACCGCGACGTCGACGTGGCCCAGATCTACGACGGCTTCACGTTCAACTGTCTGTCGTGGCTCGAGCTGCTCGGCTTCTGTGGCGTCGGCGAGGGCGGACCATTCGTCGAAGGCGGTACGCGCATCGCCCTCGACGGCGAGCTTCCGCTGAATACCCATGGTGGACAACTGTCGGCCGGACGGTTGCACGGATGGGGTTTCCTCCACGAGGCGTGCGTGCAACTACGGGGCGACGGTGGCGACCGTCAAGTTGCAGGAGGTCCCGAGGTCGCGATCTTGTCGAGCGGTGGCGGCCATCCGGGGGGCGTGATGTTGTTGACACGGTGGCGCTGACGTCGTGACGCCCACATCGGTCTTGATCCACGGCACCGGTGACACCTCACGCGGCTGGCGCAAGGTGCAAGCGGCGCTCGCACACCCCTCGGTGGCGATCGACTTGCTGGGCCGGCGCGAGCACCCGTTCGATCTCAGCCGCGCCACCGCCGAGATGACGGCGACCGTCGCGGCGAACGACGTCGCCCTGCGCTGCGATGGTCCGGTCGTGGTGGTCGCGCATTCGGGAGGCGGGATCCTCGCGCCGCGGATCGCGGGTGCGTTGGGCGATCGCGTGCGCCACATGGTGTTCATCGCGGCCTTGGTCGCGCCCGATGGTGGACAGGCGATAGATGTGCTCTTTCCGGAGCGGCGCGAGCAAATGGCCAAGAGGCGGCCGGGCGTCCTGCAGAAGTACCACAACCACACGTTCGTGCAGCGCGACGAGGACCTCGATTTCATCGACGGCCTCGAGCCCTTGCGCGACGCGGTGCAGGTGCAGGCGGTCGAGTCCATGAACATGCTGTTCCGTCCCGTGTCTTGGGCCGGCGTGGAGCCGGACATGCCGCGCACCTTCGTGCGCCCCCTGCGCGACAAGCACCACCCACCCGACGTGCAGCAACGCTTGATCGAGGCGTGCGCGGCATCCGAGGTGATCGACATCGACTCGGGGCACACCCCCGCGCGTGACGCACCACGCGAGCTGGCCCGCATTCTCGACGAGATCGCGAGTCGCTATCCCCAATGAACGGAGCGCTCTAGTCTGGCGCCGTGGAAAAGGAGACGTTCATGATCCAAAGGAGAAAACTGTGACTGCACAACAGGCCCTCGACGTGCTCGAGGGGATCATCGGTGATGTCATCGGGCCGCGGGCCGCCGAAGTCGACAGCACCGGAGCCTTTCCTAGAGCCGCGATCGATGCGCTCGGCAAGGCGGGTTTGTTGGGGCTCATCAGCAGCCCCGACGTCGGCGGCATGGGTCTGGGCCCTTCGACCGCGTCGGCAGTGATCGAACGCATCGCCCAGTCCTGTGGTTCGACTTCGATGGTCGTCACGATGCATTTCTGCGCGACCGCGGCGATCGAAGCGCACGGTGATGACAAGACGCGCAAGGCGATCGCCGGTGGTTCCCACCTGAGTACGCTCGCCTTTTCGGAACAGGGATCGCGCAGCCACTTCTGGGCCGCGATGGGCACGGCCCGCGCCGACGGCGATTCGGTCGTGTTGGATGCCGAGAAGAGCTGGGTCACCTCGGCCGGTGAGACCGACTCGTACGTCTGGACGAGCAAACCCCTCGACGGCGACGCGCCCTCGACGCTGTGGCTGGTGCCCAACGGCGCGCCCGGCTTGAAGGTGAGCGCGCCATTCGACGGGCTCGGCCTGCGGGGCAACGCATCGAGCCCGATGTCGGCGGTCGGGGCCACGGTCGCGAAATCGGCGATGCTCGGCGCGGACGGCGGCGGTCTCGACGTCGCGCTGGGCGCGGTGATGCCGTGGTTCCAGTTGCTCAACGCCTCGATGTCGCTCGGCACCATGGAAGCCGCCACTGCGAAAGCGACCGCGCACGCGACGTCCGCTCGTCTGGAACACCTCGGCCAGTCCTTGGCCGCGCAACCGCAGACGCGCGCCCGGCTTGCCCGCATGCGCTTCATCACCGACCAGACGCGCGCGTTCGTCGCGGACACCGCGGCGGCGATGGAGACGGCACGCGAGGACGCGATGTTGCGGGTGCTCGAGAGCAAAGCCATTGCCGCGGAGAATGCACTCGAGGTCACCGAGCTTGCGATGCGCGTCGGCGGCGGCGCGGCCTTCCGCAAAGACATAGGGATCGAGCGCAACTTCCGCGACGCGCGCGCCGCGGCAGTCATGGCGCCGACGACCGACGCACTGTCCGACTTCGTCGGTCGCATCATGTGTGGCATGCCGCTCTTCGGCGAGGTGTCGTGATGGCGTCGTCGACGTTGCTGTTGGGCGCGGTTGCCTACGATCCCAAGGTCGTGACGATCTGGGAAGGCTTTCGCGCGTGGTTCGCCGAACGTGGATTCGATTTCGACTACGTGCTGTATTCGAACTACGAGCGACAGGTCGACGCCCATCTGGCGGGCGAGATCGACGTTGCGTGGAATTCGCCGTTGGCATGGGTGCGCACGCGCCGTGCGGCGCAGGCGCGTGGGCAGACGGCGCACGCGGTGGCCATGAGAGACAGCGACTGCGACCTCACGTCGGTCGTCGTCGTGCGCGCCGACAGCGGCATCACGGACCCGAAAGAGCTCAAAGGAACGACGGTCGGTGTCGGCGCGGTCGACTCACCGCAGGCGACGTTGTTGCCACTGTCGTATCTCCGTTCGCTCGGGCTCTCACCGGGCGCCGACGTGATCGTCCGGCGCTTCGACGTGCTCGGGGGCAAGCACGGCGATCACATCGGTGGCGAGCGCGATGCCGCCCGCGCGCTGATGGCGGGAGAGGTCGACGCCGCGTGCATGATCGACGGCAACCATCTGCTGTTCGGTCGGGAAGGCACATTGCCGGCCGGGGCAACCAGGGTCATCGGTCAGACCGGGCCCTACGACCACTGCAACTTCACTGTGATCGGCGACCCTCACGTTGCCAAGATCGACCAGTTCGTCGCCCTGCTCCTCGGGATGTCCTACGACGACCCGGATGTGCGTCCGCTGCTCGATCTCGAGGGTCTGAAGGAATGGCGGGTGGGGCGGATCGAGCTCTATGCGCCCCTCGAGCGCGCGGTCGACGAGTTCGCTTTCTACGACGGCACGGGCAACGTCGTTGCCGCCGACTATCGGCCCTGATCCTTGATCGTCGACCTCGGCCACCTCGGTCTCGACGAAGGCGCGCAGATCATCGTCAAGCACGCCATCGAGCGCCTCGAGCCGGGCGCCGGTGTCGACATCTGCGGAACCGACCCCGAGCTGCGCGTGCATCTGCGCGCCTGGTGCAGAGCGCGCGGTCACCGCTACGAAGATCGCGACGTCGATGGCGCGATCGCGCGCGTCACCCGGGGTGAGGCTGCGGGTGCACCGCGGCGCAACAGCGAACCAGCGGGCCACGCCTCGCTGGCGGCGACCGGTGCGATCGTCGAGCGACCACCGGGGCATTGGGGAGTCGCGCCGCGAGGTTCGCAGGTCGAGCTCGGCGGGCCCGATCCGTACTTCGCGCTCGACGACAAGTACCGCGTGTGGGCCGACGAGGCGCCGCGCCTCTACGCACAGGCCGCAGCCAGCCAATGGGACCCGGCGACTGCGATCGGGTGGGCGACGCCACTGACACACGACGAGCTCATCGAAGCGGCCGTGATCCAGGTGATGACCTACCTGATCGAGAACGAAGTCGCGGCGTTGGTCGTGCCCGCTCGATTCATCGCACAGGTGCACCCGCATTTCCGAGAGGTGAT
Source organism: Acidimicrobiales bacterium (assembly GCA_035525225.1). GTDB lineage: Bacteria > Actinomycetota > Acidimicrobiia > Acidimicrobiales > WLNW01 > DATLFA01. Next base: position 38,073 of record DATLFA010000090.1, read on the forward strand.
GCAATTACTGGCGATCCAAGTGGCAGACGAGGCTCGTCACATCGAGGCGTTCACACGACGAGCGATGCTCTCCGGGCGACCGCTCGGCCTGTCGACAGTGGGTGGGCGGCAGTCGTTGCAGACGCTCATCGACGAGCCCGACTTCGCCATCTCGACCTTCTTGCTATCGGTACTCGGCGAGGGCACGTTCCTTTCGTTGTTGTCGTTCCTCGAAGCACACGCGCCCGACCCGATCACGCGGCGCGTCGCGCAGCTCGCGCTGCAAGACGAGGCGCGCCATGTCGCGTTCGGCATCGCACACCTGCGCGTGCAACTCGATGCCGAACCCGAGCTTCGAGCGCGCCTCGTGGCGGCCGTCGAGCGCCGCCATGACGCGCTCGCGCAGACGAGCGGGCTCAACGACGAGGTCTTCGACGGATTGGTCTTGCTCGCCGCCGGGTCGCTTGATCCGAGCGCGATCGCGAGCGGATGGCACCGCGTGCAGGACCTGCAGCACGACATGGACCTCGGCCGTCGGCGCCGTCTCGCGCGACTCGGCTTCTCACCCGCCGCCGCCGAAGCACTCTCCGCGTTGCACACCCGCAACTTCATGTAGCCCCCCTTACCCCCGAACCGACCGGTTCTTGTTATTCGATATGTGTAGACACACATCGAATAACACGAGAACCCCGGGATAGCGCAGGCGGGGGAGGGCGGGGCGCGGGGCGGGGAGCGGGGGTGGCTAAACCCGGACGTGCCGGTGCCGATGTAACGGCAAGGGTCTCTATCCGCGCGCGGTGCCCGGCGGGACGCCGAGGAGGACTCATGGCGCTGGATTCGTTGGCTGACGACGACGCGGGCGGATCCTTGATTCGTCGCGTGCTCGAACTCGCGCGGAACCAGCTCTTGCTCGATGTCGCATGGCTCGCCGAACTCGTGGACGACCGCCTCGTGGTGCGGGTGTTCACCGGTGACGCGTCGCCGTTCGGCCTCTACGACGGATGGTCCTGTCCGAGCGGACCCGAGTCGGTTGCCGCGATCGCGAACGGTTCGATCGGCACCGACAACATCTTCCCGACGCTGACGAATGTCGGCGCGCAGGTCAGCGCCGCGGTTCTGCTCGCGGACGGCAAGCCGTATGGCGTGTTGTGTTGCGCCGGTCGTGAGGACGATCCGGGACTCGGTCGCAGGGATGCCGGGTTTCTCGCGATGCTCGCGGAGCTGGTGGGTCAGGAACTCGACCGACAACACGATGCGCGCCGTCGCTGGAACAGCACCGAAAAGCGGATCCGCTCGGCACTGCGACCAGGCTCACCGGCAATCGTGTTCCAGCCGATCGTCAACGTCTGCACCGGCGCAGTGGTCGGAGCCGAAGCACTTGCCCGATTCCCCGACGCGAGTGGACCGGAACGTTGGTTCGCCGATGCCGCGTCGGTGGGACTCGGGCTCGAACTCGAGCTTGCGGCAATCACCGCGGCCCTCGGACAGCTGCACCGCATCCCCCACAACGTCTACCTCTCACTGAACGCGTCGCCGAGCGCGATTCAATCGGCACGGTTGGCCGAGCTCTTCGACGACGTCGACGCCAAGCGAATCGTGATCGAGATCACCGAGCACGCACATGTGGAGGATTACGAAGCGCTCGTCGACGCAGTGCGTCACCTCCGCAGCATCGGTGTGAGGTTCGCCATCGACGATGCGGGCGCCGGCTACTCGAGCTTGCGCCACGTCGTACGAATCCGACCTGATCTCATAAAGCTCGACACGTCGCTCACTCGTGACATCGATACCGACCCTGCTCGGCGTGCGTTGGCGCGCTCGCTGCTGCTGTTCGCGGACGAGATCGGCGCGACGCTGATCGCCGAAGGTGTCGAAACTTTGACCGAGCTCGACGCGCTCGTGACACTCGGTGTCGATCATGTGCAGGGCTATCTCACGGGACGCCCCGGACCGCTGCCACTGACACCGATACTGCCGGATCGTCCGCCCATGCGCCAGCGTCACCTCGATGCCGCGAGCCTGGCGCGCGTCGTCGCATCCGCGACCGACATCGAGTCGCTCATTCGTCCGCTGCTCGAGTCGATCGCGTCGTTGACGGGACTCGAGATCAGCTATCTGACGCTCTACGACGCGGAATCCAACGAGCTCGATCACCGGTTCATCCACAACTCGAGCAGTCTCGAGCTGCCACCGGAAGGCACGCGGCTGCCGTGGACCGACACGCTTTGCCAGCGCTGCCAGAGCGAAGGCATCTCGTGGACGGCTGACGTGCCCCGCGATCTTCCCGGCAACGCCATCGCCGAGCTCTACGGGATCAACACCTATCTGTCCTTGCCGGTCCACTCGGCGGAGGGCCGACTGCTCGGCACTCTGTGCGCCGCGAGCCGGGAGCGATGCTACCTGCCGACCTGGACGGTTCGCGAGATCGAGCTGCTCTGCTATCTCGTCGCCGATCGGTTCGCCCGCGACAGTGCGCTCGAACACGCCTCGCTCGGGCCACCCCGCGTCTGACGCGACACAGCCGTCTCTAGTCGTACGCGGGAGAAGGCTCGACCGCGGGGCGAGCGAGGAGATCGCTGGCATAGGCCTCGACCCGTGTGCCGTCGAAGAAGTGCGGATTCATACCGCCGTGCAGGCGGATGGCGTTATCACAGGAGAACTCACGGAACTGTGCGAGTGAGAGCAGCTGATGTTCGACGAGCTCCAATGCCTCGGGCAGTACGTCACGCATGTCGGGCACGTCCCAGTGGCCGATGTCGGATCCGAGCATGGGCTGGAGCATCGCGCCGAGTGGATTGACCCGATCGGCGAACGCCCACGAAATGGTGGCGTCGTCCGCCTCGCAACCGAAGAAGAAGCGGTCGAACTGCGTCACGATGTCGGACGGCGTGGTCACGCCGCACGCACGGAAGTCGTCGATCGCGTCGGGCGGGTTGTCGCTCTGGCCGAGTGTGGCCTGCCGTACTTCGGGGTCGGCGAAGCGCTCGCCGCCGTATTGTGACAACAAGCGGTCCCATTCGGCGCGATCGAGCCGGCCGGGGTCGAGCCGCTCGATGTTGGCGCCTCCCCGTTTGTGCCAACGATCGATGAGGTCGCACAACAGCTGCACTCCCCACGACACACCACATTCGAGAAACGCAAAGTGCAATGAGGGGAATCGGTGGCCGACGCCGCCGAAGAAGACCGCCTTCGCGAACGCGTCGCTGCTCGCCGCGAAGTTCCCGATGTGGTTGAACATGTAGCGCGACGATGACGCGCGCAGACCCAACCCCTGCGACGGTGAATGCACGGTCACCGCGACACCGAGCTCGACGCAGCGCGCCCACAAGGGGTCGTAGTCATAGATGCTGTCGAGGGCCAAGACATCGAGCCACTGCGCACCAGTGCCGCGCTCGGGCAGCGGGCGCGCGACCAAACTGTTGAGCATCACGGCCTTGAATCCGAGCTCGTTGACCGCGTGTTCGAGCTCGGCGATGGCTTCGTCTGGAGTGTGGGTCGGGATCACGGCGGCGGCGGTCATGCGGTCACCGAACCCGTCGAGCATCTCTGCGAGATACGTGTTCAACCCGCGACACGCGCCATGCCGGATCGCATCATCGGCGTGCCCGAGGCACGCGAGCCCGACGCTCGAATACAACACCGTGAAGTCGATGCCGATCTCGTCGAGGCGCTCGTAGAGCAACTTGGGTAAGAGGCCGGTGGCGCGGTCGAGCGCGTTCGCGGGTAGCGCCCACCACGGGGTGATGGGATTGCCCGGGGCCGGGCGGTGGTGATGCTCGGTCAGCAGCGGTGCGTGGCGAGACGCGTACGCGGGGGAGGAGCCGGCGAAGCGATCGGCGACGTCGTCACCGGCAACGCGGCGGATGTAGTCGATGACGATCGGCAACGACTCGACGATGTGGCCGTCGCCATCGACGATGGGATGGTCGAGCCGAATCTCGGTCACACGTTGCTCGACGCTCAAGCGACGACCTCCTCGATGCGCGCGAGGGTCTTCTCCATCGCCTTGCGGGTCTTCTTACGTGCCGGCCGGACGAAGAACTTGATGCGCTCCTGCGAGATGTCCCAACTCTCGCGGACACGCGTGCCCCCGTCGACGGGCTCGAGTTCGTAGCGCCAGATGCGGCCCCCGAACTTGGGTCCTCGCTTGTTTGCCGACCGCGTCTGCCATGCGATGCGCCGGTCATCTTCGAACTCGATCACCTCGCTCACCATCGAATACTTGACGCCGAACTTCATCGACATGCCGAACTTCGAACCGAGGGACAGGCGCTCGACCGTCTCCGGCTTCGCGCCGCGCACCGTGCCCGAGCCATCGATCTCGGGGTGGCGGCGGGCATCGGCGATCAGATCGAAGATCGCACTTGCCGGCGCAGGGATGACCCGTTCAACTGTCTCGACGTCGCTCGCATTTGGCATCCGCGCAGCTTAATCAGGGAGAATTGCACGAGCCGGTTCCTCGCGACGGGCCAGATGGCCCATGCGGGGCAACCCCCGAACCGTCGATGGAGACAGTGTGCCGACATCTGTGTCAGTGAACTGTCCCGACTGTCGCGGCTCCGTACTGTTCGCGTCGTCGACACGCCTCGGTATGTGTGACGGCTGTGTGGGGGGCCCGTGGTGTCGCCACCCGACCCGCGGCCTGTTCCAGACCGCGTGCGATGCGTGTGGCACCGAGCTCAACTTGTCACCGACCGGTGTGCGCCGCCTCAGAGATCCTCGGGGATGATCTTGCGCATGCGGCCACCGCGTTCGATGTAGGCGGTCATCTTCTGCATGAACTCGGGTCCGCCCATCGGATCGAGCCCCTGCATGCGCATCGAACCGCGCCAGATCGTCCATTGATCCGGCGCGAGCCGCTCGCCCTCTGCGAAGTGGGCGACCGCGGCATCGCCCATGTCGTGCTCCCAGAGCCAACGGCCCAGACCGAACTCGGCGCGTGCTTGTTGATCGGCGTCGCTGGGTAGGTCTTGGTACGCCCGCATCGCCTCACGCGAAGGCGGCGGTGACTCGCCTCGCACCCAGGCGCGCAGCACTGCGTGATGTTCTGTTGCGTCGACGCCGGTGAACTCCTGGAACATGTTCGAGCCGAATGCGGTCTCGCCCGGCCGAACGAGATGACCCGCCTCGTCGATCCAGAACACGGTCGGCACATTGATGACGTGGTACAAGTCGGCAACCATCCAGGTCGTGTCGATGAGGGTCGGATGTGTCGGGTTTGCCGCTTCGATCCATTCGCGAGCGTCTTCGACATTGCGCTCGAAGCCCACCGTCATCATCACGAAGCCGAAGGGGGAGAGTTCCTCGTACAGTTCCTGCCAGACCGGCAGGTCATATCGGCACCCTCACCACGATGCCCACGTGGCGAGAAAGACTTTCTTGCCGCGGTGGTCGGTCAGCGAATGCAACCGGCCGTCGAGATCGGGCAATGTGAAGTCGGGCGCCTCGAAGCGAGCGAGGCGAGCAGCGCGCTGAGGGGCACCGACGCCGACGAATGCGGCCGCGCCCTCGATGTCGATCGCAAACGGGCGCTCGAGTAGCTCTGTCATCTGCGCGAGGTCGAATAGGCCATCGTCGCCTTCGACGCCGGCGAGCGAGCGCGCCGGAATGCACACGTCGCCACGACAGAGGCCTTCGGGCTTGCGTTCCCACCCGAGGCACTGCTGCACCGCGTCAGCGGACATGCGCACGGTTGCGCCTGCGGCGTCGATCGTGGCGTCGACTTGTACGGCACCATCGGCTTGGACCACGGTGAATCGACGCGTCGTCATCGCCCCCACGCTAGCGCCCTGACCACAAAGGTTCGCGCGGGTGTTGAGCACTGCTGGGGTCGCGGCGGCTCGGTTGGGGTGTTTTGGGGGTCGTCGACGGCGTCGGTGGCTTCGTCGTCGTGCTGCACCGGTGTCCGGGCGCGTGAGGTCAGACCCGGAGGTCGTTCGTTCGCGTTGCAGCGCGAGCACTTCGGGGGCGCGGGCGTTCGCGTTGCGCACCGCAGGTGCGCGTGGATCATGTGGATCAACACGGGGTGTTGGGATGGTTCGAGTTGTTCAACACGAACTCGCGCACACGAGTGGCCCGAACTCGTCGAACGCGAAGCAGCGGTCCGGGAACTGCTCGAGGACCTCTTCGATCCGGTCCAGTTTGGCGGCGCGGTTCGGGTCGGGTCTTGGCCGTCTCGACGATGAAGCCCTCAACGTCAGTCGTTATCTGGCGGGGCCGGCACCCGCCCACTGAGGGTCCAGCGATCGCATCCCCAGCTTGTTGAACCGGTGAATCATTTCGCGGACCCGGTTCTGCCTTCTTTCGTGAACGTTGACCAGCGTCAACAGTGGGCAGATTTCCAAAGACAGATGCCCGATGGACGCGGAAAGTGTCCCTGCGGGGACGCATTTGCGCGCGCGAACGCGCGCATACGCGCGCTCGGGCCGGCTCTGACTTGACTCTCACGTAGGGTGAAAGTGGAGAGTGGGCGCGATGTCGACCGTGAGGGCGCACCCCTGTTTGTGTGTGGACGATGTCGTCCGTTCGATCGTCTTCTATCGCTTGCTACTCGGCCTCGACGTCTGTGTCGACGTCGGATGGTACGCGGAGGTTGCCGCTGGGGTAGAGAACACGGCGATGGTCGCCTTCGTGCAGCGGGGTCACGCGAGCGTTCCGTCCGGCTTCGATGCCGTTTCGCCGCGAGCTCGTCGCCGGCCGCCGGCGGTGGCGATGAGCCCACCGCGACTGACGATCGGCGAATTCTCGCGGCTCTGCCGGCTGACCGTCGTCACTCTGCGCCACTACGAACGGGTGGGCCTGCTGATGCCGGCCGAGGTCGATTCAGCGACGGGCTATCGCTATTACCGTGCCGAACAGGTCGCCACCGCGTTGCAGATCGGCATGTTGCGGTCGCTCGACGTACCGATCACGGACCTGCGCTCGTTCGTGGAAGGCTCGGTGAGCCTCGACGAGTTGCTGGCCGCGCAACGGCGGCGGCTGGCGTCGCAACTACGCGAGCAGCAGCGGATGATCGATGTCATCGATGCGCTCGCGGCGGGCGCGGCGCCGCCGCCCTTCGAGGTCACGCGCGGTATCGAGCCCGAGCGTCGCGCGGCCGGGCTGACGATCGCGACCTCGTGGGCGCGTGTCGAGCAAGCCACGCAGCACGGCTTGGCGCGGGTGGCGGTTTCACTGCGGCGCGCCGGCATCGAGCCCGGCGCGGTGACCGGTGCGCTGTTCCCGATCACGCCGAGCGAACGGATGACCGTCACCGTCTTCGTGGCGGTCGATGATGTCGATGCTCATCGGCCGTTGGCGCCGGTTGGGTTGCCGAGCGTCGACGCGGTCAGCACGGTCCACCGCGGCGATCACCGTTTGCTGGGCCACGCCTACCACGCGCTGCTCGGCCAGGTCGCGGCCGCTGGACTCGAGGCCACTGGGCCGGCACGCGAGTACTACCTCGACGGAGGTGCTGAAGGTGTCGCGTGTACGCGCCTCGTCATCCCCATCCGGGCACATCGACGCGGGTGACCCACACTTCGCCGCTGGCCTCGCTCGTGACATCCGAGTTGCGGTCGCTGCCCATGCGGTTGATGTTGGCAACGCTGTTGCGACCCGTGACGGCGAACAGTGAATGGCCGTCGTGGCCACCGAGCGCACACGCGACCGCCCACTGGTCGGGGGCGATGGCAATCGTCTGCGACACGCGACCGCCTTCGTGAACACGGACGAACTCGGCGTTCGCCGGCGAACCGAACCAGATCGCACCCTCGGCATCGCGACAGATGCCGTCGGGAGAGCGACCGGGTACTTCGGCGAAGACACGCCGGTCGCGTAGCGATCCGTCGTCGTCGATCGTGAAGGCCAGCAGCCGTGCCTGGCTCGTTTCGGCGACGATCAGCGTCGAGCCGTCCGGCGTCACGACGCTGCCGTTGGGCGACTGCATCGCGTCGGCCGCGACGCGCACCTCGCCCTCGGGCGTCGCCAAGATGACCGCGTCGAGGGGCGCCTCGTGCCCACCGCCGGGATTGCGCGCGCCGACGTACGCATAGCCCCGTTGATCGACGACCATGTCGTTGAGAAAGCCTTGGCAGTACGCCGAGAGATCGGCGTGGACCGTGGGCGCGCCGCGACCGAAACGCAGCAGGCACCGGTCGAGCATCGAAACGACCAGCGCATCGCCGTCGGGGAGATGACCCAGGCCGGAGACACGATCGCCGAACGGGTGGCGGGCGATCTCGGTGCCCGACTCGTCGTAGCGCACGACGCAGTGTGCGTGGATGTCGGACACCCACAGGCTGTCGTCGTGCCAGCGTGGTGCCTCGGGGAAGGTTAGCCCGTCGACGAGCCGATGAAGACGCGATTGCGATTCGTTCACGCGGGCACTCTATGCGAGTGCGCGACCGTGGTCGATCGAGCGGCCAAGCGAGGCGCGCTGGGTGACAGAATCCGACCGGGGCCAACGGGGCTCGATTTTACTGGAGGGGCACGTGTCGTACGAGACCATCACCTACGAGGCGCGCGACCACGTCGCGACGATCACGCTCAACCGGCCTGAGCAGATGAACACCATCGGCGTCGACATGATCCACGATCTCGTCGACGCGATCGAGCGCGTCGATGCCGATGACGACGTTCGCTGCGCGGTCGTGACCGGTGCCGGCAGGGTCTTTTGCGCCGGTGCGGATCTGTCCAAGCGCGAAGACACCTTCGTGGTCGACAAGTACGACAACGAGTTCGTCGCGGCGCGCGACGGTGCCTGCGCGGTCGCGCTCGCTCTCTACAACAGCCCCAAGCCGTTCGTGGCGGCGATCAATGGTTCCGCGGTGGGGTTTGGCCTCACGTTGACGTTGCCCATGGACATTCGCATCTGTGCCGAAAACGCCAAGCTCGGCTTCGTCTTCTCGCGGCGCGGCATGATCATCGACGCGGCTGCGAGTTGGTTCCTGCCGCGCATCGTCTCGATGTCATGGGCCGCGGATTGGGCCTATTCGGGCCGTATGTTCTCGGCCGACGAAGCGCTACGCGCCGGGCTGGTGCGCGAGCTGCATCCTGCCGACGCCGTGTTGCCCGCGGCGCACGCTCTCGCCGGCGAGATCGCCGCGGCCAGCCCGGTGTCGGTCTCGTTCACCAAGGCCTTGCTATGGAGGGCATCGACGGCACCATCTCCGCGGCTCGCGCTCGATCTCGATTCGGCGGCGCTGAGAGAGCTCGGCACTCGGCCCGACTGCGCCGAGGGCGTGCAGGCGTTCCTAGAGCGGCGCCCACCGCGATTCACGAGCAAGGTCAGCACCGAAATGCCGGCCGTCTACGGGTGGTGGCAGCGCGACGATGACGGCGGTCGGTCACCAACGCGCGTCGAGTGAGCCGGAGTGACCGCTCTCGTCGTAGGAATGGGGGTGGCCGTCGGCGCCGCCCCAGTACCACGGCTGGTTGGCGGTGGCGCCGCCTTCGATGAGGTACGTCTGCCCGGTGACGTAGCGGGATTCGTCCGACGCCAGGAATGCGGCGAGCGCGGCGATGTCCTCTGGTGTGCCCGGCTCGTCGACGAGGCGACTGCGCGCGAGGATGTCGAGCTTCGTCGGGCCGACGTTGCGCCGCGCGGCTTCGGTCATCACAAAGCCGGTCGCGATCGTGTTGCAGCGGATGCCCCGCTCGGCGTGGCTCACTGCGATCGAGCGCGTCAAAGCGTGAAGTGCCGCCTTGGACGAGCTGTAGGCCGTGTAGTTGACGTCGCCCCGCAACGCGGACGTCGATGACACGTTGAGGATCACGCCGCGCCCCGCAGTGCGGATCATGATCGGGATGGCGTGCTTACAGGTCATCATCGGGCCACGGACATTGACGTCGTAGGTTCGGTCCCACACCGCCATCGGTGTAGAGACGACGTCGCCGTCGTCGGGCGACGCGGCGTTGAACGCAACCGCGTTGTTGACGACGATGTCGAGGCGGCCGCGCTGCCCGACCCACGCGTCGAGTGCCGCGATCGTCGCGTCGCCGTCGGCGATATCGACAAGCGAGAACGTCACCTTCGTACTCTCGTCGCGGCCCGGCGCCGTCAGAGCGTCGGCGGTGGCCTCACCGGCCACGGCATCGATGTCGAGGATGAGTACCGACGCGCCTTCCGCGACGAATCGCTCCGCGATCGCTCGTCCGATGCCGTTGGCCGCACCCGTGACCACGGCCACCCGACCATCGAGGCGTCTCACTTGAGATGACACTGTTTGTACTTTCTGCCTGAGCCGCAAGGGCATGGATCGTTACGTCCGATCGGTTTCGATCGTCCGTAGGTGTCGCTGATCGCGGTGCGCACGCTGGCGGCCGGTACACGGCCCCGCAGCGCCGCGTCGTCGATGGCGCCTTCGGGGGTCGTTCCCGAAGACTCGTCGTCGAGCAGGTAGATCGCCGTGCTGGCGGTGTTGCGCACTTCGCTCAGCCAGGTCTCGTTCAGCGGCGGGAGTGGCGCCCGGAACAGCCCTTCGCCGAGCGGATTCAACAACACGACGTGGTCGGCGCGCACCTCGCACACCCATCCCACGGCGTGGCTGAGTTGCGCGTCGGCCGCGCTGATCCCGGTGGTCGTCGGCCAGTCGGCGGGGGGCGCGACGGCCGCGCAGAAGACGAGGGCCGCTCGCGGCGAGGTGGTCGCGCGGAGGAACGGCACGCAGCTGGCCTGGCCCCCACTGCCGCCGGGTCGGATTCTCACCGGTCGAGGATACGCCGATCTATCGTTGGCCCGCGTGCACGAAACAGCGGCTCACATCCGAACCCGCATGACCGAGGCGTGGGCCATCGACCACCCGGTGATGAGCGCGGGCATGGGGCACCTCGCGGTGCCGCGTCTGGTGGCCGCGGTGTCGGCGGCCGGTGGGCTGGGTGTCCTGGCCACTTCGACATTGACGCCCGACGAAGTCCGTGACTCGATCCGCGAAGTGCGCGGGCTCACGAACGCGCCGTTCGGCGCGAACATCCTGATGCGGTCCGACCACGCAAGCGCGATCGCGTCGGTGGTCGTCGACGAATGCGTACCCGTCGTCAACCTCGCGCTCGGCATCGACGCCGATCTCGTCGCCGCGGTGCATCGTTACGGCGGCAAGGTCGTCAGCACGGTCACGACCTTGCGCCATGCGCACAAGGCCGAAGCGTGCGGCGCGGACGCGCTCATCGCGACCGGCCACGAGGCCGGAGGCCACGGCGGTGACCTTTCGACGATGGTGCTCGTGCCGCTGCTCGTTCACCATGTCGCGGTACCCGTGATCGCTGCCGGTGGCTTCAGCGACGGAGCAGGCCTCGCCGCCGCGCTGATGCTCGGAGCGGAGGGCATCTCGATGGGATCACGGTTCGCGCTGAGCGCCGAGAGCCCAATTCATCCGCGTGTGCGCGAGCTGTTGTCGGCCGCGGGCGCATCCGACACGATCGTCACCGATCAGATCGACGGCTTGCCCTCGCGGGTACTACGCACGGAGTTGTCGCTCGCGATCGCCGCATCGAGTGGCTACGGGGCGGGCAACGCGGAGGGCAAGGTGTCGCCGGGCCGTGACACATTCGCGGCGTTGCGTCGGGGCGACCTCGACCGGGGTGTCGTCGCGATCGGGCAAGTCGTGGGTGCGATCCACGACACGCTCACGTGCGCAGAGATCATTCAGCGCACGGTGAGTGATGCGCGCGAACTCATCGCGAGTCGCGCCGGTGCATTCATACAACCGATTTGAGCAGTGCCTCGTTGGGATGCTCCGGCAGTTCGGTGAGCGGCTGCGCGAGTTCGGCGACGGTTGGCCCCACCTTCTTCGCGTAGGGCTCGAGCGCGCCGAGGTCGAAGCCGTAGAGGCGCGCCGCGTTGCCGGCGAGGATCTGTTGCAGCTCGTCTCTCGGCGTGTCGTGGAACAGCTGGCGCAGGTGCTCGCGGGTGAACGGATAAGTGCCCTCGTCGTGTGGGTAGTCGCTGCCCCACATGAAGCGCTCGACACCGAGGATGTCGCGAGCCGCGGCGTCATCGGGTCCAGGTTGGCTCACTCCGACCCAGCAGTTTTGTTGGAAGTACTCCGTCGCCGACTTCGGCAACACGTGCTCGTCGCTATAGCGCAGCTCGCCCTGGCGTCCGGCGCGCGCACGCGCGAACAAGTTGTCCATGTTGCGGATGAGCCCCGGCAACCAGGCGCAACCCATCTCGGTCATCACGAACTTGAGCCGGGGGAAACGCTCGAACACACCCGAGAGCAGCAGATGGACGAACGGGCGCTGGCCGTAGAAGCTGACTTCACTCGCATACAACAGGTCGGCCACCGGATCCTTGCCGTAGTTCGGCGAGCCGGTGCCACCGTGGGCGTTGAGGGGAATGTCGAGCTCTTGCATCTCGGCCCACACCCGGTCATAGGCCTTGCTGTAGAGCGGCTTCAGCCAGGTGACGTCGGGGGGAATCGTGGGCATCAGCGCGCCGCCGCGCAAGTCGTGCTTCTTGATGAACCGCAGATCTTTGATCGCGTCGTCGATGTTGTTGACGAATATCTGGCCGATGCCGGCGCGGCGCTCGGGACATTCGGCGACGAAGTCGACGAGCCAACGGTTGTGGGCGCGAATGCCCGCGAGGCGATGTTCGTATTCTTCGGGCTTGGGCGGACGCGCGAACAGCACGAAGCTCGGAAAGAACGGGGGCACGGTGTTCGGGAACAACACCTCGGCGACGACCCCGTCGGACTCTTGCTGCTGCCAACGCACCACGGTGTCCCAGTTGCGCGCGCGACGGTTGTCGCGAAGGTCTTTGAACGGGTTCTTGTACTTGCCCCGCCACGCATCGAAGTCGTCGTGGAACTTCGATTCGAGATGCTCGCGGTACTGGGCGTGCGAGCCACCGCAATGGCTGTCTGCCGTGATGATCGTGTACCGGTCGGTGGCCTGTGTGACGGTCATCGTGCCTCCCCCGACAAACTCGTTCTTGTGGTGTTCTACACCTATATACACCTCTAGAACACCACTAGAACGGTTGTTCGATCCGCCCGCCTTCTAGTGTGACCGGCTACTCGATGACGGAAGGAAACGCGTGGACGCCAGCAAGTTCCGGTCGCTGTTCGATCTGAAGGGTCGCGTCGCGATCGTAACCGGGGGCACGCGCGGCATCGGGCGCGCAATCGCCGAAGGCCTCGTGCTCGCCGGCGCGAGTGTCGTCGTCGCGAGCCGCAAGGCAGAGGCGTGCGCCGAGACCCAGCAGGCTCTCGAGCGACTCGGCGGCGCGGCGTTGGCGCTGCCGGTGCACATGGGCGATGTCGAAGCACTCGAAGCGCTCGTGGCGCGCACCGTCGATCATTTCGGCCGACTCGACATCTTGATCAACAACGCGGCCAACGGGCTCACTCAACCGATCGTCGGCATCACCCTCGACGCGTGGGAGAAGTCCTACGCGGTCAACCTCCGCGGCCCGGTGTTCCTGGCGAAGGCGGCGTACCCGCATCTGGTCGACAGCGCGCACGCGGCAGTGGTGAACGTCCTCTCGGTGGGGGGCATCACGTATGCGCCGAGCATGGCGATGTACTCGGGAGCGAAGGCCGCGCTGTTGGCGTTCACCCGCAACATGGCCGCCGAATGGGCCGCGGACGGCATCCGCGTCAACGCGCTCGTGCCCGGCACCGTCGACACCGACATGACGCGCAGCGGCGGGCCGGGGACGATCGAGCGCATGGCGGAGATCAGCTATCTCAAGCGGGTCGCGCACCCCGACGAAATGGTTGGGCCCGCGTTGTTGCTGGCGTCGGATGCGAGCAGCTATGTGACCGGCCAGATGATCGTCGCCGACGGTGGTTACGCCGTTGCGCGCTAGCGCTATCCGCCGGACAATGCCTGCATCAGCGTGACCTCATCGTCGGGGGCGACGGTGGTCGTCAGGTCGCGCACGAGGTCCTTGTTGACGAACACCTTCATGTGCGATCGCAGCCGGCCCTGTTCGTCGACCACGCGGAATCGCAGCCCGGGGAATTGCCGGTTGAGGTCGACGAGCACTGCGTCGACCGTCGCGCCGTTGGCCTCGACCACCGCTGCCTGCGCGGTGTACGAACGCAGCGGCGTCGGGATGCGCACGTTCATCGCGACGGACGCGCCTCGGCGTATTCGAGCGAGTAGATCTCGGGCAGATGCGACGCGATGCACTGCCACGTCGCGCCTTCGTCGGCGCTGGCCCAGATCTCACCGCTCGTGGTGCCGAAATACACGCCGATCGATGGCTCGTGGTCGATGGTCATCGCTTGGCGCTTCACCGTGAACCATGCCGTTGCCGGGAGGCCGTCGTCGCAGCGCGTCCATGACTCGCCGCCATCGCGGGTGCGGAACACCGCGGGCCGGCCGTCGGGGCTGGTGCGGGGCCACACGTCGGTACCGTCCATCGGGAACACCCACGCGGTGTCGGGGTCGCGCGGATGCAACTCGATCGGGAAGCCGATGTCGCCCACGTCGGATGGCATGTTGTTGCCGACGCGCACCCAACGAGCATCTGCGCGATCCATGCGGTAGATGCCGCAGTGGTTCTGTTGGTAGAGCCGATCGGGTTGCAGCGGGTGGAGCCGCACGCAGTGTGGATCGTGGCCGAACTCGGGCTCGGTCTCGGGCAGGAACGCAACCTCGCAACCGGCATTGAGGGGCTTCCAGTCGTTGCCCCGATCGGTGGTCTCGAACACGCCACCCGAGGACAGCGCGATGTACATGTGCGCCGCGTCGCGCGGGTCGATGATGATCGAGTGCAGCATCGAACCGTCAGGCGTGTTCTGCTCGGGCCACTCGGCCCACGTCGCCCACAGTGGATGGTCGTTCCAACCGTCGACCGGGTCCCATGTCGCGCCGCCGTCGTGGCTGACGAACAACCCTTGTGGCGTGGCACCCGCATACCACACACCCGGCTCGTCGGCGTGGCCCGGTGTGAGCCAGAACACCGACTGCACGCTGCGTTGGAACTGGTCGCCCGATCGAAAGGCCGGAGGACGAGTCGACTCGGTCCACGTCGCGCCGAGGTCATCGGAGTGGAACACGGTCGGGCCGAGATGCCCTGTTCTCGTTGCGAGCACCATGCGCCGGCCCTCGCGCGGATCGAGCACGACATGTTGCGCGATGTGCCCGAGGAACATCGGGTCGCTGACCGTCCACTTCTCGCGGGACTCATCAGCGGCGACGGTGAACACACCTTTGCGCGTGCCGACGAGCAGCACACCGCCGGTGGTCGAACTCATGTTGCTACCTCCGTCTCGTAGGAATCCGTTTCACGCTTGGACGATCTTGAATACTGCACCGGTCGGGTCGGCGGCCTGCGCCAAGCGTCCGTACGGGGAGTCGTCGGGACCCATGATGACCGAGCCGCCGAGCTTCACGATCTTGGCCAACGCCGCGTCGGCATTCTCGACGCCGAAGTAGATCTGCCAATTCGCGGGTACACCGTTGGGCAAGAACGCCTTGGCATCCATGATGCCGGCGAGCGCGGCCTCACCTTCACCGAACGTCGTGTAGCGGAAGTCGGCGGTGTCGCTCATTACGTGCGTATCCCATTTGAAGACGTCGCGATAGAACTTCACGGAGGCGTCGTAGTCGCGGGTGTGCAGCTCGAACCAGTTGGGCGTGCCGGGTTCGCCGAGTATCGCGAATCCGTTGTGCAGACCAGGCTGCCACGCGCCGATCGCCGCCTGCCCGACGTCGAGGAGCACGGCCATCTCGCCCAGCGCCATCACGTCCATGGCCGGGACGATCACCTGCGCGCCTTGCGTTGCCGCGCGAGCGGCCGTGCCCTCCGCGTTGTCGGTAGCCAGATACACCGACCACACGTCGGGCATGCCCGAGGTGCCGTCGTTCTTCATGCACCCGGCGACTTGATGGCCGCCCTTGGAGAAGTTGATATAGCCGCCGTAGTCCTCACCGGCGCTCTCCGCCGTCCATCCGAACAGGTCACCGTAGAATTCTTGGGCGCGGTCGGTGTCGGAGGTGAACAGGTCGACCCAACAGGGGGCGCCGATCGGGGCTGTTTCACGTAGGGGCACGGGATCTCCTTGGTCATGTAGATAGTGATCGACAGATTGGACTGTCCGCCGCGTTGGAACTCATCGCGCCGCGGCAAAGTATGTTCTTGGAGATCGTGGGCCGGATCGAACCTGAGGCAATCGACCCCGCGACTTATGCGGATGTCGCTCAGTTTGCGGTTTTGAACCGCTCTTTGGCGGCATACCAACCGGTGAGCACGGCTTCCATCTCGGCGGGGTCGAGCTTGTCCTCTTCGTAGGACCATTGCCCGTCGCCGGCGTACTTCAACAAGCTGAAGCACGAGAACTCGTGGACGCTGCCGTCACCGGGGTCGGCCATGCGGTTCTTGAACTCGCAACTCACCCAGCCGCGGTATTCGTCGATCATGTACCACTCGACCGGGTAGTAGACGAGCCAACGCATCGGCTCGACCGCGAACGCCTCGCGGTACCAACGGCGCATCGCCTCACGGCCGCCGATCTTGCCCGCGCCCGACACGATCATGACCGCATCTTCGGTGTACAGATCGACGAACTCGTCCCAATTGCCCGCGGGGCCACAACGGCGGGCGACCTTCTGGTAGTGCGCCCACTGTTCTTCTATCTCGTCGCGCGTCCAACGAGGCATACGCCAACCCCCCAATGCCGTGTCGTCTTCTCGTCGGAGACTAGGCGACGCGCGAACTACGCGACGCGGCGACCGGTGATCTCGTTGGGCACGATGCGTACCCAGATGTCGCGCTCCACCGCGCGAGCCCACGGTTGTAGTGTCGATGCGTCCGCGGCTGCCGCATCGTCGGCGTCGACTTCGTGCGCGGTGCCCTTGACCAAGACGCTCCAACCCGTTTCGTGAACGGGATCCCAATCGTCGATCTCGAACGCGACCGGTTTTCCCATCACGGCAGCATCGGACTTTTCGCCGAGCGCGGTGCGAAACACGATCGACCCGCGGACATAGCGGTAGTTCACCGGCAGGATGACGGGCTCACCGTTGACGACCATGCCGATGCGTCCCACGATGGCGCCCTCGAGCAGTTCGCGGCATTGGTCGAACGAGAGGATCTCGATTCCTACGCGATCCACTGGCAGTGACGGTGCGCCGGGAGACAAAGGGTCCATGCCCTGCAGCGTGCGCCCTCCGCCGCCTCACCGCCAGGGACCTTCGTCATCAGTGGCTTGCGTCCGCCGGTGCACGCGCCTAACCTACAACCATATGGTTGTAGGAATGGTCGAGGAGCAACGCACTGACCAGCTCTTCCACGCGCTGGCCGATACCACCCGCCGAGACATCGTCAAGAGGACGATGCAGGCCGAGTATTCGGTTTCGGCGCTGGCGCGGTGCTATCCGATGAGCTTCGCCGCGGTGCAAAAGCACGTCGCCGTGCTGGAGCGCGCCGATCTGGTGCGCAAGCAGCGCCGGGGGCGAGAGCAAGTCGTGCGGGGCAACATCGACACCATCCGCACCGTGTACCGCCTGCTCGATCAACTCGAAGCAGTGTGGCGAAGCCGTATGGACCGATTCGGTGACGTGCTCGCCGAGGAGAACGAAGGAGCCAAACCGTGACCGTGACCAAGATCCACAAGGACCCCGAGGCGTTGACGATGACCATCACGTCAGAGTTCGACGCGCCCATCGCCCGTGTCTGGCAGCTATGGGAAAATCCGCGCCAACTCGAGCGTTGGTGGGGCCCGCCGACGTATCCGGCGACGTTCGTCGAACATGACCTGACGCCCGGCGGTGCGGTGACCTATTACATGACCGGCCCCGAGGGCGATCGACACGGCGGATGGTGGCGCGTGATCGGGATCGATGCTCCGCACCAGCTGGAGTTCGAGGACGGCTTCGCGGACGAGTCCGGCATGCCCAACCCCGAGATGCCGACGACGTTCACACGCGTGAAGTTGAGCGAGCAACCCGACGGGCGCACGCGCATGGCGATCGAAGCGAAGTTCCCGTCGCGCGAGGCGATGGAGCAGATGGTCGCCATGGGCATGGAGGAAGGCCTTGCGGCAGCGCTCGGGCAGATCGACGAGCTGCTGCAATCCGAGAACGCACCGCGCTAACGCGAGCCGTCCTCCTCTAGTCTCGGGACATGTCTGTTCGCCTGTCGTCCGCGCAGATCCGTGCCCAGTTGGATCATCCGATCGTCGATGCTGATGGGCACTTCGTCGAGGTCATGCCACTGTTCGAGGAGTACTTGCGCGACTTCGCGGGCAACGACATCGCCGATCGGTATGCCGCTGCCCGAGGGTGGTCCCGCACGCCCGGACCGCACGGTTGGAGCGAGGTCGACAACGCCGAACGTCGTCGCCTGCGCGCGACCGCCCCGATCTGGTGGGTGAACCCGACCGATGCGGTCGATCGCGCGGCCGCGTATCTCCCGCGCCTGCTCTATGAGCGGCTCGATGAGATCGGCATCGACTTCACGATTCTCTACCCGAGCGTTGGCGGGATGTTGCGTAACTGGCCCGAACAGGACGTCCGCATCGCGGGCAGTCGGGCCCTCAACACATTTCTGGCCGAACAATTCAAACCGTTCACCGACCGGATGACGGTCGCGGCACTCATCCCTGCGCATACGCCCGACGAAGCGATCGCCGAACTGGACTACGCGGTGGGCACGCTCGGGTCCAAGGTCGTCGTGTTGCCTGGCTACGTCGAACGGCCGATCGTGGCGTACGCCGACCTCCACGACCGTTTGGGTCGTCAGGTCGAATGGATAGACGTGCTGGCCCTCGACAGCGACTACGACTACGACCCTGTCTGGCAACGCTGCGTCGATCTCGGCGTCGCTGTCACCACCCATTCGGGAAGCCATGGTCTCGGCTTTCGTCGATCGATCTCGACCTTCATGTACAACCACATCGGCCACTTCTCGGAAGCAGGTGACGCGTTCGCCAAGGCGCTGTTCTTCGGCGGTGTGACCCGACGATTTCCGACTCTGAACTTCGCGTTCCTCGAGCAAGGCGTTGCTCGTGCGGTGTCGCTGTTCGCCGCGCTGATCGAACGATGGGAAAAGAGGGGCGGCGCCAATATTCAGCAGTTCAATCCCGCGCACGTCGATTGGGCCCGCTTCGACGAACTGGTGGCGAACTACGGATCGCCTGCGCTCCGTCACGGCGCCGCCTATGAGTTCTTACACCGCCCGTCAGCGGCGCATCCTTCGCAACTCGACGACTTTGCTCGGTGTGACATCACCGATGCGAAGGACATCTATGAACTCTTCGTACCGCGGTTCTATTTCGGCTGCGAAGCCGACGACCGCATGAACACGCTCGCATTCGATACGAACATCAATCCCTTCGGCGCTCAATTGAACGCGGTGTTGAGCTCCGACCTGAGCCACTGGGACGTCCCCGACATGCTCGGCGTCGTCAAGGATGCATACAAGCTCGTCGAGCGCGGCGCGCTGACCCCCGATCAATTCCGGGCGTTCAGCGCGGACAACTGCATCCGCCTCCATGGTCAGATGAACCCGAGGTTCTTCGAGAACACTGTCGTGGAGAAGTACGCGAGAAGCGTTCTCGGGGTGAGAGCAGAAACAGCCGGTGGGACGTGAGCCGATTGCGCACTACCCGGTCCCTCGGTGACGTTCGTTGTTCGCGGCTGATCATCCGGCGAGTTCGATCATGCCCGCCACATCCGACCCGTCGATCGTGCCCGTGAAGAACGCGCACCGGGCGCGGTAGTCGTGTCGGTAGCTGAGGGTCGTCAGCAGCGTCAGTTCGCTGATGAGCTCGTGCTCGCCAATCTCGGTGCGTAGCAGGACGCGGGCGACGGCCGATTCGCACAAATCGGCGAGGCCGACGATGTCGGTGATGGGCGCCCGCTCGCCACCGTGTACGAGATAGCTGTGGTCCCACGACGATGGTCCACCCGCCGTCTGGTTGATCACGAAGTGTGTATCCGCACTCGCGGCGAACCCGAACCGGTGCGAGAAGGGGCCGCCCGCGGGGCGTGAGCGCACGCCCCATGAGTGATCGTGGAACGCCACACCCGAAAGGTCGCAGGATCGGAGGAGACCTCGGTACGAGCCGGTGATGCGACCCACGGACTCGTAGTGGCGTTGCTGAACGTCACCGTCGAGGTTCGGAATGCCGAACGCCAAGGGGACGCTGACCGCGCGGTAGGAGATCTGCGATTCGGTGGCCCCGTAGGTGGCCGTCGCGTCGTAGGAAACGAGCGGCTCCACCGTCTTGATTCGCCAACCCAACACTTCGAAGTCGCTGAGGTCATCGCCCGGGAGCGCGGCAACGGCCGGATCGGTGGAGGCGTGCACGCCCGTGTCGTCTAGGTGCCAGCCCCAGCGCACCGCGCTCTCGTCCGTCGGGCGGAGATAGAGGTGTTGGTAGCCGGCGATCTCCCGCTCGGGGTCGAACCAGATCAGCGCACAGCTCTCCTGCCAGTCCGGGTGCCCGTCAGGAGCATGACGACCGTCATCGTCGGCTGCGACCACGAGCGGCGTCGACCTGCTCCGCGACATCACTGTCCTCCCCACACCCAGCCGCCCACTCCGGTTGGGGAACAATTCAGCGTAGCATTCGTCACCATTCCAACTGATCCCATCGATCGCCCCGTGGTCGTCGCCGAAATCGCACGGTGGTTGAGCGACGTCTCCGGCGATGACACGACAGCGAGGATCGTCGACGTTCGTAAGCCGGATGCTGCGGGCTCTTCGCACAGCGTCACGTTCGTGACCGCGCAATTCGATGCGCACGGACGAAGTGTCGTGAGGGACCTGGTGCTCAGACGCGACCCGGACGAGCTCGCCCTGTTCGTCGACGCGGATCTTGGCCGTGATGCGGAACTCATGCGACGCCTGCATCGGCTCGCAACGCTGCCCGTCCCCGAAGTCATCGGGTTCAATCCCGACGCCACCGTCCTCGGCACTCCCTACATTGTCATCGCCAAAGTCCCCGGCGCCGTTGCATCCGACAACCCCAGCTACAACTCGAGCGGCTGGTTGGCGGACGCTGCTCCGACACAGCGCCGGGCCATATGGCAACGGGCCGTGCAGTTGATGAGCCGAGTTACCACCGTCGATCCAGGCGCGATCGACGACCTGTTCCCCGATCGCCGAGGCCTTCACGCCGAGCTCGCCCACTGGCATCGGAACCTCCTTTGGGCCGCCGACGGCTCGCCCTCGCCCACGATCGACGCTGCCTGGCATCACCTGTCGGCATCCGTTCCGCCCGACACCTCGGCCGCGCTGTCATGGGGAGACGCCCGGATCCGCAACGTCATCTTCGACGCCGGAAACCCAGCCGCCATCATCGACTGGGAAATGGCATCGCTCGGCGGAGCGCATCTCGACATCGGCTGGTGGCTCATGACCGACCTCGTCCACAGCACCCAGATGGGGTGCACGCGCCTCGATGGGCTCGGGACACGCAGCGAAACGATCCAGGCGTGGTGCGCCGCAACGGGCCTCGAAGCCGAAACAATCGAATGGCACGAGGCCTTCGCCGCGCTGAAACTCGGCGTCACCATCGGACGAGTCACCAACGTCTCCCACCGGCGCGGACGACTGCCCAAAGAACTGCTCGCGATGGCCGAAGACAACTTCGGCACGCGCATCTTGGCGCAACTGCTCCCAGTGCCGCCGCCTCGTCGCGGAGGTTGAGCTGACACCAAGGGCGTCAGTTCAAACCGGGCGCTCGTCCGCGGGGACGTCGAACTCATCGGCTCTAGATAGTCGGCGAAACTCCTCGAAGATCTCCTCGGCTCTCGTCTCGTCGCCACCGGCTAGTTCAAGGGCGCGCTCAGCGTGTTCGGCTTCTCGGTCGACGTCTTGCCCGAACCAGTCGTCGACCGTTGCGTCGCCGGGCCCGACGATCGCATCGTCAGGTGTGAAGTCCGATCCCTCTGGGCTCGTGTTCATGTCAGCTCCTCGCAACGCCGGCAAGCGCAAGCTATCGGCTGCCCGGTGAGCGTGCCGATGCCCACTGGACCGGAGCAAACGCTCAACGGGAACACTCGCGCCCGCCGACGGACTGTCCCCATTAGCGACTTGCATCCTCATTTTCGTCGGCTTGAACCTGACAATTCGAGCATGGCAGCGCGGGGACCTGGCCCCCTGGGCGCGCTCACTTCGGGTTGATGCTGGCAGTCACACATAGAGGTTCGCTCGCACCCGAACGAGTGATTCTCGATCTTTCGGTTTGAGCGGCCGCACTCGGGGGGAGGGGCCGTACCTGCCGAGAGCGAGGGCGCCATGAATCCGTTGGACGAGAGTGGAATCGCGGTCGATGACCAGTTGCGGAATTGGTCCGAGTTGAACGTGGAACCGTATGACAAGCGAACCGTCGATCCGTATACCCGTACGAGGGTGATCTTGATGAACGGCATCGAGGTCGAATCAATCATGTTCTCGCATCAGTTCGCCCGCCACACCGACAATCTCGAGATCAAGCGGGCGCTGGCGTCGAGCCGGCGAGTCGAGGCGCAGCAGCAGAAGGTGGTGAACGGACTGAACCCGGGTGATCAGTCACCGTTGGAGACGACCATCGGCTACGAACAGGTGGCGGTGGACTTGACTGCGTGGCTGGCCCGTCACGAACCGGATCCGATGATCAAGCAGGCATTGGATTTCGCGCTGTTGGAGGACTTCGACCACCTCTATCGGTACGCGAATCTCTACGAGCTACTCGATGGGAAGCGTGCGTCGGAGCTGACCGGTCAGCTCACTGAAATCATGCCGGGCCGTCCTACGATGGCGGAGCACCGGCACCCGATCGATGATGTGCGCGGACATTTCGGCACGCATACGGTCGATCCGTTGACGCGGCTGCATGTGATGACGATCGTCGCGGGCGAGCAGCAGACGATGAACTTCTACATGAACCACGGGTCGGACTGGGTGGAGCCCATCGCTCGTGGGCTGTATGCGGAGATCGCCCTCATCGAGGAACAACACGTGACTCATTACGAGTCGTTGCTCGATCCGTTGGATTCATGGTTGAAGCAGCTGGTGTTCCACGAGTACTGCGAGGTGTACCTCTATTGGTCGATGCTCAGCCAGGAAACCGACCGGCGGATCAAGTCGGTATGGGACCTGCACCTCGCGATGGAGATCGGGCAGCTGCAAGCGGCGTGCGGCTTGCTCCGGCGCTTAGAAGGCGTCGAACCGGAAGAGATACTGCCTCCCGCGCTACCCGACACTCCCGTGACCTTTGAACCCAACAAGGAGTACGTGCGGCGAATCTTGGCAAGCCAAGTCGACCTCCGTACCGATGGCCTCGACTACGTGGCCCTTCAAGACCTCCCGCGCCGGCATCGGTACTTCGAGTATCAGAAGGTCGTCAACGATGGTGGGGCGCCGAGCGAGCAGGTCATCGACGCAAATCGCGCCGCCCAGGGACGGGAGTATCGAGACGAAACCGAAGGTGATCATCCGATCATCGATCTTCGCGAGCCGGCCGAGACTCGGCGCTGAGAAGGGACTACTTGCCATGACAACGTTGACACCCACCAAAGCAGTCGGTGCTACAGCGAAAGCTGTCGGCGTTCTCTACGTCGAGCCTGCCATCACCATTGTTGACGACGATCTTGCCGAACAGATCGCGCTCGAGGACGTAAACGTCGCCTTCGTCGCTGACTTCCTCAGCGCGTGCCTCACGCACGAGCGTTGCGGCGTGCATCTGTACCGTGCCGCGTTCGAGGGATCCAACAACCCGGTTTTCAAGGCGCGCTACGCGCAATTCGGTGAAGAAACCCTCCGCCACGTCGAGCGGCTCGAAGAGGTGGTAACCGGTGCAGGTGGTAACCCGAACTACGTGTCACCAATGGCACGCGCTACCCAAGCATCCGACGGCAAGATCCTTGAAGCGACCTACCTCGCCACCGGCACTCTCGACCTCGCCGTGCGCGAGAGCGCCATCCTCGACGCGGTGTTGCTCGCTGAAACGATCGACCACGCCAACTGGCAAGGCCTCGCCCAGCTCTGCGGACTGCTACCACAGGACGCCGCCCGTTCATCGCTCGAGAGTGCCGTCGACGAGGTCCTCGCCGAAGAGGACGAGCACCTCGCGTGGGCGCAACAGACACGAGCCAGGCTGACGATGCTCCAAGCCCAGCCTTCGCTGATGGCCAAAGAGGGCAGGAGAGTCGAGGACCTCGCCGAGACTGTCAAGGGGTGGTTCAGCGACGATGCACCGACTACGACAAGAGCGGACCTGTCAGCCATGACGAAGGATGCGCTCTACGTCCTCGCCCAAGAACGCGACATCCCCGGTCGCTCAGAAATGAACAAGGACCAATTGCTCCGCGCACTACGAAAGAAGTGAACACGGACTGTCACACTGCGACAGGATCCACTCGATCGGCGTGCGATCAAAGACCCACGCCTCGTCTTTCAGCTTCTCGATGTAGTCGGTGAATCCATCCTCGGCGCTCGCATCGTTGACCCACATCGTTCCGGTTCGAACAGCGTTGGCCGGAGCGATAATCCCGAATTCGGACTCGTGTCTGCGCCCTGCCCCGCTATCACTTCCAACAACGTCAGCCATCGGGATGTCTGCCTCGAACACTTCCGCGACGGCAACGAGGCGGGGTTCCCTCGTATCTCAGCCAGCGAGGGCGCTTTCGCGTTTCGCGTTTCGCCGATGGTAGTCCGCGAGTTCCCGAGCCGTGTTCGCCTGTGTTTGATCGCCGAGGGCCTCGAAGGTTTCAGCGAGGGCGCTATGGAACTCCGCGCTGCGTGAATGCGCATCCGCCGATCGGGCGTGTGCGCTGATGCGTGATCGAGCGATGCTGTCCATGCCGTTCCCCTCAGAGGTGTGCGAGCGGTTTGAACGTCGCTTTGAATATTCGGCGAGCCGAGCTCGATCTCGCGGCGACTGCGAACCCGGCGACTTCCGGGTCGGTCGTTGAGCGGTCATGCCGGGAGCGCCGGCTGCTGTGCGTATCACCCAGCGTGCGAAGTAGACGATCGCCGCGGCGACCATCGCGAGCAGTGTCGGCAAGATCCTTGACACAATCCCTCCCACGGACTGACGAGCAAGACGAGTAGGTGGCGCACCTCTGGGAATGGTGGCGCCCACCCGCCTGCGTTACCCGCGTCTCCGGCTGCTAAACGTTGCGTGCAACAGCTCCCTCTCTTGGCATGTTGCTCACCGACCGTCGGCGAGACAGTCGATGGTGCCGGTTAGCTCCAGCACGCGCAAGACGCAGTTGCTCGGCTGGACGATGTGTAGGTTCGGGTTGTGACGACGGGCATTCAGAATGGCGCGCAACGCGCTCGCATCGAAGAAGGTGACCTCGCTCATGTCGACCTCGAGCGGGTCACCGCTGAAGCCGGCGAGCCATTGTTCGATCTTCGACGCGTTCGACATGTCGCATTCGCCACGGACCGCCGGGCGGCCGTCGATGATCACCAAATCAACATTCTGGTGGGCCATTTCACACCGCTACCCGTTTGCAACACACGCCGCGAAAGACCCGCTTCGCAGCCCGCCGTCGAATCCACACGTCCAACCACGCACTGCTGCTTCATAACAAGGCGCTACCGTTTTCCTAGCTCCTCCGCGCTCGGCGGTCAAGGTCACCCCGACCAGCCACGAAGTTTGCGTCCCGACAAACTGGGTAGCGAGCGCCAATGGACGACCTGCTCGCCGCGATCTTTGTCGGCTCGATGTCGCTGATACTTGTTGTCGCGATCTACCTGTACCGCGACTCCAAACACACGAGATTCCTGCCGCGCCACCGCAAGAGCCAGCCGCGACAAGCGAGACCGCGACGGTCGGACCATAGGGCGTCCACAAGTGGACCACCGACTTCGCCTCGCGGTCCAACTCAGTGGTCCGAGATTGGGGCGACTCACCGCGGCACAGCTGCCACTGCAGCACAGGCGGCGGCGATCGCGTCGGCGAAGCGCTGAGGGTGGCGCAGTGGTGCGAGGTGTCCCGAACGCAAGTTGTGCACGCTTTCTGCGCCGATGGCCTGGGCGAGATGGCGCTGGCGCCATGGGAGAATGATCGCGTCGCGTGTTGTCACGATGATGGCCGTTGGTGCATCCACTGCGCCGATCCATCGCCGCGAGTCGAATCTGGCGGCCGCTTGCATGGCAGAGGCCAGTACCCATAGTTCTGCGTTGCGAACGACCTTGGCCGACATGCCTCGCCGCCACTGCTCGCCGATCGTTGGTGTGATCCGGAGCCCCCATTCGAATGGCGACAGCGGGTAGTGCGCGGTCGCACACAGAACGAGACCGCCGACAGCGGACGGGCTGCGCTTCCACATCATCTGCGCCACGAGGCCGCCGAGCGAATAGCCGATGACCACACAACGACCAAGACCGAGTTCGTGCGCCAACTGCGCCGCATCGTCGGCACATTCCTCGAGCGAGAACTTGCCACTCACGTCTCCACCCTCCCCGTGCCCTCTGAGATCGAATGAGATCACTCGATGGGTCTGCGAGAGTTGTCCGTATGTCGGCGACCAGCAGGAGTCAGCGGTCATCCCCAATCCGTGAAGAAGGATGACTGGCACGCCGTCGCGGCGACCGAGGTCGCGCAAGGCCCATCTTGCCGAGCGGAGGCGTGTCGCCTCGCTCGGCGGAGGGCCCGCAGTCGAACCTTGGTTGCTCATCGGCTTCGTGCTCCGAGATGCACAGGCCGCCCTCTGCGACTGGTTCGCCTACGAGGAGGCGGAGGTTCTCGTTCGAGCGACGCGTCCTCGGCATCGGGCCCAGCGGGCCGGTCGGCCTGACTGTAGAACCGTTCGCTTACGCTTTGTTTCGGGTGATCGCCATGGCTGCACCCGTTCTCTGGATGGCCGTCGCGTAGCAAGGCCACACCGAGGACGCACACCGCCACGGCCGTGCCGAGCACTACCAGGAGAGAAATCATGCCGGACCGAGTAGGACGTTCGCCGTTTGCCCGACCTCGCTGTGGTTCGTACGGATTGATCGATATGAATTTGCGTTTCGTGTCATGGCCGGACCCCTACCCAAGACCTCGGCGGTCGGAACCCGCGTAATACATTCACGGCGATACTCGGGTGAGGCGTCGGTGAACTTGTGGTGTCAACTGGTTGACGCACTGCGGTGACAGTGCTAGGTATTTGGTCGCTGTCGAGAAGTGTGCAGCAGGACCTCACCCGAAGGGATCTGCATGATGCGCCTCGACGAAATTGCGTCCGTGACAGCGACCGGCGGCCTGGTGATGATCGCCGGCGAAATCGATATGTCGAGCGCTCCGACGCTGCGACAGACGATCGAAGCAATTGAAATTGTGTCGCCTCGCTTCGACCTCTCCCGGGTGACGTTTATCGACTCCACAGGTTTGCAGCTGCTCATCGACCTGCGCCACGAGTTCGGACCTTTACAACTCGTCGCCGAGAGTTGCGCCGTCGAAGGACTGCTCAAACTCACCGGCACCCGTTCCTTCTTGATCGGGCCTTCAGTGGAATCAGATGGCGATCGGAGGCACGGTCCGGTCGATGTAAGGCGGGCACAGTGACCGCCCGCCAGCTTTCCGGCGACATCGGCGTCAGCTCCGATGGGCCGTCGCTCGTCGACGCGGACGCGTACTGCGACGAGCAGTGGCGCCGTGTCATGGAAGCGTTCGAAGATCTCGCTGACGCGTACTACGGCGAAGGACGCGCACTTGCCGACGCCCACATCGCCGACATCGTCATGCGGTTCGTTCGTCAGTGCCACGAAATGAAGCAACGCATCATCTCGGCGACGGCCGAATCGCCTTATTTCAGCCCGACCGCGTTGCACCACTTCTGGTCGAACACTCGAGCCCTGGATATCTGCGACGCGCTGGTTGACGCCGAGGAGCTAGCCGCAAAGCGATCACCCAAGGTAACCGCCAGGATTCACCGGACCTATACCGAACCGCACGGCCGTGCATTTGCGATCATCGAGTACGCACGCGAAGGCGAGCCTCCGAGAACCGCCGACGCTATGGTCGTTGCAGAGAACTACGTCAACGCGTGGACAAGGTTCATCCGCAAGCAACGAAGTGCCGGCC
Organism: Acidimicrobiales bacterium; assembly: GCA_035525225.1. Taxonomy (GTDB): domain Bacteria; phylum Actinomycetota; class Acidimicrobiia; order Acidimicrobiales; family WLNW01; genus DATLFA01. The sequence goes on from DATLFA010000090.1 coordinate 65,996, forward strand.
GGAACTTCGGCGCTCAGTCCGACCACCGCTGACCTCACTCGAGTGGCGTGACGGGCAGTTTCCACTGTCGGGAACGTTTGTGTGAAGCGCTCGCCCGAATTCATCGTGTCTCAGTCATGCCCGGCTGTTGCCAGCGATAGCCCGGTTGAACGGCAGGCAAACATGTTGCGTGGGTGAAGCGCAGCGCAATAATTCACCCTCGACTCTTGGCACACGCACGTTTGAGTCTGTTTGAACGCGGCAAACGTTGGGGCCACCAACCCGTGGAGGAACAGATATGGCGAACACGATGCAGCAACGAGAGGGTGCCCTGTCGAGTTCGAGTGGGGCGTCGCCGTCTACCGTTGTCGACAAGGCAGGCGACGTCGGCGCGGTGGTCGCCGATGAGGCCAAGGGATTCGCGCAGGACGCGATGTTCCACGCCCGTCAAGCGATGCATGAATCACGTGAATCGCTGCGATCGGAGGCTTCCAACCAGGCGGCTCGGATGGCGACCACCCTGAGGGATATCGGCGGGCAGTTGCAGTCGATGGCGCAGGGTCAAAGCGACGGGGTGGCGGTCGATGTGAGCCGCCAGCTGGCCGGCACGGCGACGCGCGTCGCCGACCGCCTCGAGAGCGGTGGTCTGGACGCGGCGCTGGGCGACGTGAAGGGCTTCGCTCGTCGGCGCCCCGGCTTGTTTCTGCTCGGCGCGCTGGGCGCGGGGTTTGCCGCCGGACGGCTGATCAAGGCGGCGGACACGCACTCCTTGATGGAGGTCACCCAGCAACGGCCGCAACAGCCACAGCAAATCACCGGCGGTGATGGGTGGCCGACACCGGAGCAATCGCCGGCGATTCAAACCGAAACGACGCCGTGATGGCCGAGCTCGATCTCAATCACCGCGCCACCACGGCGCCGGAGCACGACCCCACGAAGCCCCTCGAAGCGGATTCTTCGCTCGGCGATCTGCTGTCTCGATTGACCTCCGACTTCGGAGGGCTGGTATCGACGCAAGTCGAGCTGGCAAAGGTCGAGATCAAAGAAGAACTCGCGCAAGCCGGCAAAGGCGCGGGGCTCCTCACCGGCGGCGGCTTGGCTGCCTACCTCGGCATCATGTTCTTGTCGTTCGCAGCGGCATGGGGTCTCGACGAAGTCATGCCCGCCGCGGTTGCGTTCCTACTCGTCGCGTTGGCGTGGCTCGCCGTGGCCCTGGCGCTTTATGCAACGGGCCGCAGACAGTTGAAATCGGTGCGTGTAGCGCCACAGAGCAAAGCCGCAATCAAGGAGGATGTCCAATGGGCAAGACAGCAGAAGAACTGAGGGGTCAGCTGGCCTCGCAGCGATCAGAAATCAGCCGTGACCTCGAAGTGATCGGTGATCGCGTCAGTCCCCATCGAATGGTGGAACGCCAGCAAGCGGCGGTGCGCGAACGCATCACCGGCATCAAGAATCGGGTCATGGGTAGCGCAGAGGCTTCGGCGGACGCGGTACGCGATGTCGGTTCTTCGATTACCGACTCGGCTTCGAACGCGGCGCAGGGCACGCGTCACGCTGCCGAAGGCAGCCCACTTGCAATGGGGCTGGTCGCTTTCGGGGCGGGCCTTGTGGCCGCCACCATCTTCCCCGCGTCGCGCGCGGAGCGCGAACTTGCCGAACGCGCACAACCCACGCTCGAGAAGGCAGTCTCCGAAGCCCTTCCCGTGGGGCGCCACGCGGTCGATGAACTGAAGCCGGCAGCTCGAGATGCAGTTGCGGATCTTCGCGAAACGGCTCGCGACGCTGTGTCCAATGTGAAGGAGCAATCGGCCGACGCGGTTTCAGAAGCAAAGCAATAACAGGACACGACATCGACGCGTCAGATCAGGGCGGCTCCGGGTGAGCGGCCGGTTGTGTCACGAAGAGCAGTTCGCCCCGAGGGCGTTCGAGTTGCCGGTACTCGTCCGGCGCGGTCACGCCGTAGAGCCGTGTGAGTGTCCCGTATCCCGCTGCAACCAATGCGGTATCGCTCTCTGGGTTGAGCTCGGCGCCGGTCTCGCGCAGCTCGAGCTGAACCGCGCCTCGCTCGTGACCAGCGACCGCGAGCCGTACTGCGCCGAAGTGGTCGAGCGTGGCCCATCGAAGGCCACGTACCCGCTCTAGCTCTCGCGCCGGCGCGTTGAGGTTGTACACCGTGCCCTCCGGCTCGGCAGTCAGTAGTTGCAACGCGCGGTTGGCCAGCGCGCAGGCAGTATCCCATTGCCAGGGTGGCTGAGCATCGACGCTCACTGCGAGCGCCGACACACCGAAAGTCTGCGCGGTCAGAGCGGCGCCCACCGTTCCGGAGTGCAAGATCGCGTGGCCGGTGTTCAGCCCGGCGTTGATCCCCGAGACTACGAGATCTGGCGCGGGCCCGAACGCGCCGAGACACGCGGCCATCACGGCTAGGCCTGGAGGACCGGCCACGCGAAACGCACGAGCGTCGGTCACCGGAAAGTCGGCTGCCTCGACCGGTACGCCACGACCGGTTGTCAACCGCCCGATGCTCGCGCTGGAGCCGGACCGGTCCTTATCCGGCGCAACGACCGTGACCGTGTGGCCGCCGCGTACGAGGGATTCGCACAGCCGGTGAATTCCGGGCGCGTCGATCCCGTCATCATTCGTCACGATCAGTTCCACGGCCGGTCTCTTACCCTAGAGATAGCGCACTCACACGTCCCGATGAACTACTCGTGTCCTGTTGCGCCCGCGTCATCGACCGCGGTCGTTCCGTTCGCCGGGCGACCTGCCGGTGGTTCCACTGGTTCGAGTTCGGGTGGCGGGGGATTGCTGCGGACTTGGGGAGATGCCTGTTCGAGCCAAAGCCGCTCGCCGTGGTGGACGAGTGAGACGGGGCCGCCGCTCACCAGCTCGTAACAGGAGTCGTCGCGCTGCACAGTCACTTGAAGGCATCGACTGCGGTACACCAACCGGAACGAGAGCTTCGTCAACGCGAGCGGAAGGCGCGGCGCGAACGTCAGGATGTCGCCGTGATCTCGCATACCACCGAATCCAGCCACTGCGACGAGCCATGTACCCGACAGCGACGCAAGATGAAGGCCATTTGCCAGATCGCCGGCGATGTCGTGCAGGTCGACGAGGGCGGTCTCGCGAAAATAGTCGTAGGCGAGTTCGAGATGTCCGACTTCGGCTGCCACGATTCCTTGGATGCACGACGACAATGACGAGTCGCGAACCGTGATGCGTTCGTAGTACTCGAAATCCTTACGCTTTTGTTCGGGATCGAAGCAGTCGCCGCACGCATAGAGGGCAAACACCAGATCGGCCTGTTTGACTACGCGGCTCGAATAGAGCAGATAGTACGGGAAGTGGAGAAGTAGCGGATACTGATCAGGCCGAATCGCGTTGAAGTCCAAAGACCGATAGCGCGTGAAGCCCTCGGATTGCTGCGTTACGCCGAGGTCGTTGTCGAACGGGACCACCATCGCTTTCGCGGCGCGCCGCCACGCCGCAACTTCGCTTTGGTCGATGCCGAACTCGGTTGCACGATCTGGATGGCGGTCAGCGACATCCGCAGCGGCGCGCAGGTTGCGCGCAGCCATGAGGTTGGTGAAAACGTTGTTGTCGGTGAGCGCCGTGTATTCGTCGGGGCCCGTCACGCCGTCGATCCGGAACCCGCCCGCGACATCGTGGTGACCGAGCGACGCCCACATTCGAGCTGTCTCTACGAGCAACTCGAAGCCGGCGCCGCGCTCGAAGGTGGTGTCCTCCGTTGCCCAGACGTAACGGCGAGCCGCGTCGGCGATGCCGGCGTTCACGTGGAATGCGGCGGTGCCCGCCGGCCAGTAGGCAGAGCATTCTTCGCCGCGTATGGTTCGCCACGGAAAGGTTGCGCCGGCGAGTCGCAGCACACGGGCACGATCGCGGGCAAGAGCGATCGTCGAATGTCGCCAACGCAACACATCACGGGCTGCTTCCGGCGCCGTATAGAGCATCACGGGCAAGGTGTAGGTCTCTGTGTCCCAGAACGTATGACCGTCGTAACCGCGTCCGGTCAGACCTTTCGCCGGGATCGCGCGCTGCTCTGCTCTCGCGGCCGACTGAATCACTTGAAAGAGCGCAAATCGAACCGCTTGTTGGAGTTCGTCGTCACCCTCGACGACAACGTCGGCCCGGTTCCAAATGCCGGCGAGATAGCCACGTTGCCCCTGCAACAGACCGTCCCATCCACTTCGCTTGGCCGCCGCGAGCGCCGCGTCGACCTGATCACGCAAAGCCGGCGTCGAACGCACGCTCGACCATCCGTAGGCGAGCAGTTTCACGACCGAAAGCTTCTCGCCCGGCTGGAGTTCGGTGCTGATAGTCACACGAGCGAGATCTACGTCGCTGTCTGTCGAGATCACCGTCGACGCCGGGCCGTTGATGATGTGGTCGAGTCCGGCCGCCATTCGTAGCCCGCTCCCGCGAGTCCGATGACCAAGGGCGACCTGCGCATCGAAATCCGCTTGGAATTCGCCGAGAAGCGGTGCGCGCAGTGCGGCCGCCGCTCTAGGGTCACTCACGCGACCAGGCAGAGGTTCATTGGCGACAAGCGATGACTGGACGACGATTCGTGCGGGGTCATCGACGGCCTCGACCTCGTAGTAGACCGCCGCGATCGACCGCTGGACAAACGAAACCAGGCGCGTGGACCGTACCCTCACCGATTGCCCGGCTGGCGAAGTCCACTCGAGTTCGCGTCGCAGGACACCATCTCGCAGATCGAGTGTGCGCTCATGTCGAATCAACGTGCCGTGACGGACATCGAAGGGCTCGTCGTCGACCAAGAGCCGAAGGAGCTTTCCGTTGGTGACGTTGATGAGTGTCTGGCCCTCTTCCGGATAGCCGAAGCCCGACTCCGCATACGGAAGCGGCAATGTCTCGAAGAAACCGTTGAGATACGACCCGGGAATCCCATGTGGTTCGCCCTCGTCGAGATTGCCGCGGAGCCCAATATGGCCGTTTGACAGTGCAAAGATGGACTCCGTTTGTGCCAAGAGGTCGAGCCGCAGCGCTCGCTCGGTGACCGCCCATGGTTCGACGGAAAGCACGCCCGGCTCGATCACGACTCCTCCAACAATTCGGCAAGGTCGTCTACCACGATGTCAGCGCCGTGTGAGCGCAGCGCGGCCGCTTGACCTAGTCGGTCGACGCCGACCACCCATCCGAATGCCCCCGCACGCGCGGCTTCGACTCCTGCGAGGGCGTCCTCGAACACCGCAGTGTTCGTCGGCGCAACCCCCAACGCGGCGGCGGCCGCGAGGAACATGTCGGGTGCTGGTTTTCCCCTCAGCCCGCGTTCTTGCGCGACGACGCCGTCAACACGAACGTCGAACAAGTCCTCGATTCCGGCAGCCGCCAGCGCCGCGCGGCAGTTCTTGCTCGCTGAGACCACGCCAACTCGATGCCCGACATCGCGCGCTACCCGTACGACTCGAAGTGATCCTTCGTAGACCTCGACTCCGTCGCGGCGAAAGATATCGAGCAAGAAGGCGTTCTTCCGCCGCGCCAACCCGTGCACGGTCGGGGCAGTTTCAGGATCTTCGCTCGATCCTTCGGGAAGGACTATCCCGCGCGATGACAGAAACGCTCGCACGCCATCAGCGCGAAGCTTTCCGTCGACGTACTCGAGGTAATCGTCCGGGAGGACGAACGGTGCCTGAGGGACACTCGACGCCTCGGCGTGTTGTGTCAGAAAGTCGTCGAAGGTCTGCTTCCACGCCTCGGCATGTGCTCTCGCAGTCTGAGTAATCACCCCGTCGAGATCGAAGAGGCATGCGGTCACGCCGACGGGTAGCCGCACCGAGAGACGAGATTCGCCTGACGGGCGCATCTACTGATCATAGCCTTCTCGCTCACGTGCTTTACGTGGCCACAATGCACCTTGGTGATGAAGCGGGAGAACGCTCCCGGTGGAGGTGACACGTAGTCGCTCGGCACCGACGCCGCGATGTCTTTGATGTCGGTCGTTGTGAGCCGGCGCTCTGCCCGTCGTCATACGGCAGAGTGGGGCATACGTTCACCGGGTTGACGGGTCATGGCGGCGATGGCCACGATCAGCAACGGTGGGGCGAGGAAGATGAGGTCGAGGACTGCGGCGATCTGTGGGTCGGCGCGCACGAAGGGTACGAGCACGACGGTCAGCAGGGGAATGCCGCCGCCGACGACGAGGCTGGTGCCGTATTGGCTCCACGAGACAGTGAACCCGAGCGCGATGGCGAGCGCGAGGTGGCGCCGTAGGGCGGGAATGGTCGCGGTGCGGATGCGGTGGATTGGGCCGGCGCCGAGGGTCGCTGCGGCGTGTTCGACCTCGAGGAGTTGTGTCGTGAAGCCGGGGACGAGCGCGAGGGTGACGTACGGGAGGACGGTGACGAGGTGTGCGAGGACGATCGCGAAGAGCGTGTCGGCGATGCCGAGGCGAAGGAACCATGGTGAGAGTCCTTGGCCGATGGCGAGTGGTGGCACGAGGAGTGGGACAAGCAGGGCGAGTTGCAGGCTGCGGCGTCCGTCGGCTGCGAGCGCGCGAGCTGCGGGCCACGCGAGGACGAGCGCGATGGCGAAGGTCGCGGCGGCCACGAACAGTGAGTTTGCAATGGCCGCGGGCACAAGTGGATTGTCGAAAGTGTTGCGTAGACCCCGCGTGCCGATGGCTTGTGGCGCGAGGGCAGAGCCGCGCCACGTGTCGGCGGCGGCTTGGACGATGAGCGTTGCGATCGGTCCGAGTACGAAGACTGCGCCGGTGATGGCGAGCGCAATGGTCACAACGCGAGGCCGCGGATGGCGTGAGTTCATCGTGTTGCCCTCCGTCGTCGTTGGACGATCGCGGCGAGTGCACCGAGCGTGAGGGTGATGGCGGTGACGATGACGAGCGCGGCGGTGGCGCGGGCGCGTGCGGCGGGTCCGTCGGTATGCACCACAGTGAGCGCGTAGGTGGCGATGGTGTCGGGTTTGGTCGGCCCGACGAGGAGTGGGACCTCGGTCGCGCCGAGCGTGAACGCGGCGACGATGAGCGCGCCGGCAACGAGTGGTGGCGCGAGACGCGGCAGTACGGTGTCGCGGAGTCGGGCCCATCGACTTGCGCCGAGGGTGGCGGCGACCTCTTCGAGGTCGCGTGTGTGTTGGTCCCATGCGGCGAGTGTGAGCAGCGTCAGGAATGGCGCTTCTTTGAAGATGTAGACGGCGATGATGCCGAGGCCGTGAGAGTCGCCGATGACAGGGAACGGGAGGGCGCCGACGAGGCGTTCGGCGAGCCCTCCGGGAGCGAGCCACGTGACGGCGAGCGAGGCGGCGACGAGGTGTGGCATGGGTACGGCTGATGCGAATGCACCGCGGAGCCATCGCGGTCGGTGCTGGAGTAGGGCGGCGCCGACCACGGCGAGGATTGTGGATGTCGCGGTTGCCGTGAACGCGACGAACGCAGTGAAGCGGAGCGCGTCGCGGAAGTCGGGGTCGTGGATGATGGCGCGCCAGTCGCTGACGCCGAATTCGCCGCCGGTGATCGCCCCTGGGCGCAGGGATCCGAGCGCGAGGCCGACGATCGCGCCGCCGAAGAGCACAATGAGGGCGAGCAATGCGGGGAGTAGGCCGAGCGGTAGTCCGCCGCGTCGTTCGGTAGGAGGGTGAGCATGTTCGATCGTCGTTTGCGGGCCGCCGTCGACCGCCCATTGACCGCGCTGGCGGGGCGGGCGGCGGCTCGCGGGGTGCGCGCCGACTGGGTCACCCTCGCGGGTTTCTTGTTGGGTGTTGGTGCGTGTGTCGCGATCGCCGTCGATCAGCGGATAGTGGCATTGGTGTTGTGGCTGGCGAACCGGGTCGCGGATGGTCTCGACGGAGCGATCGCCCGCCGCATCGGTGTGACCGATCGTGGAGGTTTCGTGGACATCGTCGCCGACTTCGCGATCTACGGCGGCTTCGTGGTGGGGGTCGCGTACGCGCAACCCGATGCCCGTCTCGCCGTCGTCGTGTTGTTGTTCGCGTATTACGTGTCGGGTACGGCGTTCCTCGCGTGGTCGTCTCTGGCCGAGCGTCGAGCTCGCATCGCCGGTGACAATCGCTCGTTGCATTTCGTCGGTGGAATCGCGGAGGGCACCGAGACGATCGTCGTCTACGCGTTGCTGTGCATCTGGCCGAGCGCGACCGAGGCCATCGTGTGGGTTTTCGCTGCCGCGGTCGGGCTCACCGCGGTGCAGCGAATCGTGTTGGCGTGGCGTTCGCTCACCGACCACGGTTCTTCGTTCGATCGAGAAGGCGCAGCAGGGACAGGACCGGGCGGATGATGCGCCGCATCCTCGGGGAGAAGTACTTGGCCCGCAGAACGTCGTCGGCGGCGCGGCTCGGACCCTCGGAGAATGTCGGGTAGGCGTGCACGGTCTGAGAGATCGTGGCGATCTTCGCGCCGTTGGCAATCCACGCGGTGAGCTCGGCGATCGACTCTCCTGCGGCGTTGCTGACCACGGTCGCGCCGACGAGGCGTCCTTTCGGGTCGCCGATCAGTTCCGCGAAGCCGCTGGCGTCGCCGTGCGCGATCGCGCGGTCGAGGGTGGCGTAGTCGAATCGCTGCACCAACGCCTTGTCCCCCCACCGCTCGTGGGCCGCGGTCGCGTCGAGTCCGACGCGGGCGATCTCGGGATCGGTGAACGTGACCGACGGGATGTTCGTGTACGACGCCTTGCGGCGTAGCGCGAACAGGGAGTTGGTGTCGACGATGCGGGCCTGGTAGGCGGCGACATGGGTGAACGGCATCGCACCGGTGACGTCGCCGGCGGCGAAGATCGCACGCGACGTGGTGCGGAGGTGGTCGTCGACGATGACGTAGCCGTGCTCGTCGAGCTCGACTCCGACTGACTCGAGGCCGAGGTCGGTCGTCGACGGTCGTCGACCGACGGATACGAGGATCCGGTCGAACGCGAGGCGCGCCGTCTTGCCGGCGTTGTCGGTGCTGAGCACGAAACCATCGCCGTCGGCGGCTGGTTCGACTCGGGTGGCCATGGTCGCGGTGTGCACCGTGACGCCTTCGGTCTCGAGGACTCGCTGGAGGTGTTGGCCGACGTTCGGTTGCTCGCGTGGCAACAGGTGCGGCATCGCTTCGATGATGGTGACTTGCGCGCGAAGGCGGCCAAAGGCTTGGCCGAGCTCGCAGCCGATCGGCCCGCCACCGAGGACCACGAGCGAGCGGGGCAGTGTGGTGAGGTCCCACACGTTGTCACTCGTGAGCAGAGTTGCGGTGTCGAGGCCGTCGATGCGCGGGACGGCGGGACGTGAGCCTGTGGCGATGAGTGCTTTGCGGTAGCGCAACTCGCGACCGTCGACCGCGATGGTGCCCGGCCCGGTGAATCGTCCGTGGCCGATGATCACGTCGACGCCGGCGTCGCGGAGCCGCTCGGGCGAGTCGTGCGGTTCGATCACGTGCTGCGCGGCGCGGATCGTGGCCATGACCTTTGCCAGGTCGACGTGAGGTTCCACGGGGTCGATGCCGTGGCGATCGGCGTGGCGCATCGAATGCGCAGTCGCGGCGGCGGCGATCAGTGCCTTGCTCGGCACGCAACCGGTCCACAGGCAGTCTCCCCCCAACCGATCGCGCTCCACGAGCGCGACGCGGGCGCCCACGCCGGCGGCGCCGTGTGCCGCGACGAGCGCTGCCGTCCCGCCGCCGATCACCACGAGGTCATAGCGATCGTTCACGGGTTTCTCCGATTCGTTCGGCGGGGGATCCGGGTGGAAAGGACCACGTCCGTGCAGCGGGCAGGCTCACGCAGACGACGTCGCCCGTCGCCCCACCACTACCTGGCGCGCACACGGCGTGGAGCACTCCCCACGGGCTGTCGAGGTGGACCACATCGTGGGTCACACGATGGTCGACGTGGCGCACGCGGGCGGGGGAGCCCGCGCCGTTGAGTGCGACGTGCTCCGGGCGAATGGTGAACGTGATGGAACCGTCGACGAGCACGTTCGGGTTGCCGGTGAGCCGCGCGACGGCAGGCGACGCGGGACGATCGAGCACTGCGTGGGGTGCGTCGTGTTGTGCGATCCGCCCATCGATCATCACGGCAAGGTCATCTGCGAGTGCGACAGCGTCGGCCAGATCGTGCGAGACATAGAGAGTGCTCAGGTGGCGGGATCGACGCACCGAGTCGATGACCGCGCGCAGTTCGGCGCGGCGCGGCGCGTCGAGCGCAGTGAGGGGCTCGTCGAGCAGCAGCACGCGGGGGCTGGCATTCAGCGCCCGAGCCAACGCGATGCGCTGTCGTTCACCGCCGGAAAGTCCGGCTGGTCGTTCGTCGGCGCGTGCGGCGAGGCCGACTTCGTCGAGCAACGCCGCAGCCTTCTTGCGCCGAATGGTGCGAGGCACGCGGCGAATGCGGTCGGCGTAGGCGACGTTGTCGAGCACGCTCATCGAATCGAACAGCCGAGGCTCCTGGAACAGCATCGCCACACCGCGCCGGTGCGGCGGCAGGCGAGTGACATCGATGTCATCGACGAAGACCGAGCCCTCGTGGGCCACGAGGCCGGCGGCCACTCGCAGCAGGGTCGACTTACCCGCTCCCGACGGTCCGATGACCGCGCACAACGACCCGTCGTCGACGTGCAGTGACACGTCGTGCAGCACGGAGCGGCCGTCGACGCGAACGCGGGCGTTGGCGACTTCGAGCGTGGCTATCGCAACACCTCGGCTCGCCAGCGTCGATCTAGTTCGGGCACACGTACCGCCGGGAGCTCCTCGAGCGGAGAGCCGAACCGATCGAGGCGGTACGTCGCGGCGGCCGACGAGAAGTCAGCGTCGTCGTCGATGCGATCGATGTCGAGCACGGTCGGGATACCGACCTTGGCGAGCTTCGCTGCTTGCAGTCTCGGCGACAACAGCAAGTCGGCGACGACCTGGGCGCCCTCGGGGCTCGCTGCGTTCGACGGAATCGTCATGAAGCTCACGTTCTGCAAGGTTCCCGTCGCGAAAACATAGGGCCGTACCGATGGTGCGAACGCGCCACGCTCGACTGCGGCCTCGACGAAGCTCGGGTTGTAGCTCATCGCGAGATCGATCTGCCCGGTGGAGAAGAGACGCTCGAGCTCCGGCTGGTCCTTGGGATACGTCGCACCCGCTTCCCACAGGTTCGGGCGCATCTCGGCCAACAGCGCGAACGCTCGGCCTTCGCCGAGGGCTTGTACCGCTTGGCGCACGAACGCGGAGCCGGTGAAGTCCGGCGGGGCGGGGTACGTGACTCGGCCGGGATGCGCTCGCACGTACGCCGCCAGTGCGACGAAGTCCTTCGGCGGGTCGGCGAGCCTTGCGGTGTCGTGGGCGAACACGAACGCGGCTCGGCTCCACGGCGCCTCTTGGCCGTCGGTCGCCACCCCGAAATCATTGCGCAACGTTGCATCGGTAGGGTCGAGGTACCTGGCGTTCGGGAGGCGATCGGCCCATCCGGTCAGCCATAGCCCGGCTTCTTTGCCCTGGGCGAAGTTCTTGCCGTTCACCCACAACAGATCGACGGCGCCGCCGGAGGTGCGTCCCGCATCTCGTTCGGTGGCGATACGTGCCAACGCTGTCGCGGTGTCCTCGATCGGCACGCGCACGAGCTGCACACCCGCCGCGGCGGCCGCAGGCACGACGTCATCGTCGATATACCGGTTTAGGGCATCCTCACCGCCCCACATCCACAACTTCACGGTCTGGCCTTTGGCACGCTCTGCCACCGCTGACCACCCACCGCCCGAAGCGTCGCGCGCTGCCGTCGGACCGCCCGCCCGGGCGAGGACGACCGCGGCGACGCCGAGCACGGCAACCGTGAGGAGGGCGACGAGCTTGGTCGGAACTCGGCGGTTCATCGGCGGCCATCCGAGTCCCGGGCGGGCATGCCGGCGATCTGGCCCAACACGTCGTCGACCACCGAACGAGTCACAGGCGACGGCTGGTCGCTCATCGCCCGTAGGTCGTCGAGCGTGCGCCGCAGCGATGCCAGAACACGCGCGCAGCGCCGGCATCCCGCGATGTGCCGATCGAACCGTCGCTGGTGGCGATCGTCGAGTTCACCGTCGATTCGGGCGCTCATCCGACGTCGGGTCCCGCCGCAGCTACCGTTGGCGACCATGAACCATGGAGTCATGACCGGTTTGATGCGGTGAGCGCCTCCGAGGATTCACATCGGTCGCAGATTCTTCTCGACGGCATTCGCCGAGGCGATCAGATCGCGTTCGCCGAGTTCATCCGTGCTCACGAGCAACGAGCAGCGTCGATAATCGGTCGAGTGCTCGATGACCCTCGCGACGTCGCCGAAGCCACTCAGGACACGTTCGTGCAGGTCTGGCGCAACGCGTCGCAATTTCGTGGTGACGCGGCGGTGACGACGTGGCTCCACCGCATCGCGATGAATACTGCGCTCACGCGGGCCCGGCGCAAGCACCGCCCACAGACCTCTTGGGAGGAAGCCAGCTCGCTCCCCCTCCTCGATGCCACCGATGCGACCGCGCAAGACGCCGAGCAGCGACGCCGGGCCGCCTCGGTCCGCGCCGCGTTGGCGCAACTGCCACTCGACCAGCGGGCGGCAGTGGTGCTTCGCGATATAGAAGGTTTGAGCAGCGCCGAAGCCGCGGCCGTGCTCGACCTTGCGGAGCCGGCCCTGAAGACACGTTTGCACCGCGGTCGAATGCGTTTGCGATCCCTTCTCGCCGATCACGCTGCAGACGCGGAATCATGACGGCCGCAAACGTGTTACCACGTGAGCCCCCGCAATTCCGCCGGCGACGAAGGAGACACTGATGCTCGTGGATACCGGCGATGTAGCACCCGACATCGTCCTACTGGACCACGATGGTCACCAGTGGCGTCTCGCCGATCACCGGGGTCGCAGCGTGATACTCGTCTTCCACCGCCACCTGATGTGACTGCCGTGCCAAGAGCATGTCGTCGCCGTGCGCGACGAACTCGAACGACACGGACGCCTTGACGACGTCGACGTCGCGGTTGTCACCTTCGCCCGCGCCAAGTTTCTCGACGGTTACCGGCAACATCTGGATATCCCGTTCTCGGTCCTCAGTGACGAACACCGCGACACCTATCGTGCGTATGGCCTCGGGCGAGGTTCGCTGCGCCGCATCTACCGGCCCGCGACGATCAAGAAATACGCGCAACTCATGCGGGCCGGCAAGAAGCTCCGGCGGCCGACCGACGACACTCGCCAGCTCGGCGGCGACTTCGTGGTCGGTGCCGACGGTCTCCTGCGCTTCGCCTACCGGCCCGTCGCCCCCGACGATCGTCCTGCGCCGGCCGACATGATCGCCGCTCTCGACTCGCCGCCGAGCCGAGAACCCGCAGCGTGATGTGGTGCTCATCCCACGTTTGCGGTGTGATACGGCGATCCTCGGTACGCTCCGCAACAGTCGATCGAAGGAGTTGGCGTGGCCAATCTGAATCCATTGCGGCGTGAGGACCTCCCGGACTATGAGGAGATGTTCGCGACGATGGAACAGCGCGCCGGTTTCGTGCCGAACGCGTTTCTCACGATGGCACGCCGGCCGGGCATGCTCGACGCTCTCCAAGCGCTGATCCAACAGGTCTTCGCGGGATCAGTGTCGCGCGAGACGAAGAGCCTCGTCGCGTTGATGTCGAGCTACGGCGCGGGGTGCCGTTACTGTCAGGCGCACCAGGCGACGAGCCTCATGCACCAAGGCATCGGCGCGGACAAGCTCGCCAACGTGGCCGACTTCGAACGCAGCGACAAGTTCACCGAGGCGGAGCGCGCTGCGATGCGCCTCGCGTTTGCGTCGGGTCAAAGCCCCAATGCCGTGACGCCGGGCCACTTCGACGGCCTTCGGCGTTTCTATGACGAAGGCGAGATCGTAGAGATCGTCGGCGTCATCGCGATGTTCGGGTTCTTGAATCGCTGGCACGAGACGATGGCCACCGAGCTCGAGGGTGCGCCGTCGGATTTGGCATCGCAGGTGCTCGGCGGTCTCGCATGGGAACCGGGACGGCACGCGGGAGGCTGACGCGCTAGATCGATGGCGGGCGGCGCGCTCGCCCGGGCGGGGCGAGCAGCGTCACGAGGTCGCTGTTTTCGCGGGGGTCGAGGACGCTGTGCTGCACGCACGCCGGCACGAGCTCGTCGGACTCGGGGTGTGCCATGTGATACGTGCACGCCTGCAAGCGCTCTTGTGTGGCTCGTATTCGCGGCTCGTCGCTGGTGACGCCGTCTTGGAGCAATGCCCATGCAGGTGCGACATCGCGGGCGTCCATGAAGTTGTGCATCACAAAGGTGACGGGCCGGATGCCGTGGCGAAGTGCACGCAGACCACCGGCGCGTCGCACGAATCGTTTCACCCACCAAAGCGTCAACGGAATGACCTTCGGGCCTCGCAGTACGCCGCGGATCACCCGTACGGTTTGCTGGGCGCGCGGCGCGAACAGGAGCGTGCCCGGCAACGCCGCAAAGAACGCATCACGTAGCGCCAGGTCGGCCGGCACGCGGTCATCGAGGAGGGGTACGTAGCGTTCGCCGACGTAGACACCCCACGTGGTGCGGTTGCAGCGGATGTCGCCCACCTCGATTGCCCGGTAGGGGAGCCGCGTGCCCGCACCGTCTTCGACGCGGGCCCACACATCGTCATCGGTGAGTGCCCGGTAGCCGCCGCGCCACCGCTGCTCGTTTCCGACGTACGCGGCGGGCTGGAACGAGAACATCCGAAAGCCGAGCCGGTGCGACGAGCGGATGACTTCGGATATCTGATCGATGTTGTCGGCGGTGACGGTCATGTTGTGTGCCAGATGCCCACGCACGCCATGTTCAGCTTCGAGGCGGTCGAACATCGCGCAGAACGCGGCGCGTTGCGGTTGTAGCTCGGCCTCGGTAGTAGGGCGCGGCGCCCCGGTGCGGCCGCGCATCGTCGAGTCGATGTGTGCGGCGAACGACAAGTCCGCAAATCGCCGCGAGCCATCGGACCGCACCGCGAGGCGCCGCAGATAGTCGTAGTCGAAATCGCCGTGAGTCATACTCATCGGCATGCGCCCGTAGCTACGCATGACCGCGAGCGTCGCGGCGTGGTCTTCGGGCGACAGCAGCGACACTTCACCGCCGATCAACTGTGCATATTGCGCGGGGCCGCGCCGTTCACGGAGATAGGCCATCTGCCGACCGACTTCGGCGATCGTGTGCGCACCATCGGTCGGTACCTTGTTCGCATCGGCGGAGTGGTAACAGGGCTTGCACGCGAAGTCGCACGCCGGGAAGACCCCGTGTGTGCCCTCGCAACCCGCGAATCGCCGCCCCAGCAGTTGCGCCGGGGTGCGGACATGGTCCGGTAGTGACTCCCACCGGTCGGCCATCACCCGTGCCGCCTCGGGGTCGCTCGGGCGCGTCGAACGGGTCCAAGCCTTCAGCCGGGCGATCATCGTGGTCATGACTTGCTTTGATGCACTGAGTAGCGAATACGGCGCGCACCCGTGTCGTGTGACGTCACGCCGTTGGATCGAGAACTCGACCGAGAAAGAGCACCGCCTTGGTCTCGAGATCTCGCAGCACGAAGATGAAGGGGCGATCGACGGTCAGGGCCACTGGTGTTCCCGGCGCCGCCGTTGCTCGGATGATGATCGCAGTTGCGGCGGCCGCTTCGGTGCCCTTTTCATTGACGTCGATGAAGGCTTCATGCAGTACACCGGACACGTAGAGCTTCTCGGCCGTAGTCATTGCCGACAAGTCAGCCCGGTCGGGGTCGAAGAGATCAGTGAGGCCGAGTGAGGCGAGCGTGTCGACGAGGTCGGCCTGCGTTCGAAATCGGAACTTCGGCAGCGCAAGTTGCACGGACTGTGGTTCGACGCGTTTGAAGAAGGTGGTGGTGCCACGCCTCAGTGACTCGGCGACTGCGTCGAACTGTCCCGTGTCGGGAACGATCACATCCATGGCCAACTTGCCGCCCGCGTAGGGCAGCTCGACCATCTGCCAACCTGAACCCTTCGCGTAGCCGAGCGATTCGGTCTGGTGCATGAAGGAGGCCGTCACCGTCGATTGGTCGAGGCGGGCGAATGGCTGGTCCGCAGTTGCAGAAGGCTCGAACGGCTGCGCCCACGAGGCCTTGAGATACACGGCGTTGGTGAGAACGAGGCGCGTCAGTGAATCGAGGGCATCCTCGGGTATGAGCTCGGGAATCTTCTGCGCGGTCTGATCGGAGACCCACTCGTTGATGGTTCGACGCGATTGTTCGAGCTCATGCTGGTAGTCGACGACGTGTAGCCCCGCTCCGTAGTGGGCCGCCAACTGATCGAGAAATGGCGTCGCGAACGGATAGCCCCGCTGGGGCCATAGGGCGTTCGCGGTCGCCAACAGGACCGACAGCTTCTTGCCGTCCTGTCCCACGACATCGCCGGTTCTCGTCGCGAGCGCTTGTTCGAGCGCGTTGAAACCGGTGTCTGCGTCGGTCCCTTCGAGATGAAGTACCCGATCGAGTTGCAGCTTCGTCTCGCCGGCAGCACCGGCACGGGTCATTGCGAGTGCCACCGCGACGCTGTAAGGCGACAGCACGAGGTTGCCATCGGCCGTAGCGGCGAGCTCGGTGAAGAGCTCGCCCCCAAACGTGTCGACAGCCGAAGCAACCGGTAGTCCGGCAGAAGTCGCAGGAGCTTGGCGAGCGGCAGAGCTCATCACGACGTCGGCGGCCCCGTCGTCGCTGCCGCACGAAGCGAAGATGATCACGCTCACTGCAAAGGCCGCGGTCGCGCGTTTCAGCCGTCTGCCCACTGTCACCCTTATCCGCGGGTGACGGCAACTCGCTGACTCTCGGTCGCTTCGTGTTTCACGGGCACCGTGACCTCGAGAATGCCGTCTTTGTAGGACGCCTTGACATCGGCCTCGGACGCGCCCTTCGGCAGTGGAAGCGTTCGGGTATACGAGCCATAGCGGAACTCGGAGCGAACACGCCCCTCGTTCTCTTCCTTCGTCTGGCTTCGGCGCTCGGCCTTGATGTGCAGGACACCGTCGCTCACACTGATATCGACGTCTTTTTCGGGGTCGATGCCCGGGAGCTCGGCTCGAATGACCATTGCATCGTCCTTGATCTCTTCCTCGACGCGAATTCGGCCTTCGAGACCGGACGTCCGGTCGAAGACGCGGAACAAGTCGGGCATCCCCCAACGCGACAAGTCGGGAAACTCGAACCACTCACGGCGACGAACATCGGGCTTCGTCGTACCTTCGGTCTTCTCTGTCATCTCGTGCTTCCTTTCCGCTATACGTCTCTTCGTCCACCCGTCGGCGGAGCCGGCGCGTCTACCGTCGATTCAACAAAATCGAATGGTCCACCGATAGGGACCAAGTTCCCGACTCGTGTTCCCATGATCCGAACGGGGCATCGTCAGGGCTCCTCCGCGATGTCGCGACGAGTCTCGCCGCCTTGGTCGAGGCGGAAGGGTGGATATACGTCGGTCATAAGCATTGCGTACGCCACGACTCGGTACACCCATCGGTTCAGCCCGGTGATCAACCCGAACATGTCGCGCGGGTACCGGCCGGTGAACAGGAGTCGTACACCGGCCACGAGGACGAGCACACCGAGAAGGCCGCCGCTCCAGGCCGCGGCGCGGCCATCCCAGTCGCGCTGAACGCGCAATGTGCCCCACCACCAGCCGGAGCCGATGATGCCGACGACGACGTAGTGGGGTAGCGCCAAGAGCCACCACTTGACAAGGACGAGGCCGCGGGAGAGCTGCGCCGGGTAGAGCACGTCGAGGGTGGCGGGGTACGTGTCGACGGGCCGAAGAGTGAACGGCGGATACCTGTCGGTGCCGAGAACTCCGGTCGCATAAAAGGCGACCCGCCACGTCCACCGCAGTACGCCGACGTTGAAGTCGAAGATACGTCGCGGATAGCGCCCGGTGAAGAGGATCGCGACGCCGGCGATGACGGTGAGCATGATGGCTGCGATCCACAGCAACGCCAGCACGATCAAATGAGGGATGGCGAGGATCCACTTCACCAGCCACAACCACCGGCTGAGCGGTGCGTCGAGTCGTGAGCGCACGACAACCGGATCATCGGCAAGGCCGGACACTGGCGTCGGTGATGCGGGTACTGTGCTACCGAATTGGTCTCCGCCTGGTGGCGGGCCGACGTCTCGAGCCGCACGGTGCGCGACGGTGATGATCACCGCGATGCCGGTGCCGAGCAGCACGATGCCGAGCACGAGAACGATGCCGACGATCAACCACAGGTGTCGTATCTCGACACCGACGTCGATGTCGGCGACGACCCCTCGACTGGCGTCGGCGTTCATCACAACGATCGCCCAATTGCCGTCACCCGGCTCCCACACGATGCTCTGCGTGTCCGTTCCTGCGCTCGACAGTATCCAGAAGGTCTCGGCCTGAGGCGCTGTCGGTTCGCGGGTGCCGCTGACGGCGCGGTAGTCGACCTCGAACGGACGGAGGCGAACATCGCGGATCACGTCGTGGGCTACGCCCGAGAGGTAACCATCGACGTCCGCTGTGCGCGCGATCCCGAGGAAGACTGGGCGCGTGGAGTCACTCGAAGACGCGCGGAGCCGCACGCGCACGAGGTCCCCCGGCTCGAAACCGTCTCGGCCGGGCCGCACGTCCGTTCCGAAGTCGACCTCGTCGCTCGTGATGGCGTAGGAGGCAGAGGAGAAGCGCTTGGAGTCGGTGTGGAAGAAGCCGGCGTCATCTCGGTGCGTAGTCGCGGCCCATGTCAGCGCGCCTCCCGCGGCGAGCATCGCCAGCCCTAACAAGGCGACTATCGAGGCAATGACGACCATCACGACGCGTCCGGCCGTCCAATTGGACTGCCCGTGCGGCGCGGGTTCGGTTACTGCACCTGTGGTCGAGTCGTTCATGACGTCTGCGCTCTCCCATGTCGTTTGCGAACTGTATGTGGGCGAGATCGAGTCTCGCGACCCACGGTTGCCCAACGAAGAGTCGAAGGTCCCTGGGCTCGCCCATCGCCGCGCGACAACCCGTACGTCCAAGGCCGCTGCCGTGTGATCTTTTGGGGAAACTAGAGTGCTTCCATGCATCGCGTACTGACACGCTCGCTGTCGGTCTTCGTTGCCGCTGCACTCGTGATGACTGCATGCGGCGATGACGGGTCATCGACGGTCGCCGTGCGGCCCTTCGACGACGTCCGCGCCAGCGAGATGGTCTTCGAGCTCGATCCGTCAGACCCGAGCCGGGGGATATTCCGCGTGACGACGACCGAGCCGATGATCTGCGCGATCGTGTGGGGGACCGACGGCTCGTTCGGTCGCTTCAACAACAGCCTGTCCATGAATGGCACCGGCATCGCACAACACGACGTGTCGCTACCCGACGTCGAGCCGGGTGTGACGTATACGTACATCGTGCAGGGTACGACCGCCGATGGAACGCTCTACCGATCGGAGCGCGGTACATTTCGCCTCGATGCCGCCGCGTCGACCCCGGCCGTCACAGCTGCTGCGCCGGGGCGCAACATCGCGACGAACGCGACCATCACGAAGGTCAGCTCCGAATTCTCGGCCGCGTTTGCGGCCTCGAAAGCGATCGACGACGACTCGTCGACCGAATGGGCCACTCGCGGTGACGGCGACAACGGCTCGATCACTCTCGAACTCGCGGCAGTGACCGACATCAAAGGCGCCGAGTTCGTCACGAGATCGATGGCCGACGGTAGCGCGATCACGTCGACCTTCACCGTGAGCGTCGACGACGGGCCCTCGATCGGACCGTACCCAGCGGGCACGCTCGCCACGCCGCGGCCGGCCGCGTTCACCGCGCGTGGGCGGGTCGTCCGATTCGACATCGCGACATCGAGCGGCGGCAACGTCGGCGCCGTCGAAATACGCGTCTTCGCCTGAACGATTACCCCCATCGCGCTGACTGCTCGGTGACGGTCTCAGCTGCGAACGGCGGTCGGGGTGAGGTCGCTTGCTCCGAACGCGATGGTCATTCGCGGGCGAGTTGTTGGCCGGTCGGAGCCAACGCGAACCACGATGCCCGTGGCGCTCCTGACGTGCGGAGTTGCTTCTGCACATGCCGCAGTAAGTCGCCGCTGGCGGTGCGTCGGTAGAACCATGACTCGGCTTGACGGGCCTCGGGCACGTGGTCTGAAAGTCCAAGAGCGGCCTCTTCGTAGTACGCGCGAATGTCGAGCGCAGCCGCGCCCATCTCGATGGGCGCGGCGTCGATGGTCCACTCGTCGCCGGCCGCGACCCGCACGAACGCGGCGACCAGCTCGGCGACTCGGCCGGCTCCTCCGCCACGCACTACACCGGTTCGACCGGTGCGTTCCAGGCTTCGGCGGTACGCCGGCAACAAGCCGAGGGCTTCGTCGACCGCCGGGTGGAGCGACGCGTCGCGCCGTAACGGCAGCGGGCAAGCCAGTGGCGCGTCGGCTTCGTCGACGATCGTTTCGGGAAAATCGACGAGCACCGGTACATCCACACGGGGAAGAAGCGCGAAGGCCGCGTCGAGCACTCGGTATTGGAACGCGGGGTCGTTCGGGCGGCCGAGGGGTCGCCCGAGAGGAAACTCACAGTGCAGTACGCGTGGTGCGCGCCCGCGCTCGGCTTGGCTGCGCACGAGGCTGATCGCCACCGTGGCCAGACCGGCCGCTTCCAGGATGTTGGCGAGGGCACTCACGGTGCGGGTACACAGCGGTCAAACGGGCGTCAGGACCACGACATCGACACCGTCGTCGAGAAGGAGCTTCGCCGCCGCGGGCCCGGTGTCGAGACGCATTGTGGTGAGTGTGTGGTCGGGCTGTGCGCCCATGAACGCGATGTGAGACGACGCGACCGAGCCGATGACGCCCGCGCGCGCGAGTTCGTCGAGTCGATCGATCGGATACACGACGTTGAGGTCCGCAGCGAGGCCGGCCCGGTCGAAATTCGGTGAGATGTGCGCCAGCGTCAGGTCGCGTCTGGTCGAATCGAGGGTCACGAAGCCTTGCCCCTCGCTCCAAGTGCCGAGTCCGTCAGGACGCAAACCGGCGGTGGTCACGAGTGCGACGCGCGCCGAGCCCAGTTCGGGTGCTGGCGTCATGGGAGTCGAGCCGAACTCGAACGCGGGCAGATCACTCACGCCTTGTCGAACCTGCGCGTCCGAACTTGCCATCGGGCTCCTCCGAGTATCGACCACGGTATCGAGAACTGATTGAGGTGCATGCGGCCGAAGCGGATCGGCGAGAGTGGTTTCCACCAAGGCTGACTTCAAGGACGAATTCAATGCGATGACCGTCGACGTCTTGGGGGCCGAGTTGGTACAGGCGTCGGCGGATTTCCCCACTACTCGATGGCGCACGCTGGCCACCGCCCGCCTCGATGACCTCCGGCTGTCCGAGCGGATCGAGTTGTTGCCCAGCCGGCCTACCCGGTAAGCGCAGTCGCTAGTTCGCGCCACTCGGTGCGAGGAAACGTCATTGGCTCCGGCGTGAGCACCCACACACACACATGGTCGGCTCCTGCGTCTCGATGCGCTCGGATACGCATGGCGATTGTGTCGACATCGCCCCAGGCCAGGACGGCGTCCACCAAGCGGTCGCTGCCGCCGTGCTCGAGATCATCAGAATCGAACCCGCACCGCGGCCAATTGTTGGCGTAGTTTCGGGAGCGTCAGGTAAATCGACGATCCTCACTCGGTTGCCGTCTACGAACGCGGTTTCGGCGCCGGCGAGCAGATCATCACTTTCGTGATCTGGGCAGGCTGAGCCGGCCCGGCCTGCTCCCGCCGGCCGCCGGTCCCGTCGTATCATTGCCGCCGGGGGTCGCGGACCCCAGCGGCTCTCGGCCAACGACGTCGAGGAGGCAGCGATGAAGGCACATGTTGGCGACCGACTGATTGTCGACAGCAACAAGGTCGGCCGCGCCAGGCAAACCGGCGAGATCGTGGAAGTGGTCAGCGACTCGTCCGTGCGAGAGCACTATCGGGTGCGCTGGTCGGATGGACGCGAGTCGTTCGTCTACCCGGGCAGCGACGCAACCATCGAGGCGGTGGCGAGCACGACGCCGGCAAAGAGCGCCGAGACAGAGACGCGCAGCGTGCTGATCGAGATGCGGTTGCAGGAAGACACCTCGCATTGTCGGGCCACCGCGACGATGCAGACTTCGATCGGCGCATTTGTCGGCACTGGCGAGGCGCGACGGCATCCTGCCGATCCCATCGTGCCGATGATCGGCGAAGAGTTGGCGGTTGCGAGGGCGCTGGTCGACCTCGCTCAACTGCTCGAAGCCGCGGCTCGTGAAGAGATCGCGGCGGGCGCGCATCGAGATCGCCACCTCGTTGGATAGAAGGGGGATTGCCTGCGAAGTCAGTGACATCCTCAAAGCGAAGGGCAGCCACGTTGTCACGGGCACGTCCGACGCCACCGTCCTCGACGCGGTACGAGCGCGGCTTGAGCCCAGACGCCCTACCGTGTGGCCGGTAAACGGTCGGCGTCAATTGCGCGTGAGCCCCTCGTAGTCATCCATGGGGCTGCAACTGTAGGCGGAGAGCCGAACCTGCGTTCGCGGCAGCCTCTGTTCAGTTGATACATGGCCCCGTGTCGACCAGTTGGTCGCGTGGGACCCTCAGGATTGCGTTGAGCTCGGTGGTCGCGAGGGCGTAGGCGACGCCCGCCTGGTCCTCGGAGAGGGCGAATGCGACACCTACCACTTCACCTTGAGCGTTGACGAGTGCCGCACCGGAGTCGCCGTGCCGGAGGTCGGCCGCAAGCTCCAGCACATCGCGCTGCACCGCGGTCGCACCGTAGATGTCCCTGCCCAACGCCGTCACCCTTCGAGCCACCGCGAACGGAGCGATGCGCAACGGCCCTCCCTCGGGATGGCCGAACACGCCACCGCTGCCGCGGTGGCTGGATTCACCCACCGGCAGTGCAGCCCGGCCAAGACCGGACACGCTGAGCAACGCGAGGTCGCGGTTGGGGTCGAGCGCGACGACGGTCGCGGACAAGCGTCTTCCGTCGTCGCGTCGGACCGAAGTCGTTCGTTCGCCCGCGACGACGTGCGCGTTCGTGACGACAAGCGCGTCATCGACAATGAACCCCGTGCCGCTCTTGGCGACACGACATGCGACCCCCTCGATCCTGACCACCGAGGTCGCGACGCGTGCAATCGTTGCCGCGTCGAGCTCTGTGTGTGCCGGCGGTGGCAGGGTCACCGGTGGCGGCAGCGCCTCGAACACCTGGGGGAACGTGTCGTCACCCACGACGGACCGCAGCGCGCCCTCGACATCGGGCGGCTCGGGCAGGTGCTCGGTCATCAGCCGCGCCACGGTCGAATCTGAGACGAGTTCGCTCGACCAGCGAGACGCACCGAGCACCGGCAGGATCATCCACACTGTCGCCAGCACGGCAATCAAACCGGCGGCGCCGCCCAGCCCGCGATCGAGTTGTGCCGCCCACACACTTTGTGGCGCGACTCGCCGGCCGATCACGAAGCCGATGGTCTCGCCGATCATCGCGGGGACGACGACGACCGCGACCGTAGCCACGATGACCAGCTCGTACCGAGCGCCGTCGGCGCGGTCCAACATCCAGTGCACGGCCCGCAGGCCGGCGAGGAGACCCACGCCCAGGCCGATCCACGAAGGCACTCGTGTCGTGAAACCGGCCCGATACCCGCCAACTGTCGCCGCCAGCCGAGCGAAGTGGAATCCTTGGGCGACCTCGCAGCCGAGCCCGGCCGCCTAGGGCGAGCGTCTTGCATTTCCGCCAACGGTGAGGATTGTCGTGTGCGCTGCCGGTGTCGATGGGGCGCCGGTGGCCGTTGACAGCGGGACATGCTGTTGTGTCGACTTCCAGTCGTTGTTGCGATGGTTATTCGTCCGTGGTGGGTAGCTGCGCGAGTTGCTGGAAGTCGACCAGTTCGGCTTTGCCGATGGGTCTCAGCGCGTTGTCCTGCCAATCGAGCACCAACGGTCGGCGGGGGATGTTCGCGGCATATATGAAGGCGAGTGTTTCAGACGATGTCTGTCCTTCGAGCATTTGAGAACCCTCCTGGAGCCTAGGCCCGAGGCCTAGACGGATCCGATGAGTCCGGGTCGCGTCCCACTCTGTCGGGCGCATCTATCAATCGCTCCATGCCGCACGGCTGTTACGCGCGAGCGATTAACGATCCGAAGGACCCATGGTGTCTGCTTTAGTAACGAGTCGCCAGCCCGTTGTGGCGATCGCACTGTGGACCTGCTGCAGTCGTCGATATCGACTAGAACTCGCATTTCTTACCGTGCGATGTTCCATTGCCAGTCAAAGTCTCTGTGGCCGCCGGCGACGAGTTCGCTGACGACTCCGTGGAAGGCGTCTCCGAGCGGGCAGTACTCGAGTCCGTAGTGCGCCCACGCGGCGTCGACGGCTCGGGTCGTTCGAATGATGGCGTCGCCCGCCGCAGCGCAGATCTCTACACATACAACGGTCCCGATGGTTACATCGACACCGCGGGGAAGCAACAGGCCGGCGCCGGTCATCGACATGTCCGCCACAAATCCATCGGCGACGACAGGGCGGTTGCGTTGCCACCATCGTGAAGCGGGTACGACATAGCGGACCGTCACCGGCAACCACGCGGTCCGGACCCGTTTACCTATCCGGCGGTCCCCTACCGGGACCGGCCGTGGCGCGGCCCACGTTAACGGTGTCGTACCGAGAGGGTCTGGTCGCCGAGGCACAACTCCTGATCGGCGCCACTCGACGAAACTTGAATCTGTGGCCATCACCCTTGCGTGAGTATTGCGGGGCGAAGGCTATTGGGGTCCCGGCGCGGGATGTTGGAGAATTCGGCGCCGGGCAGAGCTAACCCGCATCTTTCAGTAGTGGTCTTGGCTTGAGCTGGCGCGTCCGCGAAAGGGCTGTTGCCTGTGCTGTCTTCGGTGTGAACGATGCCGTTGTCGGTGCACGCGTCGCAGCCTGACGCCCGATGGCGACGGACCCAGATGCACGCGATCGCGCGCTGCGACCTTGACTTCGCGCGGAGATGCCTGGCGGAAGGAAGACGAGGTGGGACTTCCGTTTGCGCGGGTTGGACGCGGCGCATGTGGCGTCGACCTGTCGACGATCAGTGCAGTGGAACCGCGAGCAATGGCGCGCGGCTTGCGCACGAGACGGCCGAGGACACGAGCGTCACGCAAGCGCCAGAACGGTCCCGTTGGGATCGCCAGCGCGATCAGCGCTGCCGGACGCTGAGCCTCGAAATCAAGCAGCGCCGAGGCCGCGGTCGCGTCCCTGTGACCGTGACGACGTCGGACGGGAGACGTCGGAAGCCGAAACGAGCCGCAGCCGCGCTCGCCGGCAGGCCTCAATCGGCGTAGCCGAGTACGTCGATGAGCACGTGGGTCACGCCGAAGGCGTTGTGGATGTTGATGGTTCCGTCGCTCCCGATCTGTGTGATGACGAGGTTTGGGATGTTCATCGCGGCGTTGAAGTTGAGGTTGGAGACGTTGGGTGGGGTCGTGCCGGCGCCCGTCGGCCACACCGTGAGGTATCCGCCGTTGGCGGTCGGATCGACTGCGGTGATTTTGAGAATTGCCGTCTTCGCGGCCGGGGGGATGCCCGGTGGTCCCGGCATGCCTGGTTGTCCTTGAATGGTGATCTGTCGAGTTTCGCCGGGTTGGAATGGCGTGGTGAAGCGAGTATTGAATTCACGCGTTGGGTTCTTGCCGGTGATCGAGCCGCCCGTCCCAGATGGTTCGAAGTAACCGACGATGTCGGCGAGGAGGTCGGTCTGGCCGCTGTCGTTGACGATCGAGATCATGCCGTTGGCACCGACGCGCGCGACGATCAGATTGGCCCGGGCGATGCCGGCGACGACGTTGAGAACGGAGATGTTCGGTTGCGCCTCACCCTTGGGCCACACGGTGACGAAGCTGCCGGTGTTCGTCGCGTTGGCAAAGGTCATGTTCAGTACCACTGCCTGGACATTGGTCGGGATCCCCGGCTGGCCGACGATCGCCAGATCGCGTGGCGCGCGAGCGTGGAACGGTTCTGAGGGTCCCCCGATCGCGTTGCGGCTGTCGAGGGCGCGAACCGGGGCGATACTCCGCAAGCGTGATCCGGCTTCTTCGGCGGTGCTGTACCCGATGATGTCGACGAGGACGTGCGTGGCGCCGGCCCCGCTGTAGAACTTGTTGAGCACCGAGATGTGGCCGCCTGCCCCTACTGCCATCACGACTGTGTTGGCGAAGTTCTCGCCCTTGGCGAAATTGTGTGTCGACGTTTCCATGGGTATCGCTTGACCCCATGGATACACCGTGAGAAATCCCGCTTGGTCGGGATCCACAGCTGTGATGTTGGCGATGACCGACGTGGCTTCGGGCGGAACGGAGATGCCGTTGACCGCCACGCCCGCAACCTTCACCGTTCGGCTCGAGCCCGTGGGAATGGAACCGACAGGGCGGCTGTCGAAGACGCGAATCGGGTTGCGCAGGGGGAAATAGGTGTCCGGGATACTTGCCGGGAGGTCGACGCCCGCCGGCCCGGCAAATGCGATTTCGAAGAGTCGGCCGTCGTTTTCGTTCGGGTCGTCCTCGTTGTCGACGCCGCGGTCTACCACCCAGAGGTTGAGCCGACTGGAGTTGTCGCTGGCGGGGGCCAACGCGAGACCGGAGATGAACCTCAATCCTGGTATGCCGGTCAGGTCGATAGTCCGTACCAGTGCGCCGGTCTTGGTGATTTCGAAGACTTGCTTGGTGGTGCGGGCACCGACGTAGAGGGTGTTGGTCGAGGGATCCGATCCGAGGCCTTCGAAATCGATAGGACCGAGATGACCGATGTCGAAATGGGTCATGATGTCGTTGCCGTTGCCGAAGATGCCGTCGACGGGGTCGATGTCGTAGATCTCGGTGCCCGTGCCGTCGAGGAAAAACAGATGCCCCGACGTCGGCTGGCCGATGGTCGTGTCGAATTCGGGATCTTCGGTGTCGTAGCTGCCGTAGGCGCGCGCGTCCACAAAGGTCACTAGGTCGTCGGGGGTGCCGAAGCGTTGATCGGCACCCGCTTTGACGACCCATACTCGATCCGCAGTGTCGTCGGAGATGAACAGCGCTCTCGAGACCGAGTCATAGCCGAGCCCGGAGGGCTCGCGCGAATAAGCGGGGAAGGTCGTGCCCGTGTCGATCAGGGTCCCAGTCCGGGACAGCTGCCACAAGTTGACGCCGTGATAGCCCGCCCCGGTGGTCTCGTCGACTTCGGAGTCACTAATCATCAGCCGATCGAGGTCGGCTTGGTAGACGACCCCAGAAGGATCGGGCGAACTGGGATGGAACCCCGAGGTCCGTATCGTCTGCACCAAGGTGCCCGTGACCGTCTCCGCCACGGGTTGCGTCACCTGCATGAGCACCGGTGCCGCCGAGGCTGCATGCGAACTCACGCCCGCGGCGAGCCCCACGAGGCCAAGACAGACGAACACCCGCAGGGCCACCAAAGCAGTTGTCGTCGGCACCTTCGGCCCTCGTGCCTCCCCACAACAAGGCACGAGAGAAGGGCGTCTGGATCGGATGGGAATATACTGATATACCGCCACGATCCGTATTATGCCGCGAAGTCACGCGCTCGTGTGGGTCAGCGAGAGCGTATCTGTGGTCGGGATGGGGAGATTCGAATCTCCCGACCCCTGGTCCCAAAGCACATCGAGAGTCATGCGCTGATTGGGGATGATGCGCAAATGTCCTAGTCAGATGATGTTCTAGTTGCTCGCCACTGCTCGCTGTTGCGCGCAAACAACGCAGTGCTAGGTTGCGCGTTTGTTGCGCGAAGGTTGCGTACGCAAGGAACTATGTCGCCCTACGAACTTTCTCGCGGCGGGCGTAGGGACAGCTGCTCCGAGACGGCCGCCGGTGGGCGCCGGTGGGGGCCGGCGAGGGGAGTGAACTCTCTGCCGTGCGCGACCCTAGAGCAATGTCGCTATCTCAGCTCGGGTGCTGCCTTCGCTCGTAATCAGTTTCGGAGAGGCTCGTTGACGGGCAGGGGCTTCATAGGCTGCCCTGGCGACTCTCGTCAAGGCCGCCGCTGCTTCAGTTGGCGGGTGCGCTCGATGAGTTGCTAGCGATGCAGTGGGTCGTCGGGGCGGTTTGATGGGTGGTACACGCGGCCGGCAACACGGCGAACGTCTTCGGCTGGGCCTACCCGAGCGGCGGCGGCACTATCGGCAACGGCACTGTCTTCGGGTACCGCGCCGGGCGCCATGTCGGCTCGATGCCTGCGCGCGACATCTGACAGGTCGTTCCTCCACATCGTGTGGAGCAACTAACGTCTCGGAATGGTCGTCAAAGAGTGGTCCCCGGGAATCGTGCGTTCGCTTTGGCCGGATAGTCGACCGGTGGACGACTCGCTCGATGCCGACGCGGTACTCGAAAACATCCTCGACGCCGAGACCCGCGGTGAGCTCTACCCGCTGTACGCGCGGTTGCGCGAACTCGCACCAGCGCACCGCAGCACTTCCGCGCGCTTGCCGCTGGGATGCTGGGTGCTCACGAGCTTTCGCAATGTCGACCGAGTGGCCCGATCGGCGGGTGCCGTGAACGACCCCGCCACGGCGAAAGTGTTCGATCAAGACGGCACGGGGAACGGCGCCTTCTATCGACTCATGCGCGACGCGATGCTGTTCCTCGAAAAGCCCGCGCATGATCGTGTCCGAAAGCTGGTGTACAAGGCTTTCACTCCGCGCGCCGTCGCGCCGACACGCGAACTGACCGAGCAGATCGCGCATGAATTGATCGATCGGGTGGCAGCCGCTCGCTCGATGGACTTCGTCCGCGACTTCGCATATCCGATCCCGATTGTTGTCATCGCGCGACTGTTGGGTCTGCCCGATGATGCCGAGCCGCGCATCGAGGAATGGGCCTGGGATTTCGCACGTGCGGGTGATCCGATGTCGGCCACGCCTGACATCGTCGAGCGAGGCAATTGCGCCGCCGAGGGTTTCACCGACTTCTTCGACGACGCGCTGCGGCAGCGGCGCGCGCATCCAGCCGACGACATTATGACCACGTTGGTCCACGCGGAGGACGGCGGCGAGACGCTCTCCCACCACGAGGCGATTGCGACGAGTGTGCTGCTGCTACAGGCCGGACACGAGACCACGGCCGATCTTCTCGGCAACGGGATGATCGCGCTGTTGCGTAACCCCGACGAACTCCGTCGGCTTCGCAATGATCAGTCACTACTGCCTTCCGCGGTCGAAGAATTGCTGCGCTTCGATCCGTCCGTGCAGATGTCGATGCGTTTCATTCGCGAATCGGTCGAGGTAGATGGCGCTACGCTCCCAGCGGGCAGCATGGCCGCGCTCGTGTACGGAGCCGCCAACCGGGATCCGGCAGTGTTCGACGATCCTGACGTCCTGCGTCTCGATCGGGGCCCGGTGCACCTGGCGTTCAGTGCAGGCGCGTACTACTGCCTCGGAAACGCGCTAGCCCGCACCGAGATCCAGGCCGCGCTACGTGTGCTTCTTGACCGTTTGCCGACGATCCGAGCGGGCGCAGACACATTCGTGCAACGGCGCACCATGCGCTTACGCGGTCCACAACAGCTGCGCGTCGCCTGGGACTGATCACATTTCTCGTGCTGGTCTCGTGCCGGCGTCGCCTCGAATCGAGTCAGTCGATGACCACATCGAGTCGTTGCGGTCCCCATGCCCAGAACACGGGCTTCGGCACGAAACGGTACTCGGGGATGAGTTCGAACTGCGGCACAGCGTCGGCGAACTCTTCGATCGCGACGCGGGCCTCCAGCCGCGCGAGCGATGCGCCGGGACAGATCCGCGGGCCGATCCCGAAGCTGACGTGGTCGCGCACGCGCGGCCGGTCGAGCCGCAATTCATCGGGTTCTGGGAAGGCATCCGGGTCGCGGTTCGCGCCGGTGTAGCTGAGGACGGCGCGGTCCCCGGCATGCATGGGGCAGCCCTCGATCTCTGTGTCGTTCCACACGGCTCGCCCGGCGATCTGCACGGGGGCATCGAGCCGTAGTGATTCCTCGAGCAGTGGAACGATGAGACTTCGATCGTGGCGGACGCTCGCATACAGATCGGGATGCCGCGCGAGTCGTAGCAATGTATTGGCGATGAGATTGCGCGTCGTCTCGTTGCCGGCAGCGATGAGGAACATCGTGTGCGTACGCACCGCGACATCGGAGAGTCGCTCACGGTCGACTTCGGTTTCCATGAGGCGGGTGATCACATCGTCGGGCCGATGTGGCGCTCGACGCCGCATCGCTACCTGGTCGTCGAGATAGGCGACGAACTCTGCGCTAGGGGTCGCCGCGTAGTCTGAGACCATGTCGTCGCTCCATGTCTGAAAGCGTTCATGGTCATGCTCCGGGAGACCGAGCGCACGCGCTATGACGCGGCTCGGGATTGGGTCTACGTACGCGTGGTTGAGTTCAACGGAGCCGCTGCGGCGCGCCGTGGCGACGACATCGGTCATGAGCCCGCGGGCGAGGTCTCGGATGTATGGCTCGAGCGGCAACGTCTTATGCGGCGCAATAGCGCTGTTGATCACACGCCTGATACGCCCGTGGTGTGGTTCCCGCAGTGCAGTGATCTGTACCTCGTCGAGAGGCACACCGGTCGTGTCTTCGAAAACACCGGAAAAAGTGTCCGGCTGACGCAAAGCGCTCGCCACTCCCGCATAGCTCGAAATGAACCAGCCATGCGAGGTCGCCGCGACCGGCTGTTTGGCCCGGATCGCGGCGACCGTCGCCAGACGAGCCTCATAGTCGGGCGATTGTTCGTACGGATCGAATTGGCCTGCGCTGTCGAGGTGCAACTGATCCCCTTCGCGGAACGAGGCCGGCATGGGCCGGAGATCCGAACAAAATCCGTCACGAGTTCGGTACGCATTCCGTTGCGCGAGATTACGCGCCACTCGCCATGCGCGCCAGCGGACCAGCACTGCGACCAGCGCGGTTTGATCGAGTCATCCGGCGCGCCTTCGAGGCAGCGTTGCGGCTCACATCGCAACCACGGGCACGATCGTTGGCGATCAACTTCTCACGGCGGCTTCGCTGTACGGGCTGACCGGCGCGTTCCACAACTCCGTTCGCTTCTACGCCGAGAAGTTCCGCTCGACCAACTGGTGGAGGAATTGCTCGGAGAACCGCGCGATGGCGCATCCGATGCGTGGCGAGCGAGGTATGACGAACTGGCCGGCGACGTACGCCCCTTTCCCTTCGCCAGAGAGCTCGTCGAGCGAATGCGCGAGGCCGGGCTCGCGGTGGTGCTCGCTACCTCCTCACCCGGCGACCGTCGATCGACGCCAACTCGCGCGTCAACTTGTCACAAGCCCCATCGAAAAAACTGATGCGTGCGTCTCGGATCGGTCCTTGACTAACCCGAGCACCCGGCGTCCTCGGGGTTGCGCCAACACCACGAGGTTCATCGGTCAGGGCGCGGCGTCTGCGGTCAGTCGAAGGTGATCTGCCGGGAGCGGAGCCGGTTGACTTGTGATTCGAGCGCGTCGGGTGCGAGGGGGCCGGCTGTGTAGGTGACTGTACGAAGGGTGCCGCGATATGGGTAGGTCCCGTGTTGGCAGTGTCGGTGCCACGAGACGGGGGATCGTCTGCTGCGGCCTATGTCGATACCTTCGAGGGGCGCCATGCCTATGAAGGCGGGGAAGCCGTCGTTGTCGGCCAGGATTGCGTCGTCGGCGCTGAGGATGATGCGCCATTGGTGGCCTGGCTGGGCTTCGATCTGCGCGCAGAGTCGTTCGGTGCCTTCTGGTATGGCGGCGCCGCGCAGTGAGCGCTCGGTGCCGTGGGCGTTGTGAGTCCAAACGAGTTGGTCGCCTTCGATGGATAGTTCGTAGCCGCCTCCGAGGCTTCCGTGCGACACGAGGATGCCTTGATCGCCCGACGCGAAGTGGTTGAGGTCAACGATGATCGAGAACGACCGATCCTGGATCATCTTGGCGGCGCGGTAGCGGTCGACGGTCGCGAGGCCGGGGGTGAGGCGCAGCGGTTGTGTGAGCGCGTCGTCTGTTGGTGGACGCACGCCGGCGAAGAATAGGAATTCGTCGACGAGCGGATAGACCTGTGCGGTCCATGCGGTGCTATCGAACGCTTCTGCGAGTTCGGCAACGAGCGCGGGATGCTCGGCGGCAAGATCAGTGGTTTCTGTGGGGTCGCGGTCGAGGTGGTAGAGCTCCCAGACGGTGTCTTCGAAGCGAGCGCCGATGTTGTGGAGTGCCACGATCTCCCAGCCGTCGCGGTAGTAACCGCGATTGCCGAGCGATTCGTAGTATTGCTCTCGGTGTCTCCAAGGCGACGACGGATCGTGGAGGACCGAGGCGAAGCTCGAACCAGCCATCGGGCGCGCGTCAGCATCGTTGCGCTGCGGGAGAGGCGAGAGCCCGATCATGTGGATGAGTGTGGGCAGGATGTCGACGACGTGGGTGTACTGGGTGCGCGAGCCGCGGCCAGCGATCCCACGGGGCCACGACATCACCAGCGGAACTTGGTGCCCACCGGCATGGGTGGTGATCTTGTAGAGACGGTTCGGTGTGTTCGACGCCATGGCCCAACCCCTGGGATAGTGCGCGTGCACACGCGCGGAGCCGATCAGGTCGAGCCGTGCAAGCTCGGCGGCGATGTCCGGTGTGTCCCCGCCGTGTAGCCCTTCGAGGTAGATCGTCGTGCCCCGCTCGCCGCCCTCGCGCGACGCGCCGTTGTCGGAAAGCAGGACCACGATGGTGTTGTCGCGCACACCAAGGTCGTCGAGCGTGTTGAGCAGCCGGCCGATGTTCTGGTCGAGGTTGTCGACCATCGCGGCGTAGACCGCCATATACCGGGCATACAGTGTGCGCTCGTCGTCGGTCAGGTCGGCCCATGGTGCGACCTGGTTTCCGCGTTCGGCATTGCGCGCCGGTAGCTGCGTATCGCGACCCACGACGCCGAGGGCGCGCTGGCGTTCGAAACGCTCGGCGCGGATCTCGTCCCACCCCACGTGATAGCGGTCGACGTATTTGACGATGTCGTCGGGCTTCGCTTGCAACGGCGCGTGCGGAGCGCCGTGCGCGAGATACAAGAAGAACGGCTTCGATGGATCGGCCGCGTGCACGTCGCGCACCATGTCGATCGCGTGGTCGGTCAGGTCGTCGGTGAGGTAGTAGCCCCCGGGGTACTCATCGATGCACAGCGTGGTGTTGTCGGTGATCAGCTGATGCGGATGGTGGTAGTCGGTGAACCCGTCGAGGAACCCGTAGAACCGGTCGAAGCCCCGTTGGATCGGCCACGAGTGGCGCGAACCGCTGGCACCGCCGTCGGCCTCGCGCGACAGGTGCCACTTGCCCGACATCAGCGTGGCGTAGCCATTCGCGCGGAAAATCTCACCCGCGGTCACGACGTCGTCGGGTAGCTCCATCGCGTAGCCGGGAAAACCCGGGTCGAACTGAGCGGGGAACCCGAAGCCCGCCATGTGGCACTCGAGGCCGGTCAACAGCGACGCCCGCGTTGGCGAGCACGACGGCTGCGCGTGGAAGTTGGTGAACTGCACGCCATCGGTCGCGAGCGAGTCGATATGCGGCGTCGGAATCTCCGACCCGAAGCATCCAAGATCCGAGAAGCCCAAGTCGTCGACGAGTATGACCACGACGTTGGGCGAGTCTCGTGGCGGCGCGGGCCGCTCTGGCCACCACGGGATCGACCGCGACATCTCGCGAACGACTCTTCCACCGAAACCGGGATAAGCGCCGCCCCGCTCGTCGGCACTCATACCGTCAACCTCCGACAGCCAGTTCGCGGGAGCACACCAACACGCATATCTCACCCTCCGTTCGAGCCTCTTCAGCGGCAGATATTCACAGCGGCGGTGAAGTCGACTCGCGATACGAGCGGTTCGAGATACGCGGCGCCGTGCTGTCGAAGCCAATGACAGTATCTTTCGCACGCGTGTCGCGACGAGCGATGACAGCATGGCCGCCGTTTCGCGAGATACGGGATCTAGACGCCGAGCGGCTGCTCTCAATCCGCCAGGATCACTGCAGCTAGACTTCAACTATGAGATGCCGTCCGGCGGCGTCCATCGCAGTCCGTGGTCGATTCACCTTCTCGCTGATCTGCGGTTTGTAGCCCGAGCGCTCGTCGGCATCGCGCCGTTCAACGTTTGGCATTCGGACAGTTCGTTCAACCGATGGCGGGCCTTTTCGTCGGCGCGGACTAACGGTGCGCGTGTGTGCGGAATCTCGTGCGCGTAGTGACGATGGGTCGAGCGGTACATGAACCGTGACTGAAGCGATGACCGCGTCGCCACGGCGCAACGCTCATGGCGCTACCTGAGAATGTCGAACGAAACCCGCCGTCGTCGTAGCGCGTTGACTGAACCGCCCTGGGATCCGCGGAGGCTCTCTACCTTGGAATGAGGATGAGAGCTATGAATGGACAGGTGAAATCGAAGCCGACCCAGCGGCGGTATTCGTCGGAGCTGAAAGAGCGTGCGGTGCGCATGGTTGTGCAGTTGCGCGAGGAGACCGGGGAGCGCCACGGCAGCGTGAAACGGGTGGCGGATCAGCTGGGTATCGGTGTGGAGTCGTTGCGGTCGTGGGTGCGTCAGCATGACGTCGATCATGGTGAGCGGCCGGGCACGACGACGGTGGACGCGGAGCGGATAAGAGACCTCGAGCAGGAGGTGCGGGAGCTGCGTCGCGCGAACGCGATCTTGAAGTCGGCGTCGGCTTTCTTCGCGGCGGAGCTCGACCGCCCACAGAGGTGATGGTGCGCTACGTCGATGCGCATCGCGACGAGTTCGGGGTCGAGCCGATCTGTGAGTGTTTGCAGTTCGCCCCGTCGACGTATTACTCGGCGAAGTCGCGGCCGTTGTCGGCTCGTGCGTTGCGTGACGCGGTCATGTTGCCGATCTTGTTGGCACTGTGGCAGGCGAACTACTCGGTCTACGGTGCTCGCAAGCTCTGGAAGGCCACACAGCGTGCCGGCTATGACGTTGGTCGCGATCAGGTTGTGCGGTTGATGCGCGAGCTCGGCATCCGCGGGGTGCGCCGTGGTCGGCGACTGGTTACGACGCGTCGCGACGACAAAGCGACCAGGGCGCCGGATCTCGTGAAGCGCAACTTCGTGGCTGATCGCCCCAACGCCTTGTGGGTCACCGACTTGACCTATGTCGCCACGTGGGCCGGCGTCGCGTACGTGTGTTTCATCGTCGACGCGTTCAGCCGCACGATCGTCGGGTGGCGCGTCGCCGCGAATATGCGCACCGACATGGTCCTCGACGCGCTCGAGATGGCGCGGTGGGCCCGCGGCACCCACCTCGAGGGCCTCGTCGCGCATTCCGATGCCGGATCGCAGTTCACTTCGATCCGCTACGGCGAACGACTCGCCGAGCTCGGCGCGCTGCCGTCGATCGGCTCCGTCGGCGACAGCTACGACAACGCGCTGGCCGAGAGCGTGAACGGGCTCTACAAGACCGAGCTGATCCGCGGACCCGATCGAGGGCCATGGCGCAGCGTCGACGACGTCGAACTCGCGACACTCGGCTGGGTCCACTGGCACAACACCGAGCGGCTACACGGCTACCTCAACGACGTCCCACCGGCAGAGTTCGAAGCAGCGTTCTACGCTGCCCAACAACCCGACCACCCGATGGTTGGAATCAAATAACCCGAGCCTCCAACAAGCCCAGGGCGGTTCAGACATGGGGTTAGCGTCCGTGTAGTTCCTCCGACGAGCGGGCTATGCCATCCACATGACCGCTATCGAAAGGGCACGGTCGACGAGACTACGTCCTTGCCCACGTTGAGCGTGTAGCCATGTTCGGATTGACCGAGCAGGTGGGGGATGGCGTACCGCGCGTGCTCCAAATCGCGGGTGGGTCCCACCACGATCTTGCGCAGCGCGCTCGCCGAACTCGATCGGCACGTATGGGACGAGTCGGACTCCCGAGACTCTGACCGCGACGTTCGACGGTGAGTCGGTTCCGGTCACAACGATGCGCCATTCACGCTCTTCGCGATACGCGCTACTTTTGATATGCACGCTTAGCTTAGTGCGCAAAGCTGGCTGTGCAGACCAATCCCAGGACCGTGTCCGCGGCTACCCGGCGATAGACGAAGCGCGGGTACGAAACAGTCGACTACCTCGTCGACGCGGCGCTGTTGGTTGCTCACGTTGTAGTCAACCTCGACGAGGTCGCCGCTGAGGTCGGTGGATTCGAAACCGAGCGCGAAGTCATCGGTGCCGGCGTATCCACGCCATTGAGACAGTGAGTCGTGATCCGCCGAAAGCGCGAGCAAGAACGAAGCCTTTGGCGCCGTTGCGCCGGTTGTAGTCAACCGCGGTTTTCTAACCAACTCGGCCATGCGCAGGAGATCGTTCACGACGCTGGGTTCGGCTCCGAATCGTTTGGCGGATGTCGCTCGCCAGTTGGTAGGACCTTTTGGGTGGGTTCTCGCCAGGTAGATGGGACCGGGGTGTCGCCAGCTAGTTAGGACCTCAGGGGGGTCCGCGGTGTGGGTGCCGTAAACGGTCATTCTCACCGCCTTGTCGTTGACGGCCCAGCAAGGCGGTGCGTTGTGGCGTTCCGGGAGATCCCGATGTTCGAAGTGCGTGAAGTGTTACGGCTGTGGCTTGCTGGTCATGGTTTTCGTGCGATCGCACCGTTGGTGCGGCCTGACAGGAAAACGGTCCGGCGGATCGTGGAGACCGCGATCGACGCCGGTTTGGATCTACGTCGGCGGCTCGGCGAGCACGAGCCCAGATGAGCCGCCACAGGGTGTCGCTGACGAAGCCGCCGTCGTGCTTCGCGGTGAATAGCAACGCGTCATTTCCGGGCTGCACGTATCGTTCGAGATGGTCGCGTACGTGCTCGGCGGCGAGGCGCGGCAGCGTGATGGTGCGGTGCCCGGCGGCGGTCTTTGGTTCTTGAAGGATGAGGCCGTGCGCGTCGGTATCGATGAGTGCGCGTTCGACGGTCACGCTGACTGTCTCGTCGTGTATGCGGATGTCACGTCGCGCCAGTCCGAGGCCTTCGCCTTTGCGGAGCCCTCCGAGGGCGGCGAGCCAAATTGCTGCTTGATAGCGAGGGTCTATGGCGTCCGCGAGTGCGCGGACTTGCGCCATTGTTGGGATGGCGCGCTCGGCGGTGCGTTCGGTGGTCGCGCCTTTCAACCGGCACGGGTTGATCCGGATGAGGCGATCGTCGACGGCGGCCTCGAGGATCTGGCGCAGCAGCCGGTCGCACTTCGCGACGCTGACCGGGCTCAGATGCGACGCGAGCATGTTCGCGTGCCAGCGCTGGATCGAGACCGAGTCGATCCGCGTCAGCGGCGCGTGGCCAAAGGTCGGCAGGAGGTAGGACTGCAGCAGGTAGGTATAGAGCTCGATGGTCTTTGGGCGCAGCGCGACCTTGTCGGCGAGCCACGCTCGGGCGAAGGGCTTGAAGGCGATGTCGTTGCCCGCCGGGTCGATGTGGTCACCGCGGGCGATGTCGGTCTGCACGAGCGCTAGCCACGCGCTGGCGTCAGCTTTCGCCATGAAGGTCGCTGGCGCTCGGACGCGAAGCCGGGTTACTGGGTCGAGATACGTCGCGACCCAACGGCCGGATCGCTCCCGTCGCACCGCCCCGAAACTCCGTCGCCGCGCCACTACCGGAGGAAAGCTAGTGGCGCGACAACCCGTCTGTGGATAACTCGGCGAAGGCTCAGCCGCCCTGACCAGCGCATTTGTGGTCGGGATGGGGAGATTCGAACTCCCGACCCCCTGCTCCCAAATAGCCCCCGAAAGGTGCTCTGACAAGGGCTTTTCGGTTTCGGCCAGGTCAAGGCGTTCGTCTCGTGGTGACTGGTCGGTCCTCGCCGGTCGAGTTTGCTCCCGTTGTGGCACGCGGATGGCACGACCGGCATGGATGACGCGTACGGCGAACGCCACGCGCTTTTCCCCGATGCCGGCGCCCGCCTGCATTCGAGGAGTCAACGATGCCACGTTCCAACGGCACGGGTCAGCGACCAACGTGTCCGACCCGCGCCGCTTCCGGCGGCGAGCGATGAGCCGCCGACGACAGTTCGGGTCGCTCCGTCGACTTCCCTCGGGTCGTTGGCAGGCTCGCTATCGGCACCCGACGACAGGCGAGATGGTGAGCGGTGGGCGGACGTTCGCATCGAAGACCGAGGCGGCGCGTTTCTTGGCGACCGTCGAGGCCGACCTGGCCCGCCAGGTGTGGCGCGACCCAGCGCGCCGCGAGCTCGCGTTCTCGGAGATCGCGGAGTTGTGGTTTGCGGCAAGAATCCATCTGCGTGAAACCACGCGGCTCACATACCGCGGGCTGCTCGACGTGCACGTACTGCCGTTCTTCGGCGCACGGGCAATCGGTTCAATCACATCGCTCGATGTGCAGGCTTGGATCGCGGATCGGCGCTCGAACAGACGGATGAGTCCGAACACCGTTGCCAAGGCGTACCGCGTGCTGAAGGCGGTCATGGAGTCTGCGGTCGACGCGGAGGTGATCGTGCGCAATCCTTGTCGCATCAAGGGTGCCGGCAAGGAACGGCTGCCCGAGCTTCGCTTCGCGACACCTGAAGACGTCGCAGCGCTGGCTGGGGTAGTCGACGAGCGCTGGCGCGCGCTCGTGATGCTTGCAGCCTACGGCGGGCTCCGATGGGGTGAGCTCGCAGCGTTGCGCCGCCGCCACTTCGACATGCTGCATCGAACAGTGCGCGTTGCGGAGCAGGCGATCGAGATCAACGGCACGCTTACCTGGGGTCCACCGAAGACCGAGGCAGGGGTGCGAACAGTCGCGCTGCCGAGCTTCCTCGTGGATCTCCTCCAGGCGCATCTCGCGAGCTTCGGCGCTCCCGAAGCGGACGACCTTGCGTTCGTGACCGCGGACGGCGCGCCACTCCGACGCCACAACTTCCGAAAGCGGGTGTGGCTGCCGGCATGCGCCGCAACCGGGCTCGAGGGTTTGCGGTTCCACGATCTGCGACACACCACCGCGACTCTGGCTGCGGCGAGCGGCGCACCGTTGCGCGCGTTGATGGCGCGCCTCGGGCATGCGTCGAGTGACGCGGCGTTGCGTTACCAACATCGGATGGCAGGGCAGGACGAGGCAATTGCGGCGTTCCTCGACACCGTCGGACGCGCCACGCAGCCGTCACCGCTGCCGCCGGTCGTCGAGTTCCCTAATCGCGTCGGCTAGCGCGCAGCGTCGCGTTGTCGCTTACGCGTCAACATCCTCAACGTGCACCTCAACGCGATCCTCCACCATGCAATAGATCGTCAATATGTCCTCAACGGGGTGTCGTCTCTGTCGCGTCGTGTCCGACTCGAGCGCTTTTCTGCGGGCGGACCCACTCCCGACTACAGGAGACAGAAATGAAAAGGTTGACCTTTACCGTGCCAGAGGCCGCGGTGCTGCTTGGCATCTCACGTAGCAGCGCCTATGAGTGTGTTCGGCGGGGCGAGATTCCGTCGCTCACGCTCGGACGCCGCGTCGTGATCACCCACGCAGCGCTCGAATAACTGCTGGGCGCGCCTCCGGAACGCGACGCGCCGGCGCCAATGTGACTACGGCCGTCTGAGCCAGTCAGTGACCTCGCACCGTTGCGCGCTTCGCCGCGAGCCCTGTTGCCGCCTTCTCGCTCGACCGCCCCGCCAGCGCGTTTCCAGCGCTCTCTCCGGTACCCGCCACTGACCTCAACGAGTCGTCGGTCCGGAGCCCTGTCAAGATCGGCACAGACTTGCCGGTTCCGCTAAGCGGAACCGACCGAGGCCTGAAATCGCGTCGCGCGGCCCGCGGACAAAGCTCGGAGGCTTGCCTGGTGCTGAACATGAAAGCCAAGCAGCGGCGCGGTGTCGAGTGCACAGCGGTACGCGGGCTGATGCAGTGCCGTGCCGCCAAACTTCAGCCGCAAGGGTCGCATCGCATCGGCTTAGCTCCGCGTCGCCGCGAGCAACTCTGGGGACAGCGCGCCAGCGCCATCCTCGTCACAATCGGAACTCGCAACGTAAAGAGCCCCCGACAGCGAGGTGCGCCCGGGCATGCGCGCGAGTTGTTCGCCGTGTATGCCCTCGAGGGCGAGCCATACTACCGCGTGTCAGATGCCGTATCGACGCTGTACATGTCGACGTCGTCGAGCGAGGGCGTCGCCGCGTTCGACGCTCGTCATGCGCTCTGTCTCGGTCGGTAGGACGGACCACACGTCATCGAGGGTCACCACCTGGTAGTTGGGATCACGAGGCCGCGCGGACCCACCGACGATGCCGTCATAACGGACAAGAATGAAGCCGCTGGATCGGCCCGCGGTGTCCAGCCAGTTCGTCGTGCCGGGGTCCGTACGAGCGATGACGAACCAGAACGTTCCGTCCGTCGCCGGCCGCGCCTGATCCGCGGACAGGCTTGACTGCCGGTTGGCGTATTCGAGCGACGAGAACCAGGGATCACCGAGCTGGATTCCCATGTAGTTCCCGCTGCCCGGCCAAAGTCGCACGATCAGTGCCTGGTCCGGCTCGAGGTCGAAGGCCCCGTTCGCCATTAGGCGGCCGTGAACCCCACCAAGACTTCCGGGATCGAACAGCGTTGAGAGGCGGTTGGCTCCGTCGGCCGAATACGTCTCAACGACCTTGGGCCAGAGGTCGACCCTCGATCGCAGGTTGTCTGCGGCATGAATAAGGCGCGACGCCATGTCCGCCGCTGCGATCGAGGGCTTCGGTGTTCCCTCATGGCCGACGCGGTCAACGTGCACCTCGCCGGGGAGATCCGTTTCCCAGTCGCTGTACACCTGACGCACGAAGATCCGCGTGGCGTCAGCCGGGCAGTCGATCCAGTTCGATGCATGCGACTCGGGCGAGACGTACACCTCGAAGGACCCGTCCGGCTCGATGTGCAATTCCTCGAAGGGGAGGAAGCCTGCGGAGCGACCACCGCCCGGCTGAGATGGAACACCGGCGTAGACCTGCACATCGACCCTCCGGGCCGTACCCCGGTTTCCCCAGACCCGATAGGTCTCACCGCCGCGAAGGCGCGATGTCCAGTACCGCTGATCCGGGTTGTCGCCGGCCTCACGTACTCGCACGTCGAC
Source organism: Acidimicrobiales bacterium (assembly GCA_035525225.1). GTDB lineage: Bacteria > Actinomycetota > Acidimicrobiia > Acidimicrobiales > WLNW01 > DATLFA01. The sequence goes on from DATLFA010000090.1 coordinate 106,968, forward strand.
CGAGCGGAAGTAGGGAAAGTCGGGATCGAAGATGACGTCTTCTTCGATGCGCGCCAGCAGCATCGACAGCACGAACATGTAGGCACCGACCCGATTGTCGGAGTCCGCGAATGCGGGGCTCGCACGCACGTCGTTGACCGCATGACGTAGCTGATCCACGAAGGCATCGAAGGCACCGTCGAGCTCGTCACCGTGTTCCGAGAAGCTCGCGTTTCCGTCCATCAGGACCTGCTCTCGGTCAGGACGCCTCGGGCGTAGGACTCGACGATCGTTCCATCGAAGAACGTCGGTTTCATCTCGCCGTGCAGCCGGATCACGTTGTCACACGCAAAGAGTCGGAATTCCGTCGGTGTCAGCAGGCCCTCCTCGACGAGCTCCCTCCTGCAGGGCGGACCTTTGGGCGCTCCGCAACTAGGAAAAGGGATAACCCATGAATCGTCCATGCCTGCCGGTTCTACCGTTGAGCGCTGCCACCTTGGTGGATACCGTGCCGCTGGCGGCGTCTCACGACATGAGGCGGCGCAATGCCTTGAGAGTGAGACACACCCGCCCCGCGGGTTTCTGATGCCATTGTGGCGCAAGCGAATGCCTGAACTGAACAACTCGTCGGGGCTGTCCGGACTGTTGCTGTCCTGCGGGTGTGTTGGCGATGATAACCCCCAAATTCCTGATCCGTAGTCAATAAGTGTAGTGTCGGCCGCACGTTCGCGGTCGACTCGTCGTCGCTCCACACGATCGGCGGCCTTCAACCGTCGGCACGCTTCGCACGGCAGCGCTTCAGCGCTGCCTGTTGTACTGACCCGACGATCGTCGTCAGCGACCACGCGGACTACCTGCGCACACGGGTCTGACCAAGGGCGACGCACCGAGCTCGTGGAGGGCTCAGAACCGACGGAAATAAACATGCTTCAGCCCCGCCGAACATCGGGTCGCCCGTAACCGACTGCGTCGTTTCGCGATTCGTTTTGGCGGCATCCGCTACGATTCGCGTTCCATACTGCTGTGGCACGCGAATGGCACGTTCGGCCTCGTTGAGGTCGACCGGTCACTCCGAGACTGAAATGACCAGCCTATTTGTGGTCGGGATGGGGAGATTCGAACTCCCGACCCCCTGCTCCCAAAGTCGGTGCGATCAAAACGCTGACGGCCGGCGGCGAACGCATACGGATTGCGACCAGGCCTTTATCGCTGTCGCTAGATGAGT
>DATLFA010000097.1:0-27950 GCA_035525225.1 Acidimicrobiales bacterium
CAGATCCGCTGCATTCTGCTCAAGGGACCTGCGGTCAGTCGCTGGCTGTATTCAGATGAACCGGCGGCGCGCCGATACAATGACATCGATCTCTTGATACAGAGCACGAACTTTTCCGCCGCTCGCGATGTGCTCCGAGCGCTCGGATTCCTCGAGCGGTCAGTCGTTCTCGAGCGCGAGCGTCCGCAACACGCAGAGCTTTGGGTTCGGACCGACGGTGCCCAGGTCGACCTCCATCGTCGAATTCATGGCACCGAGGACGTCGACGAGGACAGGCTTTGGAAGGCAGTCACCGATGGAAGCGAAAAGCTCAACGTCGGAGACGTGCAGGTGGAGATTCCCGGCGAGACGGTGCGGTTGCTGCATGTCGTGCTTCACTTGGACGTGAAGGACAAGCCGGGTTCGCAAGCCTGGATCGATCTCGAGCGGGCCGTCCAACACGTGGATGATGAGTCGTGGAGGCGCATGGCCAAGCTCGCGTATTCGCTTCGAATTGAGCCTATTGTTGGGGAAAGGTTGCGGCGTGTGCCGCTTGCTCGTCCCCTCGCGATCAAGCTGGAGTTGCCGGCTTCGGGCTCCGCGTACATGACGATCAGGACCGCAGTGGAACGCGACGGAGACAGCCCTCAGCTGTATTCGATCTTCCGGCTCTCGAGACTGCCCACGCCGAAAGCGAAGCTTGAGTACGTCGTCCAAAAACTGTTTCCGCCGCGCGTTTTCATGCGACATACGTCGGCGCTTGCTCGCCGCGGCGCCCCCGGTCTCGCGTTGGCGTACGTGACCAGGCTCCTGTGGCTCCTCTTGAAGTTACCCGGCGCGATCTTCGCGTGGAAGCGCGTGAAGAGGCGCCTCAGTTGATGGTGAGTGCTCGTGCGACGGCTTCGGTCTGCACAATCGCCGACGATTCGGCAATCGCTTCCTCGCCCTTCTCCTCATACGAAGCCGCGATGAGTTCGATATCGGAGCTCTCGCGACGTGACTGTCTCAGGTGTCGGACGAGGTCGGGTCGGTTGTCCACGCGAGCGTCCGCGACGAGCCAGCTGCCATCCCGGCACTGATGAGGCTGACGCTCGAAGCGCGCTTCGGGTGTGGCGTGCAGACGCCCGAAGATCACGGCCACGTTTTCTCGCGTCGCAACGTCGGTGCCGTCCGGCGCTCGGTGCTCGAGCGACGGTCGCAGAGCTTCGATTACCAATGGTGGTACGGGTTCACCGGAACGGCGCACGATCACCGCGAAGCCTGCCATTAGAGCCGGCTCCCGCCCGTGCCATCGTCGAGCGCCGATTCGATCCGGCGCCGGCTTTCCTCGATGCCAACCGCGGAATGCTCGTAGTGCAGGCTGAACACTGGACACGCCGCCGCGACCGCGAGGATGGCCTCCAGCCACGCTTCTCGCTCGTCTACTCGACAGAGGTGCAACGAGTGACGAAGCAGCTCGATACTCGCGGCTGCCGGAGCGAGTCGGACGGTCTGGCTTCCTCTACTTTCGCGGGCCGCGGTGCGCGCGCCTTGCAGGACGAACACGCCGACGAGCCGATGCCGAGTCTCGGAATATCTGGAGCTTTCTGCGGTGAACGCCATTCGGCGCTTCAGGGTGTAGCGGCTCACGCGGCCTTGCTTCTCGAGCCCGACGACGCCCGCGAGCTGCACGCTCGCCTCGGATAGTCGAAGGCCGGGATATGCGGGAGTAACTCGTGGAAGCCGGTCGTCCGACTCGATCACGACGCTGTCGTCGGCGACGAGGACGTGGCCCGTCGCCGTCAGTGCGGCGGCCAGGGTGGACTTGCCCGATCCGGAATCCCCGAGGATTGCGACCGCGCCGTGACCCTCGCGTGCGACCGATGATCCATGAAGTACGACGCGACCAAAGCGCGTAATCGCTCGCGGCAACACGTGGTCGAGAACCAGATGCACCAGTGTGTCGGATCGACCACCGTGGGCGTACCACTGCACCAACCGTCCGTCGGAACGAATCAGAAACTCGGCTTCGTCACCGAAGCGCAGGTAAAAGTCGCCCTCGACGAAGCCGGCGCCCAGCCAGTGATCGGCGTCGGGATCGAGCCACCTAACCGAAAGAGGATCGACGGGTGCGCTCAACTCGCATATGGTGACGTCTTCGGCCTTCTCGGTGCAGCGTACCCCCAGCGGCACGTCACTTCGGACGGCTATGCCGTAGGCGGAGTAGAGCACGAACCCTCCTTACGCACGTGCGAAGCGAGCAGGGCGGTAATTCTGCGCTTTGCATCGTTTGGTGATCGAAAGGCGGCGCCATGATGTGCGCACACGAGGTCGATGATCGCACCGAGAGAACGAGAGCCGTCCACCAGCTGCAGGGCGAAACGATCGGCTTCGAGGGCAGCCGAGGTGTGCGGAACAGCACCCGCCCCCCGCCATCGCGAGATCGTGGCGGGTGAGGAACTCGCCCAGAGCCGTCGAGGAGCGAGACTTCGCCCTGCATTCGTTTCGAACTCGGCGATGTACGTCGACCGTCCACTTCGCGATATAGGTGCGTGGTCTGATATCGAACGCCACGACGACGACGTCTCCTCGAAACACCGCAATGCACCGGGGCAGCGGATAGAAAATTTGCCAACGCCGGAACACGGGTGACAAGAGCGGGCAGTTCGTCAAGGTCACCGACGGCGCCAGTTGGGCGATGAACATTCCGGCGATCCCGTGAAGGTCGCCTTCGCGTTCGATTGTGAGCTCGGCGGCACCACGGATCGCGTCGTGGTCTGCTGCCACTTCGGCGAACTGCGCTGGCTGGCCGAGGAACGCGTCGGACGTGAGCTCGAGTCGGTACTCCGTGTTGACCGCAGGTTCGATCACCGGCGAAAAGTCGAATCCCGCCGGCTTGCGGGCCCAGGCCCCAACCGTGCGCTCCCAAGAGTCCGTGGTCACGGGAGCGGCGACTGCTCTTGCGACGCCCAAAATGCCGCCGCTCTCCACCGCGTACACGACACGTGCGCCGGCCTCGACGGCCATGACGCCCAGAATGCCGGTGCCGGAGCCGACGTCGAGCACGCTCATCCCAGGCTTGACCAACTCGGTGAGCGCGGCGCGATATGCGTCGAGCTTCACCGAGTCATTGAGATAGCCGGCGTGTTCGCCGATCTCCGCTCGAGACATTCGCTACGCGTGACGGCGCAAAAGGCCGGCGGCCTCGAGGTCGTGGATCAACGTTCGAACGTCGGCGTCGGCCTGCTCCTGTGACACATCGAAGCGGGAAGTGACGGCAGCTACGATTTGGGGAACCGGAGCGCGCCGTTGCAGTTCGCCCCAAACGACCGAACCGACGCGGTTCAGCCCGAAGTACATCTCCGATTCGAGGTCGACGATGACGGTCTCACCGTCGACCAACCGACTCGCGACTGCGCTGGCGACTTCGTAGGTCGACACGACGGAACCCTCGTCTTCCATGCTGCTCCTCCACTGCTCGTGCCGCGAAAAGCGAGCCGGGCCGCTGCTGTGGCTACTCGCCGTCGTTCCTGCCGCCGCCGATGACGTCGGATTCATCCTTCATCGAGCTGGTCCCCTTCGCCCGATGTAGAATCACGACAGGCTACGGTGTGTACAGGTACCTTTCCTGGCTTCTCAGGATGTTTAGCAGAGGAAACATTCCCTGTCCACAACTGGCCGGGGGCGGAACGTGTTACCAAATGCACAGCGTGTCCGATCCGTCGCGGGGCGTGCCACTGCGCAATCCGTCGCATGAGTTAGCGGTTCGGCTGCCCAAGCGCGCCGGAAGTTCGCACGGGCAGTTCGCCCAAGAGACTCATGGGCGCGCTCCTGCACTGCGATTTACGTCGCCGATGTGCAGATCGACGATGACGCCGCCACCGTGGAATATCTGGCTCGGCGACCCGCGGCCTCGACTTCGTCCGACGAGACGACGGCCCTCGTCTCTATGCTTCTATCGACTACTCCTCGGTGCCGATATAGCCGTTGATTTGGCTCCCGACTTGAATTTTCGTGAGCGAGACCACCGAGCCATACACCGTTAGCTTGGGCGATTCGTATGTCTCTTTCATGGGGCTATCCTCTCACGCCCGATGTGGCATCACAACGGGCTACGTTGCGTACTCGTATCTTTGCTGGATTCCCGCGCCTTTTCGGTTTCTTGGGTTTGTCTAGCACGGCGCCCCTTTCGCTGTCCACGATTACTTGCCAGAGTGTTTCGCAGCGGCGCTGCTGCATCGACGGGAAAGGCCGCGAAGCGGAGAACGACATCGGGCCTGTCATTCACCACTTCGCTGTCATACTCGACCCAAGCATGGAACGCGACGCCCTGGGTTGGTGCCTTTGCTGCGCCGAGCCGAATAACCGCGGGTACGCCCCGTCGGCGTAAGAGCCACCACGTGACGAGCGAACGATGGAGGCAGTTCCCGCGGACGAGGCCACGGCCGGAAGCCAACGCCACCATGTCGGCAATGGCGCGACCTTCATCCGGCGAGGCAACAACGGGTTGTAAGCCTGCGCGCCGGCTCGTTCGTTCGAGCACCGAGACAACACTCGCGTAGCGACCGATTCGAAGGCTGAGCGCCACCAGCGGGATCAACGCCAACGCCCGGTGAAGGTCACGCCGCTGACGTGAGCTCAGCGCCCGGTAGCGGGCCACGCGGCGGGCGAAAGTCTTCACGACTCGTACAGCCCGCTGTCGGACATGAAGACGGTCGCGCTCGAGGACACCCCATCGCCGTAACCGACGGAGTCTTGCGTGGTCGACTGCGACCACGACAAAGTCTCGGAGATGCCGCGTGGCCATCATAAGTACCCTGCTGCCTGCACCCGGAAGAGCTGCGCGTAGTGGCCGTCGAGGGCCAGAAGCTCGGCGTGGGTGCCCGTTTCGACCACCCGACCGTCCTGCATGACATAGATGCGATCGGCCAGGCGCACGGTGGAGAAGCGGTGCGACACCAGCAGCACCGTGCGGTCGACGCAGAGCTCGACGAGACGCTTGTACAGCGCTTGTTCGGCAACCGCATCCAGTGCGGCGGCAGGCTCATCGAGAATCAACAGACGCGCCTCACGGAAAAACGCCCGGGCAATCGCCACCCGTTGCCACTGGCCCACTGACAGGTCGGCACCACGCTCGTAGGAACGGCTGAGCATCGTCTCGTAGCCGTGGGCGAGTTGCTCGAGCGTGGGTGCTATATCGGCGCGGCGCGCCGCCGAGCGGATTGCTTCGAGCTCGTCGAGCCGGCGATGGTCGCTAAAGGCGATGTTCTCGCGAGCCGACAGCTCATAGCACACAAAGTCCTGGAACACGACACCCATTGACCGCCAGTACGTTGCCTGGGCGACCGTACTCACGTCGACGCCGTCCCAGGTGATGCGGCCTCTGGTCGGCTGGTAGAGCCCAGCAACCAGATGTGACAGCGTTGTCTTCCCGCTTCCGCTCACGCCCACCAGCGCCACGATCTCCCCTCGGTGGAGTTCAATCGACACGTCGTGGAGCACCTCACGCTCGGTGCCCGGGTAGGTGAAGCTCATCTGATCGACGCGCAACGTCTCGAACGGCGGCATCGGCCCCGGATCCGTCTCAACAGTCTCGACCCGTAGTGCTCGGAAGGCATCGAAGTCGTCGAGAAACAGCGTCGACTCACGCAACGAGCCGGCCCGGCCGGACACTGCCCTTGCTCGCGACGAGAGCTGCTGTAATGCGACGATGGCCACTGCGGCCTCGGCCAGTGTGATCTGACCGAGAATGGCAGCCCGCACCACCAGCGTGAGCACGCTCACAACGAGGGCCGCTCCCGCGAGCACCGCTGCGCCCTGAAGGAGCAATCGCCGGCGACTTAGGGAATACATCCGGCTCATCCGCTCGTCGCATAACTCGTCCCAGCGCTGCTCGAGTGGCGGAGCCAAGCCGAACACCCGCAATTCCTTGCCGTGCCTTTTGGTGGACAAGGCTCGGTACAAATAGCGTCGAAGACGGTCCTGGGGCGTCAGTTCATAGGTCGTGACGAACGCCAGCCGGGCGGATGCCCGAGCCGCCCAGAGGAACGGCAGCGCAAGAAGCAATAGTGCAGGGAGCACCGCGGGCACCTGGGTGGCCAACAGGCCGACAAGTACAACCGAGGTGACCACGGTGTTGAAAATGCCCAGGAGGTCGAACACCATCTGGTGTGAGCTCGACGACGCCGACTGGTTCGAACGATCCAATAGGTCGTTGAAGTCCTGCCTCTCGTACATCGAGTAGTCGACCGATGAGGTGATCTCAACGATCTCCCGCTGTGTGTGTCGCGCCACCTCCTCGACCACCAGAAATCGCGACTCCCGCACAACGGCCGCCGCCAGGCCAGACACCAAGAGGGCGACGCCCAGGCCGATTACCTCCGGTGATACGTCACGCACGCGTGACGGAGCGGGCGACGCAGTGAGTTCGGCCACTAGCGATCCGCCGAACAGCAACAGCGCGGCAGTCGAAACTGCTCCGACGAACTCCGCGGTCAGTGCCACCATGAGGTGCTTGCCAGCTGCCCTCCGAACGTACCGGGTCGTACGGGCCGCAATCGACAAGAACCGAGGGCGAGACGAAACGTGTCCGTCGAAAGACACTTGAGCCTTGTCGCCATGACACGACCCATCCGCGGTCGAGAGATCGGCAGTATCAGCGCGGGTTGTCATGGAGCCTCCGATGGCGCGCTGCGGAACGCGGGGTCCGGCACATTCGAGCAGCGTTTGCTACATCCTGACGTGGATCTCCTCGAAGACTGGCTGGGCCTTGAACCAGCCGGCGCACGCGGTCTTGGCCACGTCACCGCGCACGTTCGCCAACCGGTGTTGGAGCGCCTTGTCGATACGGAACATGACGGCGTCGCCGGGAACGACGTTGTGCACAGTTGACAGGATGTCGTGGCTTTTCGCATCACGAATCTCGAGCTCTCCGCCCGTGAACGGCTGACTCCCCAGGTTGATGCTCAGGCCGACCAGACGCGCGTCACCAGTGTCGCTGTGCCACGTCTTGGTGTGGTACACGCTCGGGTCGAGTCGATAGACACGGCCACCGAAGCTTCCGATTGAACCGCAGCCGGTGATCCGTTGGACCGCAGCGAACAGCGTTCGATCGTTGAGCAACCACATGAGGATTCTGTGGGCGCTCTGCCGTTCCATTGCGAGCTCGACAAAATCGCCGTGCCGGTGGTCGTGATAGTGAAATGGTGTCTCGGCGACTCGTTGTTGGACAAGTGAAAGCAACTCAGGCCCCAGGAAGCCGGGAAGCCGCGCGCAGTGACAATCAAGGAACTGGTCCGCAAGAGCCTCGATTGCGCGAGCGTCATGCGTCACGTGCACACCAGTGTGACGTAGCTGCACCGCTTCTCTGCGCGGATCGGCTGAGAGAGGCATCGTCACCAAACTCGTCATGCTGCCGGCTTGCCTTGTCGCCGGACCACTCGGTCGACCATCTCGTGCACGCGGGGCAGTATCTCCATGGTGCGCGGGTACTCGAGCCGGTACACAGAGGCCTGCGCGATCAGCGCACACGACAGCTCGAACACCCGGCTTCCGACGCGACCCTCGCTCTGCGGCGCGGTGAAGCTGGAGCTCAGGATCGACGCGAGTCCGTCGGCAAGACCCATCGGCTCGATGTGCAGTGCCGTGCTCTCGCCCGGCCTCACGAGTGTGAAAATGTGTCCAATCGGCGCTGGGGTCCGAGTGAAATTACGTCCACCGACCGGTCCGAACTGTCGCTTGGCGCTGTCCCGCCTGACCGGTGACCCTTGGTCGGGCGTCAGGCCAACGTGCTCGAATGACGGCGGAAAGAGCCGTATCGCAGGGTAGCTGGGCACGACGCCCATCTCGTCGCCCGCCACGATCCTTGCCGCGTCGTCGCAGAGCTGGGGCCAGCCGCGCAACGCCAGCCCCGCCGCCAAAGTCGACTTCCCCCAGCCGCTGGGCCCCATGAAAATTGCTGCCCGGCCGTCCGGTCCGACCACTGCACTCGCATGCAGCACGAGGTCGCCGTGCAGGTTGATCCAGCGGGGCATGACGCTGTCTACGAGTACGCGCTCGACCTGTCCCATGTCGGCGTCGCGATGAACGTGGCATCGGATGATCGGGTCGTCACGTCGGAAGACGAACTGAGCGCTACTCAAGTTGCCGAAAACCAGCGAGCCGTCGCACAGCATGCGCAGCCGATACTTGCGGTGGTTGGTCAGCACGCGACCTGGGCCGCCCGACTGCAGTGCCTCCGTTGACACGAACTCGAGATGAAGACGGACGTCCGGCTCTGCTGTGGCAGGTGGCAGATCGAGCGCCAAGGAGCTTTCGAGCACGAAGCCGAACGCGCAATACCGTCGAAGCTCACCGAGAACCGTCATCGACATGCCAGCGGAACCTCGCCAGTATCGGCTGTTAGCCGTCCTCCTCCTGGTCGGTCTCCAGCTCATCATCGACCGGAGACCCGTTGCGGTTGCCCACCTTGGTGAGCGCACTCAACTTGCCGAACTCTCGAAGCTCGGGAGTCGTGTACTGAAGTCGCTTCTCGTCGCCCATCATTGTCCCCGTGTCCTCGTCGCCATCATTGCCTGTGTACCCCTGGTGCCTCGATGAGGCAGCCTACCCTGTGAGGAACCAGCAAACAATGAGAATTCATATTATACGACCGAACGCCAGCCAGGACCAAGAAGTTCGGGGATGCTCGGTCATGGACGAAGGAGTTCGATGAGGCCGGCTTTATGTAGCGCTCGAATCAAGCGCAACAGGTCGGCCTCGAGGACCGCTCGTTTCACCTCGTACTCCCGCTCGAGCGTGTCGAGCAGAGTTCCGATCGATATTCCCTCGCCTGCGAGCTCGAGCGTGCGCGTACCGACGCCATCCAGCCCGTAGTGGTGCTCATCGGCCACGTTGAGTAGCACGGTCTCGTCCTCGACGCGACGGAGCAGGACGTGGCCCGGAATGATGAGGCGAGCACTTGGGTCGAGTTCGAAAAGGTCCGTGGACTCCATGATTGGAAAGCCTCCTCCCGAATCGCCTGTCGTCAATCGCGAGGCGTGTCGCCGAGCCCTTCGTCGATGATGCGGGCGATCATACACATGGCGTCCCAGCGCTCGAGTTCGATGGCCGCTTGCCGGCGTACGGTCGAGTTACACCTAACCACGTCGTGCGACACCCTGAGCTGCGTGAATGGAGTGGGCCGTCTGGGCTCGAACCCAGCACCGTTATGCCTCGCTGCTGAACAGCCCGCCGGTCACGTGTGCGACCGCGACGAGGCGGTCGTCGTTGCCGGCATCGACCACACGCACGTCGGCGACAGCGCTGTTCTTCGACGCCCGCAACATCGTGGCCGTCGCGCGGAGGGGCCCGACCCTCGCTGCCGCGAGGCAATGGACCGAGACACTCGACGTGGCGCCGACGCGCTCGGTGCGTACGGCGATCGCCATCGACCCGGCGACATCCGCGAGCAACAGCGTGATGCCGGCATGCACCGCGCCGGTCGGCCCGCGCAGGTCGTCGGTGATGTCGATCTCGACGGTCGCATCGGCGTCGCCGTCGACGAACCGGTAGGAGAGTTGGTTGAAGTAGGCGTTGCCGAGGCTGGGCTGGAGTCTGTCCACCGTCGCAGTCTTGCGCGGGCGACCTTGCCCTGGGTCAGAATGGGCGGATGCTCGATCATCTCGGGATCCAGTGCGCCGACGTTGCGGCCTCCGCCGCCTTCTACGACAGCGTGTTCGTGCCCCTCGGGTTCCGGCGCCTGATGGACTTCGGTGAGCACATCGGCTACGGGGCCGATCAGAAGCCCGACTTCTGGCTCGGTCCGAACACAGGACAAGGGTTTCGCGAGTCGCACATTGCGTTCGAAGCCGCCGATCGAGCGGCGGTGCGGGCGTTCTTCGACGCGGCGGTCAAGGCCGGCGCCGAGGTGCTGCACGAACCGCGCGTTTGGCCCGAGTACCACCCCGATTACTACGGTGCCTTCGTGAGAGATCCCGACGGCAACAACGTCGAAGCCGTCTGTCACGCCCCGGAGTAAGTGATGTTCGACCTCATGGTGCGCGGTGGCCTCGTAGTCGACGGGTCAGGGTTGCCGCCGTTTCGCGCGGACGTCGGTGTCCACGACGGACGTATCGCTCGCATCGGCCGCATCGATGCGGACACCGCCGGCCGAGTGATCGACGCCACGGGGCGCGTCGTTTCGCCCGGCTTCGTCGACATCCATACTCATTTCGACGCGCAACTCAGCTGGGATGCCCACGCGACGCCGATCGTCGAGCACGGTGTCACCACGATCGTGACGGGTAACTGCTCGCTCTCGCTGGCGCCACTGCGCGAGCATCAACGAGCGCGCATGTCGCGGATGTTCGGCCAGATCGAACAGCTCCCACAGGTGCTGTTCGATGTCGGCGTCGAGTGGAGTTGGGAGACCTTCGCCGAGTGGATCGACACCCGTCGACGGCGCCTCGGCGTCAACCTTGCCCCGCTCATCGGCCATAGTGCGTTGCGCATGTACGTCATGGGCGATGACGCGCACGAACGAGCCGCCACCGAAGACGAGATCCGTTCGATGCAATGCGAACTCGAGCGGGCACTCGCCGCCGGCGCAGTCGGTTTGAGCGTGAGTTGTGTCGACGTCGACGAGCGGGGCAAACCCGTGCCCAGCCGCCTCGCCGAGCGCGGCGAGCTCGAGCGCCTGGCCGAGACGCTCGGTGATGCCGGCGCGATGCTGCAGATCGTTCCCGAGTTCTGGGATGCGGCCCTCATGTGCCAACGCATCGACGAGCTCGCCGACCTGTCGATCCGCTGCAAGATCCCGACAACCTTCTCGCCGCTGATCGACCAGACGCCGGGCCTCGTCGATCAGGTGCTCGCGCACCTCGACACGGCGCTCGCCCGTGGCGCGCGGGTGTTCCCGCAAGTGCAGCCGCGCGGGCTCGACGTCAACTTCCGGCTGTGTGAATGGAACTTCGCGCTCTATCGCCGATCGGGTTGGTCGCGCATCCTGCGCATGACCGATCGGGACGAACAGCTCGCCTGCTATCGCGACGACGAGACGCGGCGGCGGCTCGTGGCCACGGCCTATCCCGACGATGACGAAGTCGGTCGCGCGCAGCTCGACTCGGCCTACGTCAGCGCCGTCGGCGACCGGATCCTCTCGTCGCTCGTCGGCCGGTCTCTTGGCGATCTGGCCCGCGAGCGGCGCAGCAATGCGGCCGAAGTGATGATCGAGATCGCGGTCGCCGACGGGCTCGAGACTCGATTCACCAAGCCACCCACGTCGAATCAAGACCGCGCCCGCCTGACGCAGATGCTGCGCCACCCGAGCGTGCTGATCGGCGCGTCCGACGCGGGCGCCCATGTGCGTGGCTTCTCGACATATGGCGACACCGCGGTCGTGTTCGCCGACTTCGTCCGCGACGATCAGGTGTTCCGCGTCGAGCAGGCCGTCAAGCGCCTCACGAGCGATCTCGCCGGCGCGTGGAACCTGCCCAACCGTGGTTTGCTGCGTCCAGGCTACGCCGCCGATATCGCCGTGTTCGATCCCGCAACGATCGCGCGGGGTCCCGAACGCGACGTGGCCGACATGCCGACCGGCGCCGCCCGCTACCTGCGCGGCTCGGTGGGTGTCGATGCGACCGTGATCAACGGCACGGTGGCGTGGACGCGGACCGAGGGCTACTCGTCGACGCTGTCGGGCTCGATCGCTTCACGTCGCGAGGGGTAGCGAGAGCACTCGCGCCGCGTCGGCTGGAGTCGCCAGCGGGCGCCCACTCGCGTGTACGAGCTCGACGGCCCGCTCGACGAGCTCGCGGTTGGTGGGCGCGCCTGCACCGGCGTAGTCCTCGAGTCCGACGCGTAGGTGCCCGCCGAGGTCGAGCGCGTGTTGTGCCACACCGTTGTCGAAGACATCGCCCGACACGACGCTCACCGCCCAGGGGATCGGCGCGCCGTCGAGGAGGTGCATGTACGCATCGAGCGACTGAGGAGTGTTGGGCAACCCGAACAGCAAGTCGACGTGCCCGGGCCCGCGGTAGCTGGCGCCTCCGCACAGGGTCAGGCGCATGAACGCGCCTTGGGGCAAACGCCCGGCATGGTGGTAGGCGAGGGTGTGGCGCAAGAAGCCGGGTTCGAAGATCACCATGCTCGGTCCGAGACCCCACTCGCGACAGCGGTCGGCCATGTAGCGCACGTCGTACGGTGTGTTGACGTAGGTACGTGTCGTCGCGGCGGGCAGCCCTTCGTCATCGGTCGCGGTCAAGTTGGCCGAGCCCGGTTCCATCAAGCCGATACGCAGGCCGGTAGTGCGCGCGAGCAACTCGAGATGCCCGATGCGCTCCTCGACCGGCGAGTTGAAGACGATCGTCGGATACAACAGCGCGTCAGACCGCGCCGCGAGCACCGGCAAGAAATGCTCCGCGTACAACTCGGCGGCACGAGCGGGGTCGGCCGTCGGGTCGTTGGCGTGCGTGTGGATCACCGCCGCGCCCGCGTCGAGACACGCGAGGGCATCGGCGACGATCTCGTCAGTGCGGCGAGGGACGTGCGGGTTCTCGGCCTTCGTCCTACCCCCGTTTAGCGCGGCCTCGACGATGACCGGCACATCCGAAGGGGTCCGGCGCATCGCTGCATCAGGCCTTGTCTCGCGTGGCCATGGGGCCCTCGTTTCTCAGATGGTGGTCAAGCGCGATCATCGCAGGTCGGTAGTTCGGGACCAAAGCCCCTTGACCTAATCGTAGAATTGAATCATTCTAATCTACATGGCACGTCGGAACCCCGAGGCGGACATCCGTTCTTCGGGATTGCGCTGTACAGCACAGCGGATCGCGGTACTGACCGTGCTGCGCGAGCAAGCGCGCCACCTTCGCGTGGAGGAGGTCAGCGAGCTGGTTCGGTCCCGCATCGCAGTGATCTCCGGTCAAGCTGTCTATGACGCCCTCGCCGCGCTGGTGAGTGTCGGGCTGGCGCGCCGGATCGAACCGGCCGGCAGCCCCGCGCTGTTCGAGGCGCGGGCCGGCGACAACCACCATCACGTGGTCTGCCGCCACTGCGGTACCGCGGCCGATGTCGACTGCGTCGCGTCGGCGCCGTGCCTCGACGCCTCGAGCACCACCGGCTATGTGATCGACGAAGCCGAGATCACCTTCTGGGGCATCTGTCCTGCCTGCCAGCAACAACCTGACACTGGCACCACTGTTCGCAACACAAAGGAGCCAAGCAATGGCTGAAATGACCATCGACATCGGCATCAGCGAGACTGACCGCAAGGCCATCACCGAAGGCCTGTCGCGCCTGTTGGCGGATAGCTACACGCTGTATCTCAAGACCCACAACTACCACTGGAACGTGACCGGTCCCATGTTCCAGACGCTGCACCTCATGTTCGAGACGCAGTACAACGAGCTCGCGCTCGCCGTCGACCTCATCGCCGAACGCATTCGCTCGCTCGGCGCGCCGGCGCCCGGCTCCTATCGCGAGTTCGCTCGGCTGTCGTCAGTTCCCGAGGACGATGACCACCCTGACGCCATCGAGATGATCCGCCGCCTCGTCGCCGGCCAAGAGACGGTCGCGCGCACGGCGCGCTCTGTCTTCCCGACGGTCGAGGCCGCCCACGACCAACCCACCGCCGATCTCCTCACACAGCGACTACAGGCCCACGAGAAGACGGCCTGGATGCTCCGCAGTCTTCTCGCGTAGCGCGTTCGAACGCGGCAGCAAGATCGAGCAACAGCGATGGACGCAAGTCGAGAGGCCGAGATCATCGTGTGTATCGGCGGCGACTGCGGGCGGTCGAAGGGCCATCACAAGCTGCTCGACCTGGCCGCAACCGTGCCCGGCTCGGCGACGGTCCCGTGTCAAGGAATCTGCAAAGGTCCGGTTGTCGGCGTGCGCATGCGTGGCGGGATTCGTTGGTACAAACGAGTGCGCGGTGAGCGACGAGGGGCGCTCGCTCGTTTCGTGCGCACCGGGAGTGGCCGCAAGGCGCTGCGCTCTGCGGAGGCGCGCCGACGGCGCGACATCATCCGACACCGAGGGAAGCTCCGGCCGTTGGTAGTCAAGTGAGCGCAAGGGGGCGGAGAGACCTCGACTCTGCGGTCAGGGCCAGTAGGGGCGAGCCGCGGCCTCGGCCTTGCGGGCGTACTCGTGGGCGCCTTCGGCGCGAAGCGGTGCCGACATGATCTCGACCGCCACGGGGCCGTCGTAACCTTTCGTTCGGACGATCTCGCAAAAACGCGTGAGGTCGAACTCGCCCTCGCCCGGCAGCGTGCGCCGTTGCAGCGTTTCGCTCATGAGGTCGTCGGAAACGAGCGGGAGCGCGTCGTTGAACTGTATGTAGGCGAGGTCGGCCGCAGTAAGCGCCTCGAGTTCGGCCCACGTGTCGGGGCCGCGGAAGAAGTGCCACGTGTCGACACATACGCCGACAGGCCCATCGACGCGGCGCACTATGTCGAGGGTCTTTGCGATCGTGTCGATGGGCATCATCGGCAAGAATTCGAGGGCCACCGTCGCACCGTGCGCAGAGACTTGATCGACGGCGCGGCGGAAGGTGTCGATGTCCGCGTCGGTCGGCATCGTGGGGAAACCGGACATGACGATCTCGGGCCGGAACGCGTCGACGAGCTCGACGAAGAGCGGCGGGCGCGAGATGGGCGGCATCTCGTCGTTCAAGACGAGCGCTTGAAGTTCGACGCAACGCAACCCGACCCGGTCGAGCGCGTCGGTGAGTTCGCGGACCGTACCGCCGTGCGCGAGGTGCCGATCGACCGACCACACGTCCACGCCGACGCCGTCGAAGCCCGCCGCGGCCGCGGCTTCGAACTGGGTGGCGAGCGCGACGTCGCCATCCCACACGAACGGCGAGAACTGGATCGTCTCGTACAGCAGCCTCACCACCGGCAGACCCCCACGCTCGACTGGCGGACGACTCTACGACGCCGGCGTATCTCCGCCGGACTCTCATTTCTCCGATGGAGGCAAGGTCGATGGCGCCGGCCCCTCTCGATCGGCTGCAACGTAGGCGGCCATCTCGTCGACCGACGTCATGGGGCTGAGCTCGGTGCCGGCTCGGTATGCGGCCCGGCCGACCATGTGAGCGCCGACCGGCGCGGTGATCAACTGGAGAGCCGCGACCAAGAGCAACGTGGTGGTCACCTGAAAGTCGGCCACCGCGAATGCGGCGCCGATGAGGATCAGGACGATCCCCAACGTCGCCGGCTTCGTAGCGGCGTGCATGCGTGCGAAGACGTCGGGAAAGCGGTGCAGCCCCACTGCGCCCAGGAGACTCAGGAGTGAACCCGTCACCATCAACACGCTCGCGATGAGATCCGTGACACTCATGCACCTCTCCTCTCGATGTACCTCGCCACCGTGATGGTGCCGAGGAATCCCAAGAGCGCAGCCACGAAAGCGATATCAACGAACACGTCGTCGCCGCGCCTCGCAGTGAGAACTGCGACTCCCCCCACGAGAAGGACGAGCAGGGAATCGAGCGCGACGATTCGGTCGGCGAGCGACGACCCGGGACGAAGCGCGCGTGCGAGGCACAAGACGGCCGCAGCCGAGAGGACCGAAATGCAAATGGCGGTCACCGTCTCCACGGCGGATCTCCATTGCTGCGTGGTGAAACTCGATCCATCGAGTCGATGGTGGCTCTGTCGGCGAATGCGAGGATGGCTAGCCGCTCGAGTTCGTGCACATCACGCCGCGCTGCTTCTATCTCGCGGAGGTGCAAGACATGCATGTACATCGTATTGGTGGATCGGTCGATGTCGAGCGTCAGCGTGCCAGGAGTGAGCGACACCGAATTCGCAACGATCGTCATGACCAACTCGGGCGCGCTGGTCAACTGAACCGCGATGATGCCCTCTCTGATCCGATTACGGGGTGTGAGAACCTCCCATGCAACGACCGCGCTGGCCACTACGAGCCGCCATGCGAACACAGCCGCGAAGTGTGCGAATGCCAACGGGCGAACGACCGGGCTCATCTGCCGCGACGGGGGAAACACCGTGATGAGCGCAAGCCCTACCAGAATTCCGGCAACGGCGTTTGCTGCACTCGGTTCGCCCCAGAGCGCGACCCAAACGAATGCCAGCCACGCGACCATCAACACGCGGGTGATCATGGGATCAGCACCGCATCGACATAGGCTCTGTAATCGACGAGTCCGGCTGCGGCACGTTCGGAGAGCTCGTAAATAGGTCGCGCTGCGATCGCAATACCGATACTCATCGCGACGAGCGCTGCCGTCGCGCCGGTCATGAGACGGGGCAGCCCAGGGCCCGAGGAACCAGCTACCGGCGGCGGTTCGACGACCCCCCAAAAAACGTTCGACCAGATCTTGGTCATCGAGTAGAGGGTCAGGAGGCTCACCAAGAGACTGACTCCGATCACGACGTAGCGGTCGAGTGCGAATCCCGCGTCTATGAGCGCCAGCTTCGCAACGAACCCGGAGAACGGCGGCACGCCCGCGAGACTCAACGCGGGAACGACGAACAGCATCCCAATGAGCGGTGAGCGATGCGCGAGCCCACTCACACGATCCAGTGAACTCGTACCCGTTGCCTGCTCGACGAGGCCACCGACGAGAAAGAGTGCCGTCTTCACCACGATGTGGTGCACGATGTAGAAGATCGCGCCGGCGAGGCCGGCCACTGAGAACAGCCCGAGTCCGAGGATCATGTAGCCGATCTGGCTGACGATGTGAAAGCTCAGTATTCGCTTGACGTCATTCTGCGCGATCGCTCCGAGGACGCCCACGAGCATTGTGAGGCCAGCAATTGTGAGCACGAGCGTTGACGGCCCGTCGAAGTCGCGGATGAACAGAAGCGTTTCCGTGCGCACAATCGCATAGACACCGACCTTCGTCAGGAGGCCGGCGAAGATCGCAGTGACGGGCGTAGGCGCCGTCGGATACGAGTCCGGCAGCCAGAAAAACAAGGGAAAGATGGCGGCCTTGATCCCGAACACGACGAAGAAGAGAAGGGCAAAGGCGCGGCGGAGACCGAGCGGAACGGTTTGCATCTTCTCGACGAGGTCGGCCATGTTGACCGTACCGGTGGCCGCATAGATGAACCCCACGGAGACGAGGAAGAGAACTGATGCGAAGAGGCTGATCGCGACGTAGGTCATGCCCGAACGCACTTGTTGTCGGGTGGCCCCCAGCGTGATCAAGACGTAGCTCGCGGTCAGCATCACCTCGAAGGCTACGAACAAGTTGAAAAGGTCGCCCGCCACGAATGCGGCGGCTACGCCCGACGACAGCACGAGGTACACCGGGTGGAAGATTCCCGAAGCTCGTTCGCTTCCGCCCTGCCCGATCGCGTACACGAGAACTGCGAACAGCATGATGGACGAAACCACGAGCATGATCACTGTGAACAGGTCGGTCACCAACGTGATGCCCATGGGCGCCGGGTGCCCTCCGACCTGAATCGCTTTGGTTCCCTCGTCCTCGACCCACATCAGCAGAATCGCGCTCACGAGGATCGACATGCTGATGGTCGACAGGGCTACGACTCGCTGCGCGCGTCGATGCCGGCGTGCGATCAACGCGACTGCGGCTCCGAATAGCGGCAGGGCGACCGGCAGGGCGATCAACCGGCTCATCAGCTCGTGCTCCCTCGAGAATGGCGCGCGACGCGCTGGTCTTCGAGGTCGTCTTCGACTTGATCGTCGTGCGTCAACTGCCAGCTGCGATACGCGAGCGCCAGCATGAAGGCCGTGATACCGAACGCGATGACGATGGCAGTGAGGATCATCGCCTGCGCAAGAGGATCCGCTACGTCAGCGTCGGTGCCGTCAACGATCGGTGGTTGCCCTGCGCGACCGCCGGCAGCGAGTATCACGATATTTGCGCCGTGGCTCAGCAGAGTGAATCCGATCACAATTCGCGTCAACATTCGCTGAAGCACGAGATAGGTACCGCACGCGAACAGTACCCCCGCGGCGACGGCGAGCACAGCAGTCATTGCTCCAACTCCTCGCCCAGCTTCTCGACGATCGTGAGAATCACGCCGACGACAATGAAGAAGACGCCGATGTCGAATGCGAGCGCAGAGGTGGCCTTGACTTGACCGAACAACGGCAGGTCGACTGTGAACTTGTCCATCTCGAGGAAGTGTCCTCCGCGGACCAGGCCGGCGGCGCCGGTTGCGACGGCAATCAGGAGACCCACGCTCAAGATGTCCTCGGACCGAAAGCGCGACCGAGCAAGACTGAAGTCCGCGGCCACGTCGCGAAGCACGAGCGCCGCCCCTGCAACGAGCCCGCCGACGAAACCACCACCCGGCGCATTGTGACCACTGAGCAGTAGGAACACGGAAAACAGAAGGATCGTGTGAAAGACCGCACGCGTGCCGACGTCGAGAATGAGAGACTGCCGGCTCACGACTCGCGGCCTCCCTCGTCGGGGCTATCCGAGCGGCGGGCGAGCACCAACGACGTGATCCCCAGCGCCGCAACTGTGATCACTGAGATCTCACCCAACGTATCCAGCGCTCGAAAGTCGGTGAGGATGACATTGACGACATTGCGACCCCCGCCCCGCGGGACCGCTTCAGCAACGAGATCATCGGCAACGGAACGCTGTTGGCGCGCCCCGCTGGCGACGATAGTGAACAGAGTCACGAAACCACCGACGCCCAGCGCCACGACCCCGCGTCCGATGTGCGCGCCGCGCCAACCGGGACTCGGGAATCGCTCCGGCAAGTGACGCAGGACGAGTACGAAGACGACGACGGTGAGCGTTTCGACGAGCAGCTGGGTCAACGCGAGGTCGGGGCCTCCTTGGATCACGAACAAAGCCGCCACTGCGTATCCAACCGCACCGACGAGGAGCGCCGCCACGAAACGGCGCCGCACCAATGCTGCCGAGACGGCGGCAGCGACGAGCAAGGCGACCACGATGATCTGCACTGGCGACTCGGCCACGACCACGTCGTCTGGCCATGTGGCTGCCCGCACCAGCGCGACGCCGGGCAACGCCAGCAGGGCGAGCGAGATCACGGCCAGGTACATGGGCAGCGAGCCGTTCTGCACAATCCCGGTCACGCGTTCGGAGATCCGATTCATGCCGTTGACCGAGGCGTGGTAGACGTCGTCCGAGTCGACCAGCGATGGCACACGGGCTTGCATGCGCTCGACACGGTCGCGCGATACCACCATGAGCACGCCGAGCGCAATCGTCACCATCGACAAAGCCAAAGCCGCGGTGAAGCCGTGCCACAACACCAAATCCGACGTGCCGGCCGCCTCGTCGAGCGCGCGCGCGGCTCCCATGACCAGCGGGCTGGCAAGCGCGGGCACGAGGCCGAACACCAACGACAGGGCTCCGAGAACGAGTACGGGGGCGATGAACCAGGGACTCACTTGTTCCTGTGAGGTCGAACGGCCTTCCCCCAAATGCGCGTGCATGATGCGCTTGTGCCCGAACGCGCCCCACACGAAGCGAGCGCTATAGGCAACTGTGAGCGACGACCCGACCACCAGGAGAGCGAGCACAACAGGGCCACCCCATCCGTCGCCGTGAAGCTGATGTTCGTACACCAACTCCTTGCCGATGAAACCCAAGAGGGGAGGGATTCCCGCCATCGATGCGGCGGCCATTACTGCGGGCACATAGAGCAGGGGGAATCGTGCGCCTAGGCCGTCGAGCTGGCGGAGGTCGCGGGTGTGCATCGTGTGATCGATGACTCCCACGGTGAGGAACAGCGCGGCCTTGAAGATCCCGTGCGCCAGCAACACGACCGTGCCGGCCTTGATCGACGTCGGCGAGCCCGAGCCGAATAGAACGAACAGGAGCCCGAGCTGACTCACGGTTCCGTACGCCAGCAAGAGTTTCAGATCATGTTGACGAAGCGCGCGATACCCCCCGACGAACATCGTGACAAGGCCGATCGTGATGACCAACGGTCGCCAGACGGCCTCCGCCGAAAACGGCGGGGCCAACCGGGCGATGAGATACACACCGGCCTTGACCATCGTTGCCGAGTGCAGATAGGCGCTCACTGGCGTCGGCGCGGCCATGGCCGCAGGCAACCACGAGTGAAATGGTGCTTGCGCGGACTTCGTAGCTGCGCCGAGAACGACGAGCACGAGTGCAGTCGTGACGGTGCCCCCGGATGGGGGATTCGAGACGAGTTGATGAAGCGACGTCGTTCCCGCTGCCTGCGCAAGGAGGACTAACCCCGCCAAGAGCGCGAGACCGCCCGCACTGGTCATGAGAATCGCTTGACGCGCCGCGGAACGCGCGGCATCGGTGTCGTCGTTGTAGCCGATCAGGAGGTACGACGTGACCGCCGTGAGTTCCCAGAACACGAACAACAAGAAGATGTTGTCCGCGACCACGAGCCCGAACATCGATCCGGCGAAAACGGTCAACTCGGCTGCGAACACACCGAGCTTCGCGTTTTCGTGCCCGGCGAAGTAGACAACAGCGTAGAGAAAGACAAGAACGCCAATACCCGAAACGAGCGCAACCATGAGCACGCTCAAGGCGTCGAGACGGAACGAGAGCTGAAGCCCGAGCTGGGGAACCCAGCTCACCCTCTCGGTCACAGGTTGCCCGTCGATGACCGCTCCAGCTTTGATCGCCAACCACACCGATGCGCTGGCAGGTGCAACTGCACACCAAACGAAGACCCGGCGGCCGAACCGCGCGAACACGGCGGGAGCCAACAGCGCGACGAGCGCGTGCACGGCAAGAATCGCGATCACGGTCGGCTACCTCCCTCGTCTTAGGACGAGACTGCCGACCAGACTTCCCGGCGCTTCCGAGGCCAGCCTACTGCTCGTCGTCGCGCGCGCGAGAGCGCGCGACCGCCGCGGTCGAACCGACGGCTACGATTCCGGTTGGAGCGCCGGGAAGTCTGGTCGGCAAGAGCTAATGAGTTCTCGTCATGACCCGCTTTTGCCCATCGTTCGATCGACACGCCGACGGCCCGGCCATCTCACGCGGCGGCCGGCTGTGAACGCGAACGCGCCGACCAAGCATGCCGCGACACAGGCCGCACCCGTCTCACCGATGAGCGACCAGACACTCGTGCCCGCCGGGTACGGCGAGACAACGGAGCTCCTCGGATGGTCACCGGTCTTCGGAGTGGCATTCCTCGTCGCGTGGCTAGGTTGCGGACTGTTCACGGCGCGCGTGATGGGGCGCCGCGGCCACGACGCTCGGCCTCTCGTCGCGTTGGGGCTCGTCTTCGGCCCATTGTTGGTGCCTCTTGTGCGCGACCGTGCGCGTCAACTCGGCGGGCGAGACATCTCACTAGTTGTCGGCGGTGGAACGCGGCTGCAGGGTCCCGTCGATGTGCTCGTCGCCCTCCTAGGTCCTCCGTGGACCGCGCTCGACGCGGTGTCGTTGTTGAACGAACTCGGACCGCGGCTCGGCCTGGTGACAGTGACCGTTCCGATCGACTTCGACTCGGTGGAGAGCGACGACTGGAATGACGCCAAAAGGATGGCTGCGCTCGACCTCGAGATCGCAGCCGCGTTGCTCTCGCCGCACTGTCAACCGCGCACCGTCATCGTGGGTGGCCGCCCTCTGGAGGCCTTGATGCGACACGCGCGCGCTGACGGGTACCACCTGCTCGTCGTGATCGGCGATCACGGATCCAGGGTGATCAACGCCGCGGAACGGGAAGACCTCCACGCCGTTCAGGTTTTCTCCCCCCGCGCATAGCTCACCAAGTCACGTCGCCACGCGGCCTCGGTCAGTGGTCTCCTTGCGACGCCAGCTCTCTTGGAGCGCGGAGGGCGGCGGCCACTGCTTCCTGGCGGTCGACCGCACCGAGCTTCCGGTAGATCCGTTCGAGGTGTTTGTCGACGGTCGACTTCGCGCGCGGTGAGCCCGAGCTCCTCCAAGCCGCTCACCGAGGGGACCGCTCGCGGCGACGGCCAAGAGCTCGACACGCGCGTCGAGACGATCTGTGACGAACGCGGCGGCCGGAAGTGCCCGCTCTGCATCCGCTGTCCCGTCGAGTGCGACAACGGCGGTGTCGATGCGCGCTGCCCGGACACATGCGCATCGACGCTACGCCAAGGCGGATCGAGGCCTCAACGCTCTCGTCGCAGCTGTCACAATCGGGGACGTGGTCGAGATCGTCGCGCACCGTGCCGCCAACGAGCTGGCGAGTCTGTCGGCGCCCAGGCCGTGGGCGGACGCCATCGAGCTGGACGTCCACCTTCGTCGCGGGCGCGTGGAGGTGAGACACGCGAAGTGCCTGCCGTTCACGCGCCGGTTCTGGGAACGCTGGTACCTGCTTCCGCGGGACACACCAGTCCCGACGCTGCGTGAGGTCCTCGCCGACGTCGATGCGCGCGCCCATCTGATGGTCGATCTCAAGGGCTGGTCGCTTCGGCTGAGTCGGTTGGTCATCGACGCCGTGGCCGATCGCGACCAGCTGACGGTGTCGACCAAGGCGTGGTGGCTGCTGCTGCCGTTCCGGGCGCTCCCCCAGGCTCGCAGTCTGCGCTCCGCCGGGAACCGATTCGAGCTGTGGCTGCTGCGCCGGATGCGGCTACCCGGCCAGGGTGTCGTCGTCCACAGTCGCCTGCTCGATGCCGAGTTGGTCGCCGAGCTCAAGGCGCGCAACGGGCTTGTCTTCACCTGGGCGATCACCGACTCTGCCAAGGCGTCGACGCTCGTAGCGTGGGGCGTGGACGGGTTGATCGTCGATGACCCTGGTGTGCTCGACGGTCTCGGGCTGCCGCCGGCGGTCGATTCGCCGGAACACCAAGATTGAGACGACCAGCCCGAACAGCGCCACGGCCACGCCGACGACGGCATCGAGCACGTAGTGGTTCGCCGTGGTCACCACTGCGACCGCCATAAGGGCGGGACACCCGACCGCGACGAACCGGACCAGCCTGCTCCTGACGGCACGGAAGAGAGCCACGCCGATGAGTACGTTCCATCCGACATGGAAGCTGGGCATGGCCGCGTACTTGTTGACCAACGCCGGAGGCTGTAGCACCCGGTACGACCGCGACCATTCGGTCACGGTGTCGACGAAGTCGTCGGGCAACAACCGGGGCGGCGCGACCGGGTAGATGGCGAACACGACGAGCCCGATCGCGCCCGAGATGAACATGGCGTTGCGCACGACCAGGTACGAGCGCCGCTGGCGTCGATAGAGAAAGACGAGCGTGGCAATGATGAGCGGCCAATGGCCCCAGATGTAGACCCAGTTCGACACCGTGGTCAGAGCCTGGTTGTCCAGGACGAGATCCTGGGCCGCCTGTTCGACGTCGACGCCGAGCGTGCGCTCGAGCTCGAGCACCGAAAACCCGTTCTCGACGGCGCGCTCCGCGTCCCTCTCGGTCAGGCCCCGCACGCCGAAGTACACCAACACCGCGCCCGCGATGAGCAGAATCTGCAACGCCAGCTCCACAGAAGGTGGAAAACGACGATGCGGTGAACCGTCCACCACGTTCACGGCCGGCCCCCTCTCCCCGGGTCCCCCTTGACGCGATGTGAGACTACCATCCGGCCGAGACCGTCACCAGGCGCGTCGTCGGCTTCCCAAGTTCCACTAGTGAGCGTCTCGACGACGCGCTGTGCGGGGCGATTCCGCCCTCGGCTGCCGACGTTCCGCGTATCGGTTTTGCGGCGGCGCAGTGGGTACCGGTCATCAAAGCGATCAGCACTGAGAGCAAGCCGATTGGGCGGCGACACCGTGAGATCGTGCGTGATGCCATCGCGCAGAAGACGGCCAAGGACGCGTGATTGTCGTCGACACCGGCGTCCTGTAGCCGATGTGACCGATTGGCTGCTCGCCAGCTGTGACACCCGTTGGGGTGCTATTGACGACCACTGGCAGCGGATGTACAACCAAGTCAAGCCGGTTAGGAAGCAGCGCGGCGAGCAACGTGTGGCGCGGGCGACGGAGGCGACCATGCAATGTTCCTCATGCGATGACGTGCAGCTGGTGATCGTCGATGGCCGCCCAGCGGTGCGAGGCGAATGCGACCTCGCGAACGCGGAGCGCATCGAACGGTGGCTCGACACCTTCGACGGTGACCCGCTAGAGATCGATCTCAGCGGCGTCACCTTTTTCGACGCCACCGCGCTGCGCTCCCTGTTGCATGTTCGTCGACGCAACCCGCGCAGCCGTGTCGTCTTGCCGAGCAACGCCGTGTTGCGGGTGCTCGAACTCACCGACACCGTCGACTACCTCGTCGACGGGCAAGACCTTTCGCGTAACGCCAGCCGATGAGTGACTTGGCCCGCGAATTCATGCGGCAGCGACTCGGGGACGACTGGGAGCATCGGCTGCGCATGGACGGCGCGATCGTCGCTCCCGACGCTACGAACGAGGAAGCCGACGCGGCGCAGCAACGAGCGATCGAACTCGTGAGCGAGACCTCAGATGACTGGACCCTCGAACTGCGCGAGCTCACCACCGCAGCCTGGCAGGCGCTCCGGCCGCGGTGACAAGCGCGTTGCGCTGCGTCTTTATGGCTCTGTTCGGGTCGACATCCCACCATCGTTTCGCAGCACTGTGGAATCGGCAACCGTGAGACGGATTAGCACACAGTTGCGCGAGTTGCGGGTACCGGCCAACAAGGCGAGACGTGCATGACGTGTGGTGGTGGCTGGCGATGGCGCAGCTCGTGACTGCGCGGATCGGGCGACCAGGTGCGCCGATCGATTGGATGCGCGAAACCGTCGAAGAACGAGGCGAGTTCCACTCCAAGGGCGTGCTCCACTCCATCGTGTACGTGCTTCGGCACAGGAAGAAGTTTCTGGCCTTCGACGTGAGCCGGTTGCATTGACGCCCGACGCCGAGCTGCTCGTACCGCGGGAGCCGGGCCCGCCGTGTGGGTTCGACATCCTGGGCGGGATGAACGCAGCTGTGGCGGTCAGAACGGGCGCCGCCGGTTCACCCGGAATTGCGCGGGCGTGCTCAGGCCGTTGCCGCGTTCAGGTGTTTGGTGGGGCGACGGTGATATCCGCGAGCGCGGAGTCGGGGTCGCGTTCGACGGCGAGGTCGCCGAGGGTGATGATGCCGACGGCTACGCCGTCCTCGCAGATTGGTAGGCGGCGAAGGGCATTGTCGCGCATGAGGCGGACGGCGTCGTCGACGCTGTCGTTGGGTGTCAAGGTGGTGAGGGTGCGGCTGCAAATGTCGCCCAGTGGTACGTCGGCGGGATTGCGTGCTGCGGCGAGTGCGCGCACCACTAGGTCGCGATCGGTGACGATGCCGATGACGCTGCCGTCGCGTTCGACGAGCACGTCGCCGACATTGGTATCGCGCATCGCACGCGCCGCGTGGATGACGGTTGCGGTCGCGGGATACGTGATTGGGTTCGGTGTCATAAGTTCTTGTATGCGCTGCATGGTGTCTCCTCGTCATGGTGAGGGTTGGTGGTGTTGGGCAGGATCAACGTGTCTGAACAGTCGACGTCCTGGGCGCGAAGCGGGCAAGACTGTGGTCACGTTGGCGCGGTGTGCGGCTCGGCTTCGTCGTCGAGGACGACCTCGCGGGCTTGGTCGAGCGCGTCGGCGGGGGCTGCATCGGGCGGGATCGTGGATGGGATGTAGCGCGCGGTGGGTCTCACGGTGCGAGCCTGATCGAGCGCGTCGAGCGGCGAGGCGTTCTCTGTCATCGGCTCGTGGTCGGGTTCCGGTATCGTTTCGCGTTGGTCCGCTGCGTCGCCCGAATAGTTGTCGATGTCGACTGGTCGAGCGGCTCGGCTAACGGTCGTGCTCTCCGCTGGGTTGTCGCGTTCCAGCAGACTTTTCATGAGCAGCAAGTCGTCGGCGATTTGCTTCTTGGGGTTGGCCCCGAGCACGACCGCGACGGCATGGCCGACGGCTCCCACCACGGGGTTGTAGGAGAGGTTCACGCTGACGCGTGTCCCTGTTCCCTGCGGGTCGAACCGGACTCGCCCGGCGTGGCGCACGGCGGCGCCGGGGCAGGTCCTCCATCCGATTTCGCGTTGCGGTATGTGCGTTGTGAGCTCAGCGTCCCATTTGACGACCGTACCGGCGGGTCCGGTGACCTCCCAATGTGAGCGTCCCTCGGCGCTTCGCGTCACCCGGCGCACATGACTCATGAAGTCAGGAAAATTCTCGAAGTCCTCCCACAGCGCCCACACCGCTTCGAGCGGTGCGCCGACATGGACGGCGGCGTGGACATCGACACCTCGGCGTCCGCTCGCGCCCGCCAACCGAGCCACCCGCAAGTTGGTCGCGGCGCGAGCGCCGAGCACCGCTCCCGCCCACGCGGCAATCAGACCTCGGGGATCCCGGCGTGCCAGCCCGTAAGCGACGAGCCCACCGCCTGCGACTCCTGCGACGAGCCGCGCCGCGGGCGACCAATGCTCTTGCGCGAATTCCCACCGTGGTTCGTGTCGTCGGGGAACTTCGCTTTGCGGCACCGAGACCGGCTCGGCTTGTTCGTGGACTTCGAGGCGATCCTCGACAGCATCAACACCACGCACCGACCAAACGGCGCGGCGGAGCCCTTCTACATCAGCGCGTCGAACAGGGCCCGACAACGTCACTCGTCCGGCCGCTACCCGTACATCAAGAGGCGCCACATCCGGGGCGACACGGCCAATCGCTTCCCGCACCCTGTGCTCGAGCGCGGGGCTGGTTGTTTCTCGACGCAAGAGCCGTCCGCCCTTCGCAACGACACCACGACTCCGATTCATCAGGTCGCGTCCGGTGACACCAGTCGCGTGAGCGATCACATGGGCAACGTGAACCGTCTTGTCCCTGACGACTGTTCGTCGGCGGCGTCCTCGCAGGGGGTCGAGTAGATACATCGTCACGACGCCGGCTGTGGCCCCACCTGCCGTCGCAACTGCGCTGGTTGTGTGGCGCCGATCGAAACCGACTTGACGAGTCGTACCCATGACAACCTCCCCGAGCACCCATTTAATCGAGACGACACGAACGCGGCGCGGTCGCATCGGCTGCGAAGCTTTGGCGTGAACGCGAAATCGCTACGCCCAGACAGAAAGCACACGGGACACACAGCAGCAACGCGACAGACCCTGCCTGAAACGCAAGAAACGACATGACGACAAGAACTACGACAGCAACACCAAGGGCTGACTTTGGTCGACGAGCGAGCAAGCGACCGAACGCCTTCAACCGACGACGCAGCCCGACGAGCGTACGGGTCAAGCCCCCGGTAGGCAGCCCCAGCCGCAGATCCAGCAATGGGTCTTCGGCGACGGTCGCGTCCTCAATACGACGAAATGAGCGACGCTCGCGAGCGCTCAGCCGCACGTCGTGTGTGACTGACCGTCCCACGATCACGTTGCACCACCCCCGCCTACGCGCGATGGCTGATCTCCATTCGCTACCCCCGTCGACGATCCGCAAACCTGGCCACTCACGGCTTACAACGTTCGCCGCCACTCGCCGAGAAGAACGAGAGTTACCGATCTCTACAGGCGATAGTCGATGCGCAGGAGGATGCCGACGAGCGACCCAAACCGACGAAACCGCGGCCCGGATCGGGGCAACGGATTAGCCAGATCGGGCAACGATTAGGCAGTCTCGCCCGGTTCTTGCGGCCGCAACACAAGCTGGGTCGTGGGTGATGACCCGTCGTCGACAACCGCCGGAGTCACGTCGAGCGCGATATTCGATAGAGGCCCCGCCACCTCCTCGGCGATGAACACTTGGGTGCCGTGCTGCTCGGTAACGGTGTCGGACGGCGCTGGCTCCTCGACGAACGTGATCTGCAGCCCGAGGTCCCCGGAGGGGCTGCGCCGCCCGGACAACCGCACGCCATAGCTCGTCGGGACCTGGCTCTGACGACGCGTTTCGTCGATGGTCAGTGCGGCGTTGGTGGTCAGCTGGAACATGAGCTACTCCTTCACACTCGGCGGCAACGCGCGGCAACCTAGCGAGGCGGATCCAGAAGCCAACCTGCCTGCAGAGATCTCTGACCGGAGATCCCGCAGCGCGAGGACGTGTTGCACGCGACCTGCGATGATCGCATCGGCCTGTGACGAACCTTACGTATCCGATCTCTTGGCTCGGGCGACGA
>DATLFA010000010.1:0-242783 GCA_035525225.1 Acidimicrobiales bacterium
GCAACAAAACGGAGCGCCCGAGACCCCCGCGTCAAGCTAACAACGGGCTCCAAGCGCCATAGAAACACGACGTCTGCCCGACCGACACCACCCGATTCTCATCCAACGAGAGCGGCACCGCCAGGGGCCATGAAAGCTAACGCTCGACCGAGGCAGACCGCGCCGTCATCGCCCGTGTCGTTATGGCGTCACGACGCCCGCCTCAATTCTGCGATCAATTCGGCCTGGGCCGCCTCCATGCGGGCAAGCAGGGCAGCCATTTCTTGGATCGCGACTTCGAGTTCGGGTGTCAAGAGTTCCTGTGGCCGGAGCCCGTCGAACTTCTTCAGTTCCTGCATCCAATTCGTCTCTTGAGTCATGCCTGCACCATAACGACGCCCTGTGACAGTGACCGATGGCCGTCCCGCTCCGCCGCGGGTCGGGCTGCCGTTTGCGGTTGTCTGCTCATTCTCCGGTGACGAAATGAAATCGGGCGCCACGGCTGCGCCGCCGAATGTCGATCAGATGGGCCCGGCGGTGCCCATCGTTCGTTCTGTGGGCCGAAAAGCACGCCAGGCGAGCTTTTCGGCGCAGAGATTCGTCGGCGACGTGGGCAACCTCGCCGCCGGTCCCAGCCCGTCCATTTCGTCACCGGAGAATGGACAGGGGCTCGCGTCGAGTGGTCCCCCACGACCCGCGCCGCGATAGTGCCCGGCGTCAGGGAGTGGAGGCGACCGCGCTCGCTGCGACCGATGATGCCAACGTCAGTCCGCGCATGATCAGTTGCTGATCGCCGAGGCGGTGGCGCAAGTCGTTCTCGAGGCCCGCGATCGGGTACAGGTTCTGCGGCGCGCGGGCGTCTTTGGCCGGGCTCGAGGCATAGCGGGGGAGCGTGGCGGCGACAGTGTCGGCGAGCGCGATCACCGCGTCGCGTGTGATGTCCGCATCGACGACGCAGCGCACGACGGCCGCCATCGGGTGCGGTACCGGCCCAGGCAGACGCAGATACCACGACCAACAGGGGAACGCGCCGCCGACGACGAAAACGGGCGTGCGTTGCCCGGCCCCCAAGCGAGCGATGGTCTGTTGCACGATCGGCGGGCCGTAGGAACGGTGCTGCGTCTTGATCGAGCCCACCGTCCCTCTATCGTGCGCGCCCGACCGCAGCGGCCCGTCGATGACGACGAGCCCCGGTTGATCCGCCGACGCGCGCCGCGCGAGCACCGCTTCGAGCGCTCCCATGTTCTGTTGGAGGTCGATGGAGAGCTCTTCGGCCGTCTGGCTCGCCGACGCCGACACCGGGAACGTGCCGTAGCGCGTCACGATCGCCTCGGCCGATGGGGCGGACGTGAAGAGTCGACGCTCGACCGCGCTGGCGATCACCTTGGCCTGGCCGTCACAACGGACGACCCCTGCGGCATACGACGCTGCGATGCCGAGTTGCAACGAGCCGTCGGGCTCGGTGATCCATACACGTGCTTCGACGCGGCGCACGCCGTCGACGAAGAACACGAGCGGCGCGGCAGTCGCCAGAGACGAGCGCGGGGCCCAGTCCGCGACCGGCACCTCGATGTCGATCTGTGTCTCGACTTCGCTGGGCGCGAGCGAACCGACATCGGTGCCCGACCCGTAATCGGGTTGCCAACCATCGACGGCGAAGCGCATCACTGCAGCACTTTCTCGATGTGCGACGCGTTGGCGATCTTGCGCACCTCGAAGCGCACCGGCACCCGATCGGCCAATTCGGGCACGTGACTGATGAGCCCGACCATGCGTCCGCGCGAGCCGAGATCTTCGATGGCCGACGCCACGACGTCGAGCGTGTCGGCATCGAGCGTGCCGAACCCTTCGTCGAGGAACAGCGCGTCGAGCGTCACCGTCTTGCCCGTGGCGAAGCTGGCGAGTTGATCGGCCAGCGACAGCGCCAATGACAGCGACGCGAGGAATGTCTCGCCGCCCGACAGCGTCTTGGCCTGCCGCTGCTGGTCGGCGTTCTTGTGATCGATGACCATGAAGTCGCCGTCGTCGTAGGCCAGCGAGAACTGATCACCGGACAACTCCATCAGCGTGATCGTTGCGCCTTCGACGAGTTGGGTCATCACGTCGTCGAGGAGCCACTTCTCGAAGTGGTCGGCCCGCAGCAGACGTGCCAACTCGTCGGCCACCGCGGTCTCCTCTGTGAGCGCCGCGACAGACGCGCGCAGTGCGGCCGCCTTGGTCAGTTGCTCATCGATGCGCACGACGTCGTCGGTGGCGCGACCCGATGCGGCGAACACTGCTTCGGATGCCGGTTGGTTTCGTTGGGGACGCACGTCGGCCTGTTCGCATTGCGCGAGCAGCTCGCTATGGCGTCGCGCGACCTCGCGGTCCGCCTCCTCGACGCGGGCGGCGAGCGCCGCCGCGTGCTCGGCTTGGATCGGCGCCTCGGCCTGTGCCCACTCGACCAGCGCCATCCAATCGTCACGAACCTCGCGTCCGGCGGGCAGAGGAGCACCCAAACCGGCCAAGTCGAAGTGGAGCCGTGACAGCGCGTGGCGCGCCGCGACTTCGCTCTCGCCCAAGGCGGCCCGCTCGTCACGCAGCACCTGAACGCGCCGGCCGGAGTCCAGCAACTGTGCTCGTGTTTCGTCGACCGCGTTCGTCGCTCGAGCCGCCGCAGCCAGCTGTTCGTCGATGGCGATACGCGACGAGTCGCCGGTCGGGTGGTGCGCGGCGAATACCCGCAACGTCTCGTGCAGTCGGTCGACCCGCTCGAGCGCGTCGTCGAGTCGTTTGATCTCGGCCTCGGCCGATCGCGCCGCGCCGAATGTGGCCTCGGATGGTTCTTGGCCCGCGGCCGGCACGACGCCGAACTCTGCGGAGCGTGCCCGCGCCGATGCTCGGCGCCGCTCGACGTCGACTTCGATGCGCTCGGCCTCTGCCGCGAGTGCGGCGGCCCGCGAGGCTTGTTCGTTGGCTTCGGTGCCCGCCCACGAGACCAGGTCGACCCAGTCGGCCCGGACGTCGTCGGTCATGGCAGGCGGCCCCAGCGTCGCCAAATCGGCGATGGCGTGCAAGAACGCCGTGCGCGCCTTGGCTTCACGCGCGCGCAACTTCTTCTCGCTGGCGCGCAGCTGCGCAGTCTGTGCTTCGAACGACGCGCGCGCGGCCTTGGCCACTGTCACCGACTCGGCGGCCGCGGCCACCGCCGCCAACTTTGCATCGATCAACTCGATGGAATCTGCACGGTCGTGGCTTGCGTCGATCTCGGTGACTTGGTCGGCGAGCACAGAGAGCTTGATCGCAATCCCCTGCACGGTCGTCGTGGCACTCGCGGAAGCCGTCTCGGCCTGCTTCAGTCGCTTTGCCGTCTCGGTTGCGGCGGCCTGCGCCTTGGTGATGGCGGCGGCAGCCTTGCCCTTGGGGAGCGTGGCCACCACCTGTTCACATACCGGGCACGGCTCACCGAGGGCGAGATGTGGGCGCAGCGCGTGCGCCTGGTGCGCGACGGTGGCGGCCTCGAGTGAGGCAACGGCCGACTCGTGCTTGACTCGCTCGGTCTCCTCGGTTGCCTGCGCCTTGTCGAGGGCCTTTTGTGCGGCCGCCCGTTGCGCATCGAGTTCCTGCTGCTGCGCGAGCAACTCGTCGCGCCGTTTGAGCGCGCCTCGCACCGCGTTGAGCGCCGCGATATCACCGAGTGAGTCGAGAACGGATTGCCGCTCGGCGTCCAGTGCATCGGCAGCAAGAGCGGCGGCTTCGGTGTCGGCGAGTTGCGCGGTGACGGTGGCCAGCTGATCGGACACGTCGACCACGTCGGCCGGCACGGCGAGCGTCGCCAGCTTGTCGACGCTCGCGAGGGCGGATGTTGCGTTCCGGCGAGCGGCCGCGGCGTCGGACGCGAGGGATGCGGTCGTGGTTTCGTCCACCCGTAGCTCGCCGTGAAGCGCGTCGAGCGCGGCGACCAGCGCGACAACTTCGGCTCGACGCTCGGGCGTGGCGTGGGCCAACTCGTCGAGTTGCTCGTGGGCCTGGCGGGCAATGCGAAGCTCGCCGACATCGCCGAGCGCGGCGAGTTGTTGCTCGCGTTCGCTGAACAACGCCGCGGTCGCGGCCATCTCGAGCTCGGCTGCGTGGAGTTGTTCGCGGTTGCGGGCGACCGACGACGCCAGCTCGGCGACATCCGATGGCATGGCCACCGCCTGCAACTGTGCAGCGTTCGCATTGATCCCAGCCGCGACATTGCGGGCGGCCAATGTCTCGGTCGCAATCTCGCGCAACGCGTCTTCTTCGTCGCGGGCGATTTGGTACAGCTTGTCTAGAAGTGTGGCCCGCGCAACAAGGTCAGCTTGTCGTCCGGGTGTTGCCGATGCCAGCTCGGCCAGCCGCTCGTTCGCGGCCGCAGCACGGATCTTCGCGTCTCTCGCCCGGTCGCGTGCGGCCGAGGCGACTCGTTCGTACACCGTGATGTCGAGCAGATGCTTGAGCAGTTCCTGGCGATCCTTGGGCTTGTCGTGGAGGAACTGGGCGAACTGTCCCTGGGGCAACACCACGCAGCGGGTGAAGTGTTCGAAGCTCAGGCCCAGCAACTCCACGATGCGGTCGGTGAGCTCGGGTCCGCTGCCGGCGAGCACTTCGCCGTTGCGTTCGAGGCGCGCCTCCTTGGTGGTGGCGCCACCCGCGGCGGTGCGGCGCACGACGCGCACAGCCGTATAGAGATCGCCCTCGACGACGAAGTCGAGATGCACCATTGCCTCGGTGAGGCCTTGACTGATCGCCGGGGAGATCAGCCGCTGGTCGTCATAGCGGGGGACCGATCCGTAGAGCGCCATGCAAATGGCATCGACCACGGTGCTCTTGCCCGCGCCGGTGGGCCCGGTCAGCGCGAACAGCTCGACGCCGTCGAAGTCGACCTCGGTGCGATCGCGATACGCGCCGAAGCCCTGCATCACCAGCTTGACGGGCCTCACGACGGGGCCTCCACGACTTCGTCGTAGAGCGAGGCGAACATCGGTGCCAGCTTGTCGTCGTCGATCGAGCGATCGGCGAGGAACTCGGCGAACAGTTCGTGCGGTGTCCGCCCCGTGCGCGGCTGACGCTGAGGCCGCTCTGCGTCGGCCGCTGACGCGATCACGACATCGACGGTGTTGGGCAGCAGTGCCCGCACTTCGTCGGCGAGGCCCGGGCGTGTCTTCTCGTTCACGACGACCTTGAGCCAGTCGTCGCCGGTGTCGAGGGTCGAGGCGGCCAAGGCCAACATCGGCGCCGCGATCACCCGCAACCGGCGCCCCGCCGACAACTTCACCGGCTGCACGATCGCGGGCCTGCCCGCGTGCACGTCGATGAGCAAGACGCCCTTGACGTCGTTCACCTCACCGAAGTCGAGTTGCAGCGGCGAGCCCGGGTAGTGGATGGGCACCGGCCCCGGCACCAACTGTTGGCGATGCAGGTGCCCGAGCGCGACGTATTGCAGCCCGGGCGGGAACGCGTGCGCGGTGAGTGAGTATTCGAACACCGTCTGGCCCATGCGCTCGCTGCCGGTGGTCGTCGCGCCCAAGACCATGCAGTGCGCCGCGAGCAGGTGGATGGTGTCGGCGTCGGTGAAGCCGGCGGTGAGCGCACGCACGAGCATGCGCATGCGCTCGCTGTATTGCAGCTGGTGCGTCGCCGCGTCTTGCTCCAACAGATCGTGGGCCTTGACGACCCAGCGTTGCGAGAGGAACGGCACGCACGCCAGCAGCGCCCGCTCGCGGCCGTCACGCGACACGAGCTCGACGACGCCGCCCTTGTCCGGCGGAGCGAACACCGGACGCGTGATCACGTGACCGAGCTCGAGCAGCGGCGCGACGGCCTGCAAACGGCGGTCGCTGTCGTGGTTGCCGGCGAGCACGACGACAGTGGCACCGGTCTGCGCGAGCTCGAGCAGCGCGGCGTAGACGATGTTCTCCGACTCGGCGGTAGGGGTCGCGGTGTCGAAGAGATCGCCCACGACGAGCACTGCATCGACGCGCTCGCGCGCCGCGATCTCCGCGATCTCGTGCAGCACGGCGCGGTGCTCGTCGGCGCGCGACCGGCCACGAATGGCGCGACCGACATGCCAATCGGCAGTGTGAAGGATCTTCACTGCGGCAGCCCCGCGAACGGATCATCGGGCAACCCGAGAGCGGCAGGGTTCGCGCCGGCTTCGGCACTGCGGGTGGCCCACGAGGGGAAGGGGAACTCGAGCACGAGCGGGATCGGCAGCTCGGGTTGGCTCACGATCATCGTGCCCGGCTTTATGAGCGTGGCCCGCTGGCGTTGCACGGTGGGCAAGAACCCGTATTCGCCCCTTGATGCCTCTGCCGAGTCGAGGCGACCGACCACGCGGATGGCCGAGTTGGCGATGACACGCCGTTCGACTTCGCTGGCCGTCTGCTGCGCGCCGATGAGGATGATGCCGAGTGAGCGGCCGCGCTCGGCGACGTCGAGCAGGATCTCCTTGATCGGGCTCGACCCGTCGCGGGGCGCGTACTTGTTGAGCTCGTCGAGCACGACGAACATCAGCGGGCGCGACGTGCCCGAGCGTTCCTTCTCGTCGAAGGCCTTGCGCAAGATGACGCCGACGACGAATCGCTTGGCGCGGTCGTTGAGGTTGTGGATGTCGACGACGGTGACTTGGTGGTTGAACTGCACGCGGTGCTCGTCCGGATTTGCGACGTCACTGCGCACGAGCGGAGTGAGGTGACGGATCGCTCCGTGCAAGCGGCGGACGAACGCGTTGACGGTGCCGATACCGATGGCGCGCCCGGCCCACGGCCCGGTGCCTTCTTCGTCGATCACGCGCGACTCGATGAGGTTGACGAGGTCTTCGAACGAGGCGATCACCTTGCCGTCGATCGTCACGGTGCCCGAGCGCGGGTCGGCACCGGCGCGCGCGGCGCGCCGCAGCTCGGCCGTCACGTTGGCGACGACCATCGTGTACTGCTGGCGATCGTCCTCGGCGTCGGCGAAGAGGAACGGCAACAGCTCCTGTTCGCAGAAGTCGGCGATCGTCCAGAAGAAGCTCGTGACGCCCATGGTGCGGCTCGTGACGTCGGGTGCCGCCGCTGCGGAGTCGCGCCGCGGCGGAGCGAACACGCCGACGCTGTCGAACGGACCGACGGGCAGGCCGAGCTTCGCGTAGCGATCGGCTTGCGCGGGGGCGAGCGCGGTGTTGGCGTGGTCGAGGAACAACAGGTCTTCGCCCTTGACGTTGAAGATGAGGGCTTTGGTGTTGACGGTCTCGGCGCCGAGCACGGCGGAGTGGAACAGCGCGTACAGCAAGAAGGTGGCGTAGCTCGTCTTGGTGGCGACGCCGGAGACGCCCGAGATGTTGACGTGCGCGCCTTTGGTGCCGTCGAGGAAGTCGAGGTTGAGCCACGCCGGCTCGTCGTCGCGTGAGAGTCCGCACGCGAGCTTGCGCGTCATCGAGTCGAAGAACAGCGCCTCGTTGCGTTGTAGACCTTTGGCCTTGCGCACTTCTTGACCGGGTAGCGGCGGCACGAACACTTCGGGCTCGAAGCGGGTCGCTTGGATCTGGGCCGATTCGCTGATCTCGGCAGGAAGCACGCCGTCGGCCACGAGGAAGACGTCGCTGTCGAAGCGCACGCCGTCGTGGCGGGTGCGCACTTGCGAGACGATGCCGTACATGCGCACGGTCTGGCCGCCGGGCAGCACACGGTCGAGGGCGACGACGTCGTCGAGTTGGAGGAAGGCGTCGGGCTGCACGCCCACCCAGAACTCGAGCGGCGTGGCGTCTTCGGTGCCGAGGACACGGGCGACGACGGGGGATTCATCCATACTCGACAACAGTACGTGAGGGGCGTGACAGCCATGTTGAGGCCCCCAAAACAGCGGCCGCCACGCCTCGGGGCTGGCATCACGCGTGGCGAACGGACACCTGCGGGGCCGCGGCGCGGATCCGCTCGGCGAGGAGTGATCGATGACAGTGCTCGTGGTCGGCCTCGAAACACAGCAGAGCGACGGTTCGAGATTCGAGTAGGCGGATGATCTCGTGGAGGGTCTCGTCACAAGATTCGATGTGTCGGAGATAGCGCTCGCGGCTTGCCGATGACCCGGCGCGATACGCGTCACGATTTTCGCGAGGGTTGCCGAGCTCGGGTCGATGCACATAGTCGATGCCGTGCTGTTCGCACTGCGCCGCCAATGCCCGCTTGGAGAACCCCGCCTTGCGGCTGATCGCGTTCTGGCGCACATCGACGAGACGTGCGACGCCTTCCTTCATCAGGTCTTCGAAGAACTGATCGACCGACCGGCCCTCGTAGCCGACGGTGACCAATCGGCCGGCGCCGATCTGGTAATCCTCGTCGCGTCGTTTGAGTGGCCCAGATTCCCAGCGAGGAGCGGGAAAGTTCTTTGGGATAGCTATCCCAGAGAAGTGCGACGACAGAAATGGGGCGCCACTTGAGCGCCTGGGGGCCGAGCGGAGCGACCTACTTGGTCGTCGCCTCTCGCACGCGGCGCAACCGCGCTCTGGCGGACACGACCGCGCCGGCGTCGTCGAGCACCTCGACGGAAAAGCCGGGGTACTCGGCCTCGAAGCGCTTCTCGATCCATTCGTTGACCGTCCAGTCACCCGGAGCAGCTCGCTCGTAGCGGTAGGTCTTCACGTTCGTCCGATCGCCGCGAACATTGCGGCCCTTGGCGGGGCCTGGTGTCGAGTAGAGGACGTGTACCCGAAACCGCTCGACCTTCCGGATCGACTTCTCGACTCGCTCGATAGTGGCCATGGCTGCTCCGAACGCAAGGTTGCTGGCCAGAGCCTATGCGTCACACTCCAGATGGTCTGGGATCGTCGCGCTCACCTCGTTGTCAGAGGGCCTACCTAGAGTGCCCTCTATGAATGACAACGACGCGCTCGGCCAAGAAGCGCTCGCGCTGCTGCGCAAGCTGACGGGCGACCCGGCGAGCGAGTTCCGCCCCGACCAGATCGACGTCATCCGCCGGCTCGTGGGCGAGCGGCAGCGCATGCTGCTCGTACAGCGCACCGGCTGGGGCAAGAGCGCCGTCTACTTCATCGCCACCCGCATGTTGTGTGATCGTGGCGCCGGCCCCACATTGCTCGTGTCGCCACTTCTCGCCCTAATGCGCAACCAGATCGAGGCCGCCGACCGCATGGGTGTGCGGGCCGCCACGATCAACAGCGCGAACCGCGACGACTGGGACGCGATCGAAGAGCAACTCGACGCGGGCCTGCTCGACATCTTGTTGATCTCGCCCGAGCGGCTCGCCAACGACAAGTTTCGTGCCGAGGTGTTGCCCGAGGTCGGTCGGCGCAGTGGTCTGCTGGTGATCGACGAAGCGCATTGCATTTCCGACTGGGGACATGACTTCCGTCCTGATTATCGCCGGCTCATTCGCGTGCTCGACCTCTTGCCCGAGGGCGTGCCGGTCCTGTGCTGTACCGCCACTGCCAACAACCGGGTCGTCGACGATGTCAATACACAACTCGGCTCGGGCCTGGCGCCGGTGCGAGGTCCACTCGGTCGCGACGGGCTGCGCCTGCACGCGCTCGACATCCCCCGCCCGGCCGAGCGCATGGCATGGCTCGCCGAGATGCTTCCCCGGTTGCCGGGCACGGGCATCGTCTACTGCCTCACCATCGCCGACACCGAACGACTGGCGGGTTGGTTGCGATCGCATGGCATCGAGGCGGTCGCGTACAGCGGTGAGACCGAAGCCGAATCGCGTCCGGTGATCGAGCAGGCGTTGCTCGCCAACGAAGTGAAAGTCGTCGTCGCGACATCGGCGCTCGGCATGGGCTTCGACAAACCCGACCTCGCGTTCGTCATCCACTTCCAATCGCCGTCGTCGCCGATCGCGTACTACCAACAGGTCGGCCGGGCCGGGCGTGCACTGTCCGAGTCGAGTGGCATCTTGTTGCGTGGTGCCGAGGACCGCGACATCCAAGACTTCTTCATCCGCTCGGCCTTCCCTCCCTCCGATCTCGCGCTGCGAGTCGTGCGGATACTCGAGGACCGAGCCGAGCCGGTGTCCGAGACCGAGTTGCTCGAGGCCGTCAATGTGCGCCCCGGTCAACTCGCTCTGTTGCTGAAGACGCTCGAGATAGAGGGCGCGATCGAACGCGACGGCCGCAAGTGGCTGCGCACGACAGAGGACTGGACGTTCGACCACGACCGCGTCGAGTCGGTGACGGCGCTGCGGCGCACCGAGCAAGCGCAGATGAATGCCTACGCACGGGCGACCACGTGCCGCATGCAGATCCTGCGCGGCTATCTCGACGACGAGGACTCAGGGCCGTGCGGCATCTGCGGCAACTGCACCGGCGAGACTTTGCAGATAGCGCTCGATCCGGCGATCGTCGAGCGTGCCGTGGAGTACCTGCGCTCGGCCGAGCGCATCATCGAGTCGCGCAAGCAGCTGCCCAACCGCACCAAGATCGCCAAAGATCGCGTGCTGCAGTTCGGTCGTGTGCTGTCGCTGTGGGGCGACGGCGGTTGGGGCGAACTCGTGCGCGAAGGCCGGCTCGGTGGCCGCTTCGACGACAAGCTCGTCGACGCCTCCGCGGTGCTGATCCGCAACAAGTGGATGCCGGATCCCTTCCCGACGTGGGTGACGTTCGTGCCCTCGCTGCGCAACCCCGGTTTGGTCGCCGACTTCGCCCAACGTCTCGCGGCAGCGCTCGGTCTGCTGTGCGAAGAGGTGGTGGTCAAGGTGCGTGACACCGAGCCCCAGGCGACCCTGCACAACAGTGCGCTGCAGTACGGCAACGTGCGTGGCGCGTTCGAGGTCAAGAGTCCGATCCCGGAAGGGCCGGTGCTACTGGTCGACGACCTCGTCGACTCACGGTGGACGATGACCGCCATCGGATGGCGACTGCTCGAGGCGGGCTCCGGGTCGGTGTTCCCGTTCGCGCTCGCCGACAGCCAGGGCAAATCGCCTTCCTAGGACGCGCTGGACGCGCGTGAGCGTTCAGTTACGGGCCAGCGACCGAAGTTCGTCGGTGATGTATTGCCGTACGTCGTGACCGACGGTGAAGATGCTCGTGCCGATGAGACCGTCAGGTCCTGCGCTGTAGACGATCCGCCGAAATCGCCCGGTCACGAGTAGGAGTTTCATTTGATCGACAGCGGTGTCGATAACCGCGCGAACATCGACCGTGAGAGACGCAAAGCCGCGCCCGTTCGCGCCCGTCGGGACGCCCGACGCCTGCGGATCAGCTTGACATTGTCGGGGACGAATCTTGGCAACGCCGCCTCCCGGGTGGCACTTCGCGGTAGCGGCACCGTGTTTGAGATGTTTACGGAATTCCTCTTCATTGTCGTTGAAGACGAAGAGGGTGTCGCCGTAGTCGGCGCGATCAATCATCCAACCGAAATCTCCGTTCCTTCCGCCACCGCGAAACTGAAGGCCCTCCACCTCGATCGAGGTCACTTTGTCTGCCACGCGTGGCGTGCGAAGGAGTTCACGAACCTCCTCGAGGAGAAGCCCCAGATGGTTCGTCCCGTTCCTGTTCTTTCCCTCACCCCAGAAATTGTCA
Source organism: Acidimicrobiales bacterium (assembly GCA_035525225.1). Lineage (GTDB taxonomy): Bacteria > Actinomycetota > Acidimicrobiia > Acidimicrobiales > WLNW01 > DATLFA01. Next base: position 11,495 of record DATLFA010000010.1, read on the forward strand.
GTCGGCGAAGCCTCGATCAGATAGGCATCCCCGGAGTCAACGAGCATCTGTCGAAGGTCCGAGTGCTGCGTGAACTTCGCGAACAACACGTCCTTCATGACAGCCAACTTCCGCTGATCCCAGTCAGGTCGCAGCCCGGGTAGGTCTCGCGCGAGTTTCCTCGCGCCGCTCGGCCACCGCTCAGCTCGGATCTGCTCACGATGCTTCTGATCGGTGAACTTCTGCGCCTGGTAGTAGTGCTCGCTCGTCGGCCACACGACATCGTCCAACGTGATGGGGAAATGCGCGAAGTTCGTGAACTCGTAGTAGGGCTTATGGTTGTCGTAGAAGCGAATCTCGGCGCGCGGCGCAAGTTCACTTGGATCGTGGCTGGCCACTGTGCCGCCATGCGCCGTAGTTGCTTTCTCGCGCATGTCGCGTAGCTCTTTCTCGATATCGCTTGCCGATGCTCCCTCTTTGCCGGCGATGGAGGCGACCAATGCATCGACGGCGGCGCTTAGCTCATCGACGAGCATCGGCGCCGTCTCGCGCAGTTGTTTGTCGATGACGTCGCAGAGCCTTGTGTAGTACCAGAGCGTTCCGTCGCGGCCGGCGTCTTTGTAGAACCGCTTCCAGAGGTCGGCACCCAATTGCCGGTGATCGCTCACGATGGCTCGTGCGTTGTGCAGTTTGTCGGCGGCGGACACGAGGACGGCCTCCAGCGGCGCGGCCTCGAGATGGTCGATGTACTCGGTCTTGCGTTCCAGCCATCCACGCTTCGCGGTGCCGGCGGGCGGGAGATCATCGGAGCACGCCCTCACGATGTCGGCAACAGTGTCGCCGAACTCGGCTCGAATTGCCTCGATGCGTCCATGACCCCCGTGGTCCTCGCCGGCGTCATGCAAGAGTGCCGCGATTGCCTGATCCTCGGTCCCACCGTGGTCAAGGACGATCGACGCGGCAGCGATGACGTGTGCGAGATAGGGGATCGTGGTTCCCTTGCGAATATCCGATGCGTGAAGCACGCGGGCATAGTCCAAAGCGTTGGTGAACCTCGCGGCAACTGCGTTACCGGCATCAGGCCTCCGAACGTGGTGAGTCCATCGTTACCGCCATCACCCCCCGAATACGCGCCCCCACATGACAAATCGCACGTTGTCACACCGGACCGGTACTTCTTGACGAGGACACGAGGGGCGCACCATGGACACCATTGCGGCACGATCGATTCGCACGTTGCATGTGATCCATCCGGCCCACGAGTTATGTCAGGTCGAAGCCGGTACCGTCGAGCTTGTTGATCTTCCCGATGAGCTTGCGTGGGCATTTGCCCAGATCCCGTCAGCGAGCCTTTTCTTGATGGCCGACCTCGAGTCGCGGATGTCCCGCCGATGAGGATCCTCGACGGTGACCTCATCCTGAGTCCGTCTGATCTGACCGGCTTCTCCGCGTGCGAGCACCTGACGCGACTGGAGCTGCGTGCCGCGCGAGGCGAGATCGAGCGCCCGATACGCGATGACCCACTGCTCGATGTGCTGAGCCGCCGCGGAGGCGAGCACGAGCAGGAAGTTCTCGACGCGCTGCGTCATGACGCGACGAATGTGGTCACCATCGATGCCGACGCATCGAGCAAGGCGGGCCTCGAACGCGCCGCCGCGGACACCGAACAGGCGATGCGTGCCGGCGCGTCGGTCATCTACCAGGCGACGTTCTTTCACGGGGGTTGGGTCGGGCACGCCGACTTCGTGGAGCGCGTCGACGCGCCAAGTGCGCTTGGTGCATGGTCGTACGAGGTCGCCGATGCCAAGCTCGCCCGCAGCGTCAAGACCGGAGCAGTCCTTCAGCTCTGCGCGTATTCGGAACACGTCGCCCGCATCCAAGGACAACTGCCCGAGCTCATCCATGTTCTCACCGGCGACGGCAAGCGGCACTCACTTCGACTCGCCGACTATGCCGCGTACTACCGCGCGCTGAAGGAACGCTTCGCTCACTTCTTGGCGCTCAACGACGTATCGACGTATCCGGAACGCGTCCAACACTGTTCGATCTGTCGTTGGGCTCAGGTCTGCGCGAGCAAGCGCCGCGACGATGACCACCTGTCGCTCGTGGCGGGCATGCGCCGCGATCAGATCCATCGCCTCGGAGACGCGGGCATCCCGACGAGAGCTGCGCTCGCTGTTGTCACGCCCGGGCACTCGGTCGATGGTGTCGGCGACGCTTCGTTCGAGCGGCTGCGCCACCAAGCCGACCTCCAAGTCCGTGGTGCCGGCTGCTTGCCGCCGCTGTACGACGTGCTCGAACCGATGCTTCCCGACGAGAAAGGCCCGCAGCTCGGCTTCGCGGCACTTCCGCCCCCGTCGCCGGGTGACCTCTATCTCGACCTTGAGGGCGACCCCTACGCGCTCGATGGCGGCCTCGAGTACCTCTTCGGCATCGTCGACAACGTCAATGGCACCGACGACTACCACGAGTTCTGGGCCCACGACCGCGGCGCAGAGAAGCTTGCGTTCGAAGCGGCCCTCGACTTCATCGTGGAGCGTCGCGCGCGGCATCCGGATTTGCACGTTTATCACTATGCACCGTATGAGCCGACCGCGTTCAAGAGGCTCATGGGCGCGCACGGCACACGTGAGAGCGAGCTCGACGATTTGCTGCGCGGTGAGGTGTTCGTCGATCTCTACAAGGTCGTGCGCAACGCGGTGCGACTCTCGACGGAGTCGTATTCGTTGAAGGCCGTCGAGAAGCTCTACACCAAGCGTGCCGACGGCGCCGTCATGGACGCCGGCAGCAGCATTGTTGCGTACGAAGAGTTCTTGGCGTCCAACGACCCTGCGATCCTCGCGGAGATTGCGGCATACAACCGCGATGACTGCACCTCGCTCGTTGGCTTGCAGTCATGGCTCGAGGAGCGACGCGTCGAGGCCGAGGCACAGTGGGGCCCGATCCCTCGCCCACGCCCGCCATCGAGTCATGCCCCGGAGGAGCTGACCGAGCGCGAAGCGCGCCTCGCGGTGCTGTCCGAGCGTCTGACCGTCGGCGTCCCCGACGACCCCGCTGAACGGACTGGTGAGCAGCACGGGCGATGGCTTCTCGCACAACTGCTCAATTGGCACCGGCGTGAGGACAAGCCGAAGTGGTGGATGTACTTCCACCGCGTGCACACCTACGACGCTGCCGACTTCGTCGGTGACACCGAGTGCATCGGCGGCCTGACGTTCGATCGTGTGATCGGCCCCCTCCAGCGTTCGGTTGTCTACCGCTACCGATTCGAGCCGCAGGAGCACAAGCTGGCGGTCGGTGACTCGCCCGATGACCCCGCCACCGAAAAGGGTGCAGGCGAGATCGTCGAGATCGGTGACGGCTACGTCGATCTCAAGCGTGGGCCGATTCTGGCCGCGGTTGCGCACCCGGAAGCGCTCGTTCCCAACCCCCGGTTCAGCACCAAGGAACTTCAAGAAGCGATCGCCGAAGTCGGCGCCTGGGTTGCCGACCACGGGATCGACGCGCCCGGCCCGTACCGCGCGGCGCGTGATCTGTTACTCCGCGTTCCGCCCCGCTTCCCAGGCAGTGTCGCCGGCGAAGCGATTGCGACTCCCGGCGAAGACGTCCTCGAGGTCGCCTGTCGAGTCGGGCTCGGTCTCGAGCAGACGTGTTTGCCGATCCAGGGGCCACCCGGCGCAGGCAAGACGTTCACCGGCGCCCATATGGTTGCCGCCCTGCTCGACGACCGCCGCCGCGTCGGCGTGACTGCGTCGTCTCACTCCGCCATCACCAATTTCCTCGAGGAAGTGTGCAAGGTGGCGACGGAGCAAGGCGTTGCGGTGCGCGCAATGCAAAAGACTGATGAGGGCAAAGGGTGCGCCGACGGCCGGATCGAGTGTGTGACCGACAATGACGCCGTTTACGACGCGCTCGCTGCGCGCACCGTGAACCTCGTGGCCGGCACTCCGTGGCTCTGGGCCCGATCGAAAATGCGTGAGGCCGTCGACGTGCTGTTCGTCGACGAGGCGGGCCAGATGTCGCTCGCCAATGTGGTCGCGGTGGCAATGGGCGCGTCGAGCCTCGTGTTGCTCGGCGATCCGCAGCAACTTGGCCAGCCGTCGCAAGGTAGCCATCCGGATGGCTCGGGTCTTTCCGCAATCGGACACCTACTCGGCGAGCATGAGACGATGCCGCCCGCCGCGGGTCTCTTCCTCGACCAGACGTGGCGGATGCATCCCAATGTGTGCGAGTTCATCTCGGAAATCGCCTACGAAGGCAAGCTGGGTTCGGCCGCTGGTCGTGAACTCCAGGTCGTCGACGGATTTGCCGGCCTTCGATTCTTGCCGGTCGACCATGCGGACAATCGCGTGCGATCGACCGAGGAGGCCGTTGTTGTCGCCACACTGATACGGGAATTGGTTGGTCGTCCGTGGACTGATCATGACGGGAAGCAGCGGAACCTACAGCTCGACGACATCATCGTCATCGCACCGTACAACGCGCACGTCGCCGAACTCCGCGACAAACTCACCATCGGCGCACGCATCGGCACCGTCGACAAGTTCCAGGGACAAGAGGGCGCCGTTGCCATCTACTCGATGGCGTCGTCGAGTTCTGAGGACGCACCACGCGGCATGAACTTCCTCTACGACCTCCATCGCCTCAACGTGGCCGTATCGCGAGCTCGCGCCATCGGCGTCGTCGTCTGCAGTCCGGCGCTGCTACGAGTGCGCTGCCAGACGCCCGAACAGATTCGCCTCGCGAACGCGCTCTGTCGCTTCGTCGAATGTGCCTCGCCATCGTGAGCCTGACACGGCGTCGGCGCGAGAAACTCACTGAGATGGTCCCTGTGCGGTTCCCGCCCGACGTGATGAACGAGGTGCGGCGGCGCGCGGACGAAGACGACCGCTCGGTGTCATCGTGGATTCGTCGAGCGGTCGAGCACGAGTTAAAAGCGCACCGCAGGCTGAGCTCGTAGCTCGCTGGATGGACGCCTCAACGGCGGGTTTCGATCTCCGAGCGCGCGTTCTCGCGCTGCGCGGCGACGACACGGAGCCGGTCGATCTCGTCGGCGGCGTTCTCCAAAAGTTCACGCCAGCCCAGGGCGTCGGACCCTTCGTAGCCAGTTTGCTGTGCCGCCCGGCGAAGCGCGGTCGGCAACTCGACGTTGCGATCCATGTTGGCCCCCCAATACGGTCTCATCAACACCCTACTCCCGATCGCGCCACAGCCTTCCGCAGTCGGGGGTGAATGTCGCGGTGCGGCTCAACCCCGCGGTTCGATGACCACGCGGTCGCGCACCAAGACCCCCCGCGGCGGGTAAACCTGCTCGAACAGGCGCAGCGCCCGGAACCCCGCGTCGTCGGTGGCGCCTTTCAGCGCAGCGAAGAGGCCGTGGCCGTCGTCGACCGTTTCGATGTCGACGAGCAGCAGGCCGTGATCGTCGGCGACGAGCCGCTGCGCGTTGAGCACACCACCGTGTGCTCGCGCCAATGTCGTTGCGTGGTCGAGCCACGAGCCTGATGCGCCGTCGATGCACACGCACGCGCTGCCGACCGGCTGCGTCGACCCGCCGTTGCTTTCGGCGCGCGTGAAGACCTCGCGCTCGAAGTTGATGTGGTCGACGACACCGTCGGGCGGCGGTGTGTACGTTGCGGTGTGCTGCCGGTACGACTCGGTGGAGAAGTCGGCATTGTCGGGCTCGGTGACCTGATAGAGCGTGAGCAATCGATAGTCGGGAACACCCGCGGCGACGACACCATCGACGAGCTCGAAGCGACGCAGACTGAGGAATCCCTCGATGCGCATCGTGTCGAAGTGGTGGATCGTGTCGCACCACTCACTGAACGGTTGGTGCGCCTCGGGCGCCACGGTCGACAATACGTAGAGGACGCCGTTGCCGGTTGGCTGATCGGTGATCACCGAAACGAACGGGCGCGCTCAGAAGTGATAGAGGCGTTGCGCGTTGCCCACGAGCATGAGTTGCTTTTCGGGCAGCGGCACCGCGGCCATCGACGCCTGAGTAGCCGACCACGCGTTGGGGTAGTTGGAGTTGCCGTGCGGGTAGTCGCTCGACCACAGCATCTTGTCGACACCGATCTGGTGCCGGTTGTTGACGCCGAAGGTGTCGGTCACCCATGTGAAGTGCACGTGCTGTTCGATGTACTCGCTCGGCAACTTCTTGAGGTCGAACCGGAACCGGTAGCGGTAGTACCCATCGTCGAGCTGCTCCTTGAAGTACGGCAACCAACCGCAGTCGACTTCGGCGAACACCAAGTTGAGGTTGGGGAACCGGTCGAACACGCCCGAGAAGATCAGGTCGATCAGATGCCCCGTCGCACCGGTGAAGCGACCCGCCGCCGGCAACGCCAGCGTGTTGAGCATCGCCGGCAGTGAAATCGACAACGACACGTGGATGTTGAGCGTGTGGCCCTGCTCCTCGAGCGCGGCGAACACGGGGTCGTCTTCGGGCCGCGGCTGCAGCGTGCCCCCTGGATACGCACAGATGAGGAATCCACCGGTCGACGGTCGCCCACCCACACGGGCGATCTCGGCGAGCGCCTGATCGACACCCCGGTTCGGGATCATCGGCAGCGCCCGGAAGCGCTCGAGATCGTACGACGCGTACTCGTGGAGCCAGTCGTTGTACGCCTGCACGAGCGCCAGGTGCATCTCGGGATCGGTGTTCGAGGCGGTGGTCTGCGACACACGCGGCGTCGGGTACAGCACTTCGGCGTCGACACCCGCGATCTCGATCTCCTTGACCCGCACCGCGGGATCCCACCCACCGCTGCGGATCTCGTCGAAGCGCACCCAGTTCTGGCGCAGCCGCGGATCTTGCCCGGCGCACGCATTGAGCCCGATCGGCATCGGTCCCGGCATCCCCTCGATCACCCAGGCATCACCCTGTTCGAAGCGCTCGACCCGGGGCACACGGTCACGCCACTTCGCCGCCACCCGCGACGTCCACAGATCAGCCGGTTCGTTGATATGGCTGTCGGCGGAGATCAAGTGGTGGACGAGCTTGCCGCCCGATCGTTTCGCCTCCGTCGCAGGAAAAGGCTCGGTGATGGTCATTCGAAGCTCCCGTCATGAAACCGACGCCCAAGCTACTGGCTCTTCGGGTCGTTTCGGATGGTCGAAGGCGCTCGGGCTCGCAACAATAAGGGGTACGCGAGGCCAAGAGGTCGCCGGCGGTCGAAGGATCGAAGAGGAACTGACGTGAAGTTCGGTGTCGATCTCGGACGATGCAATCCGCGTTTCTGGCGTGATGTCGCCCTCGCGGCCGACGCGCATGGCTACGAATCCGTCTGGATTCCCGAGCACCTGGTGTTCCCGGTCGAGATCGCAACGTCATTCGTGGACGGCGCGACGCATGCGCCGGTCGATCCGAGGACGCCGACCTTCGATCCGTTCGTGATGCTGGCGTCGATCGCCGCGGTGACCGAGCACGTACGCTTGGGGACGCACGTGTACAACATCGGGCTACGCCATCCGTTCATCGCGGCGCGCGCAGTGGTGTCGCTCGACGTGGTGTCCGACGGGCGCGTCGAGTTCGGCATCGGCGCGAGTTGGATGAAAGAAGAATGGGACAGCGTCGGGCTCGACTTCTCTACCCGAGGCGCGCGCGTCGACGAAGCAATTGCCGTTTGTCGCCGTCTGTGGACGGAGCCAGTGGTCGAACATCGCGGCCGCTTCTTCGAGTTCGGCGCGGTGGCGTTCGAACCGAAGCCCGTGCAAGCACACATCCCGATCCATATCGGGGGCGACAGCACGCGCGCGCTGCGGCGCGTCGCGGAGCTCGGCGACGGTTGGATCGGGATGATCCACGACACAAAGTCCTTCGCCGCGTCGGTCACGAGGTTGACACAGCTGTGCGAAGCGGCGGGGCGCAGTATCGACGAGATTCAACGCTCGGCGCTCGTCGCCAACCCGACGCCCGCAGACATCGACGAGTGGGGCAACGCCGGCGCGACGAGGTTGATCGTCGCGCCTTGGCGCAGATCGACCGAGGCCGTCGAAGGCGTCGTTCGCTTTGCCGAGCAGGCGACGCGTGGCTAGCGCGCGGCGACGATGTCCCCGAACTCGGCTCGGATCTCCGCGATGCGCTCATGGCCGCCGTGGTCTTCTCCCGCGTCGTGCAGGAGGGCAGCGATTGCTTGGTCTTCGGTGCCGCCGTGCTCGAGCACGATTGACGAAACGGCGATGACGTGGGCGAGGTGCGGGATCTTGGTGTCCTTGCGAACATCCGACGCGTGAAGCACGCGGGCATAGTCGAACGCCTTGGTGAACTTCTCCGTCAGCTGCGTCACTGGCATCAGACCTAGCGTCGTGATGATGCAAGCAGAGTTCCCGCCCCATGAGTTCATTGACGCGGGGCGAGCAGGCGTGATCTCGACTACGCCGTCACCGATCTCTGTGCCGTCAGGGGACTCCGCTCGCATGGGCACTATCGGCGGGGCAGCACCAGCACATCCGGCCACTCGGGCCCATCGTTAGCACGCCTCACTTGTCGAGTACCGGTGCGCTGTGACAGGGCCACCCATCGTCACAGCTGACCGTTACTTCTATGTGACACGGGGGAGCGGACCATGACAACCATCACGGCAAGAACGATTCGCACATTGCACGTCATCGATCTCGAGAACCTGGCGAGCGGTGCCGGCAGAACGGCCGGGGAGTTCCTCGATGCGATGGACCGCTATCGCTCGGTGGTGCGGATCGCCGGCGATGACCTCGTCGAGGTGGCGGTCGACGCGTCGGCGTGGCGCCGTGTGGCGTTCGAGTTGCCGCGATCGTGGAGGGTTCGCTTCGGCTACGGCCGCGACGGCGCGGACCGTGCCCTGCTGCAAGCCGTCGACCCCCGCGTGGTCGCCGGCCGGTTCGACCGGGTCGTCATCGGCAGCGGTGACGGAGCGTTCGTGGGGCTCGCGGAGGGGCTGACCGTCGCCGGTAGGCGGGTCGACGTGGTGAGCCGCGCCGGGTCGTTGAGCCGCCGTCTGGCCCGCGCTGCGACCGTCGTGGTGCTCCTGCCCGAGCCGCTCGACAGCCCGCCACCGGTCGCCGTAGCGGCGTGATTCGAAATGACATCGATGTAACTGTCAGACCCCCTGAGGACAATGCACTCAGCTCCCCTGACAGAAAGAAGCAACGATGGAACTGGATGAACCCGCCCAACTCGACCGGGTCATGGGCCGCCTCGCCGGCGGCGACTCGGCCTACGTCGTCACCCTCGAAAAAGGGTGGCGCGGACCGATCGCTCGCCTCGTGCGCACGCTGCTGCGCGAGATGGGGCGCAGCGATCTCGCCCGCGATCGTGACGAGGTCACCGGCCTCGTGTTCGACGCCTGCTTCGTGATCGCCGATCGTGCAGGCGGATGGCGCCCCGGCGCTGCGCCGCCGTGGGTGTGGGCCCGTTTCGCGATCCGTGCCGAGATCGTACGCTCGATCGGGCACCGCTGCGTCGAGCTCGACGACCACCGTCACGACGAGTGCCAGCCGGCTTCCGTCGACATGGCCGACTACGACGAGCTCGTCGAGCGTGATCTGCGCTTCGCCTCGTTCGACGAGGTGCTGCGCGAGTGCACCAGCGAGCGTGACCGTCGCCTCGTGGTCGAGTATCTGCAACAGCAGGCCGGCGGCGATCCGTCTCCGGCGCACACGGTGGGTCACATGTTCGGCCTCGAGCCTCCCGCGGTTCGCAAGGCGTTCAGTCGGGCAATGCAAAAGGTACGCAGGTTGCTCGGTGACGAGCCGCCGCCAAGTGAAGGATCGAGAGCGGCATGATACGCGACATGAGCCACGACGACGTCGGCCTCGACACGACGATCTTTTGCGAGCGTCTGGCGGAGCGGCTGCGGTCCAAGGGTGTGACCCATCCTGTGGCTGCAGCCGTTGCGCTGGTCGCTCGGGGATATCGAGGGGTCGACGTCGATCCGTTCGCTACCGCGATAGGTGTCGACGCCGACGAGATACGTCAGATCGAGGCCGGTTCGGTTGCCTTTGCCGACTTGCCGGACGAAGTTGCGGTCGCGTTTGCGTCCATCCCGACGGCGAGCCTGTTCCTGATGGCGGATTTCGAGCGAGCGCTATCGGCGCGACGCTGAATCGTCAGGTCAAAGCTGCGGCGCGTTGTCTTTTCCCGACATTTTCGGCTGCCCTTCGATCGACGCCATTTCGTCACCGGAGAATGGACATGCGCTCGCAATCGAGTGGCAGACGCAAGCCCGACGCATTTTTCCGAGCCTGAATGCGTTTCGGTAACCGTGGCCAACTTCGTCAACAGTGGGAGCGACGGGACCTACGCCGCACTCAGCGCGAACGCCTTTGGCGCCACGAGCTGGTCGAGATGGATCACGCGGTCCGCGATCGACAACATGCGGTCGTCGTGAGTCGTCGCGATCACGATGCGTCCCGGCGATGCGATGCTCCGCAACAGCGACAGCACACCATCCACCTGCACCCGATCGAGGTGCGCCGTCGGCTCGTCGGCGAGCACCAGTCCCGGCCTCGCACTCAGCGCACGGGCGATGGCGACACGCTGTTGCTGACCGCCCGACAATTTTGCCGGCCGGTGATGCATGCGATCGCCGAGATCGAGCGACGTGAGCAGATCATCGGCGCGCTCCAACGCCTCCCACCGGCGAGCCCCCGCGGCCACCAACGGTGCCGCCACGTTCTCCCGGGCCGTCAGACTCTGCACGAGGTTGAACGACTGGAACACCACACCGACACCGCTCTGGCGATACCGAGTGAGCGCCTTGCGCCGCAGCGCCGTCACGTCGACGTCATCGAGACGGATCGACCCCGACGTCGGTGTGAGCAGCCCGGCAAGAGCGGACAGGAGCGTGGTCTTGCCGCTGCCGCTCGGGCCGAGCAGCAACACGAGCTCACCGTCGTGGATGTCGAGGTTGAGCGAGTCGATCGGGCGCACGGTGTCGCATCCATTGCTGTATTCCACGGTCAGGTCTTGGATTGAAAGTTGCATCACGCACCTCCGAAGGCGAGTGCAGGGTCGATGCGCACGATGCGGCGGAGACCAGCGAGGCTGGCGATGCCGCCGACGATCAGTGCGACCGACAGGAGTTGGATGTACGCCGCAGCGGGGATCTCTACTGCGAAGGGGAACGTCGGCGCGAGCACCAACGCAATGCCGGCAGCGATCACTGCAGCGAACAGTGCGAGCACACTGGCCTGTAACAGCAATCCCCGAACGAGTGAACCGTTCGACGAGCCGGTGGCCTTGTGCACCGCGAGTTCACGAGTGCGCTCGAGCACGGTGATGTAGACGAGTGCCGCGATGATCCCGGCGGCCATGATCCACAACAGCGTGTTGATGATGCCCAACGTCTGTGCCGTCTTGATCAACATCCGTTCGAGATCCTCACGCACCTCGTCATTGGTCATCAGCGCCAGGCCGCCGGGGACCGATGACGAGGCGAGCGGCCCCCGCACGACGACGGTGCTCACGACCGCCTCGCCGGCGGCGAGCGTCTCCTGCACGTCTTCGATCGGCAAGAAGACAGTGGGCATCCCGAAATAGAACGACGTTTTCGTCACGACCGCGCCTACGGGAAAGCTCTTACCGCTGAAGGTGATCGTGTCGCCGACCTTCAGGCCGATCGCGTCATCGACGGTGGCGACACCGCGGTCCGTCGGTGGCGAACCGGACGTCACCCGCAGTGGTTGCGTGAACGAGTTGCGCTCGTAGCCGACGACATTGATGTCGTCCTTGTCAAAGACCGAACGGCCGATGAGCAACGGGCTCGCATCGTGCACACCGGGGAGCTGGCGCACCGTGTCGACCGCGTCGGCGTCGATGTAGGACGCCGACGTGAACGGACCGGTGACGCCATCGGCGACGACCCACCCATCGGCTTCGTACAAGTCGACGGTGCGGGCACCCTCTTGGCGCAAGTTGTGCAAGGTGCCGCTCATGATGAGGCTCAGCGCAAAGGCCAGCCCGGCGGCGACGACGGCGATGAAGAATCGCCGCCGCCGCCATTGGAGGTCGCGGAGACTGAAGAACCACATGACCGTGCTCCTCACGCGGCCGCGGGTGCCGCGGCGCCGAAGGCTGCGAGCATCGCGTCGAGGTCGCTCTGGGTCGGCAGTGGTGCGGCTTCCATGTTCGGGATCTGCACCATCAGGTCGTAGGCCACGTCGAGTTGCGCGCCGTGCAATGTGGGGCCGTGGGCGTTGGCGATCTTGGTCGCGCCCAACCGGCGGATCGAATCCACATGGCCGGCGAAGCGGCTCGGATCGAGCCACTGATGCCACGGGCTCACCATGCGCTGGAACTGCAGGAAGCCTTCGCGATAGAAGCCTTCGTCGAGCTCGCTCACGTTGAGCACCTCGTGCGTCACCGGTGTGCCGAAGCTGTCGACCGACCAGTACACACCCGTCGACGGATCGAACAATCCGCGTGTCGTCGGGCTGTCGAACGCGGGCGGCGTCACGGCCACGAGTTCACGATCACCGACCGAGAACCGCTCGCCGTTGTTGACCCAGCGCATCCGCTCGAACGGCAGCATGTGATCCGTGTACCGCTCGGCCATGAACCACGTCGTGACAAGCTTGGCGTTGCGACACAGATCGAGCATCTCGATCAGGTTGCCGGTGTGGTCGTGGTCTTCGTGCGAGAGATAGATCCAGCGCACATCCTCGGGCTCGACGATCGAGAACACCGCTTCCTTCCAGTCCTTGCCGCTGATCTTGGGGCCGGTGTCGACGACGACGGGCTCGGCGCCGGTGATGACCATCGAGTTGATGAACACCGCAACCGGCGCGACACCCTCGCCCCACAGCTGGCGGATGAGGTGCGTGTCGGGGGTGATGCGTTCGGTTTCGAGTTGACGATACGGAGCTTCCATTGGGAGTGCCTTCCTCGTTGCAGGGTTCGTGTGTGGACACTGCACGTTGTCGCATGCGGCGCTTGGAGCCCGCTTGTGGGCGCGCCGAATCGGCTTGGAGGACGCTTGAGCCCCTGGTCAGAGAGCGATACCGAACTCGGCGGCCGTCTCCGCCAGGATGCGCTGGTAGAGGATCGCACCGTGCGCCTGCGCCGTTGCCATCCCCACGGCGAGCTCGTCATGTGCGGCGTCGGCGTCGCCCGCCCGGTGCAACAGCTCGGCCCGCAGCCGGTGCAGTTCGGGTTCGTAGCAGACCTCACCGGTGCGCCGTCCGAGCGCGAATGATTCGGCGATCAACTCGTGGGCGCGGTCGTGGTCGCCTCTCGCGAGCGCGACATCGGCCCACAGTGCGATCAACATCGGCAGGATCAACAACTGGTTCGCGTCGTACGAACGCGCGATGCAGTCGCTCAGGAGCGGCTCACCGGTGGCGTCACCCATGCGCGCCATGGCCCAACCCTTGACCGCGCCGGACCACATGTCGTACGACGAGTTCATGTCGCGTAACGCGATCTCGAACGAGGGCTCGGCGTAGCGCAGTCCGCGCTCGACATCGCGCACATGGCCCGCCACCCACGCGCCGGTGAAGTATGCGTGTGTCTGGTCGAAGCCGTTGGGGTCACGGTTGGCCGCGTCGATCGCCTTGTCGATTCTCTCGTACGCGCGATCCACGTGATCGTGCATCAGGTGCGCCGCTGCAGAAAATCCGTAGGACCAGCTGATGACGTTGAGCCCGAACCGGGTGCGGAAGTCCGTGCTCGCCAGCGCCAACTCGACCGCTCGCTCGATGTGCGCGAGCGAGCCCGCGTGGTCGCCGAGATGGTGCAACGTGTTGCCCATCGCCAGCGACCCACCGAGGAGGTAGCCGTCGTCGTTGGTCAGCGCGGCATGGGCGAGCATGTCCTCGCCGATGGCGCGTGCCTCGGCGAGATGTCCGCTGACGACGTGAAACCCCCATTCGTGGGTGCGCGCGCCGACGAGTTCCGGTGGTTCCTGCGCACCGACGATCACGCCGTCCATGCGCTGGAGCGCCTCGCGGAACTGCGGTGCAGTGAGCCCATGGCGGCGCTGCATGAGTTGCACGAGGCGGGTGTTGCCTCTCAGGCGCCAGTTGTGCCGCTCGAGCGTCGATGGCAGCCGTTCGAGCAACGACAACGCCCGGTTCAAGTGCTCTTCGGTGCGTTCGAGTGCGATCAGCCGCTCGAGATTCTGGTCGGCGGCCGCGAGGGCCGTGCGCACCGCGTCGTCTTCGAATCCGATGCCGGCGGCCTGCCAGAAGTGCTCGGCCACTTCGTCGAGCTGACCTTGCTGCGACGTCTCCAAATAGCGGCCGATGTCGCCGTGCAACCGGGCGCGGCGGATCGGTGTGAGCGTACTCAGTATCGTCTCGCGCAAGAGGTCGTGTCGGAACCGCAGCTGCGACAGCGACCCGGCGACGGGGATGAGCACGCGTTCCGCGAGCGCGGCCTCGACGTGGTCGAGGGCGTCGCCGGTGATGCTGTTGAGCAGGCGCAAGTCGACACCGCGTCCCGCGACCGCCGCCACTTCGAGCACCCGTTGCGTGGAGGATGGGAGCGCGGCGACGCTGCGACCGAGCACATCGCGCACACCGGCCGGCACGGTGGCGAGCGCGTGCGGCAACTCGACGAGGTCGACGTGCTCGAGCGACCGGGCGATCTCCTGCACGAAGAACGGATTGCCGCTCGTACGGGCGTGCACGTCGGCCGCGATCGTGGCCGCGACGTCGGCGCCGAGGCGATCGTCGAGGACGCGGATGACGTCGTCGACCGCAATACCGGAGAGCTCGATGCGCAGCAGATCCTGATGTCGCGCCAGCGCGGCGAGCGTGTCCTTGAGCGCGGGATACGGCTCGTCGGGGCGGTATGTGCCGAGCACCATGATGCGATTTCGGCGGATGGCGTCGGCGGCGAAGCGCAACACGAACAGCGACGACTCGTCGGACCAGTGGAGATCGTCGAGTACGACGAGCAGCGGGCGGTGTATCGAGAACGCGCTGAGCACTGCGACGATCGCCGAGGCCAATTCGAATCGCGCGGTGTCGGCATCGACCGCGGTGGCCGGCTCGAGACCGGGGATCAACTCCTTGAGCTCGGGCATGATCTGTGCCAGCGCCGGTGCGTGGGCGAACAACGCGGGTGGTGACTGTTCGATGTTCTGCGCGGTGATCAGGGGACGCAGCACCTGCAACCACGGCCAGTACGAGGGCGCACCTTCGCCCGCGTAGCCGTGGCCTTCGAGCACGGCGATCTTGTGCGAGCGAGCCGTGACGATGATCTCATCGGCGAGGCGCGACTTGCCGATGCCCGCTTCGCCCGCCAGCAAGACGATGCGGCCGCGGCTGTTCAACAGATCGTCGATGGCGGGCTCGACGGCGCGCATTTCGCGCTCGCGTCCGACGAGGCTGACTGTGGGTAGCGGGCGGCGTGGTCGGGTGCCGGATGCGCTCGCGGGTGCGGCTGCCGGGGGCCGAGCCTCGGGGGGCCGCGCGAGGTCGAGTTCGGGGCTCTGTTGCAGGATCAGTTGCTCGAGCCGTTGCAGGTCGTGCCCGGGGTCGAGACCGAGCTCGTCGAGCAGCCGTTCGCGCCCTTCGCCGTAGGTACGCAGCGCGTCGGCCTGCCGTCCCGATCGGTACAGCGCCAGCATCAGTTGGCCGCGGCGGCGCTCGCGCAGTGGGGCGCTCGCGACGAGCGATTCGAGCTCGGCCACGATCGAATGGTGCTGGCCCGTGTTCAGGCGCACGTCGACGCGGTCCTCGATGGCGGCCTCGCGCAACTCGGTCAGCCGTGCTGCTTCGGCGAGGGCCCAGGGCTCGTGCGCGAACTCGCCCAGCGCGTCGCCGCGCCACCGTGCGAGGGCGGTGGCGATCGCGTGCTCGGCCCGTTCGAGATCACCGGCGCGCTGCGCGTTGCGAGCAGTGCGGAGGTCGTCCTCGAACTCGTCGGCGTCGATGGTCGAGTTGGTGAGCACCAGCTGGTATCCGGGGGGCGCCGTCAACAGCACCGTGGGGCGGGCGCCGGCGGCCCGCTGGGGCTCGATGGTGCGGCGCAGGGTGGACACGTAGGACTGGAGCGTGCCGTTGGCGGCCGGCGGGGGAGCGCCGCCCCAGAGGTCGTCGATGAGGCGTTCGACCGAGAGGACCTGGCCCCGCGCCAGCACGAGGCGCGCCAAGAGTGCGCGTTGGCGCAGCCCTCCAAGTTCGGTTGCGGCTCCGTCGCGCACCAACGCGAGCGGGCCGAGTATTCGATATTCCACGCCACCTCATCCGGCCGGCCGGATTGTAGTTGTCGTCCACTCGGGTCGACAGCCGCGGAGGGTGAACGCCGTGTGATTTCAGGAGGGGCGGCCGTGGTGGTGTCGGGCGACCGTACTTGGGGCAATCGACACCCTCACTCGCGCCTACCATCTGTCCATGGGGGAGCGGTGATCGACATCGACGTGATCGATGCTGATGGCCACGTACTCGAGCCCGGCGACGTGTGGGACGAATACCTGCCGCGCGACTATCGCGCCTACGCACCGGGATGGGCGGTCGACACCCAGGGGCGCAATCGCCGCATGATCGGCGGCCGCATGCAGCCCGCGTGGCCGACGGTCGACTACGACACCAAGCCGGTCGAGGGCGCGTCCGATCCGCACGCCCGTCTGCGCGATATGGACGACGTCGGTGTTGCGATCGGCTATCTCTATCCGAGCGCGGGTTTGCACTTCGGTGCGATCGATCGGCTGGACATCGTCGAAGTGCTGTGTCGCGCCTACAACGAGTGGATACGTGACTTCTGCGCGGCGGATCCACACCGGCTGCGCGCGGCCGCGGTCGTGCCACAGCTCGATGTCGCCGCGGCGATGCGCGAGACCGAACGCGCCATCGGCGAGCTCGGCTTGTCCGCAGTGATGCTGCGACCGAATCCGATCGGTGGACGCACGCTCGACGATCCCTCGTTCGATCCCCTGTGGTCGCTCATCGAGGAGCTCGACGTGCCGCTGGTGTTGCACGAAGCCACCACGATGAACGTGCCGCAAGCGGGCCTCGATCGATACGACAACTACATGTTCCTGCATGTGATCACCCACCCCCACGAACATCAGATGGCGTGTCTCAGCCTGATCTGTGGGCAGGTGCTGCAAAAGCACCCCAGGCTGCGCGTCGCATTCGTCGAGAGCGGCTGTGGTTGGGTGCCCTACTGGCTCGAACGCATGGAGCAACACGTCGACTATTGGGGGCATGCCAGCGCGCCGTTGGCCGAACGACCCACCGATTACTGGCAACGCCAATGCTTCGTCTCGCCGTTTCCCGACGAGCGGATGCTGCCCCAGGTGATCGACGTCATCGGCGCCGACACGCTCATCTACACCACGGACTACCCCTATCCCTATCCCGGACGTGACCATGTGGTGTCGGCGATGCGCGACCGGCCCGACGTCGACGATGCGAACAAGCGCAAGATCTTGCACGACAACGCGAGCCGCCTGTACGGATGATCTGACCGTGCGTAGGTCGACCGCCTACAGTACGGCGCGTACGAGCACTTAGCTGGAGGACCCGTGGCCCTTCGCGCACCCGCGTTAGTACGCGAGTTCAGCGAACCGATCGAGCAGAAGCTTCATCTGCTCGAGACCAAGACGCCGCTCGACTTCGAGGCGGTGACCGCGGCCATCGCCCGCATTCGCGATCCCGAGCAGCTGCGCAGCAGGTTGGGCCACGCGATTCGATATTCGCAACGAGTCGAGGCCGAAGTCGGCGATCTCGGTATCGAGACGTTGCTGCCTCAGGCCACGGACGATTACGTCGGACGGTTCCTCACGACGTGGATGCCCGACGAGCTGGGTCACGCACGGGCGCAAGACCAACTGCTGCGCGCGCTCGACTTACCGGTGTACGAGTCGCGGCCGATCGATCATATCCCGGTGCACAATCGCATAGCGGGCACCCTCGGCACGGTTTCTGCGCACGTGTACGAGATCGTGTCGATGATGTACCACAGCATCGGTGCCATCAACGAACGTCTCGCGATGGGTGCCTACCGTCAGATGACGTCGATCATCGAGCAACTCGGCGAAGACGAACTCGCGGAAGCGTTGATGAACCCGATGCGTCGTGACGAGGCCGCGCACCTCGGGTACTACCGCACGTACGCGCGGCAGCTGCGCCCGCGGTTGCGCTCGTGGCAACTCGCGATGGTGCGTGGCGTGATCGTGCGCACCTACGCGCCTGTCGGAGCGGGCAAGGCCGCCGACAAGGCGCCGATGGGCCGCGCGCTGCAGTCGATGGAGATGGATCCGCACGATCGCACATTCGGCTCGGCCGTCGAAGAGATCGCCGACGAATTGCTGGGCAAGCCCGGGCGGCGACTGCCGCCGTTCGTCCAGACGTCGCTGCAGCACTGCGTCGACTTGGCCCGACGGGAAGACAACTGATTGGCGCCCGTTTGCCGCGTTGTGTTGACCACTTTCGGTGACTGTCAGTGGGTGTCTTTACAATTGTCGAATGTCGTTGTTGATGGATGCGCCGCCCTCGTTGGGGGTGTTGGAGACGCTGGAGGCGTTGGCGTCTCGCGATCTGTCGGTGAGCGAATCGGGTGCGGCGTTGCGCCTGGCGGCAGTAGCGTATGGGCGTTTGGATGGGACGCAGGCGCTGTTGTTGGCGATGTTCAATCGGAGCAACGGTGCTGCGGCTGATGGTGCGACCGATACCGCGGCGTGGTTGGCGGCGAATACGAAGACGTCGGGTCGTGATGCGTCGCGGTCGGTGAAGCGGGCCAAGGTGATCGAGGCGTTGCCCGAGTTGGGTGACGCGTTGTCTGCGGGCGAGATTTCGGCGGCGCATGTCGATGTGGTGGCGGGGATTGTCCCGGACAAGCTGTTGCCGAAAGCAAGTTCGTTGGTGGCCGCGGCGAAGTCGTCGTCGCCGGAGGAGTTGGAGCGCACGGCGCATCAGTTGGTGATCGATAGCGACGGCGACGGTGGCGCGAAGCGGGCGGCGCGTCTCAAGGCGCAGCGGCAGGTGCGGTTTTTCAACCGGGACTCCGGGATGCGCGCCCTGTTGGGTGAATGGCCGCCGGAGGAGACCGCGCCGATCGAACGGGCGGTGGATCTCGTCGCCGATCAGCTGTGGCGGGCATTGCATCCTGATCGCAAGCCGACGGCGCTCGACGAGAGAACGTTGAAGTTCCGTCGCGCCGAAGCCATGAGCGAGATCGCCCGCCGCGTCCTATCGGGCACCGAAACCGGCGAACCCGATGCAGCGGCGGCCGAACCCGACAGTCCCGCAGTCGCCGGCGACGCGGACACGACCGACGCCGACGCCGTCGCCGACGAAGTCGATGGTGCGGCCGACGCGGTGGTGGCGGTGAAGCCGCCGATCACATCCAAGCGGGTGACACCGGCGAAGCCTCGGCCGTCGGTGCCGTCGCTGTCGGTGTTGATCGACTTCCAGACACTCGCCGGGGTGTTGGCCGCCAACGGCATCTGCGAACTGTTCGACGGCACGCCGATCTCGCCGGACACGGTGCGCCGACTGGCCTGTGACGCGGCGATCATCCCGATGGTGTTGGGCAGCCGCGGCGAAGTGCTCGACCAAGGGCGGCGCATCTATGCGCCGACGATGGCGCAACGCCACGCAGTCGCCATCCGCGACCGGCACTGCGCGTTCCCCGGGTGTCGCCGACCGGCGAAGTGGACCGACGTGCATCACATCGTGGCGTTCAAACCCGGCGCTGCCAACGGCGGCCGGACCGATCTCGACAATCTGCTGTTGTTGTGCGACATCCACCACCGCTTGGTCCATGAAGGCCACTGGCGACTCGACGGCACCGCCTTCGACTTCGACGTCTACCGACCCGACGGCACACTCTTCGACCACGTCACTCGCGGGCCACCATGACATTGATCGCCGCACGTTCGCAGGTCTCGCGGCGCGCGGATGAAAGAGCAGTGGGTTGTTGGTTCGCTCGTGGAACCTACGACCAACCCCTAAATGTCACAGGGCGCCGGTACACATGAGGCGACCAATGGAGGAATTTACTTTGCATACTGATCTACATCTCGAACGAAACCTGATTGCCGTCGAACTCGACGAGACCGTGCACGCGATGCTCGACCTGTCGGCGCCAGTTGCTCCTGCGACGTCGGCGCGGCGACCCCTCGATCTCGTGGCCGTGATCGATCGTTCGGGTTCGATGGCCGGTGCGCCGCTGGCGGCAGTGCTCGCCGCCGTCGATCGGCTCATCCGGCTGCTCGGTGAAGACGACCGGCTGGCCGTCGTCGCATTCGACAACCAGGTCGACCTCGTGTTGCCATTGATGCGGCATGATCCGCGGGTGGCGCGCCGCGCCGTGGCGCGAATCACTGAGGGTGGCAGCACCAACCTTTCGGGCGGATGGCTCAAGGGCGTCGAGATCCTCCAGGGTGGCCGCGCCGAGGCAGTCCGCCGTGTGCTGTTGCTCACCGACGGGCGGGCCAACGTCGGCATCGTCGACAGTGGTCAGCTGTCGACGCTCGCGGCGCAGTCGGCAGGCCAAGGGGTCACGACGACCACGATCGGGTTCGGCAATCATTTCGACGAGGACCTGTTGCGAGCGATGGCCGACGCGGGCCACGGTAACGCGCGCTGGGCCGAAGGTCCGGACGAGGCGGCCGGCGTGTTCCTCGACGAGTTCGACGGTCTCGCCACCATCGTGGCGCAGAACATCAGCGTCGAGATCCGGCCGGCCGACGCGGTCGAAGTGGTCGCGGTGCTCAACGATTTCCCGTCGACCCTCGTCGAGGGAGGCGTGCAGGTGAACCTGGGCGACGCGTATGCGGGCGAGTCGCGCCGGCTCGTGTTCGCGATGCGCATCCCGGGGCTCTCCACGATGGGCCCGGCGACGATCGGTGAGTTGGTACTGCGCTATGTCGAGGTCGGTAGCTCGGTTGCCTTGCACACGGTGACGACCCCGATCGTGGTCAACATCGTCGACCCGGACGCGGTCGACAATCCCGATCCCCGGGTTGTCGAAGAGGTACTCGTGCTCAAGGCGGCCAACGCACGTCGCGACGCCCGCGCCGAAGCCGACCGGGGCGACCACGATGGCGCCGCCAGACGGCTCAAGGGCACGGCATCGGAGCTACGCATGGCAGCCGCGGCGTCGCCCGCCCCCGCTCGTCTGCTCGAACAGGCTGACGCCCTCGAGGTGGCCGCCGACGCGCTCGACGAAGGTGTCTACGCCGCCGTGACGAGCAAGCAACTGCTCTACGACGCCCGCGCCGTGAGCCAGAGCCGCCCGACCCGCACCAAGCGCAAGGGCCAAGGCGATGACGACACGCCGAACTGACACGCGGGGCAGCGCGTGTGCTACGACGAGCCGACCACAGGAGCGAAGGGGGATCGATGTCCGACGACGCGTCGGCGCGGCTGCGGGCGCAGCTCGAGGAATGCATCGGGCAACCGACGGGCCGGGGTGGGCCGTCGGTGGCGCCCGACGAGGTGAACGTGCCCATGATCCGGCACTGGGTCGACGCCATCGGCGACCACAACCCGGTGTATCTCGACGCCGAGTTCGCGGCCACCACGCGCTTCGGTGGCATCGTGGCCCCACCGGCCATGCTGCAGACGTGGACGATGGGCCGCCCGACGATTCAAGGCCTCGCGGAGCGCGGGGGTGCACCGTCCGACGTCGAGTCGCGCATGCTGGCGCTGCTCAACGCGGCGGGCTACAAGAGCATCGTGGCCACCAACTCCGAGCTCGAGTTCGAGCGCTACCTGCGGCTGGGCGATCGTCTGCACGCGAGCACGGTGTTCGAATCGGTGTCCGACGAAAAGACGACGGCACGCGGCCGCGGCTACTTCGTCACGTGGGTCACCACGTATCTCGATGAGGCAGGTGAGGTCGTCGGTCGTCAACGGTTCCGTGTCTTCAAGTTCAAGCCGCTCGATGCGACGGGAGCTACGGCATGAGCGCGTACCACCCGACCGCGCCGCGCTGGAGTGACATCCGTGAGGGCGACGAATTGCCGCCGTTCGATCTGCCGTTGACGGCCAGTGTCATCGTCGCCGGTGCGATCGCGTCACGAGACTTCATGCCGGTGCATCACGACCGCGCCTTCGCCAACGCGCAGGGCGCGCCCGACATCTTCATGAACATCCTCACGACCAACGGCTACGTCGCCCGCTTCATCACCGATTGGGCCGGGCCCGAAGCGATGCTCGAGAAGATCTCGATTCGGCTGGGCGCGCCGGCATGCCCGGACGACACGATGCGCTTCACCGGTATGGTCACCAGCACCCTTCGCCGCGGGGGCGATGGTGTGGTCGAGGTCGCGCTGCAGGGTGTCAACCGTTTCGGCGCGCACGTAACGGGCACGGCGGTGCTCACGCTTCCTGCTGACTAGATTGCGACTTCGCGCCGCGTGACGGCGCGCCGTCGGATACGGGATGGGACGGGGACTGGCATGAGGATGGTGTCGTGAGCGGGCTCAAGGACAAGTACTGCATCGTCGGTGTGGGGGAGACGGCGTATTCACGCCACTCGGGCCGCAGCACCCGTTCGCTCGGGGCCGAGGCGGTGCGCAAGGCGATCAACGAAGCGGGCCTCGACCCGACGCAGGTCAACGGCATGCTCTGCTACCACGTCGGCGACTCGACGTCGTCGCCCGCGCTCGCGCAAGACCTCGGCATCCGCCTCGACTTCTACATGGACTGCTCGGGCGGTGGGTCGAGCACCGAAGCCCTCGTCGGTCTCGCCATCGGTGCCATCGAAGCCGGCATGTGCCACACGATCGCGATCTACCGGTCGATGAACGGGTATTCCGAGGCTCGTATGGGCGGCACACCGGCGGCGATCCGCCCGCCGGCGCAAGTCATCGCCGGCGGCGCACTCGACTCGGTGCCCTACGGTTTGATCAGCCCGGCGCAGATGTTCCAGTTCGCCTTCGCCCGCCACATGTACGAATACGGCACGACCAACGAGCAGCTCGCGCAGATCAAAGTCACACACAGCAACCACGCGTCCAACAACCCGAAGGCGTACTACAAGACCCGCGTCACCATCGACGATGTGTTGAGCTCGCGCTGGATCGCGAAGCCCGCGTGCCACCTGATGGACTGTTGTGTCGAGACCGACAACGCCACGTGCATCATCGTCACGTCGACCGATCGTGCCCGGCACCTCAAGCAACGGCCGGTGTACATCATGTCGGTGGCCGGCCGTGTCAACAAGCCCTTCTCCACCATGCCGTATCAATGCGATCCGATCACGCGGCAAGCGGGTTACTACGCGGAGCGCATCATCTTTCGCAACGCCGGCGTCGAGCCCGAGGACATCCAACTCACCGGGTGCTACGACGCGTTCACGTTCACGCCACTGCTGTTGTTCGAGGGGTACGGCTTCTGCAAGGTCGGCGAAGGTGGCGACTACGTCACCAGCGGCATCATCGATCTCGGCGGCAAACGCCCGACCAACACCAGCGGCGGCCATCTGTGTGAGGGCTACACGCACGGTATGAACATGGTCATCGAAAACGTCCGCCAGTTGCGCCACGCGATCGACGACTCGTGTCCCGACGGCGAGCACACCTATGACTACAGCGAAGGAGGGTGCCGCCAGGTGAAAGACGTCGAGTTGGCCATGAACATGGGCTGGGGCACGCCGTCGTTGACCAGCTCGCTGATCTTGAGGAGATAGCGGTGGCTACCTATGATCGTCTCAAGCTGTATGTGTCGCCTACCGACAGCGAGCATCGCGGTTACTACGAAGCAGCCAAGCAGGGCAATCTCGTCGTGCAACGCTGCGGCGAGTGCAATCTGCTGCGCGGGTCGATCGGCGCCGCCTGCCCATTCTGCACGTCGCTGCAATGGGACTGGCATCCGGTCAGCGGCAAGGGTGTGATCTACAGCTACCAGATCGTGACGCAAGCGGTGCATCCCGCGTTCTACGACTGGATCCCGTACCCAATCGTTCTGGTCGAACTCGACGAACAACGCAAGGTGCCGTGGCGCGACGCGAGCGAGGACGAGTACGTGTCGTTGCGCATCGTGGTCAACCTCGTCAAGGTGGACGACCCCACCGCGCCCGAGGACGAGGGCAATGTCGCCATCGGCAAGCGGGTCGAGGTCTGCTTCCTCGACGTCGACGAAACCACGGCGCTGGCCCAGTTCCGCCTCAGCGCGGAGCCTCCCGAAGTCACACCCTGGCAGGCGCCGGGGCAGCAGGACTAGCGCTTGCGCCAGAGGGCGAGTGGTCGGCGCGACTGGTTGCGAGCCCCGTTGCGGGATTTGCGGATCGCGCGCTCTTGGCGAGAGCGATGCAGCTGGTCGTAGTCGATCGGGTAGCCACGAAGCTCGGGGCGCATGGTGTGCTCCTTATCTCGATGTAATGTATCTCGATGTCGAGAGAGTAGCACGGCATTAGGTCGATGTCTAGAAGCTTGATGTCGAGATATAGTCGGCCCGTGGCAGAAGATGCGGCAGATGCGGTGGATGCGATTCTCGAGCAATGGCGCCGTGAGCGGCCGGATCTCGACACGACGCCGATGGGCGTGATCGGGCGTATTTCCCGGCTGGCGCGGCACTTCGACCGGGCGATCGCGGAGAACTTCGCCCCGTTCGAGCTGGGTCCCGACGAGTTCGACCTTCTCGCCACCTTGCGTCGTTCGGGCAAGCCTTACGAGCTGAAGCCGAGCGAGCTGTTGGCGTCGATGATGGTCAGCTCGGCCACGACGACCCACCGACTCGACAAGCTCGAGACGCGCAAGCTCATCGAACGCAAGCCTGACCCGACAGACCGCCGAGCGGTGCTCGTTCGGCTGACTCCGGCCGGCAAGAAGCTGGTGGATCGAGCGCTCGCGGCGCACGTCGCGCTGGAGCATCGGCTGCTCGCCGGGCTCGACGAGCGTCAACGATCGGCGCTGGCTCAGTTACTGCGCCGGCTCAACGAAGAAGTGGTTCCCGCGGGCTGACGGGCTCACGTGCTGACGGCGGCGACGTCGTCATGTTCGGTAACCTCGGTTCGCGTTCTCCGCATCCCGCAAGCACGGAGGGGCGTGTGCGTGTCGTCCGACGATTCGTCGTCTGCTTGGGAGCCTGTCTGCTGCTGATTCGCGCTCAGCCGGCCGCGGCGGGCGGATCGTGGATGCACGGCGAATGGGACCGCTACGAACTGGGCGAAACCGTCACCATGGTGGGGTATTTCGGCGCGGGGCAGCAGGGTTGGCTCGACGACGGACCGTTCTTCGCACACGTGCGACCCGCCGTCGGCTCTGAGGCGGAGACTTCGAGGTCAGCGCTGACGGCGCCGGTGCAGTTCACCAGCAAGACGTTGTCGGCTTCGTTCGGCATCTACCACGAATTGCGCGTCGAGACGACGTTCGTGTTGCCGCCTGACCTGCCCGACGGGCACTACAACGTCGTGGTCTGCAACACCGGCTGCAAGAAGGGCATCGGCGATCTCATCGGCGGGCCGCTGGCCGTGGGCGTCAACGCACAATGGGTCATCCAGCGCAATTGGCCAAAGGACGATCCCTCGTACGCTCGCTTCCAGGCAATGCCACCCGATCGCCGGGCGGTTGGTGCCGATCCGACGGCGTCGGTTGGACCCACGGTCTTCTCGCCATCGATGGTGCCGCGCCACACGTATATCGAGGCGGAGCCGGCAATTGCACCCGCGGTCGAGGCGTCGGGCCCCGCAACGAACTGGGCAGGGATCGTCGCGACGAGCGCGGTAGTGATCGCGGCGGGTGCCGCCGGTGTTGCCGTGCATCGCCGAGTCCCGGCGCCCGGCCGACAGGTGTTGCCCGCGCGCTAGCGGTTAGTGGCGGCGGCGCGGACCGCCGCGTTCGCCGGGCCAGCGTGATCCGCCGATGGTGTCGGCGTGGGGCCAGAACGCGATCGGATCGAGCGCGCCGGCGAGGGTGATCGAGCGGCTCGGCTGCGCGATCGTCATGAGGCTTGCGGAGACCTGCTCACGCATCGGCAAGAGGTCGGTGTACGGGTCCCACGGACTGTCGCGCAGCGTGATGACACCGTCGAGACCCTCGGCGTGTTGCACCTGGTTGGTCGTCTTGACCCGTACCACGTGCGGCGGGAAGTCGTAGCTCTTCTCGACGCCGCCGACGGCGCGCGACACCTTGATCCACCACTCGTTCTCTTCGTAGGGCTCGGCGGAGACGTCGAGGGGCCCGGTGGAATGACCGCGGAACTCGAGGAACGTGTAGCCCTGATGTGTGCACATCGCCTCGACCTGATCGCCGAGGCGGAAGAACTTGATCGCGCACGGGAACTTCGGCTGACCGTTGAGCTCTTGGCTGATGAACACCGCCGCCTCTTGGTCGATGCCCATGCCGAGGCAATAGAGGCCGGGGATGCCGTCGTAGATGGCGTCGACCTTGGTGCTCACGCCGTATTCGGGCTCACCGAGCACGGGCACGCAATAGATGTTGACGTACACGTTGGCGCTCTTGCCCGGCGTGATGCCCGGCGGCAACAGATCAGCGATGCGATCGGGGTCGCTGCGGTAGACCATCTGCAACTTCGGCCAGCCCGTGATCTCGCCGGGCTTGTTGGTCGGGCTCATATCGCTCATCGTCAGGTCCCCCTGGTGTTGTCGGTCGGCGACTGGCCCCGATGGTACGACGCTCAGGCGATCAGCGCGTCGACGATGGTCGCGACGCCCGTCGACCGGTCGACGATGATGGGGTTCAAGTCGAGCTCGGACATGGTGTCGCGCGCCGCCCACGCGAACTGCGACACCGCGGCGATGAGCCGGTACAGCGGGGCCAGCGCCCGGTCGACATCGTCGAAGGCCCTGCCGTTGGCGAGGGCCCGGGGGACGCCGAGCTCGCGCAGGAGCTCGGCCACCTCCGCCTCGTCGAAGGGCGCGGGGAACATCACCGTGCGATCGATGACCTCGACGAGGGCGCCGCCGTAGCCGACGACCACGATGGGCCCGAGGCCGGATCGGTTCTGCACGCCGACGATCAACTCGAGCCCGGACGTCGCCATCGACTGCACCAGCACACCGTCGAAGTGCGTGCCGTCGAGGTGCGTGGCGGCCGCCTCGACGATGCGGTCGTACGCATCGCGCACCGCGTCGGCGTCGCCGAGCGCGAGCGCGACACCACCGGCCGCGGCCTTGTGGGCGATCGAGCGTGACTGCACCTTGAGCGCCACGGGATATCCGAGCTGCGCCGCGGCCGCCACCGCATGCTCGCGGCTCGTCGCCAGACGCTCGGGCGGGATCGCGGTCGCAACATCGGCCAGTTCGTTCAGGACGAGCTTGGCCTCGTATTCGCACAACGCGCCGTCGCGGTGACTGAACTCGATCAGTCGATGCCGGGCGCGCCTCATCGACGCGGTATCGCCCAACGTCACGGCGACCGCCGGCTGGCTCACGCGTACGAGCGCGGCGACGGCGTGCGCGCAACCGGCGACGCTCGAAAAGCACGGCAGTCCGATCTCGCGCAATATGGCGCGGCTCGCGGCCGAAGGCTCGGTATAGCTGTACACGAAGGTGGGTATCGACCCGTCCGCGGCCAATGCCCCGAGCGCGTCACGATCACCCTCCAAGCGAGCGACGTTGGCGATGGTGGTCGACAACACCACGATGTCGATCGCGGGATCGTTGGCCATTGTCCGCAGTATCTCGGCCGCGCCCTCGGCCACGGCGCCGGTGATGTCGACCGGGTTGACGAGCGACGCGAACGACGGTAGCTCCTTCTCGATGAGGACTTGTGTGTCGCGATGCAGGAT
Organism: Acidimicrobiales bacterium; assembly: GCA_035525225.1. Taxonomy (GTDB): domain Bacteria; phylum Actinomycetota; class Acidimicrobiia; order Acidimicrobiales; family WLNW01; genus DATLFA01. The sequence goes on from DATLFA010000010.1 coordinate 39,107, forward strand.
GGGCACGTCGAGACCGGCATTGGCCAACGAGTCGGCCAGCCACACCGCCGAGCCGCCCGACGCACTGACGACGCCGACCCCACGACCGCGCGCAGGTGGACACAACGACAACGCGGCCGCCATGTCGAGCATCTCGTCGGGATCGTTGGCACGGGCTACGCCGTAACGGCGGAACACTGCGTCGTAGGCGCGGTCGTCGCCGGCGAGATGACCGGTATGCGAGAGCGCGGCACGCGCGGCGGCGGCCGAGCGTCCGAGTTTCGCGACCACCAGTCGCGTACGCGCAGCCTGTGCGCGCGCGGCCAACGCGGCGAATCGTTCCGGCCGTTGCAAGCCTTCGAGGTACATCATCACCACGTCGGTGTGGCTGTCGTCGAGCAGGAACTCCAGGCAATCGGTGACCTCGACGTCGACCTCGTTACCGGTCGAGATGACGTAGCTGAAACCGATGCCACGAGCGACACCGCGGTTGAACAGCGCGAACCCCATGCCGCCGCTGTGGGTGACGATGGCGACATTGCCCCGGGCTCGTTCGAGCGCGGCCACTTTGTCGCCGTCGAAGTAGCGGGCCAACGCGGAGGGCATCACCGCCGGGCTGAAGGTTGCGGGCACGCCGTCGATGAGGTTCATGAAACCCTGTGAATTCGGGCCCAGAATGCGCACGCCGGTCTCGGCACCTACCTGCGCGAGCGCCGCTTGACGCCGCGCGCCGGCTTCGTCGCGATCGTCGGCGAACCCGGCGCTGAAGACGGCGAGGTTGGCGATACCCCGCGCCGCGCATTCACGGGCCGCGGTTTCGGCCGCGGCCGCCGGCACCAACAACAGCGCAAGGTCGACCGCGTTCGGCATTTCGGCGACGGTGCGATACGTCGGCAGGTCGTCGATGCTCTCGCCGCTGGGATTGACGATGCAGATGGGCGGCGTGCTCGGGTATTCGGCCACCAGATCGAGCAACATGCCCGTCGGGCCGGTGCGCTTGCGTGACGCACCCACGATGGCGATGCTCTTGGGAACGAGCATCGAAGTCAGTGAATTCACTGTGCCTCACGACCTTGCGGTGTGGTGCCTTCGACGGTGCTGTGTTGCAGCAGGGCCAACTCGATCGAGCGCTCGAGTGCGTCGTCCCACGTCATCGCCGCGGTTTCGTACACCGCGCGTTTGGTCAACGCGATGGCGCTCGGGTTCTTGCTCGCGATCTTGCGGGCCAACTCCATCGCGGCAGCGGGCGGATCGTCGGCCAGTTCGTCGGCGAGGCCGATGGCGAGTGCGTGTTCGCCGCTGATCGAATCACCGGACCACAACATGCGCAGTGCCTGGCCGGTGCCGATGACGCGCGGCAACATCACCGTGTCGCCGCCGCCCGAGTAGCGCCCGATGCGGATGTAGGCCTCGCACAGTTGCGCGTTTGGGGCGACGATGCGGATGTCGGACGCCAGTGCCAGCGACAGACCGGCACCGTACGCGTAACCTTGCACCGCGGCGATCACCGGCTTGTCGAGTGCGCGGATGGCGCGGGCAAGGCCGTGGAGCACTTCGGCGAACGGCGGGCCGTCGAGGATGGCGGGGTCGTTCAAGTCGACGCCCGACGAGAACGTGGCGCCGTTGCCGGAAATCACGACGGCTCGCACGTCGTCGCCGGCACCTTCGAGCACGGAACGTAGCGCCGCGATGAGCTCACGCGTGAGCGCGTTCTTGCGCTCGGGCCGATTGAGCACGAGCGAGAGCACGCCATCGACGTTCTCGACGAGAAGGGGGCCGTCGGTCATGGGCGGAGATCCAGTTCGACGGTGAGGCGGCGGCGGTGCCAACGCGGGTCGCCGAGGTAGGAATACAAAGAACGCGACGCGTGCGTGTGGCGTGGCAGTGGGTATTGCAGATCGACACCGATGCCGGCGTGTACTTCGTGGGCACTAGTGCAGGCATCGAGGTGTGAGGTCGCGGTGACCGACTTCGCGACGTGCACCGCGGTGGCGATGTCGTGCGCCGACGAGTCGGTGGCGTCGGTGCGCCACACCGCGTAGTTGGTGGCCCACCGCGCACTCTCGGTGGCGTTGACGAGATCGATGATGTGATCTTGCACCCGCTGGAACGTGCCGATGGCTTTGCCGAACTGCATGCGCTCGCCGCTGTAGGCCACGCTCATCTCGAACACGGCTTGGCAACTACCGACTTGATAGGCGCACAGGATCGGCGTCGCCCGCATCACCGCGGCCAGAGCGGCCGCCTGGTCGATCTCTTGTGTGCGCGCGGGGGCTGCCGAGAAGTGTGCAGTGAGCGCCTCGGGCACGAAGCCGTGATGGCGCTCGATCGCCACGTGCGCCGCGTCGACGAGCGCGCAGCGGGTGTCGCTGACTACGAGGTAGTGCGTACAGCCATCGTCGGCGGACAATACGTCGACCGTGCCCGACAACTGCCCTTGCGCATCGAACGCCGGGCCCGTCCCGGCGCGAAACAACCCGTCGGGGATCACCGCGATGCGGGCGCTGCCATCGGCGATCAGTGGCAAAAGTTCGTCGCACCACGCCGGTGCGAGCGCGGAGAGCAGGTCGACCGCGAGTACTGCCGTTGTGAAGATCGGCCCGGGCACCGCGCCCCGGCCGAGCTCTTCGAAGATCACCGCCATGTCGCTGCGACTGGCGCCGGCACCGCGGTGCGATTCGGGAATGGCGAGACCGAGCCAACCGAGGTCGGCGAGGCGCGACCATTCGGCGTCGGGATGGTCGGCGACGAATCGGCGCGCCGCCTGTTGCAGTTCGGTCTGATCACTGTCGAGAGTGAGCTCCATCGCGCTCAGACCAGCTTGCCCGCGGCGTGGGCTTCGCGCTGACCAATACCGATGCGGCGCGACATGATCAGCTTCTGGATCTCACCCGTGCCGCCGCCGTGCATCGCGACGATGGCCGTTGCTTGGAACGCGCTCACGATGCCCTGGTCGCGGGTGTCGTTCTCGTAGATCGCCGCCGGGCCCAACACATCGAGCGCGGCGTTGGCGAACCATTGCGCCGATGTCTTTTCCATCAGGTACGCCTGCGGACCTTGGTAGGTGAGTGGCTGGTTGGCCATGGCGAGCCAGTAGTTGCGCAGGCCGAGCAACTTGACGACCTGCGTGCGGGCATATGCCTCGGCGACGCGGTCTTGCACGACCTCGTCATCGAGCAGGCGCCGATCGGCGCGGCACATGCGCGCAAGCGCGTCCCACGCCCGTGATTGCCGCGTGCCGATGAGGTGATCGGTGCGCATGCCGTGTTCGAGCTCGAGATGCGTCGACGCGACGGTCCATCCCTTGTTCTCGCCGCCCACCAGCCGGTCCGCAGGCACGCGGACCTCGTCGAAGTAGACAGCGTATTTCTCCATGCCACCGATCAGCTTCATCGGCTGATACGTGATGCCCGGGCTGTCGGCGTCGATCATCAGCCAGCTGAGGTTGTTGTGGCGGGCCTCGGGCTCTCCGGTGCGCACGATGGTCCACAACGCATCGGCGCCGTGGTCGCTGCCGACGAACACCTTGGTACCGCTCACGATGTACTCGTCGCCCTCGCGCACGGCCTGCGTCGACGCCGCGGCGAGGTCAGAGCCCGCGCCCGGCTCGGTCAGCAACTGCCATGTGCGTTGTTCGCCCGAGTAGATCGGCGGCAACAGCGCGGCCTTTTGCTCGTCGGTGCCCCACACGAGAATCGCCATGTGGCCGAGCGCGCCCCCCGAGTCGTAGTAGGGCGGCATCTCGAGTTCGTAGCGACCGAATTCTTCGACCAGCACGAATGCCTCGTCGAGCGTGAGCCCTCCGCCGCCGTATTGCGCCGGTGCCATCGGGTACAGCCACCCCCGCGCGCCCATCTTGCGCCCGAGCGTGCGCCGAGCCTGGTAGCTCTCGACGGGCTCTCCGTGCTCGCTGGCGAAGCGCAGCTCGTCGGGAACGTTTTCCTCGACCCAGTCGCGCACCTCGGCGCGAAAAGCCTCTTGCGCGGGCGTGTAACGAACAGAGAAATCCACGGCGCCGACGTTACCGCTCAGCTCACGTCGGCAGCGGGTCCGAGCACCTGTCCCGGTGTCGCTCCTGTACACACGCCGTCGACGAACGTCACTTCGCCGCCAACCATGATGTAGCGATAGCCATCCGCACCCTGCACGCGGCGCCATTCGTCACCGGGCACGTCGTGGGTGATGACCTGTTCCCGCAGGGCCAACCGGTCGAAGTCGTACACGATCACGTCGGCGACGTTGCCGATCGCGAGCACGCCCCGATCGCGAAGGCCCGCGAGGTAGGCGGGGAACGCACTCAGCCGGTAATGCGCCTCTTCGAGCTCGATGACGTTGTTCTCGCGCACGAACCGCACGATGGTTTCGGTGGGGTAGCGGCCCGAAGTGATGAACTTCGTGTGTGCGCCACCATCGGACGTGCCGTAGATCGTGAACGGATTCGCCACGACCTCGCGCAACAGCTCGATCGAGTTCGTGAACGAATCCGCGTAGAACGTCGCCTCGAGATCGTCGGCGACGGCGATGTCGAGCATCACGTCGACCGGATGCTTGCCCTCGCGCTCGGCGATCTCGCCCAACTGCAGGTCGTGGTACTTGTGCAGCGCGGGGTTCACGCACTTGAGCACCGTGATGTTCTCCATCGGGCCGATGACCCCGGTCGACACTTCGTTGCGCAACCGCTCGCGCCGCCCGGGGTCGGAGAGCTTGGCGAACTTCTCTTGCAGGGTGCCCGTGGTCGCGTCCATCCACGCGTCGGAGTCGTCGAAGAGGTTCCAATCTTCGAACGTCCACGTGAGACCGGCCGCGGTCATGTGTGCCTGCCCGTAGACGCGCAGCCCTTCGGCGCGGCAACGATCGAGGAACTTCAAGATGTTGCGATGGCGATGCGGGAAGAAGTCGTTGGTCTGCACGACGTTGTAGAGCACCGGCCGGCCCGACACCCGTGCCAGCTCGGCGAACTGCGCGCCGTCTGCCTTGGGGTTGCCGGTGATCAGGTTCATCTGGATGAAACCCTGATTGCGCTCGCCCAACACGGCGGCCAGTTCTTCGGCAAGCGTGTTGGCCATGTTGTCGGTCGGCATCGGCGTGCCGTCGTAGTCGCGCTGGTTGCCGACACCGCCGTGCGCCGGCAGGCGCTGCGCCGACCAACCGGCGGCACCCGCATCCATCGCCTCGTGCAGGATGCGGCGGATCTCGGCGAGCTCGTCCGCGGTGGGCGCGCGGCCGGCCTTGGCGTCGTCGAGACCGAGCACCCACACCAACACCGCGCCGAGCGGCAGGTACGACATCACGTTGACGCCCTTGGGGATGCGGCGCAACGTGTCCATGAACTCGGGGAAGGTGACCCAGTCCCACGGCAGTGAGGCTTGCATCGACGCCAACGGGATCGCTTCGACCCGCGTCAGCGACAACATCATTCGCTCGCGCATCTCGGGCTTTACTGGCGCGAAGCCGCCGCCGCAGTTTCCGATGACCACCGTGGTCACGCCGTGCCAGCCCGAGATGGTGCAGTACGGGTCCCAGAAGATCTGCGCGTCGTAGTGCGTGTGGAGGTCGACGAAGCCGGGCGCCACGATCGAACCGTGGGCATCGATCACCTTCGCCGCGTCCGCGGCATCGAGCCGGCCGATCGCGGTGATGCGCCCGTCGCGGATGCCGACGTCACCCACGAACCGCGGCGCGCGGGTGCCGTCGACGATCGTGCCACCGCGGATCAACGTATCGAAAACTGTCATCGCTCTCGCGCTCCCGGACCTGTTGCTACAGGCGATACACGCGCTCGGCGGTGCCCGCGAACAATGCGTCGCGTTCGCTCACCGAGGCGCCGGCGGTGATCGCGACGAATGCCGCGAACAATTCGCCGTAGGTCGAATACAACTTGTCGACGGGCCAGTCGGACGCGAACAAGCAGCGATCGACACCGAAGATGTCGATGCACGCGTTCACCACCGGCGTGAGGCTCTCGATCGTCCACTCCTTGTCGCCGAGCGCGAAGCCCGACACCTTGCACACGAGGTTGGGCCGCTGTGCCAGCTGTGTCAGCCCGGCCCGCCACTGCGCGAGAAACTCGGGAGTGCGTTCGTTCGGCGTGCCCCCGTGGTTGAGCACGAACGTCACGTCGGGATGGCGGTCGATCACCGCGCCGAGCGCCTCGAACCGGGGCAACCGCGCGCCGACGTCACACGCCGCGTTCAAGCGCGCCATGACCGTGAGCGCGGTGTGTATCGCATCGTCGTCGAGGTGGTCGGCGAATGTCGGGTCGCGCACGCCGCGAAAGTTGGCGTGACGCGCGTGGCGTTCGAGCATCGCGGGCGCGTCGTCGGCGCACAACGTGCCCGATCCGACGATGCCGTTGGGCCAACCGAGCGGATCGTCGTCGGCCATGCGTTGCAGCCATGCCGTCTCGACCGCGGGGTCGGTGACTTCGGCTGCTTGCACGTGCACGACCTTGGTCACCGGCACGCCGCTCGACTCGATGCGATGATCGGCCGCCGTGTAGTGGCCGCTCTCGTTGAAACGGTGCAGCGGAAATCGGAAGTTGGGTTCGAGCATCGGCCAGTCGATGCCGGGCTCTGACTGATCCCAGAAGTGCACATGGGCATCGACGTAACGCTCCGGCGCCGATGCGGAAGGAACGAACGGTGGTCGTGACATAGCTTCCTTGCTCTTCGCGCGAGCGCTCATCGCTGCTTCCTTGCTCTTGTCGCGGGCGCTCATCGCGCCAATGCCCTTTTTAGATCCAGTTTCAGGACTTTGCCCGTCGGCGTGCGCGGTAGCGACTGCATGAGCTCGAGTTGCTCGGGGATCTTCTGCATCATGAGGCCCGACGCTTTGAGATAGTCGACCATCTCGGGCAGTGAGAGTGGATCGGCCTCGTCGCGCACGACGACGATGGCGCAACACCGTTCGCCGAGTGCGGGGTCAGGGAGACCGATCACCGCAACCTCGGCCACCTTCGGATGCTCGTAGAGCAGGTCTTCGATCTCCTTCGCGCTGATGTTCTCGTTCTTGCGGATGATGATGTCTTTGACCCGTCCGCTGATGGTCACGTAGCCGTCGCGGTCGTAGTGGCCGAGATCGCCGGTGCGGAAGAAGCCGTTGTCGTCGAAGGCGTCGGCGTGCAGCGATTCGTCGACGTAGCCGACCATCAACTGCGGCGCCTTCGCGCGGATCTCACCTTCTTCACCTTGCCCGCACTGGCGGCCGTCGAAGTCGACGATGCGCATCTCGACACCGGGCGACGGGCGGCCCTCCGATCGGGCCAGTTGCTCGTCGCTCGCGTAGAGATCGTTCATCAACAGCACGGGGGCCTCGGTCAGCCCATAGCCGGAGACGATGCCGATGCCACCCAATTCTTGCTTGACGTCGTAGTGCATGCCCGCGGGCTTGGGGCCGCCGCCCCCGTTGCACGCACGCAGATGCGGGAACAGTGGGCGGTCGGGCTGGCTGCGTTGCACCGCGAGGAACGTGAGAAAAAACGGCGCGCCTGTGCCCGCGATGGTCACGCGCTCGCGCGCCAGCAACTCGCTCGTGACGTCGGCGTCGAATGCCTCGGTGCAGACATAGGTACAGCCGGCCATCAGACCGCTGAAGAGGAAGTTGGACCCACCGATGTGGCTGAACGGAAAGACCAGCGCGACGCGGTCGGCGGGGCCGAGCTCGAGCCGAGTCCCGAACGCCATCGCCGCGGCCGCGAGGGTCACGTCGGTGTGCCTGGCTCCTTTCGGGTCTGCCGTGCTGCCCGAGGTGTAATAGATCCACCGCACGGGGGCGTCGTCGACGCTCGCCGGCACAGCAGGGGGCGCCGGCAGCGTAGCCGGATCACCTTCGGGCAACGATCGATCGGCGACGATCACCTCGAGGTGGCTCGCGTCGGTCGCGATGTCGCGCGCCATCGACAGATAATCGAATCCGCGCCACACCGACGGAACGATGAGGAACTGCGACTCGATCTGACGGGTGATGAAGCCAACCTCACGGGCTCGATAGATCGGCACCAGCGGGTTCTGGATCGTACCTAAACGACACAGCGCAGCCACGAGGACCATCGACTCGATCCAGGTGGGCAGCTGCCACGACACGACCGTGTCGGTGCGCACACCGCGGACGTGGAGACCCGCCGCGACTCGTTCCGCGGCGTCTCGATACCCGGCGAAGGTGAGCGAATGGCCACGCTCGTCGACGACCATCTGCGCGTCGGGGGTCTCCGACGCGCGGCGCTCGATGAGACGCCACAGGGTCTTGTCGGTGAAGGGCAGCGCGGGCTCGAACGGCAGCATCGGCGATCGATCGTGACCTTATGCCACCGGCGCCGCACCCGACCATGGGACCGCGGCGTACCATGGCTGACGTGGGGACTCGGGGCCGACGCCCCAACGAGGCTGGTGTTGCGCCGATGATCGAGCTGGTCATGCTCGACGACGCCCTCGGTCGGGGCGCCCGTCCGCGACGCCGCCGTCACGCGGCGACCGGCCATCAACGCCGCGGCCGCGCCGCCGCTGGTGGGTAGGGGGCGCGGTGGTGGCGGTGCTCGCTCTCGTCGTGGCTGCGGTCGCGCTCGACGGTGGAGGCGCCGGACAGCGCGCGGTTCCCGCTTCGACCATCGCGCCCTCGACGGTCGTCGCATCTACGGTCGTCCCCACGACCACGGTCCCCGCGACTGCGCCGGCAACGACCGCGACCGTGAGGGTCCCCAGGACGACCGCAGGCGTCGCGCCCGGGCCCGGCCCGGTGCTCGGTGAGCCCAGCGGTTGGACGGTGGTGGCGTTCGATTCGGTGACGTTGTCGCTGCTCGATCTCGACACCGGCGCGACCACTCGGTTCGCCTACGACGGCCGCTTTCATAGCGCCGCCGATTCGGCGATCATGCTCTCCGATCGATTTGTGTACACGGACCACGGTGGCGCCCCGACGGTGTGGAGTCAGCGCTACGGCGACGAGGCCCCGACGTTGGTGCAACAAGACGCAACCATCATCACCGCATCATCCGTGCGGGGGCGCCTCTGGGTCGCGCTCAACCAGTCCGGTGTCAACGGCGAACTACTGGTCGCGGAGATCGACAGCGAAGGTCGGCGGTCGAGCACACTCACCATCCCCAACGGCCTGCGAGTGGTCGGCTCGAGCGCCGTCGGTCTCTGGTTGGCCGGCAGCGGACGGATCTATTCGTTGTCCGCGGTCGGCACACTGCAGGCGATCGCCGTGGGGTCGGTGGTCGACGCGTCGCCTGCGGGTGCGCTCTACGACGACTGCGCGATCGCCGGACCGTGCACACTTCGACTTGCCGGCGCTACCGCGCAGTCCGCGCGTATCGGACCGTCGGCCGAGATCCGGATCGCAACCACGAACGACAGCACCGACTCCGTGCTGTCGCCCGACGGCCGATGGTTGTTGCTCAGAGATGGCTTGCTCGACCGGCGCACAGGGACACAGGTGGGTCATTCGTTCGTCCTCCGTGCGTGGCGCTGGTCGCCCGACGGAGAGTGGCTGTTCGCGTGGACGGCCAACACGGGGACGATCGCGTGGCGTCTCGCCGACACACTGCAGATCCGCCTTGGCGACATTTCCGTTTCGGGGGTGGTTGCCCGATGAGCGTCGTCGAGAAGTCTGCACCGCGCCGGCGGATCGTCGTGATCGCCGTGGGTGTCGTCGTCGCGGTGGTGGCGGCCGTCGCGGTGGTGTTGAGCGTCGGCGGCGACTCGTCGCCATCGACGGTGCCGCCATCGGCGCCATCGTCGACCGTGGGGCCATCGAGTACGGCGTCCGCCCGCGCGACCGCGGCGATGAGGATCGCGCCGATCGCGATCGACCGAGATTTCGCGGGGGTTTCGATCTTCGTCGACGGTGACGATTTCGTCGGAACGTGGCGCGACCACGCGATCGTGGCCGAGTACTTTCCTGAGCGCACGAGCTTCCACGAGTATCGCGTCGACGGCAGCGAAGCGCGATCGGTGGCGCTGGTCGGTCGGCGGCCTGACGTCGTCGGAGGCATCGTGCGCGACTCGGTGGTCGTCGAGCGGGCCGGGCGCGTGCTGCTCGTCGGCTTGGCCGACGCGACGGTCCGCGAGTTCGCGGTCGGGAACCTGCTGGGTGTGGGCGGCGACCGCATTTTCTTCACGTCGTGCACGACGCAAGCCACCTGCACGATCAACGAGGCGACGCTCGACGGCATGGTGCGAGCGACGCCGATCGGCAGCTATGTCGATCCCGAGTCCGGCGCTGTCATCGCGCAGGTCGCACCCGATGGCTCGGCACTCGTCGTCTTCGAGCCTCAGAGCGGGCGCGAAGTGGTGCTCGAAGGCGGTACGCGTCTGCCGCTCTCTGCGGAAGGCGGCCCGAGGAGCTACACATGGGCGCCTTCGGGACGCCGGCTCTTCTACGTCGACGAGACGGCCGATCAACTCGACATCATCGACTACCGCGCCGGTCGCGTGGCCACGGTCCCGCCGGGCGCGCTCGCCTTCTACACCCGCCGTGGTGGCAGCGTGAGCGAGATGTTCGTTCGGGGATCCGGCTGCGATCGGTGCGGGCGCACGGGCTATCTCGGCCGCACCGGCGTGTTCGAAGTGCTTCCCCTGACCGACGAGGTCGTGCGCGAGCTGCTCGCCGGCGCCGACCCGGCGCGCATCAGAGAGATCGCGCTGGCCGAGGGCCTTCACACCCTGACACAACACGCCGTACAACTCGTCGCAGCGCAGACCACCACCATCGACGAAATCCGTCGCACCCTTTGATTGCCCTCGTTCTCGCTGCACAACGTCGACCACAGGTCGACGTTGTGCTGCCAGAACGGTGGATCTTCAAGCGCGATGACGGCTTTCAGCTGACGAGGCTGCCGCGGAGGAGCGCGATCGTTTCGTCGGTGGTCATCATCCGGCAGTAGATGCCGTCGAGGATCTCGGCGGCGAGCCGCTCGTGTTCGGCGGTGCGTGCCGCGCAACCGTCGCTCAGCATGATGACGTTGAAGTTGCGGTCGCCGGCGTCGCGCACCGACGTCTCCACGCAGTAGTTGGTGCCGACGCCGCAGAAGATCAGGTTGGTGATACCCATGTTGTGGAGGATCTGATCGAACGCGGTGCCGTTGAACACGCCCGAGCTGCCCTTGTTGATCACGAGCTCGTCGTCGAGCGGCGCGATCTCCGCCAGGATCTCGGTCTCTTTCGAGCCGACGGTGGCGACGAGCGTGCCGCTGCGCTTTTGCATCGAGTTCATCTCGCGGCCGTCGCGCAGCAGCGAGGCGATGCGCAGGAAGATGACCTCGATGCCGGCGCTGCGACAGAACTCTTGCATGCGGGCGATGTTGGGGACGACGAGCGCATCGAGTCGGTCGAAGTAGTACGCAAACTGCGCCTCGGTGCCGAGGCGCTTGGCCTTCGCGCCGAGGCCGTAGTCGCGATGCGCGTCGGAATATTGCATGTCGACGATGACGAGCGCGGTCTCACGCGGTGCCAGCTCGACCTTCTTGAGCGAGCCGAGCACACCGCCCCACTCCTGCCATTTTTGGTCCGCGTCGGAAATGTGATCGGCCATAGCCGCCTCTCTCTTTTTCGTCAGGTCTTGTTTTGGGCGAGGAAGTTGAGCACGTCGGCGCGGGTCAACACGCCGATCGGGTGACCGCCGTCGAGCACGAGCACTGCCGGCGCCGCTTCGAGGCGTTCGACGGCCAAGCTCACCGGCTCACCGATACCGATCGCGGGCAGTGGCGGATCCATCGCGTCGCCGACCGGCTTGTCGAGGATGGTCGGGTCGTGAAAGGCCCGCTCCATGAGCCCGCGGTCATGCACCGCGCCGACGACCTCGGCGGCCGCCAACGGAAGCTCGGCTTTGACGACGGGGACCTGTGAGATGGAGAACTCGCGCAACAGCGAGATGACATCTCGAGCCAGTTCGTCGGGATGCACGTGTACGAGTGCGGGGATGCGACCACCCTTACGGGCGAGCACGTCGCGGACGGTATGCCCATGCGAGCGGAGGAAGCCGAAGTCGGCGAGCCACGTGTCGTCGTAGAGCTTGGACAGATAGCCGCGGCCGCTGTCGGGGATGAGCACGACGACGACGGCGGACGGAGCGAGGTCGCGGCCCACCTGCAGCGCGGCCCATATTGCGGTGCCCGCCGAGCCGCCGACCAGGATGCCTTCTTCGCGCGTGATACGGCGCGCGGTGAGAAACGAGTCGCTGTCGCTCACCGCGATCACGCGATCGACTACGGACGGATCGTAGGTGCCGGGCCAGAAGTCCTCGCCGATCCCTTCGACCAGATACGGGCGACCGGTGCCGCCGGAATACACCGAACCTTCGGGGTCGGCACCGATGATCTGTATGTCCGGGTTCTGTGACTTCAGGTAGCGCGCAACACCGGTGATGGTGCCGCCCGTGCCGACGCCCGCGACGAAATGCGTGATGCGTCCGGCAGTCTGCTGCCACAACTCGGGCCCGGTGGTGAGCTCGTGCGACAAAGGGTTGTCTTGGTTCTGATACTGATCGGGTTTGTACGCGCCGGGGATCTCTCGCGCCAGCCGATCCGACACCGAGTAGTACGAATCAGGATGCTCCGGCGCGACCGTCGTCGGGCACACCACGACTTCGGCGCCGTATGCGCGCAGCAACGAAACCTTCTCGGACGCAACTTTGTCCGGTACGACGAACACACAGCGATAACGCCGGCGCGCCGCGACGATCGCGAGACCGACGCCCGTATTGCCCGATGTCGGCTCGACGATGGTGCCACCCGGGCCGAGCAAGCCGGCGCGTTCGGCAGCTTCGATCATGGCCAGCGCGGGGCGGTCCTTGACGCTGCCGCCGGGATTCATGAACTCGAGCTTGCCCAGCAGATGACACCCGAGGTCGCGGCCGATGACGTCGAGACGTACGAGTGGCGTGTTGCCGACGAGATCGAGCAGCGATTGCGCCGTGGCCATCGGTGCGCCGTGATCGGTGATGGGCACCACGTCGATGTCGTCGAGATGCACGTCGTCGTCGGTATGAAACGTGACCGGCAGTCCGGCGCGATGGAGCGCGACCGCTAGGCGTTTCGAGTCTTCGCCGGCGCCGAGTATGCCGACTTCGCGAGGTATGCGCCCGCGCAGCTCCGCGATCAGCGACGGCGTGGCCTCACCGTCATCGAGGTGAGTGACGTGACGTGCCCGGGCCGCGAGGCGCGGCGGCACTGCAATCGCACCGACGACGACGAGTACGTCCACGGCGCGAGCGTAGCGGGATCGGACGCGACGAGGGCCCGGAGACCATGCCGCCGGGCCCTCGTACGTCACAGATATGCGTCTACTTCGACATCCACGCTTTGTCGTAGTGCGTGACTGCCTGCGCGGTGCGGACGATGCCCTGCACCTTGGCACTGTGGATCACGGCCTGCGGGATGTAGGTGATCACCAACGCCGGCGCGTCGCGGACCCACACCTCAGAGATGGTCTTGTACGCCGCGATCTTCTTGGCGTCGGTGTCCGCCACCCGCAGCGCCTCGATACCCGCATCCATCTCGGGGCTGCTGTAGCCGTAGCGCTTGGCGCCGCTGCCGAACGAGCCGAGTAGCTGCGTGTAGTTGCCGTCGGACTCGTCGCTCATGGCCAGACCCCAGTTGGCGAGGTCGAAGTCACGTTGGGTGAGCACCTTGGCCACCACGCCGTTGATGTCGGTGTCGTTGGATGCCTGCACGTCCATGCCGACCGCCTGGAGTTGCGGCGCGACCGCCTGCGTCCACGAGACGTTGGTCGGGTCGTTACCACCGATCAGGCGGATCTTGCCGTCCCAGCCCGCGGCCTTGGCCACACCGACGAGGCGCCGGGCTTCGGCTTGGTCGTACTTGGGCCCCGCAACCTTCGGGTCGTACTGGAAGTTGTGGTACGGCGCGGTGTTGGGATCGCCGACGCCTTGATACGCACGGTCGACCACGACCTTCGGATCGATCGCGTGGGCAACCGCCCTGCGCACGTTGACGTCACGTGTCGCCGTCTTGGTCTGCACCGTCGCACCCGCGGCCTGCCCGGCGCACGCAGGCACCGCGGCGGTGGTGGCACCGCAGGTGATGTCGATACCCGAGTTCATGATGAGCAAGTTGCCACCGATCTGCGGGATGTCGACTCGCCCGAAGCCGTCCTTCTCGGACTGCGCGTAGATCGCCGGGTCGCGCATCAACGCAGCCTGCAACGTGTTGGTCTTCAACGCGTCGTAGGTGGATTGAGGGTTGTTCAAGTTCACGAACTTCATGCCGTCGAGGTAGACCTCGCCACCGTGGTAGTTCGGGTTGCGCTCGAGCTCGATCGACTCGCCGGGCTTGTAGGACTTGAGCTTGAACGGGCCTGCGCCGGCGTCACCAGGGTTGGTGCTGAACGCCTTGGCATCGGCTGTCTTATTGAATGCCGTGGGCGAATAGATCATGCCCGGCACGTGGCTCATCAGGTACGGAAACCCCGCCCAGCCGATCTTGAGCTTGTAGGTCACGGTCAGTGCATCGGTGACCGTGATCGTGTCGATGAAGTTGGCCATCTGGCCCCGCACGGAGGCATTGCCTTCCTTTAGCTGCCGCTCCTGGACGAACTTCACGGCGTCGGCGTTGTAGTCGGTGCCGTCGGTGAACTTGATGCCCGACTTCAGCTTCAACGTCCATTGTGTGAAGTCGGCGTTGGGCGTCATGCTCTCGGCGGTGCGGCCGACGTATTTCCCGGTCGCGTGGTCGAGGCGCATGATCGTGTCGTACAGCGCCGCGTTCTCGATACCGCCGACGGTGCCGCCACCTGCGAGGGTCGCCGGGTCGAGCCCGCCCTCCTTGCTGAACTGGCCGAAGGTGAGGATGCCCCCCTTGACCGGTGCCAGCGTCGTGGCAGCGCCACCAGCGGTAGTGCTCGATCCGGGCTGGCCTATGTCGCCGCTGTCGCCGCTGTCATCACCGCACGCCGCTGCGACAAGTGTCACCGCGAGCGCGAGCGCGAGAAATCGCGTTGTTCGTTTCATGAAACCCCTCATTTTGGATATTGCCCCCGGAGGGCCGCCACGCAGCCTACCGACGCGGTGCGTCCTCGCCCACGCGGCCGCGTGTGACACGCGATCGTCAGCGTGCATATGACGTGTGGCAGAGTCGAACGATGGCAGTTGATTCGCAGGTTGTACGCCAGGGCCTTGGCTATCCGGTGATCGACATCGATGGTCATCTGGTCGAGCACGTACCAGAGGTTGTGCCGTTCGTGCGCGAGCACTTGTCGCGTCCGTTGTTCGATCGTTGGATCGGTGGTGAGTTCACTCATCTGTTCGCGGTCACCGGCGCGAACAACGCAGAGCGCGCCCGCACGCGTTTGCCCCAAGCGGGATGGTGGGGCGCGCCGACGGCCAACACACTCGACCGCGCGACGGCGATGCTGCCCGGTCTTCTCTATGACCGCATGGACGAATTGGGATTCGATTTGACCGTGCTCTATCCGACCGTGGGTTTCGGCATTGCCGGTGTACCCGACGTCGATCTTCGCCGTGGCTTGTGCGCGGGATGGAACGCGTATCTCGCGTCAGTGGTCGCGCCCGATCGCGATCGCATCCGCGTCGCCGGTGTGATCCCCATGCACACTCCCGAAGAAGCAGTGGCCGAGCTCGAACACTGCCACTCACTCGGAATCGATGTTGCCGGTCTGCCTCATGGCGTGGTGCGCCGCATCGCCCAGCCACTCGACGCCACGGTGGCGTTCGCGTGGCCCGGAGCGACGCACTGGCTCGACACCTACGGTCTCGACAGTGCGTACGACTACGACGCGGTGTGGCAGCGTTGCCGCGAGTTGCGCCTGCCGGTCACGTTCCATGGCGGTTTGGCGTTCGACAGCCGGCACATGCAGTCACCGTCGAACTTCGTCTGGAACCACCTCGGCCTGCACGCGTCGATGATGTTCCAGGTCGCGCGCAGCCTCGTGCTCGGCGGCGTGACGCAGCGATTCGCCGACCTGTCGTTCGCCTTTCTCGAGTGCGGGGTGGCATGGGCCGCGTCGTTCGCCAGTGACCTCGTCGAGCATTGGGAGCGGCGCTCGGCCGAAGGCCTAGGGGCGACGGACCCCGAGCGGCTCGATGTCGCGCTGCTCGCCGAGTTGTTCGCACGTTACGGCCGGTCGACCGACGGGCTCGCACGGCTCGCCGCGCCGGGTGGCCCGCCGGAGGACGAGCGCGACGACTTCGCGCGTACCAACGCGACATCGGCCGAGGAACTGGTCGCGCTGTTGTCGGGACCGTGCTTCTTCGGTTGCGAGGCCGACGACGCGATGGTGGCGACCGCTTTCTCACCCGCGCTACCGCCGGGAACACGGCTGCAGGCAGCGCTGAGCTCTGACCTCGGCCACTGGGACGTCGATGGCATCGCCAAGGTGCTGAAGCACGCGTGGGCGCATGTCGAACGGGGGACCCTGACCGAGCGCGACTTCCGCGACTTCGTCTTCGTCAATCCCGCGCGCCTGTACCTGCGCGCGAACCCGAGCTTCTTCGACGGGACGCCTGTTGAGTCACACCTACTGTCCGCTCCGGGGGCCGCTCGGGCCCTACCAGAGATCCTCGATCAACGGCAGGACCTCTGACTCGAATCGATCGACTTGATCGACCAATGATTCGGTGGTGGGGCCCGGCGGTGGCGCGAGTTGCAGATGGTCGACACCCGCGTCGTGGTACGCGCGGATACCAGCCGCCACTCGCTCAGGTGAACCGATGCATATCTGGTCGCCGCCGTCGCTGTCGGTGACCCGGTAACGCACGCGGTGCGCGAATGTGAACCCGCTCTCGGTGCGCCCGTTGGCGTGGAGAAGTTCGACGACGCGCTTGCGGCCGGCGATGAATTCTTCAGGTGGTTGGTAGACCGCGAGCCAACCATCGCCACGTTTGGCGGCGCGGCGCAGCGCCGGACCCGAAACGCCGCCGATCCAGATCGGGATCGGTGATTGCACCGGCTTGGGTAAGAACCGTAGACCGGGTTCGAGGTGATAACGCTCACCGTCGAAGCGCGGTTCGTCGTCGCGCCACAGCACCCGCATCAGGTCGATGTACTCGTCGGTCGCCTTGCCCCGATGCTCGTAGTCGGCTTCGACCGCGTCGAACGCTTCTTTCAACCAGCCGACGCCGGCACCGATGGTGATACGCCCACCGGTGAGCACATCGATCGTCGAGATCATCTTCGCCGCGATCACGGGATTGCGATAGGGGATGACCAGCACGCCTACGCCGATGCGACAGCGCGTGGTGAGCGCCCCGAGGAACGCCATCGTGGCGAGCGCTTCGTAGATCGGGTCGTCGGCGCGCACGGCCGTGCCTTCGTGTTGCGCGCTCGCCGGTTGGTCGTCGCCTTGGCCGATGTTCGGTTGGTAGTTGAGCGGGTGCTCGACTGCCGAAACCGGTGGGAACACGAGGTGATCGGCGATCCAGATCGTGTGGAAACCGACCTCTTCGGCGCGCGCGCTCAACCGCCGGAAGGTCTCGGGATTGATCGCCAACGTGGCATTGAATGGTTCGCCGCCGCCGTACGCCTCGAGCCCCAGGCCGTGATGCACGTTGGGAATGTCGAGACCGAATTGCAAGAGGAGCTTCTTACTCGCCGTCTTCGATGGGATGGTGCGCGAGTGCGATCACTTCGATCTTGAGCCAGTGGAAGACGGGCAGCGTCTCGAGGTCGAGTTGCAGTGCTGCCGCATCGGCGGCGTGGCGGATCGACACGGTGCGCCACGGTGCGCCCGGGATCCGCCAGATGCGCTCGATCGAACCTTCGCGTTTCAGTTCGAAGCCGCGCTGGCGTTCGGCCTTGAAGAGTCGATCGCGCTCGGCGGGGTCGACACCCGCGGGCAAGTTCAGTTCGGTGGTCACCAAGAATTCCATGTCACATCCTTCGTGATCGGCACCCTACGCGGGACCAAGCGCAGCGGGCAAGACAGTGCGCAGGGGCAAAGCAGTCGACGTTTGCGCGGTAGCCATTAGGGTGCCGATCATGACTGCCACGCTGTCGATGTTCTGCTCGCACACCGAAGCGATCGTCGGCGCGCGCGGCGAACGATTGGTCGAACTCGCGACGTTGATGGAGCAAGCCGGCGCGGATCAGATCGTCTTCAGCGAGCATGTCGTTCTCGGTCCCGATCTCGAGATGCACGGCGGCGCGGCGTTTCCGTTCGCCGTCGACCACAACTATCCCGAGCCGCTGATCACGCTTTCCGCGATCGCGGGCGCGACACGACGGTTGCGATTGTCGACGGGCATTCTCATCGCACCGATGCGCCCTGCGGTGTTGCTGGCGAAGATGGCCGCGACGCTCGACATGGTGTCGGGTGGGCGCTTCGACCTCGGCCTCGGTGCGGGATGGCATGCGGCAGAGTTGCGCTCCGCCGGCCAAGACCCTGCACACGCGATGCAGACGATGGAAGACACCCTCGGCGCGTGCCGGGCGCTGTGGGCCGGGGGCCCGGCATCGTTCCATTCCGGGTCGGTCTCCTTCGATGGCCTCTATTGTTATCCCCGCCCGGCGAGTGGCGCCGCGCTGCCCGTGTGGCTTGCCGGACCGTGTGCGAAGTCCACCTTCCGGCGCATCGCCCGGCTCGGTGACGGCTGGGTCCCGTTCGGCAACGTGACCGTCGACGCCATCGCCCGTGGCTCGGCGATGCTCGACGAAGCCGCGGCCGCAGAGGGACGCGACCGCGCCTCGTTCGGCATTCGTGCGTCGTTGCCGATCGGCACCGGCACGCCCCGCGAACGACTCGACTACGCGCTCGCCGCCGCCCCCGAATTCATCGCCGCCGGTGCGACCGCGTTGCAATTGCCGCTGTCACGGCTGGCGGACGACTTCGACACCGCGTTCGAGCTCACTTCACGCGCCGCGCGAGAGATCCACGCGCTGTAGCGCTGCTGTTAGACGCTGATGCCGTAGAGCTTGGCCGCGTTGTCGCGGACGATCTTGCGCTGATCAGCGGCAGAGAGCCCGGCGAGGTTCTCGTCGATGAACTTGCGCGAGTGCGGATACGTCGAAGCCAGGTGCGGGAAATCGCTCGACCACATGATGTTGTCGACACTCATCGTCGAGGTGGTCGAGGCGAACATGGGGTCTTCGATGAACGTCGCGTAAAACTGGCGGTTGAAGTAGTCGCTCGGCTTCATCGGCAGGTTCACCGGTGACATGGTGTGCAGCTTCTCGTGCAGTTGGTCCATGCGCCACAGATGGAACGGGATCCACGCGATCTCGTTTTCGGCGGAGATGAACTTCAACGTCGGGAACTTCTCGAGCACTCCGTGGATGATGAGGTCGGTCATGGTCCGCGCGACCTCTTGGTAGAGCAAGATGCTGCGGAACAACATGTCGCCCCGCGCGGGGTCGGAGTTCTGGCGCTTGGACGTGAGGCTGTGCAGCGACATCTTCATGTCGAGCTCTTGCGCAGCGGCCCAGAACGGTTCGTAGGTCGGATGGCTGTACGGCAGATCTTCGGGCGGCTCTGCCCAGATCATTGCGCCCTTGAGTCCTTTGGCAGCGATGCGTTTGATCTCGGTCACCGCGCGCGGCACGTCGTCGAGCGCGACGAGCCCGATGCCGATCAGTCGGTCTCGGCTCTCGCTGCAGTAGTCGGCAGCCCAGTCGTTGAAGGCGCGAAAGCACGCGTCGCGCAGGTTGCCGTCCTCGAGTGAAAACAGTTGCATGCCGTACGACGAGTACAGGACCTCGGCGATGACGCCGTCGCTCTTTTGCGCGTCGATCCGCGCTCGCGGGTCACGCACATGTTCGGGCACGGTTTCGTAGCCGCGCTCGAGCACCTCCGGAAGATCTTCCGGCGCGGTGCCCGCCGCGAAGAAGCCACCACCGGTTGCCGGCAGCAGGTCTTCGCACACCAAGAACGTGCCCTTCCGGCCGTTCACTTCGGTGACGAGCCGAGGCGCCCGGTCACGAAATTCGGCGTCGATGCGCTCCCGCCACATTTCGGGCGGCTCGACGAAATGTGAGTCGGCGGAAATGATCGCTTCTGAGGTCATTTTGCTCTCCATCGGGTGAGCTGGCGCCCGGCCGCAAACGGTAGTCGCGCTACCGGTGGAATGGTAGGTGGCCTGGTCTTTCAGGCAGAAAACCCGTGGTTTTCCACAGGATCTTGCGCGCGCAAACGGTGACGTATACCACTCGTGCCATCCGCCACAAAGATCACCGCTATCGCTCAAATAGAGCTAAGACCACACCAGTCACTATTCAAGGAGCTCACATGTCATCTCCCGAGTTAGGACAAATGACGGGTTGCGCAGTTATCGATCCCGATTCACAAAAGGTCGGCACCGTCAAAGACGTCGTCTACGACGACCGGACCATGGAGATGCGTTGGGCAGTGGTCGAATACGGCCTCACGCACCACCGCACGTTGGTACCGGCTTCGCAGCTCTACAAATCCGAAGACGGCAACGTCGTCACGATGCTGCACAAGGACTACATCAAGCGGGCGCCGCGGCTTCACGGCGATGTCCCGTTGACGGCCGAATGCGAGCAGTATTACGGCAGCGACGTCTAGCAGAGTCCTCATCTCTCGACCTCTGCGCCAGGGCGTCTTTGATGTCCTGACGCGGGGGTCGACATGAGCGAGTTCAGTCATCCGGCAAAGCCGACCATGTTCAGCATGGTGGTGACACCGATGGATGGCCAGGGGCGCCTCGACGAGGCGGGAATCCGTGCGCATCTGCGGCGCCAGATCGAAGCCGGCGTCGGCGTGTACCTCGGTAGCGGCGGCTCGGGCGAAGGGCACGCACTCACGATCGACGAACTCGGGCGGCTGTATCGCATCGGTGTCGACGAGTGCAAGGGCAAGGTGCCCGTGTACTGCAATCCGCCCGAAGCCCGATCCGCCAACGAGATGCTCGACAAGTCGCGCCAGGCCATTGACGCCGGTGCCGATCTCGTGCAGTTCTACCAACTCGATGCCGGCCACGGTCGCATGCCGGTGTTGGCCGAGCAGGAGCTGTATTTCCGCGACCTCCTCGAAGCGATCGATCACCCGGTGGGCATCTCGATCCACCTCGCGGCGGGCTATCTCGCACCGTGCGCGTTGGTGACCAAACTCTGCCTCGAGTATCCGCAGATCAGGTTGGTCAACATTCCCTTCGGGCCGACGATGAACTACCTCGTCCAGTTGAGGGACGGGGTCCCCGACACCATCAAGATCTATGTCGGCATGCACAACATCTTGAGTGGGCTGGCGATGGGAGCGTGGGGCGCGCAGGTCACCGAGACCAACCAGATACCGCACCTGTGCCAGGCGATGATCGACGAGTTCGTCGCGGGCGACATCGCCCGCGCCGCCGAGACCTACGCCCACGTGCTGCGCGTCACCGACGTGATCGACT
Source organism: Acidimicrobiales bacterium (assembly GCA_035525225.1). Classification (GTDB taxonomy): domain Bacteria; phylum Actinomycetota; class Acidimicrobiia; order Acidimicrobiales; family WLNW01; genus DATLFA01. Next base: position 60,404 of record DATLFA010000010.1, read on the forward strand.
CGGGGCGCCGTGTGTCCGCCGACGGACCGAAGGCGGCATTGAAGGCGCTCGGCTTCGATGTCGGCCTGCCTCGGCATCCCCGCGTACCGGTCGACGACGCGACCGTCGAGCAAATGCGATCGGCGTTCGCTCGCCTCGGTACGCTCGAACTCGAGGCCGCGGCGGCCGCTCGCAGCACCTCGCGACGCGGCTGAGGCTCGGTTGACAGAGGGGGCGATCATGCGGACCAGCACGGGCCCGAGCGACCCTCGACAGAGCGGAGCGACGGTGCGTTCGCAACCGTTGCCCGACGCGCCGTTCGGGGCATCGGTCGTCATCGAGCGTGGACCAGGCCCGCTCGACTCGGCGGCGGCGCGGGTGCTGCGCGATCTGCTGGCGCATCACCACCTGCTCATCGTGCGAGGTGAGTGGACCGAAGAGGAGCACGTCGATCTCGTCGGCTGCTTCGGTCGCGTGTTACCGCAAGGTCCCCGAGTGATCGTGAACGATCATCCCGCCGGGGAGTTGCCGGTCGTGACCTTCGTGTCGAACGTCGCCGCCGTCGGGGGCCTCGGCGCCTTCGAGCTCGCCTTCCACCACGATCTCGCGCATGTGGCGACACCCCTCGCCGGGTTGTCGCTCTACGCGCTCGATGTCGGCGACGACCAGTCGCCGACGCGGTTCTCCAACGGCCGGCTGGCGTACCTGCAGTTGCCGGCACAACTCCAGCAGCGACTCGTTGGTCTCCAAGGACTGTTCGCCGCGAACTACACGACGATCAGCGATCAGGCCGCGCCCGCGCGTGCCGTGCGCGACGCGCTCGACCCTACGTGGCCGCGCACGGTGCATCCGGTTGTCGTGCCGCACCCCGTCACCGGTGAGCCGTGCGTGTACGTCAACGAGATGATGACCGTGGAGATACTCGGCCTCGCTCGCGAGGACAGCGACGCGCTGCTCGATGCCCTCTTCGAACGGCTCTACGACCCCGCCAACATCTACGAACACCATTGGCAGGTGGGCGATCTCGTCGTGTGGGACAACTTGGTCGTGCAACACGGGCGGCGCAAAGTGCACGAGACGACGCCTCGTACCCTGCGCCGAGTCGTGTTCGGCGAGAAGGCGCCGTGGGAGCAGTGGCCGTACCCGGCGGCCGCGCAGTGAGCGATGCCGGTGCCGCGACGATCTCTCGTCATACGTGAATGGTGCTGGTCCTCGCATCGATGTGCACTTTCGTCTCGTCGCTGAACCAGTCGATCATGAGCGTGGCATTCCCCGACTTGCGGCGCTCGTTCCCCGACGTCTCGGCGGCGCAGCTGTCGTGGGTGCTCAACTCGTACACGATCGTCTCCGGCGCGACCCTCATCTTGGGGGCGGTGGCCTGCGAGCGATTCGGTCGCAAGCGAATGCTGCTGAGCGGGGTGGCGATCTTCACCGTGGCCGGGGCGGCCTGTGCGCTCGCGCCGAATCCACCCGCGCTGATCGTGGCGCGCGTCGTGCAGGCGGTGGGTTGGTCACTCATCACGCCATCGACGATCGCAGTGCTGCTGGCCGACGTGCCCGTCAGCCGGCGGGCGACAGCCATCGCGATGTGGGCGGGCATCGGTGGCATCGCAACCGCGCTCGGTCCGTCGCTCGGCGCCATGGTCGTCGAGGTCGGCACCTGGCGTTGGGCGTTCTGGATCAGCGTGCCGATCGGTGTCATCGTGGTGCTCCTCGGCGCGCGCACGTTCCGTGAGAGCTCGGCCGAAGAGTTGGTTAAAGGACCACTGCCGGATCCGATCGGCGCGCTGGCGTTGATGGCCGGCCTCACACTGTGGATCCTCGGGCTCATCAAGACACCGACATGGGGATGGGCCGATGGTCGCACCGCCGGTTCGCTCGCGTTCGGCACGGCATTGATCGCGTACCTGCTGTGGCGCTCGGCCCACGTACGCAATCCCATGCTCAACCGTCGCTTGCTCGGCTACCGCAACATGCGACTCGCAGCGTTGATGTCGATCGGCTTCGGCACCGGGTTCTTCGCGATGTCGCTCGGGCTCGTGCTGTTCCTCGTGCAAGTGTCGGACTACAGCGTGGTGCGCGCCGGCGCACTCGTGACACCGATCGCGGCGACGGTGACATTGCTCTCGCCGGTCTCCGGACGGTTGGCCGACCACCTCGGCCATCGCGTCATCGCCGTACCCGCGGGCATCGCGTGGTGTGCCGGATCGTTCTGGCTGCTCGCGTTCGTCGACGGCACACCCGACCTCGCGCGCGTGTGGTTTCCCGCGATGTTCATGCTCGGCATCGGATCAGGATTGGCTTGGCCGACCATCCACGGCATCCCGGTGATCGAGAATCCCCACGAGCGAACTCGGCTCTGCCGTCGCGACCAATCAGACCGTGCAGCGCGTCGCGGGCGCGCTCGGCGTCGCCATCGCCATCCCTTGATCTCGGGCGAGACCGGCGCGGCCGCGCTGACCCCGTTCCAACACCTCTTCATCCTGATGGCGATCAGCGGCGTCTCGCTGTCCGCGATCGGCCTCTGGATCCGCACCGCCCCCGCCACACGTTCGCTTGACCCGTTCTCGTGAACATGGTCCGCAGGCCTGACGCTGGGTTAGAGCGCGGGGCGGGTGAAGGGGAACGCGGCTTGCAGGCGGGCCGCCACCGGCAACAGTGCCGCCTCGTCGAAATGGCGGGCGACGAGTTGCACCGACAGCGGAAGTCCCTCGGCCGTCGTGCCGCACGGCACCGACATCGCGGGGTGGCCGCTGACGCTGGCGAGAGCCAGGAACGGCAGGCCGCCGTAGGTGATGCCACCGTGCTCGGCGGGTGACTGTCCGGCCACGGTCGCCGGCGGATGTTCGTGGGGCCACGCGACGACCGCAGTGGTGGGGAACATCACGACATCGGTTTGTTCGAGTTCGTCGTCGAGTTGCGCCCGTAGTTGTTTGGCCTCGTAAACCGCGCGTGTGTAATCGGCCGCACCGAGCCGGCGACCGGCATCGAGGAACTCGCGCGAATACGGGGCCAACTCGTCCCAGTGCGCGTCGGCAATGTCTTCGAGACGGCCCAGCACCGCACCGGCGATGAGATCGAACATCACGAAAAACGGATGGCGACCCGCGATGCGCATCGTCGACTCGCGAACCGACAATCCCGACTGCGCGAGCGCGTCTGCTGCCGCGTGCAACGCAGCGGCGATGTCGTCGTCGACCGCGCCCATGCCGAGATCGGTGCCCCACGCCACCGTGGTCTGCGCTGCAGGGGAGCGCGCCGCGTCGAGATAGTGGGCCTTCGGTTGCCGTGACGATGTGGGATCGGCCGGGTGATGGCCGGCGATGATGTCCATCATGAGTGCGAGGTCGTCCACGGTCCGTGCCATGGGGCCGACCGTCTCGCTCGGATGGTCGGCGAGGCGGGCGCTCACTTCGCACGGCACGCGCCCATACGTCGGCTTGAGCCCGCTAACGCCGCACCACGCCGCCGGTAGGCGAATGGAACCGCCGGCGTCGCTTCCGAGGCCGATCGCGCTCATGCCGGCTGCGATCGCGGCGGCGGTGCCCCCGCTCGAGCCGCCCGTGGTGCGCGACAGGTCGTGCGGATTGCACGCGCGCGGACCGAACATCGTGAAGGTCTCGGCGGCGAGCCCGAACTCGGGCGTGTTGGCCTTGCCGATGACGATCGCGCCGGCAGCGCGCATGCGCGTCACGACCGGCGCGTCGTGATCAGGCACGTTCTGCCGGTGCACCGCCGAGCCGTGGGTCGTGCGCAGCCCTGCGGTGCCGATCAGGTCCTTCACGCAGAAGGGCACGCCGTGTAACGGTCGGTCGCTCGGATGATCGTCGGCGTGGGCCGCGTCGCGCCGGGCCTCTTCGGCGTTCACGGTGATGAATGCGCCGACCTTCGCATCGAGCGCGTCGATGCGCGCGAGTGTCGCATCGACGAGCTCACGCGCCGAAATCTGGCGCGAACGGATCAGCTCGGCCTGGTCGATGCCGGACAACCACAGCAGTTCTCGATCGACGATGGATTTGCTCATGATGCACCGAACCCGTAGATGCGCTGCGCGTTGCCGGCCAGGATGGCGTGGCGCTCGTCGCTGGGCACGCCCGCGAACGTGGCGTTGATCGTCTTCCACGAGTAGGGCCAATCGGAGACGATGTGCGGATAGTCGTTGGACCACAGCATGCGTTGCACCCCCACACGGTGGCGGTTGTCGACGGCATAGGTGTCGGTGACGAACGCCGCCGGGAAATGTCGCTGCATGTACTCGCTCGGCAGCATCGCCAACCGTTGGTTGCGCAGCGCCGCGTGCGAGTGACGGAGGTAGTTGTCGTCGGCCTGCTCGGCGAAGTACGGCAACCACCCGCAGTCGACCTCGGTGAGCACGATCGTCAGCGAAGGAAAACGGTCGAGCACACCGGAGAAGATGAACTGCAGCATGCGGTTGGGCGCGTCGTAGAAGTGCACGGTGCCCGGGAGCGCCGTCGCCTTGAGCTCGCGCGGCATCTCGTTGCCGAGGCCGACGTGGATCGTCAGCGGCTTGCCCGACTCCGCGATACGAGCCCACACCGCGTCGTCTTCGGGCTCGATGTCGAGCGTGCCGTTGGGATAGCAGCGCAACAGGAACGCCCTGATCCCGGGTAGCTGTATCACCCGGTCGATCTCGGCGAGCGCCGAGTCGACACCGCGATGGGGAATGATCGCCACGCCGGCGAGGCGGTCGGGGGCATACGAGGCGAAGTCCGACACGAAGTCGTTGAATGCCCGCACCATCTCGAGGTGGACGGCGTCGTCGGCGACACCGGAGATCCATTGCGAGATGGCGCTGGGGAAGATCACCTCGGCGTCGACACCGTCGAGATCCATCTCGCCGATGCGCGCTTTCGGGTCGTAGCTGCCGGCGTTGATGTCCTCGAAACGGCACCAGCGCCCGAGATCCTCAGGACGGCGGCCGGCACACGAGCCCCAACCGAACGCCATCGGTCGCTCGGCGGTTGCCATGACCCATGCGTCGCCCTCGGCCATCGACTCGATCCGCGGCACCGCGTCGCGCACCTTCGCGGACACCCGCGAGGTCCACAGATCACCCGGTTCGTTGTAGTGACCGTCCGCGGAGATCAATCGGTACTGCCGAGATGCAGTCGTCGTCATCGTGGGCCCCCTTCGTCGTGACAGTTCTAGTGCATGATGTCGGCGAACAGAAAGGCATGGCAATGGAGCCGCGAGTCACAGGCGTATTCGACCCGCTGCGCATCGGTTCGATCACCGTGGCGAATCGTCTCTTCGTGAGCGCGCACGCGACGCAGTTCGTCGAAGACGACCCGACCGGATTTCACCGCTGGTCGGTGTTCGGCGCCCGTGCCCGCGCCTACTACGAAGAGCGGGCGCGCGGCGGCTTCGGTCTGCAGATCATCGGCCAGACGCAAGTGCATCCCCAGTCGGGCACCGATCGACCGTCGGCCTACGGCGACGCAGCGGCCGAGGCGTGTCGCGCCATTGCCGATGCGTGTCACCGCCACGACTCGAAAGTGTTCGTGCAACTGAACCACAACGGCCGTGAGCGAGGCAGTAGCGGGCCCGACGGCTGGCAACCGCTGTGGAGCGCGTCGTCGATGCCCGCCGGTCACGGCGAGATGACCAAGGCGATGGACCGATCCGAGATCGCGGAGTTGATCGCCGCATTCGCCCGTGCCGCGACATTGTGTCGCGACGCCGGCGCCGACGGTGTCGAGATCCACGCCGCGCATCCCCACATGCTGGGTGAGTGGCTCACCTCGACGTACAACCGCCGCGCCGACGACTACGGTGGCTCGCTGACCAATCGGTTGCGCATCGTGATCGAGATCGTCGAGGCGGTGCGGGCGGCGGTCGGTCGCGAGTTCGTCGTCGGCGCACGTGTCAATGGTGCGTGGATGCCGGACGTGGTCACGCTCGACGAAGGCATCGAGATGGCCGAACGGTTGCACGCGACGGGTGCGCTCGACTTTCTCGACGTGAGCGGCGTGCCGACGATCGGCAGCATCGGTACGCCGTTCGGCCCCATCATCCCGTGGGCCGCGGCGATCAAGCGCGCCCTGCCCTCGACGATCGTGATGGGCGCGGGGCGCGTCGTGTCGCCCCCACAGGCCGAGGCGATCATCGCCAGCGGCGATGTCGACATGGTGGCCATGACACGGGCCAGCATCGCCGACCCCGCGCTGCCCGACAAAGCGCGCCACGGTCGAGCGGCCGAGGTGCGGGTGTGCGTCGGAGCAGGGCAGGGATGCCTCATGCGCAACCGTGATCGGCGTCCGCTGGCGTGCCAGCAGAACGCGGCGGTCGGTCGTGAGGCCGAGTGGGGGATCGCGACGATGACCCGCGCGACGCAACCCCGCCGTCTCGTGGTGGTCGGTGGCGGCCCCGCGGGCCTCGAGGCGGCGGTGGTGGCGGCTTCGCGGGGCCACGACGTCACGCTCTTCGAGAGCGACACCTCGCTCGGCGGTCAGTTGCGTCTCATCGTGCGCAACTCGCGGCGTGAAGAGTTCAACCGCATCGTCGAATGGCGAGTCGCGCAACTCGCGCAACTCGACGTGGGGGTGCGGCTCGCGCACCGCGCGACGGTCGACGCGATCCTGGCCGAGAGTCCCGACGACGTCATCCTCGCCACCGGTTCGCGCCCGCGAACCCACGGCTGGCATGCGGGCGCGGCGTCAGGCGGCCCACTCCCTGGGTCAGACCAGGCGCACGTGGCGTCGACGTGGGATGCGCTACGAGGAGTCTGCGATGATGCCGCGCATGTGGTCGTGATCGACGCGCACGGCTATCACCACACCACCGATGTCGTCGAATACCTGGCGGCGCGAAACGTACGCACGACAGTGCTCACCGCGGCGTCGGTGTTCGCCCCGGGAGTCGACGACCACGACCGTCCCGACGTGTTCCGAGTGTTGCGTGACCGTCCCGTCGAGATCGTCGTGTCCGCGATCGTCGAATCGATCGGTGCGGACCGTGTGGTTTTGCGCGATGCGTTCCGCGGTGGGTCGAGGGTTCTCGATGGCGTCGACCGGGTCGTGTTGTCGATCGGTCAAGATCCCGTCGACGAACTGTGGTTGGCGCTGCACGATCGCGGTGTCGACGCACGGCGCATCGGCGACTGTGTCACGCCCAGGGGCATCGAACATGCGGTGTTCGAAGGGCACGGCGCGGGCCGCGCGATCTGAACTGGTATTCCGCTCTGCCCGAGGCCGCTCGGGCCTATGCGACGGTCAGCTGCACGCGCTCGTTGTAGAAACACAGCAGGCCCGCGATCAGCTTGGCCTCGGGTACGGGGGTTTTGTAGGACCACACGATGTTCTCGTGGGTGGCGCCGCCCACTTCGAGCGACCAATACGACGCGTCGCCTTTCCACGGGCATGTGGTGTGATGATCGGTCGGCCGCAGCAGGTCGGTGCGCACATCATGAGGCGGCAGGTAGTAACGGGCGGGCAGGCCCTTCTCCTCGAGCAGGACGGGCCCATAGGAATCGGCCACAGTGTCGTCGCCGACTCGCACGACGACGTGCAGATCGGTCGGTGTGATCGCGATGCGAGACATCTGGCTCATGTTCGTTACCCAACCCTCTGGCGATGCGATACTTTCACACAGAGCGGGAAGGTGGGGCGCATGGCCGACGACGTCATCGTCCGATTCTGGCGAGGCATCGACGAGCACGACTGGGATCTCGTCGCGTCGACGCTCGCCGACAACTTCGAGCGACACGGCATGTTCGGCACCGAAGCCGATACCTGCCGCGGCAAGGCCAACTACCTGCGCTTCGTGTCGGGCGTGATCGGCCGGATGCAGCACCACACGCTGAAGGCACGCAAGATCTTCTTCTCGGCCGACGGCCGCCAAGCAGTCGCCGAGTGCATCGAGACGATCCGCACCGAAGGCGAGGACGATCTCGTGATGCACTTCATGAACATCATGGATCTCAACGCCGATGGCTTGATCGAGCGGCTCGACATCTTCTGGAAGACACCACCACGCCTGCCGCCGTGGTGGATCACACCCGAAGCGATCTTGAACTCGGTGAAGTAACCCCGAAGCCGGAAAAATAGGTTGCGTCAAGCAACTCACTCGTTCTCTAGTGCGTTCTATGATGCAACGTACTCCAGCACTCGCCTCCGTTCCGGGCCGCGACGGGACCCACCCTGCCGCCTCGCCTGTCGACCCACGTCGCCGGCGCCACGTCCGCAGCCTCGAGCCCGCCGACCGTGACGCGCTGCGGGCGATGTTCGACCGGCTCTCGCCCGAGAGCCGCTACCGGCGCTTCCTCTCGCCGGCGGCGTCGTTCGATGTCGCCCTGCGCAACGTCTTCGGCCTCGACTACGTGCAGCGCGACGCGATCGTCGCCGCCTTGCACGGCGAGATCATCGGCCTTGCCGAATGCCATTCGCTCCGGCGGGCACCCCGCGAACTCGAAGTCGCCGTGACCGTCGACGACGCGTATCACCGTAGGGGTCTCGGCCGCGAGTTGCTCGACCTGGTGATCGAGCGGGCGTTCCACCACGGCGCCGCCAATGTGCACGCGAACGTGTTGGCCGAGAACCGGCCGATGCTCGAGCTGCTCTCCAAGATCGCGCCGCACGCACACAAGGAACTCGACCGGGGCGTCGTCGACTTCGTCTTCCCGCTCCCGACGAGCGCGTGAGCCCACGTCGACGCGCGATGGCAATGCGAACACGAACCGAGGAACGAATCGATGAAGTACGAAGTCTCGATCGACATCGACGCCGACCTGCCCCGTGTATGGGAGATCTTGACTGGTTTCACCTGGGAGGCCGGCCGGCTCGGCCTCACCACCATCGCATCACACTGTCTCGAGCAAACCGCGCCGGGCACGACGACCGTCACGCTGCCATCCGCCAGCGCGGCGCGCTGGCGCCCGTCGTGTGGCTGTTGAGCAAGTCGATGTTGCGCCGCTACCTCGACTACGAGCGCCGAGGGCTGAAAGCGCGTAGTGAGAAGAAGACCGGTCACCAACCGAGGATCGTCGTTGCCGCCGGGCAATAGACGTGGGCGACACCGGGCAGGACCACCCGCTGCGGGCTTTCCGGATCGAACCATGGGTCGACGTAGCCCCAGTGGTAGGGGCTGACCATGTAGTCGACGCGCAGCCCCGAGACCTCTTGGAACTCCTGTTCCCACACGTGGGTCCACCGCCGTGGACCGATGGTGAAGTCGTCGTCGACGCGGTGATACGCCCAATTGCGAATGGCGTCGATGTACCGGGGCATGCCGGTGAGCACCCGATCGAACTCGAGCGCCTTGGGTGATGGCGTCGCCCGGTCGACTTCGAGGAACAGCGTGCGTTTGACGCAGTCGGCGATCGTCGCATCGGCGATGTGCACGTTGGTCGATTCGAATTGCACGACGTCGGTCCGCGTGACGACGCGCTCGAACAAGTCCGCGTGATCGGCGAGGCGCAGTTGGTCGAGCCACGAAGGGCACTGATCGCGCGCCGCGAACGCGAGATCCCACGTGTAGTCGCCACCGCCGACGGTGTTGGGGTAATGACGCCCGAGATGTGCGTGGTTGAGGCCGGGCACTCGGCCACCCACCGATCGCAGTTCGCGTTCGAACGCCGCGAGGTCGTCGGCGGATGATTGCGGATCAATGTGGATCAGTGCGATTCGCCGGTACATGGTCACGCTGCACCGCCGGGCGCTTCGCCATAGGGCGCCAAGAATCGGCGCTGTCGCGCAACGACGATGGCGTCGATGCGTTGCCAGAAGTCCGCGACTTCTGTGGAGTCGGTGACACGTCGCTTCATCGCCCACACCGCATCGGCGTCGGGCAACGTGAATTGCAACACCAACGTGGTGGGCGCGTCATCGAGCTCGATCGGCGGCGTGATGTAGGCGCCGGCGAACGTCATGCCCCGTTCACGTGCCGCGGGCAGATAGTCGGTCGTGAACAGTTCGTGCACCTCGCGCAGGCGCGTCGGTGGCACTGCCAACTCGTAGATCAACTGAATGGGCATGCCCGATGGTACGCGAACGAGCCCCTGCGACATGCAGGGGCTCGTTTCAGGCCCGAGCGGCCCTTTGAGCGGGAACCGGGCTCGGTCGGGCCTTCAGGCTCTACACCGCGGCCAGTGCGAAGTAGCCGAACTGATCGGCGACGATCTCGGTCTGCGCTTCGGCGTAGAAGCACACCTTGCCGCCGGCACCGATCTTCGCCTTCACCGCGTTGGCCCGGTCGATGCCGCGCACGAAGTTGAGGTTGGACACCCAGGGAAGCGGGTTGCCGCAAGGAAACACGGTCACCCAGCCGCGAGCGCGGGCATGGGTGACGGTCACGTTGAGCACCACCGAGCGGGCGTCGGCCGGCACTCCGTTCACGCCGGCGATCTGCACTTCGATGATCTGGCGGGCGCCGAGCGGACCGACGCGGCGCTCGACGACACCGGTGCCATCACGGGTGTCGAGCACACGGACCGGCTCGAGGGGTGTGAACACCGGACGCAGTGCGCCCGTCCATGGGTTGAAGTAGCCCTCGATGTCCATGATCAGATCGGCCGCGGCCGGGCTGTAGAGACACACTGCGCCGTTGGCCCCGATGCGGCTCGTGACGAGGTTGGCGACGTCGACACCCGACGCGAAGTTGATGTTCGACGCGTACGGACGCGGCGTGCCACACGGGAACACGGTGACGTAGCCCGGGCCATCGACGTTCGTCGCGGTGAGGTTGAACGAGACGGCCGCGGCGTGGAGAGGTATGCCGGCGACACCGGCGACGGTCACCGGCAGCGTCTCGCCCGCCGCGATCTGGCGAGCGACGCCACCGGGCATGCCGGTGCCGGTACGAGAGTCGAGGATGCGAGCCGGATCGACCGATTCGAAGTGGAAGCCAGGGGCGGACTCGAACCCGTCGCCCCACCACCCGTTGACGTCGCCGACGATCTGCGTCGTGACGGAGCTGAACAAGCAGATGTGTCCGTTCGCGCCGACCTTGACCGTCACCTGGTTGGCGAGATCGACACCGAGGACGAAGTTCACGTTCGACGCGTAGGGGCGGGCCGTGCCGCATGGCCACACCGTTGCATAGCCGGCGCCCTGCGCCTGGGTGATCGTCAGATTGAGCGTGACGGCGCCGACGCCCGTGTCGGGCACACCGCCGACGCCGGTGACGTCGACGGCGATCACCTGCGCCGCGCCGAGCGGCCCGACATGACCGCCCGCGACACCGGTGCCGTCACGGGTGTCGAGGATGCGCGCCGGGTCGAGCGGATGGAACGTGCCGGCGATTGGTACCGCGGCGCGTGCCGCGGTCGTCGTCGACACCGTCGCGAGCGCCACGGCACACACCGCAGCGATGATGAATGGGACACAGATGCGCTTCACGTCGAGATCCTTTGTTCGAGGGTGCTCTCACCGTGACCGCGACAGATGTGGACGGGGCGAAGGAATTGTTCGCGAACTGTGAGCTCCGCGGCACAGCCGCTGCCCGACGGGGCGCGGCCGAGCCCCGCTAGTTGAGCAACGAACGCAGGTGCGGCAACGCCTCTGCACCGAGCCGCCCGATCTGGTCGCGCACCTCGTCCGGCGACGTTCCCGCTTGGAACACGCGCAGGTTGATCGCGTCACATCGCCCGTCGACCACCGCGTCGTGGAGCCGTCGCGCGAGCTCGGCGCCGTCCTCGGCCGTGACCAACCCACCGCCGGGGTCCCAGTGCTCCTGCAGACTCGCCGGGCCGACTGCACGAAATCGAGCCATCTGCGCGTTGAGTGCGTCGACGGGAGTTGGACCGATCCACACGCGACGAATCAGGATCCGCGGACCGGTACCGCCTTCTTCGACGTGCAGATCCGACAGCGCCCGCGTGCGGTCGACAGTTTGCAGCGAGTCGTAGATCAGCCCGAGCCCGAGCCGCGCCGCCCGGCGCACTGCCAATGGTCCCTGCGCGGCGACGACGAGCGGGATCGGTGAACGGGCCAACGCCGCGACGCCGGGGTCGTCGGCCAGCGGTCCGGTTGCGCGGCCCGCCAACGCCGCGGCGACCTCGGGCAGAGCGGCCGCGAACCGGGTGCGCATCTCGTCGAACGGCACACCGGCCATCTCGAAGTCGAGGGGGAACGCACCGACGCCGACCCCGCAACCGACCCGGCCCGCAAAGCGATGCGATGTCCACGCGAGATCTTCGACGAGCTGCGTCCATGGCCGCAGCGGCAACAAGATCGGACACGGCGCGGCCCACAGCGAACTGGTCTGCTCCAACGCCCACGTCGCAGTGAGCAACGGGTTCGGCAGATAGTTGGGGAATCCGCCGTGATGTTCCTGCGTCATCACTCCGTCGAAGCCCGCTTGTTCCGCCAGCACGGACTGAGTGACGATCTCGGCGACGGTCGACTGCGGCTCGAGATCATGCGGATAGATGCGCAACGAGATGGATCCGTGCGCGAGCGGAGCGCTCGTCACTACACGCCCTCGAGGCGGCCGTAGGTGATGCAGAAGCCGAGCGCGGTGATGGTGGCGAACGCGCCAACGAGGAAGATCGCGACCACTGTGCACCATCGCGACTTCGACCGTGCGGTCGCGATAGGTGCGGGCATGTACCACTGGGGGAGCAGCGCGAATTCATTGCCCGTGCCCGCGAGCGGTACCGCGTCGGGCTCGAGTCGCTCGCGCGGGTCGGCCGCGAGTGCCAGCTCGGCGAGCTCGTCGTCGGTCAGTGCGGCGTCGATCATCAGCATGGCCAGAGGATAGCTCCCGCCTCGTGAAGCGGTCAGCAGCCGCGCGCTACTGTGCGCGCATGGCACCGTTGTTCGAGCCATTCGATCCGACGATCTTCGACGACCCGTACCCGACGTACGCGCGGCTGCGGGCCGAGGCACCGCTGTATCGCGGGCCGACACACAAGTTCTGGACGCTCTCGCGATTCGCCGACATCAAGGCGGCGCTGGGCGATTACCAGCTGTATTCGTCCGACATCGCGAGGGGCGGCATCGGCATCACGCCCGAAGAAGCGGGCGGGGCAGATCTACCCAAGCACGCGCACGAGCTACCCGCCGGCAACCTCATCGTGATGGATCCGCCCCGGCACACCGCCTACCGCAAGCCGATCGCCAAGCGGTTCCTGCAAAAGAACATGGCGCCGTTCGAAAAAACGGTGCGCGAGGTCGTCGATCGGCTCATCGACGGCTTCATCGACAAGGGCTCGACCGACATCGTCGAAGACTTCGCGAGCGCGGTGCCGGCGCTCGTGTTCGCCGATGTGCTCGGCGTGCCACAGAGTTCCTATCGCGATCTGCATCGGTGGGCGGCCGAGCTCACCACGGTTCCGACGACGAGCGAAGGCGCGGCAACGCATCAAGAAGCGGTGGCGGCGGTGGCTGCGCTGTTCGCCGGGATGTTGCCGTACAAGCAGGCGAACCCCGCCGACGACTTGTTGACCGCTATGGCGCTGGCCACCGGCGACGATGCGATCTACAGCGCGCGCGACTTCGTCGGCATGGCGACGTCGATGTTGATCGCCGGCAACGACACCACGGCCAACCTGTTGGCCAGCGCGATCTATCTGTTCGCAAAGTACCCCGAACAGCGCGCGCTGCTGGTCGACGATCCGTCGCTGATGGGCAACGCCGTCGAGGAGATCCTGCGCTACGAGCCGCCGGTACACGGTTTGGCGCGCGTGCTCACGCGCGACACCGAACTCCATGGCCAGCCGTTGTCCGAGGGCGAAAAGGTGTTGCTGCTGTACGCCGCGGGCAATCGCGACGAGCGAGTGTTCGACGATCCCGAAGCGTTCGACGTGCGCCGTGAGATCACGCAACATCTCAGCTTTGGCCACGGCGTGCACTACTGCGTCGGATTGCATCTGGGCCGCCTCGAGTCGCGCATCGCACTCGGCACGTTCCTCGAACGCATCCCAAACTATGAGGTCGACCTCGACGACATCCACTGGCGCCACATCTTCGCCACCCGACAGATGAAAGCGCTGCCCATCACCTTCACTCCGGCTGATGGGCGCGTGGTGACGGATGTCCTATAATTGCCGGGCTCCCGGCCACGGGTCGGGCTCCACAGGGGGATCCAGATGAACCGACCAATGCGCTCCGTGATCGGGCTTCTTGCCGCGCTGACGTTGTTTGCCGCCGCCTGCGGGGATGACGATTCGGACAGCCAGTCCACCAGCACCACTGGTCCGGCGGCCACGACACCGGCTACCACGAAGCCACCGGTCACCGGGGGCACGCTGACCTTCGGCTCGTATTCGAAGATATCGGGCCTCGACCCGATCGTGGGGTTGGGGCACGGCACGTCGGGCGGCATTCCGATGCAGGCGGTATTCGACGCGCTGATGCGTTACAACAACGCCACGAAGCAGTACGACCCTCAGACGGCGGCGTCCTTGACGGCGAATGCGACTTCGACCGAGTGGACGCTGAAGCTCAAGCCGAATATCAAGTTCCACGACGGCACCGACTACGACGCCGATGCCGTGAAGTTCGGTATCAATCGCCACCGTGTCGGTGGCGGCATTCCTCCTGCGCAGTGTGCGGAGCACGTAGCGTGTCCGCGCAACGTCACGTCGTCGGCGAACTATGTCTCGTTGATCAAAGACATCGCCGTGGTCGACAAGCTCACGTTGAGGTTCACAACCGAGCCGTGGACTTCGTTCCCGTACCTGTTGTCGTCGGAGGCCGGCTTCATCCCGTCGCCGACGGCGCTCAAGAAGTTGTGCGTCGACCCGACCAAGGCGATCAACACGTGCGAGTTCAATCTCAAGGCGGTCGGTGCCGGTCCCTTCATGGTCGAGTCGTACAAGCCTGACGACGTGATCACGCTGGTGCGCAATCCCACCTACTGGAACGGCCCCGTCTACCTCGACGGCATTCGCTTCCTCGATTCCGGCGACTCGGGTGGGCTCAAGTCACTCGAGGCGTTGCAGGCAGGCACCACGCAAGCCGCCTTCTTGCGTGACGCTGCCGCGGTTGCCGATGCAAAGGCCGCGAAGATCCCGGGGTTCACGACTCCCAACATGGGAGGATCGATCCTGTTCATGAACATCGCGGCCACCGTCAACTGCGTGGGGGGCGCGCCCGCCCCGCTCTGCACGGGCAAGCCCGACGGCCCGACCCCTTCACAGCCGAACACAAAGGACTTGAAAGTCCGTCAGGCCGTCGTCGCCGCGATCGATCCCCAGGTCGTGAACCAGCGCGCGTACGGTGGCAAGGCCAAAGCGAGTTCGGCGTGGTTCACGTCCGAGTTTCCGTGGGATCCGAAAGTGCCCGGTGCGAAGTTCGATCCCGAGGCGGCAAAAAAGCTCGTGACCGAAGCAAAGGCCGCTGGTTGGAACGGCACGGTCCGTCTGCTCTTTGTCAACACGCAGGTGAGCCGGGACATGGGCCTTGCCGTGCAGACCATGTTGCAAACAGTCGGTATCAATGCACCGATGGAGGTCAAAGAGGCCACCGCACAACAGCAGACCGTGATCTCCACCAAGGACTTCGACCTCACGACGTGGGGCATCGCGACTGGCGTCGATGATGCGACGTTGTTCTCGCTGGTGCAGAACTTGAAGAGCGATGTCTCGAGCAATCGGATCGGTTTCAAGAGCGCGATCGTCGATCAGGCGTTGACCGACATCCGCGTTTCGAAGACCGATGCCGAGAAGACCGCCGCCTACAAGAAGATCGCCGAAGAGGTCGGTGCACAGTTGCCGTGGGTCAACCTCGCGCAGATCGACGAGTACTCCGCAGTGTCAGCAAAGGTGCAGGGCGCCACCTTCGGTGGTCGCGGCTATATCTTCTTCGACAAGGCGTGGCTCGAGAGGTAGTCGCAGTAGGTCAGGAGGGGGCGCACTCGAGGCGGAGTTCGAGTGTGAGGAAGTGCGTTGCGGTGAGCGCGATTCGGCGCGTGCTGCCCAAGTTGGCCAGCGTCACTGCGGCGTTGGCCGACAGCAGCAGGCGCACCCTGGTACCACCGTCTTCGACATGTAGGCCCCATCCGCGCGTCGCATCGGACAGCCCGTCGGCATCGACGCTACCGACGATCAATGAGCATGGCGACTCCATCAATTCGATGATGTCGGGTTCGATCACCAGCACTCCAAAAAACGCTTTAGCGCGTATTTAGGGTTTTCTCACGCACCTTTCAGGAGCGGGCCCGTGAGAACTCCTTCATGATCGCACCGTAGAGCAAATCCCAAGCGTGCCGGGCAGTCTCGGCACCACCACCGAAGGAGCCCGCAATGTCAAGTATCACCCTCCCGTCGCTCACCGTCGAGGTGTTCGCCGGCATGATGGCCCTCACGCAGTCGGTGATCAGCCCTGCCGACTTCGCGCAGGTCGCGACCCGCCTGGGCGTGGGCTGAATTCACGCAGCCGTAACCGTCTTGTCGAACCGCCCGCATACGGTCACCTCTGGCAATGAGGAGGTGACCGTGAGCGGGCTCGGTGGGCTGAACAAGTCGCCCGGTGGTGTCGTCGTCGGTCTGGTGCAGCTGCAAAATCCGGTGGTGGAGACCGCTGCCGATCTCGAGGCGCAAACGGCTCGGGTCTGTGCGTTGGTGGGCAAGGCCCGTCGCAACAATCCGGCGATGGATCTCGTCGTGTTCCCGGAGTATTCCCTACACGGACTGTCGATGAGCACCGACGCGACGATCATGTGCGATCTCGACGGGCCCGAAGTGAAAGAGATGCGCGCCGCGTGCGTCGAGCACCACATCTGGGGCTGCTTCTCGATCATGGAGCGCAACCCGCAGGGCAATCCTTTCAACAGCGGCATCATCGTCGACAGCGAGGGCGAACTGCGGCTCTACTACCGCAAGTTGCACCCGTGGGTGCCGGTCGAGCCATGGGAGCCCGGTGATCTCGGTATCCCCGTGTGCGACGGGCCCAACGGCAGCCGATTGGCGTTGATCATCTGCCATGACGGCATGTTCCCCGAGATGGCGCGCGAGTGTGCCTACAAGGGGGCAGAGATCATGATCCGCACGGCGGGGTACACCGCGCCCATTCGCCACGCGTGGCAGATCACGAATCAAGCCAACGCGTTCTGCAACCTGATGACCACCGCATCGGTGTGTCTGTGCGGCAGCGACGGCTCGTTCGATTCGATGGGCGAGGCGATGTTGGTCAACTTCGACGGGGTACCGATCGCCATGGGTGGGAACCGCCCGGACGAGATCATCACCGCGGAGCTGCGCCCTGATCTCGTGCGCGAAGCGCGCATCAATTGGGGTGTCGAGAACAACCCCTATCAATTCGGCCATCGCGGCTACGTCGCCGTCAAGGGTGGGGCGAGTGATTGCCCTTACACGTACATGCACGACCTCGCGGCCGGTCGCTACCGCCTGCCGTGGGAGGACGACGTCGTGCACATCGACGGCACGGCGTGCGGGTTCGCGCCGCCCGATCGACTTTTCGGCGGTTGACGGGCGGCCACGTTGACGAGTCCCATCGATGATGTTCGAATGACCCCTCGACCGAGGGGGTACGTGTGGGTGCATTGAATGGCCAGGCAGCGTTGGTGACCGGTGGGGGCGGTGGCATCGGTGGTGCATCCGCCGAGTGGTTGGCGCGCGATGGCGCCGCCGTGATGATCATGGGACGCACCGAAGCGACGCTCGTCGAGTCGAAGAAGCGCATCGAGAAGGCGGCCGGGAAAGGCGCGCGCGTCGAGTACTTCGTCGGCGACGGGCTCGACGAAGAGTCGGTCGCGGCCGCGTGCGCGGCGACTGCGGCGCTCGCCGATCGTTTGTCCATCGCGGTCTCGGTGGTCGGCGGGGGCACGATGAAGCCGCTGTTGATGTTCAACGGCGACGAGCTGGCCGACGACTTGCGCAAGAACATCGTGTCGGCGTTCTTGATCATCAAGTATTCGACCCCGCTCATGACGACGGGTGGGGGCGGTTCGATCGTGTGCATCTCGTCCGACGCGGCAAAGGTTCCGTGGCCCTTCCTCGCGACCTACAACACGTCGAAGGCCGGTGTCGAGGGTCTGGTCAAAGGAGCGGCGCTCGAGCTCGCGCATCTCGGCATCCGGGTCAACGCCGTGCGTCCCGGCCTGGTCAAGACCGCCGGCACGGCGGACGGCCTGTTCAAGAACGAGCCGGTGATCAAGCAGTTCCTCGCCGAGAAACCGCTGGGCCGTACCGGCGTGCCCGACGACATCGCGGCGGGTGTGCGCTATCTGGCCGGGCCCGAATCGAGCTGGGTCACCGGACAGAGCATCGGTATCGAGGGCGGCAACGAGCTCACCAAGGCGCCGTATCTCGAGTCGTTGGTGCGCAAGCGCTTCGGCGACGCCCCGATCGACGAGGCGCTCGCCGGCCGCATCCCGAGCTAGAGGTCAGCTAGCCGGTCAGCTCGTCGAGGATCAGCGCCACACCCAGCGGGTGGCACGCTTCGAGAACTCGTCGTCGCGTTCGATGATGCCGAACGCCCGCTCGGGCGTCACTTCGAAGATGCTGTTCTCCCGCATGAAATCAGCGAGTGCTGTTTGCTTGTCCGGCTCCGCTTCGTACTTGCGTGCGTACGCATCGACGAACACGTCGACCTCGTCGCCGGCGATCTCACGCGCCCGTCCTTCGAGCGAGACACACTCGACGGTGTCGTCGACCGCCACGACGATCTGTGGGTTGGCGCGGAGGTTGCGCGCTTTGCGTGATTGCGGCGCACACGAGAATGCGAATCGTTCGAGTGTGGGCACCCACACCCCCCATACGGGCATCGCATGGGGCCGGGCGTCGCTCGACGCCGTCACGACCCAGAAATTGCGCGACGAGGACAGCCGCGTGTCGGCCCACGACCACGGCAGCGCGCCATCGAGATCGTCGGGCACGCCATAGGCGGCCATCGCAGGCCGTTGCACCTCGGGCATGGCGCGAATTGTAGTGAGCGTGTTCAGCGCGATCCGGCGTAGTTGTCGAAGGCCGGGCTGATGGTGTCGGTCGGCACCGTCGTGAGTGGCACCGCGACATCCTCGGGTGTGGGACAAGCCGAGGCGGCGATCGGCGCGAGCGCGTCGAGGTCGAAGCCGTAGAGCAGGGCGGCGTTGGTACCGACCATGCGGCGCACGATGTCGGGGTCGACGCCGGCGAACGTGAACCGCAGACTCTCGCGCGAGTACGGCCACGTCCCTTCGCGATGCGGATAGTCGCTACCCCACAAGACACGGTCGGCGCCGATGCGATCGAGCTGCGCGAGCTCGGGTGGCGCGAGGAAGCTGGCACCGACGTAGCACTGACGCGAGAAGTATTCGCTCGGCGACAGCGACAGGTGGCCACCTCCGAGTGGATCGCGCACGAGCGTGCCGTAGCTGGCGTAGCGATCGAGCACCGCGAGGTGGTCGGGCACCCAACCCGCGCCCTGTTCGCTCATCACCAACCGCAGGTTCGGGTGTCGTTCGAGAACGCCGCCGAGGATGAGGAACGTGAGCGCGCGATGGGAGAACCAGCCGACTTCGGCGAGAAAGATGATCGTCGAGCCCGGATGCTTGCCGTAGTGGGGTGCCGCGCTGCCGCCGTGATGGTTGAGTGTCATTCCCCGCCCGTCGCAGGCTCGCCATATCGGGTCGTAGACAGGGTCGTGGTACGGCGGCAGCGGGTTGCCCGGCGGTAATCCGGGCAGCAGAACGCCGCCTCGTAGGCCGGCTTCGTGCGCTCGACGAATCTCGGTCGCGCTCTCGTCGATGTGGTGCAAGCTGATCTGCGCCATGGCCGCGAACCGATGGGGGGCAACACTCACCCAGTCGGCGGCCCACCGGTTGTAGGCGCGCAGACCCTCCCATCGCAGATCGACATCGACGCGCTCCTTGTCGACGTGGGCGCTGTTGAACTCGCCGCGTGCGAACGGTGTGAGGGTGTTGGGATAGATCACTTCGGCGACGACGCCGTCGGCCTCGAGGTCGCGAAAGCGTTGATCGATATCGAAATTGCGCGGGTCTTCGTTGGCATCGAGGCGCAGCTCGCCGTTGGAGGTCGTCGCGCGCCACCAGGCGTCGAAGTCGTCATGGAGACGACGAGGCAGGTACGGCTTGAAGTCCGGCGTCGCGGCACCGGCGTGACCGTCGCACGAGATGACGACATACGGATCCATGCGGGCCCCCGGCTTCATGGCAGTGCGCGAATGTTATCCAAACCCTCGTTCTGGCAGCACAACGTCGGACATATGTCGACGTTGTGCTGCGAGAACGGAGGGGATGTGGGGGGAGGGGATGTGGGGGGAGGGGTGTGAATTCAGCCGATGCCGTAGATGCCGCCGGCGCGGGTGCCGACGAAGATGCGGCCTTTCCAGACGGCGGGTGTGGCTTCGATACAGCCACCGAGATCGACGCGCCATAGCTCTTTCGGCTGCGCGCGGGTGTCGCGCACGTCGTAGCCGTGCAGAACGCCGGCGCAGTCGCCCATGATCAACACATCGTCGACGACCACCGGCGACTGCCACGTCGGCCGCGGCAGCATGAACGACCACCGCAGCTCGCCGGTCGCGCGATCGAGCCCGAGCACCTTGCCCTCGTCGGTCGCGTGGATGACGATGTCGCGATACAGCGCGGGCGTTGCCCACACGCCGGCGTTGTTGTAGGGGCGTTCGTCGCGCTTCCACACCAACGGGTCGGCTCGTGTCGGATCGAGCTTGATGATCTGACCGACCGCGCGCGATCGCTCGTTGAGCCGCTCGTATTCGACGCCGATGTAGAGCATGCCTTCCTCGTCGATCACGATCGTGGCGTCGGTGTCATCGCCGGCCCAATATCGGAAAACGCGTTGCGGCACACCACCGCTGCGCAGTGGTGTGAGATCCCACCCTTGCACCAGCCCGCCCGAATTGGAGAAGTACACCGTGTTGCCGTACACGGCGACCGAGCCCTCGATCGAAACGTTGTTGTCCCCGATCGCACTGAGCAACTCGGGATCCCATCCGGGGGCGTTGAACACCAGTTGTGGATCGACGGTGACCTTGCCGTCGGCGCCGTACGCGCGGTTCAACTTGAGTACGTGGAACTGGCTGTTTTCGCCGCCTTCGAGTAGGTAGTCGTCGATCATCAACGGTGAGCCGTCCCAGTCGTCGTTCCAGAGCGTCGGCTTCACCGCGTACGCGCTCAGCTTGAACAACTCGACCGGCTCGTCGCGATCGATGGCGAGGATGCGGAGGTAGTTGTCGCGCGAGCCGGTGTACACGAGCGGGAACCCGTCGGGGTCGATCGTGACCGACCCCTTGATGATGTCGCCGGTGAGAAAGTCGGGCAGCAACCGTTGACCGTTGGTGGCATCGAGGAAATGCACCGCCCGGTCGTACGCGCCGAATACGACCCACGTGCGGCCCTCGCGCTCGAAGACGGACGGCTGGCCCGTCCACCCCATGCCGCACCAGATCTGCTCGCCGCTTTGATCTATCGACGCGGAGCACATTCCCCCGCTCGCAGGAAAGCGCCATTGCACCGCCGGCGCGCTGGGCACCGGCCCCTTGCCGTAGTAGGTGCGGGTCAGATTGCCGCGGAAGGTGAGGAGGCCGTCGACTTTGTCACCGTACGGCTTGCCGACGAGGAACGGGTCGCTCCAGCCGGTGAACGGTGGACGCGTCGTCGTCGGGGCCGCAGTTGTCGCGACCGCACGCGACGTGTCAGGGCCGGTCGTCGATGACGCGTGGGTGTCATCGACCCTGTTCTGCTGGCCGGCCGCCGAGACCGTGTCGTTGCGTCCGCTGTTGTCGGCGCCGCCGATCACGATCACGAGTACGACGACGACGGTCGCCGCGGTCACCGCGAGGATCGCCCGACTCCGAAACGGCATCACGGCATCATAGGAGTAAGCAACTCAGTCGACCGCTACCCGCGCTGCGTGGTCGTCGTCAGAGACCTTGGTGAACGAGAAACCAACCCGCGAAGAGTAGAAGCACGACGCCGAAGGCGCGGCGTACGCGCTCGGCCGAGATGCGTTGCCCCAACTGCGCGCCGGCGAGTGAACCGGGCAACATGCCCAATGCGAAGAGAAGCGCCACGTGCCAATCGACGTGTCCGAGCGCGGAGTGGGTGATCAGCGTGGGCACCGTGAGCGCTCCGACCGCGAGCATGCTCGTGCCCGCCGCCTGCCTGCTCGTGAGGCCGAAGACCACGACAAACAGCGGCACCAACAAGAAACCGCCACCGTTGGCGAGGAGTCCGGTGAGCACCCCGACGCCGAACGATGCCGAGAGCACGAGCGAGCGTCGGTTGCGCCGGGCTTCACAGCGAGTGGCGTGGTCGACCGGATCGGGCATCAACATGCGGGCGCCGACGGCGAGCAACATCACGCCGGACATGAGCAAGAGGGCGTGCCCGGCGACGAGCGACGATGCCAACGCGCCGGCAACCGCGCCCGGGAGTCCAGCGGCCACGGCGAGACCGGCCAGCCGCAAGTCGAGGGACCCGGTGCGAAGGGCGCGCCGCGCGCCGACCAACGCCGCCGGGAGCATGGCCGGCAGTGGTGAGGCCACTGCGGCAACGCCGGGGACACCGATCAGGGCCAGGATCGGGGTGGCGAAGGCCGAGCCACCGGCGCCGAACAGGCCGAACACCACGCCAATGCCGATCCCGGCGAGCAGCAGAGCAGTGTTGTCCACAGGTGCCAGTGAACGCCAGGACTCTTCAGAAGTCAAAGACACGGATATGCCATATACCATAGAAATTTCTTATGGATCTTCGCCGCCTCGGTCTGTTCCTCGCAGTGGTCGACCACGGGGGGTTCACTGCCGCCGCCGCGGCGATCCACGTGGCCCAGCCCGCGCTGTCGCTCGGTGTACGCGAGCTCGAGCGCGAGCTCGGCGCGACCCTGCTCGTACGGTCGCGCCGGGGCGTGGTGCTCACGCCGGCGGGGGAAGCGCTCGTCGAGCCGGCTCGCCAGGCGTTGCGCGATGTCGAGATCGCGGTCGCGGCGGTGACCGCGGTGACCGGCGTGCTGGCCGGACACATCGATGTCGCGGCCCTGCCGACGCTCGCCGCAGATCCACTCGCGGGCGTTGCCGGAAGGTTCCGCCAAGCGCACCCTCGCGTGTTGGTTCGCATCGTCGCCACCGACGACCCGACCGAACTCGCGAGCGCGGTCCGCTCCGGTCGCAGCGAGCTCGGCTTCACCGAACAGGGCCCGGCCAGCGAGGGCCTGGTCGAGCACGCGCTCGCTGACCAAGAGCTCGTTGCCGTTTGTCCGCGCACCGGCGGTGTCGACACAACCGTCCTCGATCTCGCGTCGCTCGAAGGTGCGCCGCTCGTGCTGACGCCGCGGGGTACGTCGATGCGCAACCTCGTCGACGTCGCATTGCTCGAGATGGGCATCACCCCGTTGATCGCGGTCGAGACCGAGCAACGTGATGCGCTCGTGCCGCTGGTTCTCGCGGGTGCCGGCACTGCATTCGTACCGAGCGCGATCGCGGATGTCGCATCGTCGCAAGGGGCCGTGGTGCGTCGTACCCGTCCCGCGTTACGGCGCAAGGTGGTGGTCGTGCACCGCGCGGGTTCTCTGTCGCCGGCAGGCACGCACTTCCTGTCGCACGCGCTCGCAGTTCCTGTCGCTGGCGCTCGTGGTCGCTGACCGAACTGCTCAGGTCTAGCGCCGAAGGCGACGGGCCCGAGCGGCCCATTCAGAGCGGAAGGCTAGGGTCGTGCCATGTTCTTGCTCATCAACAAATACCTCGTCGACCAAGCAGCCCTCGAAGTCGTGCATCCGGCCCACGGTGCGTGGTTCGCCGAGCAGTGCCGGCACGGCCCGGTTGTGATGGCGGGTCGTCAGGTGCCGTCGGTCGGTGGTGTCGTGATGATCGACGTCGCGACCCGCGGCGAAGCCGAGGCCTTCGCTGCCGCCGATCCGTACACGGGCGCGGGTGTCGCGAGCTACACCGTCATCGAGTTCAACTTGGCTCGGTGTTTCCCCGACCGTCTCCCCGAGGTCACCGGCAGCTGACGTCGCACCGGCGTTTGCGGGTGATTCCGATCGGGTAGTGGGCCGGGATGGAAATTGTGCGACATGACGATGGCTCGTTGACCGTTCCGGTAGCTCGTGATCGTCATGCCGACGATGACGTCGATGCTCCGTTCGATGCCGGACCCACGACGATGGTGATCCGGCCGGGCGAGGGTGGCTATGCGGAAGCGCTCGCCGAGTGGGATGTGCAGCAGAACCCCGATCGGGGGGAAGCCGTATCGACCGCGTCGGGTCGCGAGGAGGCGATGCATGTGGTCCATGCGGTCGCCGAAGATCCCGATCACGTACACGAGGCCGTGGAGTCACTCGAAGATCCGAACGCGAGCGCCGAGGCACTGCGCCATGTGCTCGTCGGGGGTACACCATCGGTGCAGGCCTTTGCTTCAGAGGTTGCCGAGGCCGAAGGGGGCGAGCAGCTACCTCCGCACAAGGCCACGAAGATCATCGGGGAAGTGCTCGCCGAGATCGACACCGCCCACTAGTGCCACGCATGTCGGCGCCGCGATGGGACGTCCGCGTGACCGCTTAGCGCAGCCGCCACTGTTCGCGTGAGCCGCTGGCGAACTTCGTTTGGCCGGCTTCGAGCGCGGACGGCTCGTTGCCGAGGCGCGTGAGGATGTCACTGATCGACAGCGCCTGCTGGCGCCCCATCTCGAGCGCGGCCCACAGCGCCCGCATCGAGCCGACGACCGCGACGGGCGGCGCATCGGCGATGCGTTGTGCGACCCAGGCGACGGTCTCGCGCAGCTTTTCCTGAGGCACGACCTGCGACACCATGCCGATCTCGTACGCGCGCTGCGCCGACAACCGTTCGCTGTTGCCGAGCAACGTCATGCGCATGATCTCGGGGAAGGGCACCTTGGACATCATGTGGATCGGCTCGTACGCCGCGGTCATCCCGTAGGTGACGTGCGGATCGAAGAACGTCGCGTGCTCGGCGGCGATGATGAACTCGGTCTCGCCCAACATGTAGAAGGCGCCGCCACACGCCATGCCGTTGACGGCGGCGATCACCGGCTTCCACAACCGGCAACTCTTGGGCCCGATGTTGTCGCCGGGATCGTCGAACATCCACGGGCTCGACAGCCATCCGGTCATGCGGTCACCAGTGGTGAACGCCACCCCCTGATCCATCGTCTCCTTGCGATCTATACCGGTACAGAACGCCTTGTCGCCCGCGCCGGTGAGCACGATGCAGCGCACGTCGTCGTTGTAACGCAAGCCGTGCCACAGACCACGCAGCTCACGCTGCATCTGATCGTTGAACGCGTTGTGCGATTCGGGACGGTTGAGCGTCACCCAGGCGACGCCGTCGGTCTCTTCGTAGAGGATGGTCTGGTACTCGCTCATGCAATGGCCGTCACGCTTCTGTGTAGTTGTCGGGGTAGTACTCGAGGCCGAGATGAGTGATCATGTCTTCGCCCATCATCCACCGCAACGTGTTCTTGAGCTTGGTCAGCTGGATGAAGAGATCGTGCTCGGGATACAGGCCCGGAGCGACCTGAGGACTCTTGTAGTAGAAGCTCAACCACTCTTGGATGCCACCCATGCCGGCGCGCGACGCGAGGTCGGAGAACAGCGCGAGATCGAGCGCGAGTGGCGCGGCCAAAATCGAGTCGCGACACAAGAAGTCGACCTTGATCTGCATCGGGTAGTTCATCCACCCGAAGATGTCGATGTTGTCCCAACCCTCTTTGTTGTCACCGCGCGGCGGGTAATAGTTGATGCGCACCTTGTGGTAGATGTCGCCGTACAGCTCGGGATAGCGCTCGGGCTCGAGGATGTGTTCGAGCACGCCGAGTTTCGACTCTTCTTTTGTCTTGAAGCTCTCGGGATCGTCGAGCACTTCGCCATCGCGGTTGCCGAGGATGTTGGTCGAGTACCAACCGGCGACGCCCAACATTCGGGCCTTGAACATCGGCGCCAGCACCGTCTTGAGCAGTGTCTGGCCCGTTTTGAAGTCCTTGCCGCTGATCGGGATCTTGTTGGCCGCGGCGTACTCGCGCAACACCGGGATGTCGACGGTGAGGTTGGGTGCGCCATTGCAGAAGGGAATGCCCTCGAGCAGCGCGGCGTACGCGTAGAGCATCGATGGCGCGACCGTCGGGTCGTTGGCGTCGATCGCCTTCTCGAATGACGCGATGTCTTGATGCGCCGCGCCGGGCTCGAGGAAGATCTCGGTCGAGCCGCACCAGACCATCACGAGACGATCGACTCTGTTGGTCTCGGCGAAGTGGTGGATGCCTTCGCGGATGCCTTCGAGCATCGCTCGCTTGGACCCACCGATGACGTTGGGACCGTCGAGACGCTTCACATAGAACGGATCGAACGCCGCTTTCATGGGTTGCACCGAGCGCAGTGATTCGGCGATCGCCTCCAGGTGGCGTGACTCGAGGACTCCTGCGCGTGACGCCGCGACGTAGGCATCGTCGGGGAACGGATCCCACGCACCGAACACAACGTCGTCGAGCGAGGCCAGCGGCACGAAGTCGCGGATCAACGGCACGCGCTGGTCGGTGCGCTTACCGAGACGGATGGTGCCCATCTGCGAAAGCGAGCCGATCGGCGCGGCCATGCCGCGTTTGACGAGCTCGACACCGGAGATGAGCGTGGTCGCGACCGCGCCCAGCCCTACCGTGAGTATGCCGAGCTTGCCGGACGCGGGAGCGATCGATGGGATGGGGGGAGCGGGCACGGCGCCTCCTTGGGCGGTGGATCCGTTCGAGCCTACAGGTCGACCTGGATGCGCAGAACGCACGTTGCCGCGTCATGATGGGCGCGATGCCGAGTGCTGAACGCTCGATGACACAGGGCGGGTGAGCGTGTCCGACTGGAAATTGGCCGACGTCTGGGAGACAGTGGCGGATCGCCTTCCCGATGCGCCCGCGCTCGTGCACGGCAGCCAGCGCCGTAATTGGCGCGACTTCGACCGCAGCGCCGACGGCATCGCTCGCACGTTGCTCGACTGCGGCCTTCGAGAGCAGGACAAGGTCGCTCAATATCTCTACAACGGGGTCGAGTACCTCGAATCGATGTTCGCGGCGTTCAAGGCCGGCTTCGTGCCCGTCAACACGAACTACCGCTACGGGGAGGACGAGCTTCTCTATCTCTTCGACAACTCCGACGCCGCGGCAGTCGTATTTCACGGCACGTTCGTCGATCGAGTCGACGCGATACGAGCGCGCGTACCGAACGTGCGCTGTTGGCTGTGGGTCGACGACGCATCGGGGCCCTGCCCTGACTGGGCGGTGCCCTACGCCGCGGCGGCCGCGGCGACGGTCGATCGCGTCGTTGCCCCGTGGGGTCGCAGTGCGGATCATTTGTTCTTCCTCTACACCGGCGGCACCACGGGAATGCCCAAAGGTGTCATGTGGCGACAGGACGATCTGCTTTCGGTGCTCAATCGCAGCGCTACCCGGCGCTACCCGGAAACCGGCAACGTCGGCGATGTCCGTGCCGCGCTCGACTCGCCCGGCTTCGTCCATCTGTGCGCGTGCCCGCTGATGCACGGCACCGGAGTGTTGTCTTCGATCAGCGCGTTGGACCAAGGCGGCGCCGTCGTCACGCTGCCAAGCCGCACCTTTCACGCCGAAGAGCTGCTCGACGTGGTCACGCGCGAACGCGCGCAGTCGATGGCGATCGTCGGCGACGCGTTCGGACGCCCGATTGCCGACGCGCTCGACGCGCACCCAACACGTTGGGACATATCGAGCCTCGTCTTCATCATGTCGTCGGGCGTTCGTTGGAGCGATGCGGTCAAAGACACGTTGCTGCGCCATCATCCGTCGGTGATGCTCGTCGACACGCTTGGTTCGTCCGAAGCGGTGGGCGTCGCGCGATCAGTTACGAGGAGCGGCGCAAACGCGCAACGCGGTCGCTTCTCGCTAGGCCCTCGCACTCGCGTCATCACCGACGACGGGCGCGATGTGGTTGCGGGCTCGGGCGAGATCGGTCTCGTGGCCAACATCGGTCGCGGTCCCATCGGCTATTACAAAGACCCCGAGAAGTCAGCGCGGACCTTTCCGGTCATCGACGGCCAGCGCGCCACGATCCTCGGCGACTTCGCGACAGTCGAAGCCGACGGCACGGTCACGCTGCTGGGGCGAGGATCCGCCTGCATCAACACCGCGGGCGAGAAGGTGTTCCCCGAAGAAGTCGAAGACGTGATTCGTACCCATCCGTCGGTCAACGACGTGGCAGTGGTGGGCGTGGCCGACCCGAAGTACGGCGAGATGGTGTGCGCACTCGTCGAGGCCCGACCCGGGGCGATCATCGACGGGCCCGCGATCGTCGCGCACGTCAAGGCCGGCCTCGCCGGCTACAAAGCACCCAAGCACGTACTGCCGGTCGATTCGGTGTCACGGGGGCCCAACGGGAAGCTCGACTACCGGGCGCTCAAAGATCTGGCGACCGAGCTCCTCGCGGGACGCTAGGGGCCCCGAGCGGACCGAGCGGGAAGCTACGGCCCGAGCGGCCCTCTGAGCGGAAACTAGGCGTCGCGGGGGAGACCTAGTACGCGCTCGCCGACGATGTTGCGCTGGATCTGCGCGGTGCCGCCCCAGACGGTTTCACTTCGCGAGAAGAAGAACGACGACTGGAGCGCCGATGCCGGATAGTCGGCGGGGGTGACGCGCCGTCCATACCCGGGCACCGTCTCCTCTTGGCCGGATCCGCTGAGCACCTGCCCCGCGGGGCCGAGGACGTCGATCGCCAACACCATCACTTCTTGGTGGTACTCGGACCAGAACATCTTGTTGAGCGCGGAGAGCGCAGCGAGCCCGCGCCGTTGTTCGTCCGACAGCGACTTGCCCTTCAGCACCCCGGTCAAAGAACGCAAGCCGTTGATGCGCATGATCTGCACCTTGGACCACGCGCTCGCCAGGCGTTGCCGGATCAACGGATCGAGCACCTGCCCGTTGGCGGTGGCGGCCGCGATGATCTCGTCGAGCTCTTTGGCGAACCGGCGGTAACCAGTGGTCGCGGAGGTGCCCCGCTCGAAGCCGAGCGTGGTCATCGCGACCTTCCAGCCCTCGTTGACCGCGCCCACGACATTGTCGCGGGGGCATCGCGCGTCGGTGAAGAACACCTCGCAGAACTCCGCACCGCCGTCGATCTGTTTGATGCGGCGCACCTCGACGCCGGGCTGGCGCATCGGGCACAAGAGGTACGAGATCGCCTTGTGGCGCGGTGCGTCGGGATCGGTGCGGCACAAGAGGAAGGCGTAGTCGGCCTGGAACCCCTGCGTCGTCCAGATCTTCTGCCCGTTGATGACCCACTCGTCACCGTCGAGCGTGGCAGTGGAGCGCAGCGACGCGAGATCGCTCCCGGAGTCGGGTTCGCTGAACCCTTGGCACCACGCGATCTCACCGCGAAGGATCTTGGGGATGAACTCGTTCTTCTGCGCCTCGGATCCCCATTGCAGGATCGTCGGGCCGACCAGTGTGTCGCCGAAGAAGTCGCCGCGCATCGGCGCGCCGGCGCGATTGAACTCTTCGGCGAGCACGACGCCTTCCATCGTCGTCAGCCCGCGGCCGCCGTACTCCTTCGGCCACGTCGCGCACAACCATCCACCGTCGACCAGCTTGCGGTTCCACTCCCGCAGCCACTCGGCTCGCTCGTCGGGGCTCTGCGTGAACTCGGGCCCGAACCAACCCTCGGGCAGGTTGTCCTCGAGCCACGATCGGACCGTGCCGCGGAAAGCCTCGGCCTCGGGGGGATAGGTCAGCTCCATCGCCCGTACAGTAAAGACCCTTGCGGGCAGACGTGGCACCCGCCGATCGAGAGGGGCGTCGACGATGGCGAATGACGTAGTGATCGTGGAGGCCGTGCGGGCGCCCGTCGGTCGGCGCAACGGCGGCCTCGCGGGGATGCATTCCATCGACTTGCTGGGTGCGGTGCAGCGCGAGCTGATCGAACGAGCCGGTGTCGACCCGCGCGAGGTCGGCCAGGTGGTCGGCGGGTGTGTCGGGCAGGTCGGCATGCAGGCGGCCAACGTCACCCGCAACGCATGGCTCGCCGCGGGCTTGCCGCTCGAGGCCGCGGCGACGACGGTCGATTCTCAGTGCGGATCGTCGCAGCAGGCCACCAACCTCGCGGTGGCGATTGTCGCCGCGGGTGTCGTCGACATGGCCGTCGGGTGCGGCATCGAGTTGATGAGCCGTGTGCCCATGGGTTCGACGGTGCCCCGAGACGGAAGCATCGGCAAGCCGATCAACAAGAACTACTGGGCCCATTTCGAGAACACGACACAGTTCGAAGGCGCCGAGCGCATCGCCGAGCAGTGGAAACTCACTCGCGACGACTGCGACGCGTTCGGCAAACAGTCACAAGATCGCGCCATCACGGCGTGGGCCGAGGGCCGCTTCGACACCCAGATCGTGGCGATCGACGCGCCCGTCCTCGACGACACCGGCGCGCAGACGGGCACGCAGTCGGTGCGCCGCGACGAAGGGTTGCGCGAGACGACGCGCGAGAAGTTGGCGTCGCTCAAGCCGGTGCTCGATCGCGATCCCGCGGTCCACACCGCCGGCACGTCGTCACAGATCAGCGACGGCTCCGGTGCAGTGCTCGTCACCACCGAAGCAAACGCGCTGCGCCTCGGTCTCACGCCGCGGGCCCGCGTGGTCGACACGTGCCTCATGGGTAGCGACCCCGTGTTGATGCTGACGGGCCCGATCCCCGCGACGCAACACCTCCTCGCCCGCAACGGGTTGTCCATCGACGACATCGACGTCTTTGAGATCAACGAGGCCTTTGCTTCGGTGGTGCTCGCATGGCAGCGCGAGGTCGGCGCCGACCCGGCACGGGTCAACCCCAATGGCGGCGCCATCGCGTTGGGTCATCCACTCGGCGGCACCGGCGCGATCTTGCTCACCAAAGCGCTGCACGAACTCGAACGCACGGGCGGCCGCCGGGCGATCGTCACGATGTGTTGCGGCGGCGGGCTGGGCACCGGCACCCTGATCGAGCGCCTGTAGAGCGCGCTAACCCCGCGATCCACCTATGACACGGATCGGGTTGCCGTCGAGCCACGCGGCGATGTCTTCGACGATGTCGTGGAAGAAGATGCGATAGCAGCCTTCGGTGACGTAGCCGAGATGCGGCGTCACGACGAGGTTGTCGAGCGAGCGGAACGGGTGATCGGCCGGCAGTGGTTCCACGCCGAACGTGTCGAGACCGGCGCCCGCGATGACGCGCTCACGGAGCACGACCGCGAGCGCATCTTCGTCGACGATGGGCCCGCGACTGCTGTTGACGAGGTAGGCACTCGGCTTCATGAGCCGGAGTTCACGATTGCCGACGAGACCGCGAGTGCGCTCTGACAACACGAGGTGGATCGACACGAAGTCGGATTGCGCGAACAGCTCGTCCTTCGATACGCGGGTGGCGCCGACCTCGGCGCACCGTTCGGCGGTGAGGTTCTGGCTCCACGCGATAATGTTCATCCCGAATGCCTTGCCGACGTTCGCGACGAGTCCGCCGAGCCGGCCCAGCCCGCAGAGGCCCAGCGTGCGGCCGAACAAGTCCGAGCCGACGGTCAGCATCCAGCCGCCGTCCTTGACGTTGCGGTCTTCGCGCGGCACCTGGCGCGCACACGCCAAGATCAACGCCCAAGTCAACTCGGCCGTGTTGTGCAGCGCGCCGCCGGTGCCGCAGTACACGATGCCGCGCTCGCGTAGCGCGTCACCGTCGATGACGGCGTTGTACGGGCCGGTGGTCACGACCAACTCGAGGTTGGGGAGTTGCTCGATGACCTCGCGAGGCAGCGCAGTGCGCTCGCGCATCGCGACGATCACCTGGAACGGCTGCAATGCCTCGATCAGGGCCGCGGGGTCGGCGATGTGCTCACGGAATTGCTCGGTGTGCACGCGGTCGTCGATCACGGACCAGTCGGCGTAGTCACGAGCAACTGCTTGATAGTCGTTGAGTATGGCCACACGTCGCATGCGCGCAGGCTAGTCCGGCCCGAGCGGCCGCTCTGAGCGGGGAATGGCGAGAGAGTTGGGTTCCGAGTGGACCGATCGTGTACAAATCAGCCCGTGGTCGGCCAAGACAACTGGGGTGCTCTCGTCGTCGGGCCCGAGGTGATGCTCGAAGGGCGGCGGGCCGGCCCGCTCCACGGTCTCGACTTCGTGGTGAAAGACGTCTTCGACGTCGCGGGCTACAAGACGGGCGCGGGCAATCCGGAGTATCTCGCCGCGCACCCCGCGGCAACGGTGACTGCGCCCGCGGTGACCAAGCTCGTCGACGCCGGTGCACGACTGGTGGGCAAGGCCGTCACCGACGAGTTCACCTGGAGCCTGGCGGGGACCAACCCGCACTACGGCACGCCCCGCAACCCCCGCGACTCCGAACGGTTTCCCGGCGGCTCTTCGAGCGGATCCGCCGTCGCGGTCGCGTCGGGCCTCGTCCCGTTCGCGTTGGGCACCGACACCGCCGGCTCGGTCCGCGTCCCTGCGTCGTACTGCGGCGTCTTCGGCATGCGCCCGACCCACGGTCGTGTCGACAATTCCGGCGTGGTGCCTTTGGCGCCGAGCTACGACACCGTCGGCTGGTTCGCCCGCGACGGCAGCCTCTTGCGCGATGTCGGCACCGTGTTGTTGACACCCGGCGCCGATCATGCGCCGGCGCACGAGATCGTGATCCTCTCCGACGCGTTCTTGCTCGCGGATGACGACGTGCGCGACGTCTTGCTCGAGGCCGTCGAGGCCCTCGCGGCACGCGCCGAACTGCGCGTCACTCGACACCACTTCTCCGATGAGGGCGTGCGCGGTTGGCAGGCCATGGCCGAGGCGTATCCCAATTTGATGGCGCCCGAGGCGTGGGCCGCGCACGGTGCGTGGCTCACCGAAGCGAAGCCCACGCTCGGTCGCGGCGTCGGCGCGCGATTCGCGATGGCCGCCAACGCCACCGAAGAGGGTGCCCGCGCGGTGCGCCCGGTGCGCGACGCGGCCGCGGCCAGGCACGCCGAGCTGTGTCGCCACGGAGCGATCCTTGCGGTGCCCGCCGCGCCCTCGGTGGCGCCGCGGCTCGACATGCCGATCGACGAGTTGCCCGCGCTCCGCGCCCGCACGTTGGCGGTCGGCATCGTGCCCACGTTGGTCGGCGCGCCGAGTGTCTCCGTCCCGATCGCCCGCATCGGCGACCTCCCGGTCAACCTTGCCCTGATCGGTGCGCACGGGAGCGACGAGACGCTGCTCGAGCTGGTCGCCGACTTGGCCTGACCGGCCGCGCCTACCAATCAACGCCAATCGGAGGGACACGATGGATATCGCCATGACGCTGCCGACCATGTTGCCCCACGGTCGTCGCGAGGTGCTCGACTGGTGTCGCGAAGTCGACGATGGCCCGTGGTCGAGCCTCGCGGTACCCGAGCGCACGACGTACACGAGTCACGACTGCATCGTGCAGCTCTCGGCGGCGGCGGCGCTCACCCGGCGAGTTGCGCTGTGGACGACGATCGTCATCTTGCCGGCGCACGATGCCGTCGACATCGCGAAGAAGATGGCGTCGGTCGATGTACTCAGCGAAGGCCGGCTCACCGTCGGCGTCGGTGTCGGCGGGCGCGAGCACGACTATCGAGCGATCAACGCACCATTCACGCGGCGTTGGCAGCGGATGGACGAGCAGGTCGCCACGATGCGGCGTATCTGGCGCGGCGAGGCGCCCTTCGAAGGCGCCGACCCCGTAGGTCCGCTTCCGGTACAAGTGGGCGGCCCCCGTCTCATCGCCGGCTCGATGGGTCCGAAGTCGATCGCTCGCGCCGCGCGCTGGGCCGACGGCGTCGATGGAGCGTGGACGCTCGACGGTGACCGCGGTGTGGTTCGCGCGGCGTTCGACATGGTCGTCGACGCGTGGCAGGCGGCCGGCCGTGAACAAACTCCGCATCTGTCGACGAGCATCTGGTACGCGCTGGGTGACGATGCCGAGACGCGGCTTCGCTCGTATGCCTACGACTACCTCGAGATCTTCGGCGAGGACGCCGGCCAGTACGGCGCGCAGGGGGTCGCATGCTTCACCGAGGATGCGCTGCGTCGCGCGGTCGACAGCATTCGCGATGCGGGTGCCGATGAGTTGTTCTTGGTGCCTACGACTGTCGATCCGCAAGAACTCGATCGCACGCGTCGCGCGCTCGCACTTTGACCGGATGGGGCGTATTGCGTCCATTCGACCCATGGGCGCGCCAGGGGTGCCCAATATCCTTGACCTGTCGATTTCCCTGCCCTGAAGGTCATGTTCGATGGATCACCCCGAGATCACCGTGACGATGCCCGCGTTCAATCGCGCCGACCTCATCGTCCGCGCCATCGAATCGGTGCAATCCCAGACGTTGAAGTCGTGGGAATTGGTCATCGTCGATGATGGGTCGACCGACGCCACCCTCGAGATTGCGCATCGCTACGCCAACAGCGATCGGCGGATCAAAGTCTTCCAGAACGAACGGAACATGGGCATCGGCAAGACGCGCAATCACGCACTGATGCGCTCGACCGGACGCTTCATCACACCCCTCGACAGTGACGACTGGTACCAGCCGCCACGACTCGAGCGGATGCTCGCCGCCGCCGACGAGCACGGCGCCGACCTGCTCGCCGACGACCTCCTGGTCATCCGCGACGGCGATGAGACGCCCTCGTCGACACTCAGTGAACTGTGCGGTGAACCGTTGCTCGAAACGCTGCAGATCGACATGGCAGGGCTGCTGCGTCGCCTCGGCTTCGAGCGTGACGGTATCGCGGTCGGCTTGTCCAAGCCGTTGATCAGGCGCCAGTTCTTGATCGACAACGGCATTCAGTACGACACCACGTTCCAAGTCGTCGAGGACTATTGGATGCTTGCTGATTGCGTCGCCGCGGGTGCGAAGTCCGTCATGATTCCCGAGGCGTACTACTACTACCGCCAGCACGCCTCACACACCACGAGCGCCTCCAACGCCGAAAAGGACATCGTGTCGACCAAGCGACGTCTCGAAGCGTTCTTGGCCACTGATGTCGCAGCGAGCGACTCCGAGGCAGCGGACTACGCCCGGTATCACATCCGGCGGATGGATCTCCTGTCGTCGTACGCGACCTTCACCGATTCGATCAAGGCCCGGCATATTCACAAGGCGGCGTGGCAGATGGTGCGCCGGCCGAGCGTGGTGGGTGAGTTCGCGACACGTCTGCCGATGGTGCTCGATCGCCGCCGTCGGGCGCGCCGGGGCGACCCGTTTGCGTACGACGCGCTTTCCGGTGGGCACCGATCCCGCAAGGTGCCGGTGTCGCCCAAACACGCCAGGTAACTCGGGGGCGCCGGCCGCGCACCGCTGCGCGTCACACGACCGTGACGGTGATCTCGTGGAACCCCTCCGCGCCATCGGGCCGTGGGTCGACGAGCCTGCTCGATTGCAATGCGCCCGACTTGTCGGTGGCGCGCACGCGCAGCATGTGGTTGCCCGGTGTGGCATCCCACTCGTGAACCCATTGCAACCAAGTCTCGTCGGTGACCGCGCCACCGAGCTTGGCCGGGATCCATGCGCCGTCATCGACTTGAACCTCGACCGCGGCAATGCCCCGTGTCGGTGACCACGCCACGCCGGCCACCGCAGTGCGGCCTGCGGTGACCCGCACCCGGTCGCGGGGCACGTCGAGGGGTGACATCGTTTTCATCGGGCCGAGCTTGGACCATCCGCGCGGTACCCAGTAGCCGTCGTACTCAGCGGACTCGAGCCGGATCTCATCGAGCCACTTGACCGCCGACACGTAGCCGTAGAGGCCGGGCACGACCAGGCGCGCCGGGAAGCCGTGGCGCAGCGGCAGCGGCTGCCCGTTCATGGCGATCGCCAACATCGCGTTACGGCCGTCGAGCGCGATCTCGGTGGGGAACCCCGCCGTGAAATCGTCGACCGACCGCCCGACGATCTGCATGCCCGATGGGCGCACCTGCGCGCGTTCGAGCAGCGTGCGCAGCGGGACTCCGCCCCAGACCGCGTTGCCCACGAGCGGTCCGCCGATCTCGTTGGACACACACGACAACGTGATGACGTGCTCTTCTTGCGGCATCGCGAGCAACTCGTCATAGGTGAGCTCGAACGGATTGTCGACCAGTCCACCGATCTTCAGCTTCCAGCCCGACGGGTCGACCTGAGGGATCTCGAGGGCGGTGTCGATGCGATAGAAGCGGCTGTTTCCGTCGAGGGGCGTGATGTACTTCGAGAGACCGGCGATCGAGTCGAGGTGGTCGAGTTGCGCGACCGCGGCATCGGCCGGTGAACCGGCCACGTCGACACCGCGCGCGGCGATGAGGTCGCGTGCCGCCGACACCGATCGGCTGTTGCGCAGTCCTCTGCCGATGCCGGTCGCCGCAAGCGCCGCGACCGCGGCGCCGCCGCTGTAGGTCAGGAATACACGACGTGATGTGGCCGGCGGCGCGTCACGACGCCCGCGCCGCGCCCTCGCGGCGGCATTGTCGAGCGCCTGCAACAGACCGAGGATGACGAGTGCGCCCGACGCGGCCGCGACCACCGCGCTCGTCCACGACCACAACGACGATGAGCCGGGCACCCGGGCCGCGGCCCAACCCCCGATGAGGCCGAAGCCGGCCAGTGAGAACGCGACCTTGCGCCGTCGGCGCCGGCCGCTCACCCCGACGAGCGCCCCTAGTGCCAGCGACGCCACGACGATAGTGGTCAGGAGAAACGGCTTGTTGTTGGTGCCGAGTGTGCGAATGGCGGTCTCGGTCGCATCGCCCGGTGTGTTGTCGACGAACACGTCGCCGACCGCGAGCACGAGCGAGGGGATCGAACGCGAAAAGCCGGAGAACAATTCGCCGACCCCCAGCGCGACTCCGGCGCCGAGCACACCCGCGATCGCCGCATACAGGGCGGGCGGCGCGTCGTCGTGCAGCGCTGGAGTGCCCCGCAGGGGGGCAGCAGGGATGGTCTTGGTCATACTCGTATGTTCCGTCGGCCCGCTCCAACGTTACGCCTCGCCCGCAGGTTCGCCTCGTCAGTGGCCGGCTGGCTCGGCCGACGATGATCCGCCAACCCGTTGGTTAACATCGGTCGCGCATGGAACTACGACAATTGGACCGCGACGTGTACGCCTGCGAGCAGGAGGACCGCGGTCTCGGTTGGAGCAACTCCGGTTTCGTCGCCCGCGGTGGCGGGTTCGTGATCGACACGCTCTATGACGTGACGCTCACCCGGCGAATGGTCGATCTCTATGCGTCGGTGCATCCGGCTCCAGCGCAGCGTCTCGTCAACACCCATCACAACGGTGACCACTGTTGGGGCAATCAACTCTTCGACGGTGCCGAGATCATCGCGCACCGTGGCTGTGCCGAACGCTTCTCGCACTTCTCACCGGCGCAGGCCGAGGCCATCCGCACGATGGTCGATCCTCCTGAGCACCTCCGCGATCTGGTGCACGAGTTCTCTCCGTTCGACTTCTCCGACGTCGTTCTGACGCCACCGACGACCGTGCTCGACGCGGATCGTCGTTACGACCTCGACGGAATGACGATCGACGTCATCTATGTCGGTCCGGCGCACACCGAGGGCGATCTCGTCGTGCACGCGCCCGAGCCGGGCATCGTGTTCGCCGGTGATGTGTTCTTCCATCGTTGCACCCCGATCGGTTGGGAAGGATCGACACAGCACTGGATCGACGCGCTCGCCCGCATCGAAAGTTTGTCGCCGCAATGGGTGGTGCCCGGCCATGGCCCGGTGTGCGGCGTCGATGGTGTGCGATCGATGCGCGAGTACCTCGAATACGTCCGCCGGGAAGCACGCGATCATTGGTCGGCCGGGCGCACGCCCTTGGATGCCAGCATGCGTATCGAGCTCGGTCCGTACGCTGCATGGAACGAGCCGTTCCGCCTCGCCGCCAACGTGCATCGCTGCTATCGCGAGTTCGACGGCGCCACTTGGGATGCGGCCTACGACAGTGCCGCGGTCATGGCCGACATGCGCGCGCTGAAGGCCGCGACGCGCTGATGGGTGATGCCGGCGCGCGGAGCCCGAGCGGCCCCGGCACAGCGGGGGCATTACGGGCGTTGGGTTGGGACGAGCGCTGGAACGAATCATTGCGCGCGCTCCGCTTGCCCGACGCGCGCCCGGCCCGCATCGTGCGCGTCGATCGCGGTGAGTGCGACGTGGTGACGGAGGGCGGGCGCGAGCGTGTGATCTCCGATTCGACGCGGTCACAAGGAGCGACCGCGCCCGTTACCGGCGACTGGATCGCGGTCGTCGACGACGGCGCCGGCGCCGCCGCACGGATCGCGGCCGTACTTCCGCGACGGCACACCCTCGCGCGGCGCGATCCCGGAGAACGCGTCGTCGAGCAAGTGATGGTGGCCAATGTCGACAGCATCGCGATCGTGCACGGGCTCGATCGCCGCCTCCCGCCGGGCCGTCTCGAGCGGCTGCTGATCATGGCCTGGGACAGCGGAGCCGAGCCGATCATCGTGTTGACCAAGAGCGATCTCGACGACCTCTACGACGCGCGTGGCATCGCCCGCGCGCTCGGCGGCGCCACGTCGGTGGTCGACGTCAGTCGCGTCGACGCGCGTGGTGTGTTCGAGTTGCGAGGGCGGATCCCCACTGGCGCGACCGCGGCGTTGGTCGGCGAATCCGGTGCGGGCAAGTCGAACCTATTGAACCTGCTCGTCGGCGAAGCCGTGCAGGCGACCGGCAGGGTACGCCAGCGCGACGCCAAGGGCCGGCACACCACGGTCGCTCGTGAGATACACGTGATACCCGGCGGCGGCGCGGTGATCGACACGCCGGGCATACGCGCGGTCGGGCTGCTGGCATCTGATGAAACCTTGCACCGCGTTTTCGCCGACATCGACGAGCTCGCCCGCGAATGCCGATTCGCCAACTGTGGTCACGACAGCGAACCACAATGCGCCGTACAGCAAGCCGTGGCCGACGGTCGCCTCGATCAGCGCCGTTTGCTGCGCTATCGCGCGCTCGTCGCGGAGATCGCGCAGCAGCCTTCGTCGCGGCCCAAACGCACCCGCCGCTGATCAGTTGTCGGCGGTGGCCTGTTCGCGCTCGGCCAGCGTGCGCCGGTCGAGCTTGTGCGTGGCGTTGAGTGGCATCTCGTCGACGATGCGAATGCGCTCGGGCAGCTTGTAGCGGGCCAGCCCCACCGCGCCGTGTGTGCGCAACTCGTCGAGGGTGGGCGGATCGTCGCGGTCGACGGGGACGACGACGGCCACGCCGATTTCGGTCATCACCTCGTCGGCTCGCGGCACGATGGCGACCTCCGCGACCTTCGGATGCGTCGACAGCACCTTCTCCACCTCTAGTGGATACACGTTGTAACCACCGCGGATGAACATCTCTTTCTTGCGTCCCGCGAGACGGAAGCATCCGGCCTCATCCTTGAAGCCGAGGTCGCCCGTGCGCAGCCAGCCGTCGCCGACGAGTGTGCGAGCGGTCTCCTCTGGATTGCGCCAGTACTCGGCCATATTGCACGGCGAACGCATACACATCTCGCCGATCTCACCGACCGGTAGTTCGCGAAGGTCGTCGTCGGCGATCATCGCTTCGACGCCAGGACGCGGTCGCCCGATCGTGTAGAGCGCTTCTTCGTCAGGCGCGTCGAGTGCCGTGAGCGTGCCCACACCGCCGGATTCGGTCGATGAGTACCGCACCGAGTACGGCGCATGAAATCGTTCACGCGCTTCTTTGATGAGGCCGGGTGATGACGGTCCGGTGCCAGAGACGATGGCCTTCACCGAGCTGAAGTCGTAACTGTCGAAGTCGGGTTGCCGCAACATGAGCGCGATCTGAGTGGGCCCTCCGTTCAGCGCGGGCATGCGGTACTTGGAGACCAGTTGCATCACGGTTTGTGCCCGCCACCGCGTCATCAGATGGATGGTGCCGCCGCTGGCCAACATCCACGGGATCTTGGTCATGCCGCCCACGTGGGCGAACTGCGTCGACGCGATGCTGTGTGTGCCTTGACCCCACGCGCCGCTGCCGCCGGTGTCCGATGCCGCGATCGCGCGGATCTGCGCTTCGCGGAACAACGCGCCCTTCGGCATGCCCGTCGAACCTGACGTGAAGCAGATGGTGAACCCGCGTTGCGGGTCGGGCGGCAGCACCGGTGGCGCTTCGTTGCGCACTCGCATCGTCCGGACCATGTCCTCCGCGTTGTCGCCACTCACGATCTCGAGCACCGGCACCGATGCCGGCAACCCTTCGCTCAGCGCAGGGTCGACGATGACGAGACTCGGCTGCGCACACTCGAGTGCGCCGGCGCGCTCGCGCGCGGTGAGCAACGAGTTCACTCCCGCAGTTGTCGTGCCCAGTTTGGCCAACGCGCCAAAGAGCACGATGTACTCGATCGTCGACGGCATCACGAGCGAGACGACATCGCCTTTGCGTACACCGGCGTGCCGCGACAGCCACACCGCGCACTCGTCGCTGAACTGGTCGAGCTGACGGAACGTCGCGCCCCAACCCTCGGCCGACGCATACGCGATGCGGTCGGGGAACTCGACCGCCGCCCGGTTCAAGACTTCGGCCAGCACTCGCTACTCCTCGATCATGGTGTTCTCGGCTTCGCCGGTCAGCACTTGTTTCATCACCTTGCCGGTCGCATTGCGGGGGAGTGGCTCGTCGCGAATCTCCCAGAACTCGGGAACCTTGTAGTACGCCAACGTCTCGCCGACCCACGCGGCGAGCTCGCGTTCGTTGACCGTCGAGCCCGGGCGGGGCACGACGACCGCCTTGACCTGCTGTCCGAGTGTGCGATGCTCGACGCCCACGATGGCGGCCTCGGCGATCGCCGGGTGCTCGTCGAGACGATTCTCGATCTCGATCGGGTAGATGTTCTCGCCCCCGCGGATGATCATGTCGCGCTTGCGCGTCGCGAGAAACAAAAGGTTGTCCTCGTCCATCCAACCGAAGTCGCCGGACTTCAACCAACGGCCGGGAAACATCGCGTCGGCGGTGGCTTTCGGGTTGTCCCAATAGCCGGGCATCACCAACGGACTCTTGATGCAGACGTTGCCGATCTCGCCGGGCGCCAGCCGGTTGCCCTCGTCATCGAAGATCGCGACCTGCGAGGTGGGAATGGCCTTGCCCATGCATGCATCCGGATGCGCTTCGAGCATCTCGGAGTTGGCCATCGTGCACAGCCCCCCACACTCCGTGAGGCCGTAGCCGATGCTGAAGTTCGCCGCTGCGTTGGGCAACTTCTCCCGCATGGCCCGCTGCAGTTCGGGGGAGAAGATCGACCCACCGCCACCCATCGCCGTGACGTGCGAGAGGTCGTACTTGTCGAAGTCGGGATGTTCGAGGATGCGCCACACCTGCGTGGTGATACCGCCCATGCGCGTGATCTTCTCGCGGGCGGTGATCTCGAGGATCTGCTTGGGGTCGAAACGTCCGGTCGTCCAGATGTAGCGGATGCCGTGCGCGATGCCCGAGATCGCCGCCGATTGCAGGCCCGATACGTGGAACAGCGGCGCGGACACCACGTTGGTCGGCGGCGCGGCGGCAGGGTCGGCGGGTTGGGGAAATTGCAGCGCGCGGGCGGCGCCCGACAATGTCGAGATCTGCACGAAACCGATCAGGTTGCGGTGCGTGCTGATCGCGCCCTTGGGCCGGCCGGTGGTGCCCGACGTGAACAAGATCGCGACCGGATCATCCTCGTCGATGGGGCCGCTCGGCAGCGCGACATCGAGGGCGGGGTCCCAGAGCTCGGCGTAGTCGCGCCCGATGACGACCACTGGCACATCGATCGGGCGGTCGGCGATGCGCTGGTAGCGCTTCTCGTCGACGATCAGGACTTTGGGCTTGGCCAACTCGAGCCCGTAGACGATCTCGTCGGGCTGCCACCAGCCGTTCATGGCGCAGGTGATGGCACCGAGCGACGTCGTCGCCCAAAAGGTCAGCACCCACTCCAGACTGTTGGCGCCGAGCACGGCGACGCGGTCGCCCTTGCCGATGCCGAAGCGGGTCTGCAGGCCGTGCGCCACTGCTGCCACCGCACGGATGTGCTCGCGATAGGTCAGCACCCGTCCGTCGTCGAACACCCAGCACTCACGCTCGCCGAAGTCGGCCGACTTCTCCAACCAGTAGCGCAGATGCGGGGGCCGGTTCTTGAAGACCTGTTCCTTTTCGCCCAACACCTCCTCGAGCACGATCTCGAACGGGGCGCCGGGCGCGGTGAGCCGACCGTATGCCTCCTCGATCGTCATCACCGGTGTGGGACGTTGACTCATCGGCTCCCCCAGGTCGTCACGCCGCTCCTGGCGCATCGTAGAGGCGAGCGCCGGGTGAGTGTTCTTCGGCCGTTGGGTTTGTCGGGAGCAGGAGCGATAACGTCAGGCTCCGTGGATTTTCAACTGACGCCAGCAGAGCTCGCCTTCAAAGACGAGGTGCGCACCTGGCTCGAAGAGCACATGGTGGGCGAGTTCGCCGCCCTGCGCGGCTGCGGCGGGATGGGTCAAGAAGACATCCCGTTCGAGACGTTGCTCGATTGGGAGCGCGAGCTCGCCAAGGGCGGCTGGCTCGGCATCGACTATCCCAAGGACATCGGCGGACGCGAGTGTTCGCTCTCCGAGCAGGTCATCTTCTTCATGACCTACGTCGAGTCGCGTGCGCCGCATCGCATACCCAACATGGGCGTCACGCTGGCGGGCCCGACGATCATGGCGTATGGCAC
This sequence comes from Acidimicrobiales bacterium, assembly GCA_035525225.1. GTDB lineage: Bacteria > Actinomycetota > Acidimicrobiia > Acidimicrobiales > WLNW01 > DATLFA01. The sequence continues at coordinate 102,959 of DATLFA010000010.1, forward strand.
CGAAGCGCAAAAGCGCCGCTTCATCCCCAAGATCCTGTCGGGTCAAGAGATGTGGTGTCAGGGCTACAGCGAGCCCAACGCCGGCTCCGACTTGGCCAACGTGCAGACGCGAGCGGTGCTCGACGGTGACGAGTGGGTCATCAACGGGCAAAAAGTGTGGACGTCACTCGCGCAGTACTCACAATGGTGTTTCCTGGTGTGCCGCACCGATGCGCAGTCGAAACGGCACAACGGGTTGTCCTACATGATGGTGCCGATGGATCAATCCGGCATCGAGATACGGCCCATCGTGCAGATCACCGGCGGCGCCGAGTTCAACGAGGTGTTCTTCACCGATGCCCGCACCCGCACCGACATGGTGGTGGGCGAGGTCGGACGGGGCTGGGAAGTCGCGATGGGCACGCTCGGCTTCGAGCGCGGTGCGTCGACGCTCGGGCAGCAGTTGGCGTTCCGTCGCGAATTCGACGACCTCGTCAACTACGCCAAGAAAACCGGCGCTGCGGACGAGCCGATCATCCGTCAAGCACTCGCCGAGATGTACGGCGGGCTCGAGATCATGCGCTACTCCAACCTACGCATGCTCACCGTCGTCGACGGTGGGGGAGTGCCCGGCCCCGAGATGTCGATCGGCAAGCTCTATTGGTCCAACTGGCACCGTCGTTTCGGCGAGGTGATGCTCGACGTGATGGGCGCCGCCGCGCTCGCCGCTGGCAGCGACGCCACCGTGTCGCACGAGCCGGGCGCCGTCGACTACCCGCTGGCGCCGATGCAGCGCACGTTCCTCTACTCGCGGGCGCACACCATCTACGCGGGGTCCAACGAGATCCAGCGCAATGTGATCGGCGAGCGCGTACTCGGATTGCCAAGGGAGCCGAAATAGTGGCCGTGTACGCGATCTTCAACTACGACGTCGCCGACAGCGATGGCTACAAGAGCTATCAAGCGTTGGCGGGCGCCAGCTTTGCCGGGCGCACCTTCAAGGTGCTGGCCCTCGATCCCGCGACCACCCGAGTCGAGGGCGAGCAGGCGGGCCACCAGACGGTGATCCTCGAGTTCGAGACCAAAGAGGCGTTCGACGATTGGTACCGCTCGCCCGAGTACCAGTCCGCGGTGGGCACACGTCTCGGTGCAACGACCAACGGTGTTGGTTTGTTGGTCGCCGGCCGCTAGACCGAATACACGAACGAGGGAGCGAACATGACCGAGGCCTACATCATCGACACCGTCCGCACACCGGTTGGCCGGCGCAACGGAGGGTTGTCCAAGGTGCATCCCGCCGATCTCGGCGCGCACGCGATCAAGTCCTTGCTGCAACGCACCGGCGTCGATCCTCTGGCGATCGACGACGTGATGTTCGGCTGCGTCGATGCCATCGGTCCGCAGGCGGGCGACATCGCCCGCACGGCGTGGTTGGCGGCGGGTCTGCCCCACGAGATCCCCGGCGTCACCATCGATCGCCAGTGCGGTTCGGCCCAGCAGGCCATCTCGTTCGCGGCACAGTCGGTGATGGCCGGCGTCAACGAGCTGGTGGTCGCGGGCGGCGTGCAGAACATGTCGATGATCCCGATCGGCTTCGCGTTGACCGCCACCGAGCCGCTGGGCTTCACCGATCCCTTCAGCGGGTCGGCCGGGTGGGTCGAGCGCTACGGCACGCAAGAGGTGTCGCAGTTCCGGGGCGCCGAGTTGATCGCGGAAAAGTGGGACGTTTCTCGCGACGAGATGGAAGCATTTGCCTTCGAGTCGCACCAACGCGCGATCCGCGCACAGGACGAGGGCCGCTTCGAGAACGAGATCGTGCCCCTCAACGGTGTCGACCGCGACGAGGGTCCGCGCCGCGACACCACCATCGAAAAGATGCAGACTCTGCGCACACTCGTCGAGGGCGGGCGTCTCACCGCCGCGGTGTCCTCGCAGATCTCCGACGCGGCATCCGCGATGTTGGTGGCATCCGCCGCCGCGGTGAAGGCGCATGGGCTCGAGCCGCGGGCGCGCATCCATCACATGAGCGTGCGCGGCGACGATCCGATCTACATGCTCACCGGCCCCATCCCGGCGACCAAATACGCGCTCGGCAAGGCCAAGATGACCGTCGACGATATCGACCTGTTCGAATGCAACGAAGCGTTCGCGTCTGTCGTGCTCGCGTGGATGCGGGAGTGCGACATCCCCCACGCCAAGGTCAACGTGAACGGTGGCGCGATCGCACTCGGTCATCCGCTCGGCGCGACCGGTTGCCGCTTGATGACCACGCTGCTCAACGAGCTCGAGCGCACCGGCGGCCGCTACGGCCTGCAGACGATGTGCGAAGGCGGCGGCCAGGCCAACGTGACGATCATCGAGCGCCTCTAAACCCTCTAACTTCTCCCGTTCTCGCAGCACAACGTCGGCTACCGCCCGACGTTGTGCTGCGAGTTCGGAAATTTCTTCGTAGGCTCGGGGCATGTGTAGAAACATCACCGAGTTGCGCGGGCTGGAGCCGCCGGCGACGCGCGAAGAGATCGAGGCTGCGGCGATGCAGTTCGTGCGCAAGATCACCGGCATCACGCGGCCGAACCTCGCGGTCGCCGATCAGATGCACGCAGCAGCGCTCGAGATCGCCGCGATCTCCGAAACGCTGCTCGCGCGCGTCCCCGCGCGGCGCCAGCCGCCATTGACGTTGCCGCCGCTGCGCCGCCCTGAAGTACGCCAGCGATTGGGGCTCGGCCCGATCGCGTAGTCACGATCAGTCGATGGCGTCGATCAAGCCCCACGCGAGCGCGGTCGAGGCGTCGACGCGCGCCCCGGTCAGCGCCATCCACGCCGTGCGCTGACGGCCGATGCGCCTCGTGATCGATACCGTCCCGCCGGCGCCGGGAATGAGCCCCATCGACACTTCGGGAAGTTGGAAGAACGCGTCCGGCGTCGCCTGCACGCGGCTGGCGAACGCGGCGAGCTCGATACCCGCACCCACACAAGCGCCGTGGACGTTCACCGAGAGCCGATCGGCGATCGCCAGCAGGTACGGCGCCGCGTTTGCACTCGATCGGATGAGATGTGCGGTCGCCGTGTCCTTCACCGAGCCGAACTCGGCAAGGTCACCACCGGCGCAGAACGAACGACCCGCCCCCGATATCTCGACACGCAGAGCCGGATCAGCTGCTGCGACGACGAGCGATTCGACCAACAGATCGCGCATTGCCGCGTTGTAGAGGTTGTGCACGCGCGGCCGGTTGAGCACGACGCGCAACTGGTCTCCTTCGCGCAACACGTCGACCGGTGAGTGTGGTTCAGGACGGCGCACACGTGCGCCACGCGCCCCGAGCCAGCGTGCGAACTCTGACCCGCCTTGCAGGGTCGAGTAGGCGAGCGATTCGGCGACGAGCGCGTCGAGCGGCGCCAGTGTGTCGCCCAGGCGCAGCAGCTGCACGAGCGTGACCGACGCCTGCGGATTCGCCGCGACTGCGGCGGCCAGGATCGAGAGGGCGCTTTCGTCGGTAACAATGACGTCGAACGCTCGATGATGCCCACCGACGCCCACCGTCACGATCGGAAGGCCCCGCAACACGTCGGATGTGCGCGTGTCGGGTCGTGTCGAAGAGCAATCGACCGCGAGCATGGCGCTGCCGCGCAGCACCGACACGTCACCGCGGGCAGTCGGCGCCGCGATCAGATCGTCGAGCGCGGCGGGCGAGAAGATGCGCTCCACCGGCGCTCTGTCACATGTCGCCGAGGTGTGCGAGTTCGAGGCGCAAAACCCGGCGCAGTAGTTTGCCCATGTCGTTGTAGGGCAGCTCGTCGCGGAACTCGATGACTTCGGGCGAGCGCGACGACCGCAGGTGTTGCGTCACCCAGTCGCGCAGCTCTTCGCCGGTGACGTCTGAGCCTTGCTTTGCGACGATCACCGCCACGATCTTTTCGCCCCACTGCCGATCGGGGATGCCGATGGCCGCCGCGTCGGCAACCGACGGATGCCCGACGAGTACGTCTTCGATCTCGCCCGGCGACATGTTCTCGCCGCCGCGGATGATGATGTCGTCGAAGCGCCCCTCGAGGAAAAGGTAGCCGTCGTCGTCGAGGAACCCGCCGTCTTTGGTCGGGAACCATCCTTCGGCGTTGCACTGCGTCCCGCGGCCGAGGTACTCGCCCGATACTTGCTCGCCCCGTACCCAGACCTCGCCGCGGGTGCCGGCCGGTACTTCGCCGCCTTCTTCGTCTCGGATCGACAACTCGATTGCCGGCAACGGCCGTCCCACCGACGTGAGTCTTTTGCGCGCTGTCGGATCGCTGGCGGCGCGCGCCGCGCGATGGTCGTCGGGACCGAGGATGCACACCGTGGAGCTCGTCTCGGTCAAGCCGTAGGCGTTGACGAATGCACAGTTGGGCATCATGTCGAGCGCCTTTTCGATGACGGCCAGTGGCATCTTGCCGCCCCCGTAGGACAAGGCCCGCAGCGTCGGGATGCCGCCGATGTCATGGGTCTCGATGTAGTCCACGATGCGCGCCAGCATCGTGGGCACGACCATCGCATGCGTGACGCCTTCATTGCGCGCGGTGTGTACCCAGTCCGCCGCGGTGAACGCCGGCAGCTGCACAATGCGCCGACCGGCGTAGACCGACGACAAGATCGCGGCCATACCGGCCACGTGATAAGGCGGCACCGAGATCAGCGTCGCCTCGTCTTCGTCGGCTCCCATGAAGTCGACCGACATGAAGATGTACGACACGAGGTGCTTGTGCCGCAGCACCGCCGCCTTGGGCATACCCGTAGTGCCGCTCGTGTACAACAACACGGCGATGCCCTCGGGATCCATGTCCCACTCGGCATCGACGCGCTCGGCGCCATCGATACGAGCGAAGAAATCGTCGCGGGTCACCGCGTCGACGCCGTCGATGTCGTAGAGCTTGGGCAGCGCCTGCGCCTCGCACACGGTGATCGACGGTGCGACCTCGGTCGCCAGTCGCCGCAGCTCTTCAGCCGTGAGGCGGTAGTTCAACGGCACGAACGGTTTGCCCGCCCACGCGCTGCCGAAGAGCGCGATGGGCAGCGCGGAGCTCGAGACATCGACCAGGCTCACGTGCTCGATACCCGCCTCCGCGAAGACACGGGCCGACCGGCCGGCGCGATCGAAGAGTTGTTCGTAGGTGAGTCCCGATCCGTCGCGCGAACCGAGCGCGACACGATCACCGAAGCCACTCGCAGCCATCTCGAGCAGCATCATCAGGTTCATGGCAGCGCTGCCTCAGTCGGACGCAGGAAGGGGCTTGGCTTCCTTCAACGACAACAACGTAGCGCCGACGCCCAGCGCCCCCTCGCCTGCTTTGGTGCACAGGATCTCGAGTGTTTCGTCGCTATTGACGTACCGCTTGCCGAGCGCCGTACCACCCGCGGCGTCGGGCTTGGGGGTGCCCCGCTCGACGGTCTCGGTCGCGGCCACCATGGCGACGCCACCACACGTCACGTCGACGTTGCCCGGCGGCGTCTTCACGACGATGACCTCGGTGGTGCACACCGCGCTCTTCAGGCGGGCCCCGGCTTTCAGCTCTGGCATTCGTATCCCTCTCTTTTCGCGCCCTCATCATGGCAAGAACCGAGCCGAGAACCGCATCCAGACGGTACGCGACCATTTGGTGGTGGATTAGCGTCCCCGCGATGCCGCTCGCTGGACGCCGATTCGTCGTCGCCGGGGCGGGGCCGGTCGCGGACGAAGCCGCGGCGTTGCTGGACGTGCTCGACGCCGTCGTGGTGCGGGTGCCGCGGGTGACCCCGGGGCTCGCGACGGCCGGGGCCGAAGGAGCGCTCGACGCGACGGCGACGCTGGCCGCGGCCGAACCTCCGTACCCGGTCGTCGACGTGGCCGGACACTTCGACGCCGCCGAGTCATGGGCGCGCTCAGGTGCGATGGCCCTCACCGGCTTGGCGGAGGGGCCGCCGTTGCCCTGCCCGTCGGCCGTGTTGGCGGCTCGGGTGGTGGCAGCCGGTTCGGTGATCCAGTTGTTGGCGGCCACGACCTTCGGTTCGACCCTCGCGCTCGACCCCATGGCGCTGCTCGGCGAACGCGCCGCCCTCACCGGCCACACCCGACGCGGCTCGGTCGCCGTCGGTGGCGCGTGCGAGATGCTGAGGGCCGCGGACGGATGGATCGCGCTCAACCTCGCGCGGGCCGACGACGTGGCGCTGTTGCCGGCGTGGCTCGACGGCGACATCGACGACCCGTCGGATGGCGCCGGCACCGCCCGCGCGGTCGGTCGCCGTGCGACTTCCGAGCTCGTCGCGCGCGGCGCCGAACTCGGCCTGGCGCTCGCGTCGTGGCCACCGGCAGCCGATCCGGTGTCGAGTCCCTACGTGATCGACGGATGGCGCGAAGGAGCAGCACGACTGCGCCCGATCGGTGCCGACCGAGGTGACCCGCCGGAGTCCGGCCACGACCGAGACCGAGCTGTCCAACCGCTCGTGGTCGATCTGAGCTCGCTGTGGGCAGGCCCGCTCGCAAGTGAACTCATGGCGCAGGCGGGCGCGCGCGTCGTCAAGGTCGAGGGCGCGCGCCGCGCTGATGGTGCCCGTCGTGGCACTGCGCAGTTCTTCGACTTGTTGAATGTCCACAAGCGTTGCATCGTCGTCGACTTCGACGACGAGGACGACATCTCGGTGTTGCGCGCGTTGATCGAACGCGCGTCGTTGGTGATCGAAGGGTCGCGGCCGCGTGTGATGGATCGGATCGGCATCGATCCGGCCGACGTGGTCGCGCGCGGCACGTCGTGGTTGTCCATCACCGCGTACGGGCGCGATGGCGTGTACCGCAATCGCGTCGGCTTCGGCGACGACGTCGCGGTTTCTGCGGGTTTGGTGATCGCGGGTGAGCCACCGCTGTTCGTGGCCGACGCCGTTGCGGACCCGATCGCGGGGTTGTTCTCCGCGGCTGCGGGTTTGGCCTGCCTTGGCGCGACGCGTGGTCATCTCGTGGACGCGTCGCTATACCGTGCAACTCGTTATGCGCACGGATCGCAACCGGCGTCGCCTTCCGCATCACCCGTGGCCGCGTCGTCACCCCGCGCCCGGCCGGCGCGGGGTGGGGCCGAGGCCGTGGGTGCGAGCACCGACGAGGTCCTCGCCGAACTCGTCCCCGACCTGTGGCGGTCACGGCGTGCAAAGATGCGCGGGCCACGTTCGGGCTGACTCTGCGCTGTGCCGGGCGCCGCTCGGGCCCAAGGGGGACTTGTGACGACTGCCGGATCAACGCCATCGATCTGGGACAGCCGCGTGCTCGATCCGAGCGCGGTGTTGCTCACGGATCGCATCGCGGTCGTGACCGGCGCTGCGCAAGGCATCGGCAAGGCGACGGCACTGACGATGGCCCGCTTCGGCGCCGAGCTCGCCATCTGCGATCGCAACGCCGGCGGGTTGGACGAGACCGAAGCCGAGATCCGCGCGATCGGACGGCATTGTGTCAGCGAGGTGCTCGACGTGCGCGACGAGGTCGCGGTGGGGGCGTTCATCGACCGTGTTGTTCGCGAATACGGACGTATCGACATACTCGTCAACAACGCCGGCGGCGGCTTCTGGGCACCTTTTCTCGAGGTCGCGACCAAGGGCGAGCTCGCGCTCATCCGAGAGAACTTCATCAGCGTCACGTTGCTCATCCGAACGTGCGTGCCCCACATGACCAACGGGGGCGCGATCATCAACGTCACCTCGGTCGAGGCGCACCGCGCCGGCCCCGGATTCGCCATCTATTCGGCGATGAAGGCAGGCGTCGCGAACTTGTCCAAGAGCCTGTCGATGGAACTCGCCCCGAAACACATTCGCATCAACTGTGTGGCTCCCGACGTGATCCCGACGCCGGGTGATTCGGTGCTCGCGGAGACTTCCAGTGCGCTCAGCCTCGACGCCGTCGAGTCGCAACCATGGCCCGAGACCGGATCGAGCTTCGACTGCGCCGCGGCGATCGTGTACCTCGCGAGCGACATGTCGCGCTTTGTGACCGGCTCGACGATTCACCTCGACGGCGGCACGTGGGCCGCGGCCGGATGGAAAGCCAAGAAAGACGGCGGCTTCACACTGTGAGCGAAGCGATGCGATTCGGCATCATGCTCGCGCGATTGCATCCCTCGTTGTGGCGCGATGCCGTCGTGCTCGGCGATGAGCTCGGCTTCGAATCTGTCTGGATCGCGGATCATCTCGTCTTGCCCCTACGAATCGCCGGTGAGCTCGTCCCCGGCGAAGCGCATGCACCCGTCGATCGGCGTACGCCGCTGTACGACGTGCCCGCGTACCTGTCGTATTTCGCCGGATGTACCCAGAACATCCGACTCGGCGTGTATGTCTACCTGCTCGGTATACGTCATCCGTTCGTGACGGCCCGCGGATTCGCGACGCTCGACATCGTGTCGAACGGACGAGTCGAGCTCGGTGTCGGTGCGGGTTGGCTCGAAAGCGAGTGGACTGCGGCGGGGCTCGACCCGCGCACGCGCGGACGACGCCTGGATGAATGCATCGAAGTCTGCCGGCGGCTTTGGACCGAAGCCGTCGTCGAGCATCATGGCGAGTTCTTCGATTTCGAACCGGTGGCCTTCGAGCCGAAGCCCTTCCAGGATGTGATGCCGATGGCGGCCGGAGGGGAGTCGATCGCGGCGATGCGAAGAGCCGCGCGTCTCGATGGGTGGATGGGCCTCTCACATACGCCCGAGTCGGCAACTCCGATCGTGGCGAAGTACCGCGCGATCGAAGCGTCCCTTCGCGCCGGTCACCGCGGCACGGTGTCCGTTGCCGGTGAGTGCCTCGACGACGACGAACTCGGGCGATGGCGCGACGCCGGCGTCGACCGGCTCATCGTGGCGCCGTGGGATCGCAGTCCCAATGCGCTCCAAGGCTTGCGGACGTTCGCCGCTCGCTTTGTTCGACGGTGATGGGTAATCCGCCGCGGATCGCAACCGCGTTGGGCGTCGCCCGCTAATCTCGGCGGGTACCGTTGGCGAGACCGATATGCCGGTCGAGGAGGCGCAAACCCTGTGCGCAAGAAGCTGCTACTGCTCATGACGATGGTGGCCGTGCTCACAGCCGGCTGTGTCCAGGCCGACATCAAGCTCGACGTCAACGACGACGGTTCTGGCACCTACACCGCGGTTTTCGCCGTCAATGCCGAACTGTTCAAGTCGCTGGGTGGGCTCAATGCGCTCGATCCCGACGCCGAGCCGGCGGATGCGAACACCGATATCTGCCAACAGTCGCTCGATGAGGCCGCGGACGAGAATCCAGCTGACGCCAAGATCGAGCCCTACAAGAGAGGTGACTTCTGCGGATACAAGGTCACCGCCTCGTTCACGTCCATCGAGGAGGCCCGCGACTTTCTGAGTGGTGGTGCGGGCGCCACGGGTGGTTCGTCGCTCGAAGACGTCACGCTCGAAAAGCAAGGCACCGGTTGGGTGTTCGACGCCGAATGGAACCCGAGCGATTCGGGTGGATCGACAACCGGGACCGACGCCGCGATGATGAAGCAGTTTCTGCAAGGGTTCTCGTTCGTCGTGCGTTTGAAGTTGCCCGGTGGGCAGGTCGAACAGAATGCCGACCTCATCGAGAACGACGGCACGATGGTGTGGAACCTCGATCCGGCCTCGACCCGCACGCTCAATGCCCGCACCGAAGCCGGCGCGCCACAGGTCGCAGCCGGTGCAAAGACCGACGCGGGCAAGAACATCAACACCAGCGCGGCGAGCGTCGGATCCTCGGGCGCCGGTGATGACGGCGGCTCCAAGACATGGATCTACGTGGTCATCGGCCTCGTCGTAGTCGCCATCATCGCGGCGGTGGTGCTCATGAAGCGCAACAAGACCAAGGCCGTTCCCGCGATGGCCGGCATGGCGGGCGCACCGATGGCACCGGGCCAGCTGATGGGCTCGTCGCCCATGGGCGGGCCTTCCGCGGCTCCATCGGCATCGCCGATGATGGCGCCGCCGGTGGCGAGTGCGCCGGTTGCGACGGCACCGCAACCCGCCGCGACCGAACCCCAGTGGGACGCGGCGCGCAACGCGTACATCCAGTGGGACGGGGTCAACCATCGGTGGATGCAGTACGACCAGACAGCGGGGGCGTGGAAGCCGATCGAGTAGTCCCCGTTCGCAGCGGCCGCGGCATCTCCCGGCGCGGCCGCGATACTCGGCAACGGTTGCTCGACGGCACTCGCGATCTCCTCGACGAGTCGTCGTACCGGGCGGTGCGCGTGGTCGATATCGCCCGCGCGGCCGGTACGTCGCCGGCGACGTTCTACCAATACTTCCCCGGCGTCGAATCTGCCGTGCTGGCGTTGGCCGAGTCCCTCGCCGATCAGGGTGCCGTCGAGCTTCGTGCGCTCGTGGCGAACCACCGCTGGGACCGCGCCGCGTTGCAGGACTCGGCACGGGCGCTGGCGCAGGGCTTCTTGGACTTCTGGGAGCGCAACGGCGCGCTCATGACCGTGATCGATCACGCGTCGCTCGAGGGCGACCAGCGGTTCCGCCAGATCCGCACCCGCCTGCTCAACGGGGTGACCGTTGCGCTCCAAGACGTTGCCGTAGCGTCGACCGACGAGAACTCCCGTGAGGCGCGCGCCGTCGCCGGCGTACTGACGTCGATGTTGAGCCACGTCGCGGCGCATCGACGCGGCCTCGAGGACTGGGGTATCGATCGAGGTGATCTGCGGGCCACGATGGCCCGGATCATCGCCGATGTGCTGGGTGGCTGATCCGTCCGCACTCTTTGATGGTCGTTGACCATTTCCGATATCTTTCGGTGTTGTTCAGCTGGTAGAGTCGCAGCGTGAGCCCGACCCGCCCCGCGTCCATCGCGCGACTTGCCCCCCGATCGATTCCCCGCCTCGATTCGTGGCAGGTCTGCCATTCACTCTTGGCCTGGCTCATCGCGCTCAACATCGCCGATCTCGTCACGACCCGCGAGGTGCTGGCTCGCGGGGGCAACGAGTCCAACCCACTGATGCAAGGCGTGATCGACAACATGGTGCACGCGTCGCTGGTCAAGTTCGCGTGCATCGCCGTGGTGGTGGCACTCGTGTTGCGGTCGCGGTTCCCGCACCGAGTCGCGTGGTCACTCGGTGCGGTCAACCTCTGGTACGCGCTCGTCGTCGGGTGGAATCTGGGCGTGCTCGCCCGCGCGTAACGGACTGAGCCCCCGCTCTGGCGCAGGTCGCTCGGGCCTGGCATTCCCCGCGCGGGTGGACGCCATTACGATGGGCGCTCCCGTCCCTTCCCCGTCCGGAGGTGTTCGCGCGCCTATGCCCGTCCAGAAGTCCAATCGTCCGCGTCCGCGCTCGGGCCCGCATTCGCGCTCCGCCGGCGGCCGCCCGGGCCCCGGGATCCCGCAGTTTCGGGTGCGGTTCCCCGGTCGTGTGCTCGTGCTCGGTTGTGGATCGGTGTCGCAGTGCCTGCAGCCGCTGTTGTTGCGTCACCTCGACATGGACTTTCGCAAACTGACGGTGATGGATTTCGAAGACCTGCGTTCGAAGATCCCCGACACGCTCGCTGCCGGTGCGCGCTACGAGTTAGCGCGCATCACGCCCGAGAACATCGGCGAACTGCTGTCCGAGCACCTGGGCCCGGGCGACTTACTGATCGACCTCGCGTGGAACATCGACGCCGGCACGATCCTGCAATGGTGCCACGACAACGGGGTGCTCTACGCCAACACCTCGGTCGAAGAATGGGACCCGTACGGCAGCGCCGATACGACGCCCCCGACCGAACGTACCCTCTACTTCCGTCATCGTCTCTTGCGGAAACAGATCGCCGAGTGGTCGCACCCCGGGCCGTCCGCGGTGGTCGACCACGGCGCGAATCCGGGCCTCGTGTCGCACTGGACAAAGGTCGCACTCGACGACATCGCCGACGCGATGCTCGCGGGCGGGCCCGAGCGGCCCTTAGAGCGGGGAACAGGCACCACGATGCGGCGCCTCAAGCTGAGCGCGACGCGACGCCGCGCCATCGAGCGCGCTCGCGCGGCGGGCGACTACGCGCGGATCGCGATGCACACTGGTGTCAAGGTCATCCACATCAGCGAGCGCGACACACAAGTCACCGATCGTCCCAAAGAAGTCGACGAGTTCGTCAACACATGGTCGATCGAGGGGTTCTACGAAGAGGGCATCGCTCCGTCCGAGCTCGGTTGGGGCACTCATGAGCGCCGGTTGCCGGGTGCATCGCACACCTACGACTACGGTCCCTGCAGCCAGATCTGTCTCTCGCAAATGGGTATGGACACGTTTGTCTATTCGTGGGTGCCACTCGGCGGGCAGATCATCGGCATGGTCATCCGCCACGGCGAGGCGTTGTCGATCACCGAGCATCTCACCGTGTCCGACAGCGAACGGCCGATCTACCGTCCGACGGTTCACTACGCGTATCTGCCCACCGACGCGGCGATGGATTCGCTGAACGAACTTCGCATGCGGGGGCTGCAGCTGCAACCGCGGTTGCGCATCATGCAAGACGAGATCGTCCATGGCCGCGATGAGCTCGGGGTGTTGCTCATGGGCCACGATCTCAACGCGTGGTGGGTTGGTTCGCAACTCGACATCGACGAGACACGAACGTTGGTGCCCGGGCAAAACGCCACCACATTGCAGGTTGCCGCATCGGTGCTCGGCGCGGTGTTCTGGATGATCAATCATCCCGATCAGGGCTTCAACGTTCCCGACGATCTCCCGCACGACGAAGTCCTCGCCGTCGCCAACCCGTACCTCGGGCCGTGCCCATCGGTGCAGAGCGACTGGACACCGCTCGCCAATCGCCGCCATCTGTTCGCGGCGTGGGGAGGCAAGGCGATGCCGGCCGCCGAGGATCTCTGGCAATTCGAGTCGTTCCTCGCATTTCCTTTGCAGGTCACCAACAAGTGAACGTCAGCAAGGGCGCGATCGTCGTCGCGCTCGTTCTGGTGATCGCGGTGGTGATCGCGGCGTTGATCACGCGCGGCGACTCGGTCAGCGATCCCGCATCCGCGGGTTCCTGCGAAGAGTTGGTGAGCCGCTCGGCCAAGGTGGTGCGAGACATCGTCGAGGACCTCGGCACAAAGACGCGGGAGGACCTCGAAGAGGACGATCCCGACAATCCGTTCCGCAGGCTCGACGAGCCGTTCGAGAGCTTCCAACGGCGCGCCGAGGAGTTGCAATGCGATCAGAGTGAGTTGCGCCGTCTCGCGTGCGAATCGTACGAAGGGCTCGATGCCCAAGGGCCCGTGGCTCGGGAATTCCTCGCGGAGTTCGTGCAGAATTGCCGCTGAGCCGGAAAGGGCCCGATACATGAATGACTCCGGCGACGAATTGCCGACCAACGATCTGCCGAACGCGTGGGGTCCCCGCCTGGCCGACCTGGCCGCCCGCAAGCAGCGGTCACGGGCGATGGGCGGCCCCGAGAAGATCGACAAGCACCACGGCCGCGGCAGCCTCACTGCGCGCGAGCGCATCGGCCTGCTCGTCGATCCCGGCAGCTTTCGCGAGATCGGCCCGCTGGTGGGGGGCGAGATCCCGAGCGACGCGTTCGTCTGTGGATGGGGTCGCATCGACGGCCGCCCCATGGTCGTCGGCTGCGAGGACTTCACCGTGCTCGGGGGCTCGATCGGCAGCGGATCGACGGCCAAGCGCTACCGCATCGGCGAGATCGCGCTGCAGGAGCGGTGCCCCCACATCTTGATCCTCGACGGTGCCGGCCATCGACCGGCGATGCCGGGTGAGTCGCACATGCGGGCCCCGACCGACCTCATCATCCAGGCACATCTGTCGGGCCACGTCCCCTTTATCACGGCCGTGCTCGGCGCGTCGGCCGGTCACAGCGCCATGGCCGTGCCGGTCGCGGACTGGACCGTGATGGCCGCCAACAGCGCGGTGTTCACGGCAGGTCCGCCGTTGGTGAAGGAGGCGCTCGGTGAAGTGATCGACAAGCATTCACTCGGCGGCGCACAGGTCGCGGTCACCGCGGGCACGGTGCACAACGTCACCGCTGACGACGCGGCAGCCCTCCAGTTGATCCGTGCGTACCTCAGCTATTTCCCGTCGTCGGCGTGGGGCTACGCGCCGGTGCGCGTCGACGGGCCCGACCGTGGTCCGCGACTCGTGCCCGAGTTGCTCGAATTGGTTCCGGTCGACGGGCGCCGCCTCTACGACATGCGCGAGGTCGTGTCGGTGATCGTCGACAACGGCGAGTTCTTCCAAGTGCAGCCGGACTTCGGCCGCACGATGGTCTGCGCACTGGCACATCTCGGCGGGCACCCGGTGGGCATCATCGCCAATCAGCCTGCGGAGAAGGGCGGAGCGATCGATGCCGACGGCGCGATGAAGGGTGCGCGTTTCATCGAGGTCTGCGACTCGTTCCATGTGCCGCTGATCTTCCTCGGCGACAACCCAGGTGTGATGGCGGGCAGCGAGGCCGAACGGGAGTCGATCTTGCGCTACGGCGGCCGCATGTTCGCGGCGCAGATGCGCACCACCACGATCAAGTTCCACGTGACTTTCCGCAAGGCCTACGGGTTCGGCGGCTGCATCATGGGTTTTCTCGGCTTCACCGGCAACAGTCGCAGCTATGCGTTCCCCGGGGCGACGATGGGCGCGATGCCGGCCCGCGGGTCATCGAAGGCGACGCACGCCAGTGACGACACGACGTCACTGCTGGCGCAGGCCGAACTCGAGTCGAGTTACAAGTCCGCGCAAGGACTCACCTTCGACGACCTGATCGATCCGCGCGAATTGCGCAACCTCCTGCTCGAAGGAGTGCAGGTCGCGACCGTTGGCCGCTCAACCAACCCGCAACCCGTGGCGCGTGTCGGCATCTTGCCGTGAGCTGCCTTGCCCTGAACTGCGCCTGGTCTTGCGCACCAAACGGCTCACGCGTGCCACGTCGATGAGCGTCGTCAGATATGCGGTGGGCCCGACCCGGCTGTCCTCTTCATGGTGCCAGTGCACGGGCACTTCCAGGATCTGAAAGCCGAGCGTGCGGGCGATCGCGAGGACTTCGATGTCGAAGCCCCAGCCGTTGATGCGACAGCGCGAGAAAATCGCATCGGCAGCCTCGGCGGTGAAGAGCTTGAAGCCGCGCTGCGTGTCGTGGATGCCGGGTAACACCGTGCGCTGTACGAGCGCACTGCCCATTCGTCCGAGCACGGCGCGAGCCCGCGGCTGTGGGCCCTCCACGTGGCTACCCGGTGTCGAGATCGAGGCGATGACCACATCGGGCAGGGTGGGGTGAAGCGCCGCGCACTCGTTCAGCCGCTCGAACTCGCTGATATCGGTCGAATTGTCGGCATCCATGAACAGACGCACTCTGCCTCGGGCGATCATCATGCCGAGACGCACGGCGCGTCCTTTACCTCCGTTTCGTTCGCAGCGCAGCAGCCGCAGGCTCACGAAGTCGCACTGACGCGCTTCGACGATGGCGCCGGTGTCGTCGGTGGATCCGTCATCGACGACGATGACTTCGCAGTGCACCGAGCGCACGGCCAGGAACGAGGCGATCGAATCGAGGGTGCGTCCGATGCGCGCTTGTTCGTTGTAGGCGGGAATGACGATCGACAGTTCAGGTGTCGCGAACTCGAGCAGCTGGTAGGTCTTCGAGGTCATGGTCGTAGACCCGTCGGTAGTGGTTCGTAGCGGCGGGCGTTGACGAGCGCGATGACGAACACTGCGATCGTCACCGCGAACAATGGTGTGAGCCCGACGGCGTGTTTGGTGAGATCGAGGACGCCGGCGCACCACAACACGGCTGCGGCCTGGCGCACGTGCACATGACGGGCCGCCAACATCGCTGCGAGCGCTAGCACCAACAACCCGGCGTCGTAGAACATCGCGTGCGGCGAGATCAACACGATCGCCGGCAGGGCAACGATCATCGGCGCGCAGAGGCTTCGCCGGCCGTGGCTGCGCCACAATGCGATCAGAGCGACGACGGTGGCCAAGGCCAGCGTCCCTCCTAATGCGCGTCCGAAGTTGTCGCCGACGCCGAATACCGTGTCGGCGACGCCGAGAAACGAGACCGCATTGCGGCGGTTGACGTGGGCGTCGAGATCGCTGAAGATGCGGACCGATTCGAACCATTCTCCGAGCCAGTCGAAGCCCAACAGCGCGGCACCGATACCCCAGCAGGCGACCGCGGTGAGTGCGGCACTGACGCCGAGCCGCCAACGTCGAGCGAGCAAGTGCAAACCGATGATCGGCAGCGCGAACTGGGGTTTGAACAACAACAGCCCGAGCAGTACTCCGCCGAGAACGTCGCGTCGTCCTTCGACGGCGCGCCACGATCCCGCGAGCAAAAGCAATGTGAGCGCCGTGTTCTGGCCGCCGGTGATGGCGCGATACATCGGATAGAACGAGACGGCGCCGATCACCGCCAGCTCGAAGTGGCGATCGACGAGCGGCAGCATGGGGCGCACGAGATACAGCGCGGCCACTGTCGCGCCGAGCATCAGCAAGGTGTGCAACGCGTACGACACGCGGTACGGCAGATGCGACAACGGCAGATACGCGAGTGCGGTGTGTGGTGGGTATGCGAAGTACAACAGGCCATCGTCCGCGTCGCCCGGGAACAAGCCTTGTTGCGCTTCGGCCTGGCGAGCCGGGTCGTACATCGATGAGCGCTCGTCGCTCGTGATCAGCCGTCCGGCGGCGAAGAAGGCGGGATAGTCGCCGCCGAGTCGGCCCGAAGCGGTATCGGCCCCCGACCCCGACACCACTGCGATGACGAAGGCGAGGGCCAGCGCCACGGCGACGGCGCGGGCGACCCTGGTCAGCCACGGCGCCCCGAGTGGATCGGCGGCGAGACCGAGCGCGACGGCGGCGCCACCGGGGACGGATGACTTCGATGCCGCGAACGCCACATGGTCTCATCGGCCCATTACCGTCCGCCTTGAGGACAGGGCTATGGCAAGGCGGCGACCACGTGGTCGATGCAGTGGGTCAGTGCGAGCACGTCGTCGGGATCGATGGCGGGGAACAGCGCCACCCGCAGTTGGTTGCGGCCCAACTTGCGGTAGGACTCGGTGTCGACCACGCCGTTGCTGCGCAAGACCTTGGCGACGGTGTCGGCGCTGACCGACGGGTGGAGGTCGATCGTTGCCACCACCCGCGAGCGATCGGCGACAGCCGCGACGAAAGGGGTCGCGTAGTCGCTGGCGTCGGCCCACGAGTAGACATGTTCGGCAGAGCGATCGCAGCGCGCCGCCGACCAGGCGAGGCCACCGTTGCTGTTGATCCAGTCGATCTGGTGCACGGTCAGGAAGAGCGTGGCCAGAGCCGGGGTGTTGAGCGTTTGGTCCTTGCGTGAGTTCTGGAGCGCTTGTTCGAGATCGAGGATCGCCGGTATCCAGCGACCCGATTGAGCGAGGCGCTCGATGCGTTCGACGGCTGCGGGCGATACCGCGGCGATCCACAGCCCGCCGTCGCTACCAAAGCACTTTTGTGGTGCGAAGTAGTAGACGTCGACGTTGTGCGGATGAAAGCGCAGCCCCGCGGCTGCTGATGTCGCATCGACGACGACGAGGGACTTGCTCGCGGCGACGCCCGCGGGCCGCTCGAGCGCCATCATCACGCCCGTCGAGGTCTCGTTGTGCGTCAGCGCGTAGACGTCGACGTCGTCGGCGACCTCGAGGTCGGGGTGGGTGCCGGCAGGCGACGTGATGATCTGCGGCGCGTCGAGGAATGGCGTGGCCCTGACCGCCGCGGCGAACTTGGACGAGAACTCGCCGAAGGACAGGTGCTGGCTCTTGCGTTCGATCAGAGAGAAACAGGCGGCGTCCCAGAACAGTGTCGAACCGCCGTTGCCGAGCATGATCTCGTAGCCGTCGGGCAGCGCGAACAGCTCGTGCAAGCCGTTGCGCAGCGCGGCGACGGTGAACTGGACCGTCGGTTGGCGGTGCGACGTGCCGAGGTAGGTGGGGGCGGCGCCGAGCAGATCGACGATCGCCTCCTGACGCACCTTGGAGGGGCCGGAGCCGAAGCGCCCGTCTCGGGGGAGCAGGCCGGCAGGGATCGTGATCGCGGGCGTGGTGGTCACTGCACCACTATGGCCGGTCCCGGCGCCAGCGCTCGACGAATTGGGCGAGTTTTGGGAAATGCGTCAGCTGTCACCGCCAATAGCCGCAATTGCTTCGTGATCGGGCGGAGTCGCGTGCAAACATGCGCGCCATGTCCGAACGCATCTCCCGCCGAATCGGCGCCATCACCGAGTCCGCCACACTCGCCGTCGACGCCAAGGCAAAGGCATTGCAGGCGGCCGGCGAGCCCGTGATCGGCTTCGGTGCCGGCGAGCCCGACTTCCCCACACCGGCGCACATCGTCGATGCCGCGGTGGCCGCCTGTCGCAACCCCAGGTACCACCGCTACACACCGGCTGCGGGGCTGCCCGAATTGCGCGAAGCGATCGCGGCCAAGACCACGCGCGACTCGGGCTACACGACCTCGGCCGCCAACATCTTGGTGACCAACGGGGGCAAGCAGGCCGTCTACAACACCTTCCAGGCGCTGCTCAACCCCGGCGACGAGGTGTTGCTCCCGGCCCCGTATTGGACGACTTACCCCGAACCGATCGCGCTCGCCGGCGCCACCTCCGTCGTGATCCCCACCGATGTCGCGTCGGGCTTCAAGGTGACGATCGACCAACTCGAGGCCGCGTACACGCCGCGCACCAAAGCGCTGCTGTTCGTTTCGCCGTCCAACCCCACCGGCGCGGTGTACTCACGCGAGCAGACCGTCGAGATCGGTCGCTGGGCCGCGTCCAAGGGCATTTGGGTCATCACCGACGAGATCTACGAACATCTCGTCTACGACGGGCGCGAGTTCTCGTCGATGGCGACGCTCGTGCCCGAGTTGGGTGATCGCGTCGTGATCCTCAACGGCGTGGCCAAGACCTACGCCATGACCGGCTGGCGCGTCGGCTGGATGATCGGCCCCGCCGATCTCATCAAGGCGGCCACCAACCTGCAATCGCACAGCACCTCCAACGTGTGCAACGTCGCGCAGGCCGCGGCCCTCGCCGCGGTGTTGGGTGATCTCACCGCCGTCGCAGAGATGCGCGCCGCGTTCGATCGCCGGCGGCGGCGAATGCACGCGCTGCTCTCGTCGATCGACGGCGTGATCTGCCTCGAGCCCGAAGGCGCGTTCTACGCGTTCCCGTCGTTCGAAGGCGTGCTCGGTCGCACACTGGCCGGGCGCAAAGCGACGTCCACGAGTGAGCTGGCGACGATCCTGCTCGACGAGGTCAAGGTGGCGGTGATCCCCGGCGAGGCGTTCGGCTCGCCCGGCTACTTCCGTCTCTCGTTCGCGCTGGGCGACGATGATCTGGGCGAAGGCGTCACCCGTATCGCCGATTTCATCGGTGGGCGGTAACCATCGGGTGATCGAGGCGCCCTACGGCTCGTGGCCGTCGCCGATATCGGCATCGATGTTGGTCGAGGGCGCGGCACGTATCGATGATGTCGTGGTCGATTCGGACGGCTCGGTCTACTGGTGCGAAGCGCGTCCGGCCGAGGGCGGGCGCTCGGTCATCGTGCGCCGCGACGGCGACGGCGCGCGGCGCGATGTCACGCCACCGGCGCACAACGTTCGCACCCGCGTCCACGAGTACGGCGGCGGGGGGTGGTATGTGAGCCAGGGCACGGTTGTCTACAGCAACTTCCGCGACCAGCGATTGTGGCGGATCGATGGGCCGCGCGACGGCGAGCCCACCGCGCTGACGGCAGCGGCAACCGATGACATCGCCGATCGTTTCGCGGACGGCCGGTTCACGCGCGACGGCGAGTGGTACGTGTGCGTGCGCGAGCGTCACGCACCGTCGGCAGAACCGTTGAACGAACTCGTCGCGGTCGCGACCGATGGATCGCTGCGGGTGTCGACAATGGCGAGCGGCGCCGACTTCTACTCGTCATCGCGACAGTCGGGCGACGGCACACGGCTGGCGTGGGTGCAGTGGAACCACCCCGACATGCCCTGGGACAGCACCGAACTGTGGGTTGCCGAGTTCGCCGACGGCACAGCGCGCAACGCGCGGCGAGTGGCCGGCGGGGACCACGAATCGATCGTGCAGCCGGAATGGACGCCGGACGGCTCGTTGTATTTCTGTTCCGATCGCAACGACTGGTGGAATCTCTATCGCCTGAACTCCGATGACACCATCGGTCCGGTCGTGGTCGGCGACTTCGAGATTGCGACGCCACCGTGGGGCTTCGGCCAGTCGCGCTACGTGGTGGTGTCGAATGGCGTCGTCTATGTGCGCGGCCGGGCCGATGGCGACGTGCTCGTCGACGAGAGCGAGGGCGTGGCTGCGAGTGACTTGACGGCGATCGATTCGTTGGTGACCGACGATGGGTCGGTTGTCTTCGTCGGTGCGTCCTACGACAGCGAACCGGCGTTGTACCGAATCGACGGTTCCGGGATCGGGTGTCTATATCGCCCGCGGGAACTCGGTCTCGATGCCGCGTACCTGCCGCGGCCAAAACCAGTCAGCTTCCCGTCGGGTGACGCGACTGCGCACGCGTTGTACTACGCGCCGGCGAGCGCGACGCACGTCGCGCCCAAGGACGAAAAGCCACCACTCATCGTGATGGCGCATGGCGGCCCCACGGGCGCAGCGCGCACGCAGATCAATCTCGCGCTGCGCTACTGGACCAGTCGCGGGTTCGCGGTGGTCGACGTCAACTACCGGGGCAGCACCGGATACGGGCGGCAGTACCGCCGCGCGCTCGACGGGGCGTGGGGCATCGCGGACGTCGACGACTGCATCGCGGCAGTGCGTCATCTCGTTGCCGAGGGCACCGTCGATGGTTCGCGCGTCGCGATTCGCGGTGGCAGCGCGGGCGGGTTCACGGTGTTGGCGGCGCTCGCGTTCCACCCGGGCGTGTTCGCCGCGGGTGCGAGCCACTACGGCATCGCGGATCTCGAGGCGCTGGCTCGCGACACGCACAAGTTCGAATCGCGCTATCTCGATCGGCTGGTCGGGCCGTACCCACAAGCGCGCGATGTCTACCTGGCGCGCAGTCCGATCCATCACCTCGAGGGATTGGCGACTCCGCTGATCGTGCTACAGGGGCTCGACGACGAGATCGTGCCGCCCAATCAGGCGCAGATGATCATCGCCGCGCTCGCCGCGCGCGGCCTCACTCATGCGTATCTCGAGTTCGAAGGAGAGGGCCACGGGTTTCGCCAAGGCCCCAGCATCATTCGGGCCCTCGAAGCCGAGGCGTATTTCTATTCGCAGGTGTTCGGGTTCGACCTCGGCGACCCGGTTGCGCCCGTCATGATCGAAAACGCGCCGAAATAGGGTTGGTGAGCGGCAGCGGTCGGGCAGACTTGGAGCCTTATGGCTCTCATCCTGGTCACCGAGAAGATCGCCGATACCGGCCTGCAACGGCTGCGTGACGCCGGCCACGACGTCGTGGTCCGCGAGGGGCTCTCGGCCGATGAACTGTTGGGCGAGATCGGTTTGGCCAACGCCCTGATCATCCGATCCGCGACGCAGGTCACCCGCGCCGTGTTGTCACGCGCCAAAGAGTTGGTGGTGGTCGGTCGGGCCGGCATCGGGCTCGACAACGTCGACGTCGAGGCCGCCACCCGTCACGGCGTGATGGTCGTCAACGCGCCGCAGTCCAACGTGATCTCCGCCGCCGAGCACACGATGGCGTTGATCCTCGCGCAAGCGCGCAACGTGCCCCAGGCGCACTCCGCGCTGCGCGACGGCCGGTGGGAGCGCACCAAGTGGGAGGGCGTCGAGCTCTACGAAAAGACGCTCGGCATCATCGGCCTGGGTCGCATCGGCAAGTTGGTCGCCCAGCGGGCGCTGGCCTTCGGGATGCGACTGGTGGCATTCGATCCGTTCGTCGCCGCGGAGAGAGCCCGCCAACTGTCGGTCGACCTCGTCGATCTCGACACGCTCGTCGAGCAGAGCGACTTCATCACGATCCACGTCGCGAAGACACCGCAGACCGTCGGATTGCTCAACACCGATCTGTTGAAGAAGGCGAAACCGTCGTTGCGTGTCGTCAACGTCGCCCGCGGGGGCATCGTCGACGAAGAGGCGCTCGCCGACGCGATTCGTGAGGGGCGCATCGCCGGCGCCGCACTCGACGTGTTCGCCGCAGAGCCGACCACCGAGTCGCCGTTGTTCGCGCTCGACTCGGTGGTGGTCACCCCCCACCTCGGCGCCAGCACGGCCGAAGCACAGGACAAGGCGGGCGACACGATTGCCGACCAGGTGTTGCTGGCCCTCGCCGGCGACTTCGTGCCGTTTGCCGTCAACGTCGACGCCAGTGCCGTTAGCGAAACGGTGCGACCCTTCTTGCCGTTGGCCGAGAACCTCGGTCGTCTCTTTGCATCGTTGTGCGACATGCTGCCCGACACCATCGAGATCGAGTTCCAGGGTGATATCGGCGGCTACGACAACAAGCTCACGGCGCTCTCGTTGACCAAGGGCATGCTCGCGTACGTCAGTGACGAACCGGTCTCCTACGTCAACGCCACCAACATCGCGCGCGACCGCGGCATCACGATCAAGTCGACGAACAATCCGGTGGCCAAGGACTTCGTCAACTGCATCACGGTGCGCGGAGGTGGCCACGCACTCGGAGGCACGCTCGTCGGTGTGCGCGGCGAGCACCGCATCGTCTCGATCGACGAGCATTCGGTCGACGTTCCGCCGGCCGATCACATGTTGGTGGTGCGTAACTCAGACCGACCCGGCATGGTCGGCTTTGTCGGCACGGTGCTCGGTCAGCACCACATCAACATCGGCGACATGCATCTCGGCCGGTCTGCCGATGGCGTTCCCGCGATGATCGTGATCGGCACCGATGTGCGCGCGTCGGCCGAAGTGCAAGCCGAGATCGCCGCGCACAAGGGCATCTTGTCCGTCAACGCCATCGGCCTCGCGTAGCTTCGCGCTCTGCGGGCCGCTCGGGTCGATTCAGCGTTTCGACGCGCGCATGCCGTCGGCTTCGGCCGCCGTCCCGTCGCGGTAGCACCGCTCGGGGACCGTCGAGTCATAGAACCGGCCGCCGGGCACGTGGTAGATACGGCTGTTCGCGTTGCCCTTCACCGGGTGCGTGAGGGGGCACGCGCCATCGACGGGCTCGATCCAGTCGGGCGACGTCGGGGTCGCGGCGGCGGTCGAGTCAGTGGTGTCGGTCGGCGAGTCGGTTGCCGACGCGGTCGGCGCGCTGGCGGCGCCGGCGCGCAGGGGAGCCCATTCGGATACCTGCGGCGCGTTCGGCGTGGTCTTCGTTCGACGGGCCATGGCAAAGCGAACGATGGCGGCAGTCGCAGACGCGAGGAAGACCAGGCGTCGGATACGGCGGGCGAGTGACTTCTTGTTGCCACGGCGGGCCATGTGGTGCTCCTCTTGGCTGTTTCGTATCGGCTGCAGCGCCCGGACTGTGAGCCGTCACGCTAACTCGCCCCTGGGCGAATCTTGAACAAGCTTGCGGGATCACCCGCGAGTTCGGCTAGAGTGCCGCCAATGCATCAGGTCACTCGGCTGTCGAGCCTCCTTCTTACGTAACGGCGAGCACATAGTGCTCGCCGGTAACCTCCTGCGCCGCTGCGGCCCAGGGGGTTTTTGCGTTATTGGGGCCAAACACACAGAGCGCCGCACGAGAAAAGGGACACGAGATGGGTCAGGCAAGCGAGAGAGTTGTCATCTTCGATACGACGCTGCGAGACGGCGAGCAATCGCCGGGAATCTCGCTCGATGTGGGCGAGAAGCTCGAGATTGCCGACCAGCTGGCCCGTCTCGGTGTGGACTACATCGAGGCCGGTTTCCCAATTGCCAGCCAGGGTGACTTCGAGGCCGTGCTGGCCATCGCCAAGTCGGTCCGCGGCCCGGTCATCTGTGGGTTGTCCCGTACGGCGCTCAAAGACATCGACCGCTGTTGGGAAGCAATCGAACCAGCCGAGAAGCGGCGTATCCACACGTTCATCGCCACGAGCGAAACGCACATGAAGCACAAGCTGCGCATGACGCCCGACCAAGTGCTCCGCGAGGCGGCGACGGCCGTAGCCCACGCGCGCAACTACACCGCCGACGTCGAGTTCTCGCCCGAAGACGCGTCTCGATCCGACTTCGACTTCATGTGCACCGTGCTGCAAGCAGCGGTCGATTCGGGCGCGACGACGCTGAACATCCCCGACACCGTCGGCTACGCAACGCCCGAAGAATGGGCCGATCGTCTCCGTCGCATTCGTCAGCGTGTCACCGGCGACTACGTGATCTCCACCCACTGTCACAACGATCTCGGCCTCGCAGTCGCCAACAGCCTGGCGGCGGTGATGGCCGGCGCTCGCCAGGTTGAGTGCACGATCAACGGCATCGGCGAGCGGGCCGGCAACGCCGCGCTCGAAGAGATCGTGATGGCGCTCAAGACGCGGGCGGACACATTCGGCGGCATCGACACGGGCATCAAGACCGACGAACTGGCGCGGTCGTCGCGCATCGTGAGCCGCCTCACCGGCTATCCGGTGCAGTTCAACAAGGCCGTCGTCGGCCGCAACGCGTTCTCCCACGAGGCCGGTATCCACCAACACGGCGTGCTGCGCGAACGCACGACCTACGAGATCATGGACCCCGCGGCCGTCGGCATGGGCGAGTCCAAGTTGGTGCTAGGCAAGCACTCGGGGCGCGCCGCGTTCAAAGACGCGTTGCACAAGATGGGCATCGAGATCCATGGCGACGGCCTCGAAGCCGCGTTCACCCGATTCAAGGAGCTGGCCGATCGCAAGGTTCACCTGTCCGAGGCCGATCTCGAAGCCCTCGTCGCCGAAGAGCTCGGCGGCCATCTGACGCAGGCCTTCGAACTGGTGTCGATCGACCTGCGCGGTGGCACCGCAACCACACCCACGGCCACTGTTGCCATGAGGGTCCGCGGCACCGAGGTCAGCTCCACTGCCACCGGTGACGGTCTGGTCGAGGCGTCGTGCACGGCGGTCCGTCTGTGCACCGACGTGGAGGGCACGTTGACCGACTACAACGTCATCTCCGTGACCGGTGGTGTCGATGCCCTCGCCGACGTGTCGTTGTCGTTCCAGTCGAGCGATGGCATCAAGGTGTCGGGCCGAGGCCTGTCGACCGACGTCGTCGAAGCATCGGCCCGCGCGTTCATCGCCGCGCTCAATCGGGTCAACCGCGTCCGCGAGACCGGCGAAGATCCGTCCAAGGTCATCCGCCCCGGCTCCCTCCGCGTCGAATAACCGAGCCGTCCCGTCGATCAACCTTCCAACCCCCGAACTCGCAGCACAACGTCGACCACAGGTCGACGTTGTGCTGCGAGAACGAGTGTGGGGGCTTGGGTCAGAGGTCGATGCGGCTGGTGACGGCCAGGTCGGTGAACGAGTTGGCCTGTAGGCGATCGTTCGACACCGTCCACAGTTGATCGGCGGCGACGAGCGAGCGCACGATCGGCGACGACTGCGAATGGCTTATGCGGCCGGCTTCGTTGATACCCGTTTGCGGGTCGATCGACAAGATCACGGCGGAGTTGCTGCCGTTGTTGCCGAAGACGGGCAGCACGGCGATCTTGCGCTCGTCCCAGTACAAGAACGCGTGATGGTCGTACTCGGCCTGCGTGTTGCTGTTCGCCTGCTTCCACGTCGCCATCTCGGTCGGGTTGGCCAGATCGCTCACGTCGAATAGCGAGACCTTGGTTCCGAGCACGCGGCCTTGATCGTTCGCGTCTTGACCGATCCCGAGCACGTGGCTCGCGCCGATCTGATGCAGGTAACCCGAGTAGCCGGGGATCTTGAGCTCGCCGACGACGCGCGGGGCGGCCGGGTTCGACAGGTCGACCGTGTAGAACGGGTCGGTCTGGCGGAACGTGACCACATACGCCGTCGGCCCGACATAGCGCACCGAGTAGATGCGTTCGCCCTTGCCCATGCCGCTGACCTGCCCGACGCGATCGAGGCGATCACCGTCGCGCCGCAACACGGTGATGCTGCTGTCGGTGCCCGAGCTCCACGGCGCGCCGTTGGTGGTCGCGGCGCGCAGGTGCCCATCGTGTTCCGACATCGAGAACTGGTTGAGCAGGTGCCCCGGCACCGAGCCCGACGCGGTGTAGCTGGCGGGCTTGTTGCCGTCGATGTCGAACGAATGGATCGAGGTCGAGAATTCGGCGCTGAAGTCCCTGATCTGCTGCGCTTCGGGTGTGATGTAGCTCGTGGTCGCGACGTAGAGGTTCTTGTCCGACGCGTAGACGGTGTCGGCGCTGCTCAGGATGGAGACTGCGTCGCCGTTGCCGATGGGCTTCGTGAGGTCGAATGTGAGCACCGAGAGCGAGCCGAATCCGGCGAATTCGGTCGGCAGGTCGACGTTGGTGCACTGCGTCAGTTGGCCCTGCTGCAGCGGTTCGCCGTTGGCGTCGACCAGTCGATAGAGCGGCATCCAGTCTTCGAGCTTCGACTCGCGGACGGTCTGTTGGTTGAGCTCCTTCGCCCGCGCTTCGCCTGATTCGTTCTGCGGATACACGAACGGAAGTTCCTGCGGGTAGGAGCGCACCACGACCCGGGCGACGGCGCCGATCTGTCGAGCAGTCACGTAGTCACCTTCGACTTCGAGGCGCTTGACGACGCGTGGCGCGCTCTGCACCGAGAGATCGAGTTCGGTGATCGACGCCTGCGAGCGCGCAATCAGATCGGGCGCGAAGTCCTCGGCGGCGATCCCGCCGACGCGAGCGTTCGGCATGACCACGCCGCGGCGGAAGCCTCCAGCGGTGCCGAACACGAGCACCCGGCTACCGGACACGAGGATCTCCGACGGTCGGAAGTTTTCGTCGCCGAGGTCGATCGTGCCGACGAGTGCGGGTGCCGCGCCCGTCAAATCGACGACATGGAAGGCACCGTTGGCGATGACCAAGATCCGTGACCCGTCGGTCTTGACCAAGTCGGGCTCGTCGATGCCCACCTCTTGCACGTTCGTGGTCGAAAAGCTCTGGTCGCTCACCCCGCCCCCAGTGCCTTTGGCCTCTTGCGCCTGAGGAGCCGCCGCGGTGCGCCCACCCGCCGGCCCCATCGCATCGAACGCGAGGACAGGGCCGCCACTGAGGCCGTACGGACCGACCCGGGCCTCGGCCTCGTCGCGGAGGTGATCGAGCAGCGAGTCACAGTTGCCGGCCGGCTTCAGGCGCGCCGCGAACTGCAGGCTGCCGATACCGCCGAGCGGTCCGGCGCCGTCATCGTCGGTGGTGCAGGCACCGAGGCCGACGCCGAGAGTGAGAGCGGCGACGGTGGCGATCCGTAGGTGCACGCGCATTGGGATGTCCTCCGATGGCTTTGTTCGCATCTTCGGACGTGCCGGCGAGGCGACCGGTTCCCCTTCGGCCAGAAAACGTTCCGCCCACGCTTCTCTTGGCGTTTTACAGGTGTCGGCACCTGTAAAACGCCAAGAGAACGGGTCGCCGGGGTCAACCGAGGGCGGGCATCCAGTGGGGGCGCTGCTGCTCGAAACTCGAGATGGCGTCGGCGTGGTGCAGCGTGATCCCGATGTCGTCGAGGCCGTTGAGGAAGCGGTCCTGCGTCGACGGGTCCATGGGAAACGAGGCGGTGAGGCCGATCGCGGGTGCTTCGACGGTGAGCGCTTCGAGGTCGACGGTGATCTCGAGCGAGGGGTCGGCCTCGACCGCGGCCAGCAGTTGTTGGCCGACCTCGGGTGTCACCTGCACCGGAACGAGCCCGTTCTTGGTGCAGTTGTTGCGGAAGATGTCGGCGAAGCGCGGCGAGATGACCGCATCGAAGCCGTACTGCTGGATCGCCCATACCGCGTGCTCGCGCGACGACCCGGTACCGAAGTTGGGTCCGGCGACGAGAATGCTGGCGCCGGCGAAGCGCTCGTCGTTGAGCACGAAGTTGCGGTCATCGCGCCACTCGGAGAACAGGCCCTTTTCGAAGCCCGTGCGCTCGACCTGCTTGAGCCAATCGGAGGGGATGATCTGGTCGGTGTCGACGTCGGAACGATCGAGCGGCACCGCTCGCCCGCTGACTATACGTACGGCTCGCATGGTGGATTCCCTTCTACAGATCCGGTGCGCTACAGGTCTTCGGGCGTGGCGAAGTGACCGGCGATGGCGGTGGCGGCAGCCACGGCAGGGGAGACGAGGTGTGTGCGTCCGCCGCGGCCCTGTCGCCCTTCGAAGTTGCGATTCGACGTCGACGCGCACCGTTCGCCCGGCGCAAGTTTGTCGGGGTTCATCGCGAGGCACATCGAGCATCCGGGCTCGCGCCAGTCGAAGCCCGCGGCGCGAAAGATCTTGTCGAGCCCTTCGGCCTCGGCCTGGGTCTTGACCGCGTGCGAACCGGGTACGACCAGTGTGCGGATGCCACTGGCGACGCGGCGACCATCGGCCACGGCTGCGGCGGCGCGGAGATCTTCGATGCGACTGTTGGTGCATGATCCGATGAACACCGTGTTGACCGCGACTTCGCGCACGGGCACACCGGCGGTGAGCCCCATGTAGGTGAGGGCCCGGGACGCCGACTCGCGCTGGGCGGGCTCCGAGAACGAATCGGGATGGGGGATCGCGCCGTCGATCCGCATGACCTGTGACGGGTTGGTCCCCCACGTCACGTGGGGCACGATCGCCGATCCGTCGATGACGACCTCTTTGTCGAACGCGGCGTCACTATCGGTGACGAGTGACCGCCAGTCGTCGAGGGCGCGTTCCCACGCGGCGCCGCTCGGTGCGTGCTGGCGGCCATCGAGGTAGGCGAAGGTGGTGTCGTCGGGCGCGACGATCCCGGCGCGGGCGCCCGCTTCGATCGACATGTTGCACACGGTCATGCGACCTTCCATCGACAACGCGCGGAAGACCGAGCCGCGGTACTCGAGGACCGACCCGATGCCGCCACCGGTACCGATGGTGCCGATGATCGCCAGGGCGACATCTTTCGCGGTCGCGCCACCCGAGAGGACGCCGTCGACGGTGATCGCCATCGTGCCCGGCCGCATCTGCGGCAGCGTTTGCGTGGCGAGAACATGCTCGACTTCGCTCGTGCCGATGCCGAACGCCAGCGCGCCGAACGCGCCGTGCGTCGACGTGTGCGAATCACCGCACACCACCGTCATGCCCGGCTGCGTGAGCCCTTGCTCGGGCCCGATCACGTGGACGATGCCTTGTCGCTGGTGGCCCATCGGATACAAGGTGATGCCGAACTCTTCGGCGTTGTGGCGCATGACTTCGATCTGCCGGCGCGAGATCGGATCGGCAATCGGCTGATCGATGTCGGCCGTCGGCACGTTGTGATCTTCGGTGGCGACGGTGAGATCGGGCCGCCGCACCTTGCGGCCGTTGATGCGCAACCCGTCGAACGCCTGCGGTGACGTGACTTCGTGGACGAGGTGCAGATCGATGTAGAGCACATCAGGTTCACCTTCCGCGGAATGCACCACATGGCGGTCCCACACCTTTTCACTCAGTGTCTTGCCCATCACAGCCTCGGATGTCGGTTCTTGTATCTCAGGTTCTTGAATCTTATTATATGAGACACTAATCTTGATTTATGGACAGGATAAGCGATGTCGGCGTGCTCGACAAGGCAATGGCCGTAATTGCCGCGGTCGAGCACGAGCCCAAGGCGCTGGCCGCTCTGGTCCACGCCACCGGGCTGGCCCGCCCCACCGTGCACCGGCTGGCGGTGGCACTCGAAGCGCACGGGATGCTGCGCCGCGACGACGAGGGGCGATTCGTGCTCGGTCCACGGGCCATCGCGCTCGGCCGCGCCGCGACCGACGCGTTTCCGCTGCGTGAGGTGGCCCTGCCGGCGTTGCGTGACCTGCGCGATCAGACCCAAGAGAGCGTGCAGCTCTACGTGCGCGACGGCGAGCAGCGCATCTGTGTGGCGTCGCTGCAATCGCCGCACGGGTTGCGAACCATCGTCAACGAAGGTGCCGCCCTGCCACTGAGTGCCGGCTCGGGTGGCGCCGTATTGCTCGAACGGCCCACGGCGCTCGACCGCGGTTGGGCCGAGTCGGTCGGAGAACGCGAAGCGGGCGTGGCGTCGGTCAGCGCGCCCGTCATCGATCGAGGTCGCGTCGTCGCCGCGGTCAGCGTGTCGGGGCCGATCGAACGACTGACCCGCACGCCGGGCAAGCGTTACGCAGCCGCCGTGATGGCCGCCGCCCGCGCCATCGAGCACGCGATCTAACAGAAGCCCGCTCGGTGACCGATCCGTGACCGATCGGTGACCGATCGGCGACCGCGCGATGAGCGCTTGCGCGAAGAGCAAAAGTGCTTGCCTTAGCGAGTGATAGTCGTGGTAGTGGTTTCGTCGAAGCCGATGAGGTTCGGTCGATCGGGCTCGTCGTCGCCGAAGTCGATGCTCGCGGCGACCACGATGATCAACAGGATCGCGGCAACGACGACGGCGATCTTGCCCCAGAGCGGCAAGCCGACGGCGGCGGGGTCTCTCACGGCCCGACGGACGCGCGGTCGACGACGCTGGTGCAGGCATCGATCAGCGACGGTACGAAGATCTTGGGTCGACTCACGCACGCGACATGATCACCGTCGACGGTGAATCGCTCGGCATTGGGGATCGCGGCGGCCAGCGCATCTTGGCGCGACGTGGGCACGAGGATGTCACGCGTCATCACGACCACCGACGTGGGCACGTCGATCTGCGTCCGCAAGATGCGGGAGTCGAAACGACCGAGCTCGCCGCCGGCTTCGAGCACCAGCCGGGGATGACAGGATCGGATCTCGTCGATCATCCACGGTTGGTAGTTGCGCTCTTTGGTCTGCGTCCAGACGACTCGCTCGTAGAGACGTTGCGCGCCGCGTGGCGGCATCGCCCGGGTCGCGAGCGAGATGGGGTCGAGCAGACCGAGCCGCAAGCGATCGGCGCGGGTATCGAAGAACGTCGACGCGGTCGCGCACAACACGAGGCCGTCGACACGGGCGCGGTGGCGTTGCCACAACAGCGTGGCGACGGCTCCGCCCATCGAATAGCCGGCCGCGACGAAACGCTCGACGCCGAGCGCGGTCGCGACATCGGCGGCATCATCGGCACAATCACCGAGCCGGAAGCGGCGTCGCGTGCGCAGCCCGCGTCCGTGGCCACGATGGTCGAACGCCACGACGTGAAACCTCGTGCCGAGCGAGCGGAACGACGTGAACCAGTTGAGATCGGACGTGGAGGTCCAGCCGTGCAACAGGATGACTGTTGCGGCGCCCGGCGGCCCTGCGATCTCGCGCACGAAGAGGCGGCCTTCGCGGGGCAGCTCTATCCATCGTCCGGGCGGGAGCCTCGGCTCCCAGCGCGCTTCGCCGGCCGAGCTCTCAGACATCGATGCTGACGACGTGCACCGTCAGCTTGCCTGCAGGGGAGCTATAGCTGACGTTGTCACCGATCTTGGAACCGATCAATGCGGCGCCGAGGGGCGACCCGGGAGACACCACATCGAGACCCTCGCGTCGTTCTTCGATGGAGCCGACGAGGTAGCGCTCGACGTCGTCGTCGCCTTCGTAGCGCACGCTGACGACGCAGCCCGGCTGCACCGATTCGGCATCGACGTCCTCGACGATCGTGGCGCTCTCGAGGAGGCGAGACAGATGGCGGATGCGGCCCTCCATCTTGCCCTGCTCTTCTTTGGCGGCGTGGTAGTCACCGTTTTCGGACAGGTCGCCGAGCTCACGGGCGGTCTCGATCTTGCGGGCGATCTCGATGCGGCCTCGGGTCGTGAGGTCGGTGTACTCGGCTCTGAGGCGGTCGAAGGCGCTCCGCGACAGCCGATGGTGTTGGGCCATATCGGGCAGGCTAGCGATCAACCGGGGTGTATCGCCGGGCCGGATTCAAAGAGATTGGGTTGAACGCGCGGGAGGGCCTAGACTGGCCAGGTGCATTGTCCTTCCGCGTCCGCCCGACCGCTGATCGTGATCATTCGCTAGCGCACGTCGTGTTCGACGTGCGCTCGACCGTCCACCGAGGTGGGCGGTTTTTCCGTTTCGGGCACAGCACAACCAACTGCGAGAACAGGATCACCGTGGCACACAAGGTCGGCATCATCGCCGGAGACGGCATCGGCCCCGAGGTCATTGCCGAGGGCCTCAAGGTGATCCGCGCTGCCGGCGTCGACCTCGACACGACCGACTACGACCTGGGTGCGGCGCGCTACCTGCGCGACGGCACGATCCTCCCCGACGAGATCGTCCTCGAATGGCGCGGACTCGACGCGCTCTATCACGGCGCGGTCGGCTGGCCGGGCGTGGCTCCCGGCGTGATCGAGCGCGGCTTCTTGTTGAAGATGCGATTCGACCTCGACCTGTTCATCAACCTGCGCCCGTTCGTCGATCAGTCGAAAGATCTCGACTTCATCGTGATCCGCGAGAACACCGAGGGCACCTACGCCGGCGAGGGCGGCTTCCTCCGTAAAGGCACGGCGCACGAGATCGCCACGCAGGGCTCGGTCAACACGCGCTTCGGTGTCGAGCGCTGTGTGCGCTATGCGTTCGAGTTGGCGCAGAGCCGAGCCAAGAAACACCTCACGCTCGTGCACAAGACCAACGTGCTCACGTTCGCCGGCGATCTCTGGGAGCGCACGTTCAACGATGTGGCGCGCGAGTATTCCACCGTGAGCACCGCATACAACCACGTCGACGCGGCGTGCATCTACTTCGTCGACGATCCTCATCGCTACGACGTGATCGTCACCGACAACCTCTTCGGCGACATCCTCACCGACCTCGGCGGTGCGATCTCGGGTGGCATCGGCCACGCGTCGTCCGCCAATCTCAACGCAGCCCGCACGGGCCCGTCGATGTTCGAACCGGTACACGGTTCGGCGCCCGACATCGCGGGCACGGGCAAGGCCAACCCGACCGCAGCCATATTGTCGGCCGCGCTCATGCTCGACTGGTTGGGCGAACACGACGCAGCGGCACGCATCAAGAAAGCGTGTGCCAGCCCGGTCGACGGCTCTACGTCCGAGATCGGCGATCAGATCGCCTCGCGCGTCTAGCGCGGGCAGCAACGAAAGAGGAAGGGACCAACGATGCCCATCACCCCGACGCACAAGATCTGGATGAACGGCCAGCTCGTCGACTGGCAAGACGCCAAGATCCACATTCTCACGCACACGTTGCACTACGGAACCGGCGTGTTCGAGGGCATCCGCGCCTACGAGACGTCGCGCGGACCGGCGGTGTTCCGACTGACCGACCACATCGTACGGCTGCACAACTCGGCCAAGATCATGATGATGGACATGCCGTACTCGGTCGACGAGTTGATCGCGGCCACCAAAGCCACGGTCAAGGCCACCGGCCTGCCGTCGTGTTACGTGCGGCCGATCGCCTACTACGGCTACGGCGAGATGGGGCTCAACACGTTGCCCTGTTCGGTCGACGTCGCCATCGCCTGCTGGCCGTGGGGTGCATACCTGGGCGACGACGCCGTCGAGAAGGGCGTCCGTATGAAGATCAGCTCGTGGACGCGCCACGATCACAACACCATGCCGCCCGCGTCGAAGACGACGGGCAACTACGTGAACTCGTCGCTGGCCAAGGTCGAGGCGCTCAAGGCCGGCTACGACGAAGCGATCATGTTGAACCCGCAGGGTCTCGTCAGCGAATGCACCGGCGAAAACATCTTCTGCGTGCGCAACGGCCGCATCATCACGCCACCGTTGTCGTCGGGCGCGCTCGAAGGCATCACGCAGGCCAGCGTCAACGCGATTGCCCGCGATCTCGGCTACGAGATCATCATCGGTGATCTCGCGCGGAGCGACCTCTATATCGCCGAAGAGATCTTCGTCTGTGGCACGGCGGCCGAGATCTCGTCGGTCAACTCGGTTGACGACCGCGACATCCCGTGCCCGGGGCCCATCACGAAGTCGATCGCCGACATCTACACGAAGGCGGTCCGGGGCCAGGTCGATCGCTACAAGGATTGGGTCGAACATGTCGACGAGTGAGAAGAAGAAGATCCAGATCTACGACACGACGCTGCGTGACGGCTCGCAGCTCGAAGGCATCTCGTTGACCGTCGAGGACAAGCTGCGCATCGCCGAGCAACTCGACTATCTGGGCGTGGACTTCATCGAAGGCGGCTGGCCCGGCGCCAATCCCAAGGACGAAGAGTTCTTCCGGCGCGCCGCGACAGAGCTGCACCTCGACACCTCGACGCTGGTCGCGTTCGGCTCCACCCGCCGGGTCAAAGGCAAAGTCGACGACGACCCGACCTTGCGCAATCTCGTCGAGGCGGGCACCTCCGCAGTGTGCATCGTCGGCAAGGCGTGGGACTACCACGTGACCGAAGCGTTGCGAACCGATCTCGCCGAAGGCGTGGCGATGGTCGCGGATTCGATTGCGTTCTTGAAGAGCAACGGGCTGCGCGTGTTTTTCGACGCCGAGCACTTCTTCGACGGGTATCGCAACAACCCGGAGTTCTCGCTGCGGGTTCTCGAGGCCGCGGCTGAGGCGGGTGCCGAGTGCCTCGTGCTCTGTGACACCAACGGGGGGTCGCTGCCCTTCGATGTCGAACGCATCGTCACCGACGTCGTCGGCTATCTGTCGACGCCGGTCGGCGTACACCTGCACAATGACACCGATTGCGGCGTCGCCAATGCGTTGGCGGGTGTGCGTGCCGGCGCGGTGCACGTGCAGGGCACGATCAATGGCTACGGCGAACGTGTGGGCAACTGCAATCTCGTGTCGATCATCCCCAACCTCACGCTGAAGATGGGCTTCGAGACACTGCCGCCGGGCCGGCTCGGCCGGCTCACGTCGGTCGCGCATCACGTGGCCGAGTTGGTGAACTTCACCGTGAACCCGCAACAGCCCTACGTCGGTTCGTCGTCGTTCGCGCACAAGGCGGGCCTGCACACGAGCGCGATCTCGCGGCGCAAGGATGCCTACGAGCACATCGATCCCGAGATCGTCGGCAACGGCACGCGGTTCTTGGTGAGCGAGATGTCGGGACGCTCGACCCTCGAGCTCAAAGCGCGTGAGCTCGGCATCGATGTCGACGGCAAGGTGCTGAGCGACGTGGTCGACACGCTCAAGCGTCTCGAACACGAGGGCTATCACTTCGAGGCCGCCGACGCCTCGCTCGAGTTGCTCATGCGCAGCGCCGCCGGATGGCAGCAGGACTACTTCCGCGTCGAGTCGTTCAAGGTCGTGGTGAGCCATCGCTCGCGTGACGACGCGCGGACCTGGAACGACCTCGCCGTAGACGCCGAAACCGACGCCACCGTCAAGATGTGGGTCGGCGACGAGCGTCTGATCGCGAGCGGCGAGGGCAACGGCCCGGTCAACGCGCTGGACCGGGCATTGCGCAACGCCATCGGGCCCCTGTATCCGCAGTTGGCCGACGTGCACCTCACCGATTTCAAGGTGCGTGTGCTCGACACCAACAAGGGCACCGGCGCGATCACCCGGGTGTTGTTGGATTCGACGAATGGCGAGCGCACGTGGACAACCATCGGTGTGTCATCGAACATCATCGAAGCCAGCTGGCAAGCATTGCTCGACTCGATCGTCTACGGGCTTCTGCACTCACGCCAGCAATAGCGACAGTGCGGTCGCCGTATACGCGACCATCACCACGAGCATCGGGATCTGACTCTTCACCGCGAGCGCGTGGTCGCTGTCCTCGATCGCGCGATCGTGGGCCAGCGTCACCGCGACGATGTGGCCGATGATGACTCCGGCAAGCTTCGTCCAGCTGATCGTGGTCGGTGAGAGAAGCGTGAAGTTGATCACGTAGTCGACGGTGCCGAACAGATTCCAGTCGCGGCCGAACGGGTCGGACACCAAGCGGAAGATGTCTTGACCTTCGTACAACAAGAACGTGAAATAGTGCGCGAACTGGTACGCGAACGCGATCGGCACCAGCGCATGTATGTAGCGTGCCGGGGCTTCGTAGCGATCGGCGCCGGTGATCCACGCCGCGGCGGTCGTCGCGAGTGCGTAGGCGATCGCGACGAGGCCGGTCATCCACACGAGCCCGAACGTCTGGACGAACGTGTAGTCCCATCCGGTGGATGTTTCGAGCACCTTCTGCCAGAACTGGGTGCGGCTGATGCCATCGAAGGTGGTGCCGCCGAGCGACACCAACACGAGCATGGTGATGCCGGGGCGAGTGGCGAGTGTGGACAACCCGCTGAAGGGTGGACGCACGCGGATGCGATGCGTCTCGGGGTCGACCGTCACCGGCGCCATATGCGCGATGAGACCGAAGTAGGCGCTGAACGCCTCGCCGGTGCGCAACCAGGCCCGCCCGTAGCGCGCCGCCGCGGCGAGGACGACGACCGAATATGCGGTCACGATGAACGCGAGGCGGCGAATGTCGGTACGGTCGTGATAGGACAACTCGAGCCAGATGAACCCGAAGAGACCCACGGCCGCGGGCCAGTAGGACGCGGCGATGGTGCCGTCGTCTTCGAGCGCCTCGGGTGCGCGCCGCCAGACGCGATCGCGCACGGCGCCGGCGATGGCTGCGAGCGTGTCGAACGGGTTGAGCGCCTGCCACAGGTCGCCGAAGAGGAGGCTGGCGAACGGCACCCCGACCCAGAAGATCACGTAGATCATGGTCGGGGCGATGTTCTCGGCGCTGTTGAGGCTGCCGGACCACAGTGCGATCAGGGTGACGGCGAACATCAGCAGCCCGAAGACCCGCAACACCACCACGACGGCGTCGTGCAGGTAGCGGCTCCACGCGCCGAGGGCGCGGCCCCTCGATGCGCGGGCCAGCCGCGGTATCGGCCACAGCAGGTAGAGCAGGAGGAACGAGATGATGAGCGCGGCGACACCGGCCCACACGGCGGCCCACATGGGGATGGGGAGATCGCGGTAGCCGCCGACGCCGTGCGCGAAGACGGGTGACCGGAGCAACGCGTTCACTTCACCTCGAGCTCGAAGAGTCTGCCCCGAGATACCGCGCTCGTCCGGCCATGTTGCTCCTCTGTCAGGCCTTTCGGTCGTATCCGGGCGCCAACGGCGGATTGTCGCCGCCAATGGGTTGAGTGGGTGTCAGGCTATTGACCTTGCGTAGGCTCCTTCGTCATGTCCGCTCCCGAGTTCGTCCCCCGTCAGCCCGGTCGCAGCGACAAGGCCTACGAATCGCCGCCGTGGCGACCTGATTCGTGGTTCGCGGTCCGACCCGGCGACCTCCGTGGGCGCGCACAGACAGGGCCTGGCCTCGGCGTGCAGGGTCCTGACCAGGGCTATGCGCTGACCTTGGCCCGTCGCCTGCGAGACCAACTGGTGCTGACCGAAGGCGAGAGCGCCGACGATGCCATTGCCGGCAGCCTCGGCATCGCGCTGCGGCGGGCCTCGCTGTTCGGCCGTGCTCCCGTCATCGACGACCTGCGGCTCGCGTTCCAACTTTTCGGCTTCCTCGACGCCGATGCGCCGAAGGATCTCGTCGACTACCGCCGCCCGCGCTTTGCCGAAGCCGACAGCTCACATCACTACGCCGAGGTTCGCGAACTGGCCCTGCAAGTGCCCGAGTCGACACTGCGCATGACCGCCGCCGAGGTCGCGGCGCGCCGCGCCGACTGGCGCGAGCTGCTCGCGCGCTCATGAGCGACGCTGTGCCACCTGCGCCGCCGGAGGCGTCACTGCGTAATCCAACTACTCGGCCGGTGCGCGTGCGGTTCGCGCCGTCGCCGACGGGCTACTTCCACGTCGGTGGCGCCAAGACGTCGCTCTACAACTGGATCTACGCCCGCCAGCACGGTGGCACGTTCGTGTTGCGCATCGAGGACACCGACGCCGAGCGCAATCGCCCCGAATGGATCGACGGCATCCAGCGCGCGATGGAGTGGATCCACACCGGTCTCGACGCATACGGGCCGGCGTGGGACGAAGGCCCGTACTTCCAATCCCACAACCTCGACCGCCACGTCGATGCCGGCCACCGGCTGTACCAGCGCGGCGCCGCGTACTACTGCGACTGCGCACGGGAGCAGATCGACGCCCGTAACGCCGCGCATCGAGTCGCGACAGGTGAACAGCGCACCGGTTACGACGGCTACTGCCGCGACCGGGGCAACCCGCCGACGCCCGGTTCCGCGCTGCGCTTTCGTGTCGATCACGAGGGCGTCACGGTGGTCGAGGACCTTATCCGGGGCAACCCCGAGTTCGCCAACGCCACCCTCGAAGACTTCGTGATCTTGCGGGGCAACGGATCACCGATGTTCATCCTGGCCAACGTCGTCGACGACATCGACATGCGCATCAGTCATGTGATCCGAGCCGAAGAGCACCTGCCCAACACCCCGAAGGCGCAACTGCTGTGGAGCGCGCTCGACGGCGGGCCGTTGCCGACGTTCGCACACGTGCCGTTGCTGGTGAACGCAAAGCGCCAAAAGCTGTCCAAGCGGCGCGACCCGGTGGCCCTCGAGATGTATCGCGGCGAGGGCTACTTGCCCGAGGCGATGCGCAACTTCTTGATGACGCTCGGTTGGGCGCCGCAAGGCGACACCGAGATCGTGCCGTGGGACCTCATCATGCGCGAGTTCCGCCTCGAAGATGTGCACTCGTCGCCGGCGTTCTTCGACGTGACCAAGCTGCAAGCGTTCAACGGCGAATACATCCGCGCACTCCCAATCGACGAGTTCGAGGCCCGCGCCCAACCGTGGTTGACCGCACCACACGCACCGTGGACCGACGAGCAGTTCGATCGCGATGTCTTCCGGTCGATGGCGCCGCTCGTGCAGACCCGGGTCAAGCGGCTCAACGAGGTGCCCGAGCACGTGGACTTCTTGTTCCTCCATGACGCGCCACACGACCGTCAGGCGTGGGAGAAGACGATGAAGGGGGATGCCGGGTCGCTCATCGACGGCGTCCTCGCGCTCTACGAGACGATCGACTGGAACGCCGATGCGTTGCAGAACGCGATCGCGGTCGTCGGTGAACAACACGGGATCAAGCCGGGCAAGGCGCAAGCCCCGGTTCGAGTGGCGATCACGGGCCGTACCGCCGGGCCGCCGCTCTTCCAGGCGCTCGAGCTCTTCGGACGCGAACGCACGCTCGGGCGGCTGCGCCGAGCACGGGCGAAGCTCGACTGACCCGATGGCGGCAGAGCAGCGCACTAGGCGGGTCCGCACCGCGTTGCGTATCGCGCGCAAGGCGATCGTCGTCGGTCTCGCCGTCGGAGTGCTGTATGTGATGGTCACCTTCGTGCAGGTGTGGCATGCGTCGCGCCAACACCACCACCAACCTGCGGCGGCGATCGTGGTGATGGGTGCCGCGCAATACGACGGCCGGCCGTCGCCGGTGCTGCAGGCCCGCCTCGATCGCGCGCTCGAGCTCTACCGGCAGGGTCTGGCACCGCTGCTCGTCACCACGGGTTTCAAGCGGGAAGGCGACCGGTTCACCGAAGGCTTTGCCGGCAAACAGTACCTGTCGTCGCTCGGTGTTCCCGACGAGGACATCGCCAACGTCGACATCGGGACCAACACATGGGAGGAGCTGTCGGCGGCCTCCGATGAACTCCATCGCCGCGCGGCGCGGCAGCCGGCGGACCAGACCCGTGTGCGTGTACTCATCGTCTCGGATTCGTACCACTCACTTCGCCTCGAACACACCGCGCGTGAAGTGGGGCTCGACCCCTTGGTCGCGCCCACCGGCCCACGGGCATCGACCAGGCGACTGGTGCGAGAAACGGTGGCGGTGTCGCTCGGGCGGGTGCTCGGCTATCGCCGGTTGGCCGAATTGACCTCCTGAGCCTCGCTAGATTCGCCGGCTCCGCCAGCGGGTGCCCGCTTCGTCGAACATGGCGCGCAGCACCCGCTTTTGCACCTTCATGCTCGCGTTGCGCGGGAGTGCGTCGAGGAAGAACACCCGCGTCGGCTTCTTGTAGCTGGCGAGGCGCGCTCTCACATGGTCGACGATCGCCGCGTCGGAAAGCCCGCTGTCGGGCGTGACGACGACCGCGGCCGCGACGGTCTCGCCCCAGCGGTCGTCGGACACGGCGAAGACCGCGCATTCGACCACACCGGGCAATGTGGCCAACGCCATCTCGACTTCGGCCGGGTACACGTTCATCCCGCCCGAGACGATCACGTCTTTGCTGCGGTCTTCGATGTAGACGTAGCCCTCGTCGTCGATGCGACCGACATCGCCGGTGCGGAACCAACCGTCGACCCACATCTCGGGATCGTCGTCGGCGACGCCGAGGTAACCGGAGAACATGGTGTCGGCGCGCGCGAGCAGTTCACCTTCGCCCGGGCGTCCGCTGACGATGGTGCCGTCGGGCCCGAGCAGCGCGAGTTGCGCGGTGGGCACCGCGCGCCCGACCGACGCGAATACGTCGCCCGCACCGGCCTCGGCGAAGTCGGCGCGGGTGGTCGCGGACAACGGGCCGACCGACTCGGTGAGGCCCCAGGTCTCGACGAGCCGTGGACCGATCACGTCGACGAGCGAGACGAGGAACTCGCGCGGCACCTTGGACCCCGTGTGCACCACGGTGTTGAGACGAGAGAGGATCTCGGGCCGCTGCGCCATCTCGTCGCGGAAGTAGCGAACGAGCGGGCTCGGCACCCACGTGTAGGTGCACCGGTCGCGCACCATGTGGTCGATCCACGCCGCGGGGTCGGCCGGGTCGGCCAACCGCAGCGTGGCCCCGGTCCACAGGTGCGGATACAAGATGCCCCATAGCGCCGACACGAACGAGAACGAGCCGATGAACGTGCCGGCGCCGTTGGTGACCATGCCTTGCACATACGGTACGAGACGGGTGCAGGTGGTGACGGCGCGGTGGCTGCACCGCGCGCCTTTGGGAAAGCCGGTCGTGCCGCTGGTGTAACCGATGATCGCGATGTCGTCGGGTGTCACCGCGGGGAGGCCGGCCGGATCGCGCGACGTGCTGCCGCGGGCGGCGGCGACGAGCGATTCGTACGCGTGCGCGGACGCGAGGCGTTGGCCGTCACCGATGGCGATCACTGCACGGAGGTCGTCGAGCCCGTCGATCTGCGCCGCGATCTCGCCGAGCGACGTCGTGTAGACGAGCACCGTCGCGTGAGAATCATGCACGACATGGGTTGCTTCGCCCGCGAGAAATCGGGCGTTGACCGGCACCAGCGTGACGCCGGCCAGCGCGCAACCGACGAACACCTCGACACTTTCGAGCCCGTCGGTCATGAACGCCGCGACCCGTTCGTTGGGCGCGACCCCGAGTGCGCGCAGCGCGTGAGCGAAGCGGCTCGCGCGATCGAACAGCGCACCGTAGGTCAACTGCCGCGCGCCGTGCGCGATCGCCACTCGATCCCGGTGACGGGTGCACGCGGCCGCAAGCATCTCGCCGACGGTGTTCACGCGGCCGCCCAGCATCCGTGCGCCGTGAACGGCACCCGATGCGGTAACGCGATGGTCGCGATCGGCTCGTCGTCGAGACGCGCGGCGTCGAGCAGCACCGCGTCGCTGCGATCCTCGTCGGGGTGAAAGACGTAGACGAGGAGATAGCCGTCGCCTTCGGCGGCATCGGCCGAACGGGGGATGAACAGCGGCTCGCACAGGCTGTCGTGCCCACCGAATCGATGCACGGCCGTGGCGTGGGACGAGAGGTCGTAGCGCAGCACCGCATTGAAGTTGTAGTCGTCGAGTTCGCCGTCGTTGCACAGGTTGTAGCCGTAGCGATAGGGGAGCCCTTGGTGGCGAAGATCGCATTGCGGCAACTCGACGTTGCGGTCGTCGAGCGCGGACGACGTCATGGCGCGCTGCGCGGGGTCGAAGCGGTAGCGCACGAGATGCGATTGGAGGCCGCGGAATTGTTTCCAAGGGTCGACGCCATCCATCGGCACCGGCGCGATGGGGAACTCGGGCGCGTCGAGCACGACCTGGCCATCGTCGACGAACGCATTTTGCGGATGCAGGTCGTAGAAGTTGCGGTCGGCTTCGATCCACACCGTCGCGCCGTCGTGTCGCGACACGAGGGCCACGTGCGTACCCCGATCGGGTTCCCACGCCATGAGCCCGCCGCCCCGCAGCACGCGATCTTGGCTCATCGTGATGGGCGACACGACGACGACGGCGTGGTCTCGAGTGATCATGAAGTCGTGGATGTAGGAGGCGTAGGGCGCATCGAGGGCGATGCTGCGCAACGAGTCGTCGTGCGGACTCCAGATGTGCACCGTCACGTAGGACTCGTGGACGTGAATGGTGGTGAACAGCACTTCGCCGGTGACCGGGCACACACGCGGATGGCCGCCGGCGAAGCCGTAGCGGTCGACCTTGTCGGTCATCGACGCCGGCAACTGCGTCGTCCACTCCGGCGGGCCGATGGTGTCGAGGGTCCGCGCGTCGATCGCGGTCGGTGTGCTCTGGCCTTCGCCCCACGCCATGAGGTAGTCGCCGTGATTGGTCAGCGACGTGTTGCACGCACCCTGCGCGGCGCCCGTAGATTCGGGGTTGGGGCGGGTGACCTCCATGCCGATCGCCAACAACGCTTTGCTCGGCAAGATGTAGTCGAACACCGCGCGGCCGGCCCGGTCTTCGGCACACCACTTCGGTGTGCGCACCCAGCGATTGCGATAGTGGGCCTTGCCGGCGCTGAACGAAAGGGCGTGCACCATGCCGTCACCCATCCAGCCGTTATAGCAACCCGAAAGCGGGGCATAGCGAGGATTCGGTCCGATGCGGAACAACGTGCCTTCGAGGTCATCGGGCAGCGCCCCCTGGGAAATCACGAGGTCACGCACCTCACCCTCCATCGGCCACGGGCGATGATGGCGACGCAACAGCGGTCGATCGGGCAGTGGTCGAGTGACACCCATCTGTTCTCCCCTTCGGTCGCGCGGTGCCGGCCAGCGTATGCTGCGCCCCCGCATGCGCGCAGCAGTGTGGGACGGCTCGAAGATCATCGTTGTCGACGACTTGTTGGTGCGCGACCCGGGTCGAGGCGAGCTGCAGGTCGATGTGCGGGCGTCGGGCATCTGCCACAGCGACCTCAACGTGATCGACGGCACCAGTCCGCGCGACGCGCCGATGGTGCTCGGCCACGAAGCAGCCGGTGTTGTCCGCGCACTCGGCGATGACGTCGACGGTGTGTCGGTGGGCGACGCGGTGATCGTCGGGTCGGTCGCACCGTGTCGCTCCTGTCGCGCCTGTCACGACCAGCGGTATACCGACTGCACCACGGCGTTCGGCCGAGGGACGACACCGTTCGAGTGGAGGGGGCGCCCGGTCGGTCAGTACGCGAACATCTCGTCGTTCTCGAGCCGTATCACCGTGTCGGCGGCGCAGGTGGTGCCCGCCGCCGGTCTTGCCGCCTCGCATGCTGCACTCATCGGCTGCGCGGTGAGCACCGGCTATGGCGTCGTGCGCAACGTGGCCAAGGTGCGCGCCGGCGACCGAGTGGCGGTGTTCGGTATCGGCGGCATCGGGGTCAACGTGTTGCAGACCTGCCGACTGCAACGGGCCTCTCGCATCATCGCGCTCGACACCGACCCGCGTCGCGAGGGCCTCGCCTATCGCTTTGGCGCGACCGACTTCGTCGCGGTGCCGCGCGGTGCGGACCGA
Organism: Acidimicrobiales bacterium; assembly: GCA_035525225.1. Taxonomy (GTDB): domain Bacteria; phylum Actinomycetota; class Acidimicrobiia; order Acidimicrobiales; family WLNW01; genus DATLFA01. The sequence goes on from DATLFA010000010.1 coordinate 146,394, forward strand.
TCGGCGGCGGCCGTGCTCGTCCACGCCATCGAGCCGCTCGGCGTCGATGCGGCCATCGAGTGCAGCGGCGCGCCGTCCGCGATCGAAGCCGCGATAGAGGTGCTTGACCATGGCGGCGTCGCCGCGTTGGTGGGGATACCACCACATGGCGCGCGATCGTCGTTCGACGTCGGCGCGTTGTTTCGCGGGCGCCGCATCGTGGGCAGCCTCAACGGTGCACAGAACCCAGACCGTGATCTCGCCGACATCGTGACGCTCGCGCGGGACGGCGCGTTGGACCTCGCCGCGCAAGTCACGCGCGTGTGGCCCCTCGACGAGATCGACGACGCGATCGCCGCGGTCCGCTGTGGCGATGTGGTGCGCGCAGTACTCGACCACTCTGTCGGAGGACGACAATGAAGAAGTTCGGATTCGATCTGCTCTTCGAAGTGCAGGTGCCCAGGCCGTGGTCCGAAGGCAAGGAACGCGACAAGTTCCACGAGGCGCTCGAACAGGCGGTCTTCGCCGAGCAGATGGGCTTCGACACCATTTGGATCGTCGAGCACCACTTCTTGCAGCAGTTCGCGCATTCGTCCGCGCCGGAGGTGATGTTGGGTGCCTTGTCACAGCGCACCTCCCGTGTGCGGCTCGGGCAGGGGGTGGCGTTGCTGCCCGGTGCCGTCAATCACCCGATCCGTGTCGCGGAGCGCGCCGCCGTGATCGACATCTTGAGCAACGGCCGGCTCGAGATGGGCACCGGTCGCTCGAGTAGCCCCTACCAGCTCGAGGCGTTCGGCACCGATGTCGCGACTACGCGAGAGCAGTGGGAAGAAGGGATCAAGCTGCTGCCGCGGTTGTGGACCGAAGAGGACATGACCTACGAGGGCGAGTTCTATCGGTGGGACGACAAGATCACCGTGTTGCCGCGACCGCTGCAGCGTCCGCACCCGCCGCTGTGGGTCGCGTCGACACAACCCGACACCTGCCGGCTCGCCGGCGAGAAAGGCATCGGCCTGCTGATGAACGCGCTGAGCTCGCCCGAGAGCCTCAAGCCGCAGATCGACTCGTATCGCAACGCCATCGCCGCGCCGATCGATCAGATCGGCCACTTCGTCAACAACCAGCTCGCGCTGTTCGCCTTGACCTTTTGCGCCGACGATTTCGAAACGGCGCGCCATGTCGGTGGATCGGCTGCCTGGTGGTACGTCGAGGTCATCAAGGAGATCTACGCCAATGATTGGCGCGGTACGCCCCTCGACAAGGTGCCGGCTTCGTATCGGGCGCATGTCGAAGCCCGCCGGTCGGGCTCGTCGGGCGCCGGGAACTTCAGCGCCGCGCTGCCCGCGCCCGATCGCATCCAAGAGGGCATCGATCAATGGATCGAATCGGGGGCGTTCCTCATCGGCGACGTCGACCGGGTGTTGGCCAACGTGCGCCGCTACGTCGAGATCGGCGGCGATCGCTTGGTGTCGGTCATGCAGATGGGCGACCTGTCAAACGAGGCGATCATGCGCTCGATCGAACTGTTCGGCACGCGCATCATCCCCGCCATTCGAGCCGAAGCCCGCGTCGAGACGACCACCTGACCGACGCGTCGGCACGGCTGCGGTCTCGGTGCCGCCGATCGCTCTCGATAGCACACCGCGGCGCCGTGTCATGGCGGCCCGCGGGTGATGTGGTCGAAGCGCGTGCCGTCGGGTCGGTGGACGTCGAAGTCGAAGGCGGTGCCGTCGAGTCGCCGGTGGCCTTCGTGGACCAACCGGTGGTGCACGTCGCACAACAACAGCAGGTTGTCGAGATCTGTCCGTCCACCATTGGCAGCGCCGGGTTTGAAGGCCACGATGTGATGCACGTCGGTCCATTTCGCCGGTCGGCGACACCCCGGGGAACGCGCAGTGCCGGTCGCGGATGGCCACGGCGTGGCGTTGCGCCGTCGTCGGCGCATAGATCCGTCGGCCTTGGTTCAATACTTCGCCGCGGCTACCGAGCACCATCGGGATGATCGCCGCGTCGCAGGCCAGGCGGCGCACCGTGTCCGGCGAGATGGGGGTGCCGTCGAACAGTTCGCAGATGCCGTTGGCGGCCAGCACCCCGGTGAGGGTCTGGAAGTCGATCAGCACCGACAGCGACACCACCGCCGGCCGAGGCTTCGCCGCGGTGACCCGCTTGGACGTGATCGGCGCCTTCGCTGCCGCCACCGCGTCCGCGACATCGGCAGCGATCGCGGGACCATCGGGTTCGGGCACCAATTCGGGTTCGGGGGTTTCGGTGCCGGACAGGACCCGGCGGGCGATCTCGCTGATCGCCTCGGCGCGGCGATACTTCAACGTTCGTTCGTCCAATCGGGTCGGGTCGCGATTGGGGTGCAGCGCCCGCCACAGCTGCTCGGCGACGAGATCCACCGCCCGTTCGATCGGCGCGGCCGCCTCCGGATCCCACTCGCCGAACAGGGCCCGCATCCCGGAGTCCCGGTCGAAGAAGCGCACCTGCTGGCGCGCCTTGAGCCGCGCCGCCCGCTTCGCGCCGCCATCGCCGTCGTTGTCGATCACCAACTGATGCGCCGTGCGCTCCAACTCCTCCGGCGACGACGACTTCGCGTCATCCACCAACGACGCGGCCTTCCCCAACAACGCCGCCGGCACGATCCCCGCCACCACATCCACATGCGCCGGCGAAATCTCCCCCGCCGACCACGCGTCACCCAACGCCGGCAACGCCTCGATCACCTTGGCCCGCTTCACCGACCGCGACGCCGCACGACCCGACGTCTTCGTCTTGTCCGCCAACCACGCCGCGGCATCAGCCGCACCATCAGCGCGCGGCCCGTTGCCGGCCGTGAACACCGCCAACGCCACCGCAAACACCGCCTCGCCCCGACCCTGCACCCGCGCCACCCCACGCAACACATCACCGGCCTCACCAACCGTCATCGGCCCCGCGACAATCGCCTCGAGCCTCTCGAGCACACCCAGCACGGGCGGCGCATCCATCAACAACGACATACAACAACTGTAAAGACACCCACTGACAGCGAAAGTGGTCAACACACCGCGCGAGGCGCCGGGTGGTAGTGGGAGCATTGTGATGGAACGATCGCACCATCGATGTCGCTGGGCGTGCTGATTGCGGCGGCGCCATCCCCGTTAGGAGACTGCTGAGTAATTCGCCGGAGATGCTCGCGTTTTGGGTTGGGATCGAAAAGAATGGTGTGCATGCAGGGCACGTCGGATCTGAACCCGGAGTTGTTGGACGCGATGGCGATGTGTGGGCATTTGGTGGCCCGCGACTCGGTTTACTGGTTTTTGGCGGAGCATCGTCAGCGTCTGTTTCCCGATGATCTGTTTGCTGATCTGTTCGGCTCGGGGCGGGGTCGCCCGTCGGTGCCGGCCGATGTGGTGGCGACGGTGATGGTCTTGCAGGCGCTCGATGATCTCTCTGACCGTGACGCGGTCGCCCAGTTGCGTACGAACATCGCGTGGAAGGTGGCGGCTGGTCGTTCGTTGGCCGATGAGGGGTTTCATTCGACGGTGTTGACCTTGTGGCGGAACAGGCTGCGGGTCAGCGATCGGCCGCAGCGGATTTTCGACGCGGTGCGCGAGGTGATTGACACGACGAACATCTTGGCGGGTAAGACCCGGCGGGCGTTGGACTCGACGGTGCTCGATGATGCAGTGACTCGTCAGGACGCGATCATGCAACTCGTTGCGCAGATCCGTCGGGTCCGCCGGCTGATCCCGACGGCGAGAGCACTCGAGTTGGTGGCGCATGACTACGACGGTGACGCGGGGAAGCCGGCGTGCGCGTGGAATGACCGTGCCGATATCGACCGGGTCGTGACCGAGCTCGTGACCGACGCGCTGACGGTCCTGGCCGCGCTCGAACGCGTCGCACTCGATGACGCACAGGCCGAAGCGGTCGGGTTGCTGGCGTTGGTCGCCGGGCAAGACGTCGAGCCCGGGGACACCGACGGGACGTGGCGGATCGCGCAGGAAACCCGCCCCGATCGGATCGTTTCGGTCCATGACCCCGAGTCGCGGCATGCGCATAAGACATCGTCGAATTATCGCGACGGGTTCAAAGCACATATCGGTGTCGAGCCTGACACCGGGCTGATCACCGCGTGCGAGTTGACCGCCGGCAACGTCGGCGACGCGCAAGCCGCCCCCGCTCTGCTCGCTGGTGAGAGCGAACCAGTCGAGGTGCTCGCCGACTCCGCCTACGGCTCCGGTGAGTTCCGACAGCACCTCGACGACCACGGCCACACCGCGACGATCAAACCGATCCCCCTCAAACCCGCGGTCGCCGACGGCTTCACGATCGATGACTTCATCATCGATCTCACCGCGAGGACGGTCAGCTGCCCCAACGGGATCACCACCGTGATCAGCATCCGCGGCCACGCCACCTTCGGCGCGAAATGCCGCGGATGCCCGCTCCGCGAACGCTGCACCAATTCCCTCGCGGGCCGCAAAATCAAACTCAACGAACACCACGAACTGCTCGCCGCGGCACGAGCGCACGCCCGCACACCCGAGTTCATCGAGCCCTACCGACAACACCGCCCAATGGTGGAGCGCTCCATCGCTTGGCTCATCCGGCGAGGCGGACGCAAAGTCCGCTACCGCGGCATCAACCGCAACAAAATCGGGTTCGCCCACCGCTGCGCCGCGGTCAACCTGCGACGCCTCATCAACCTCGGCCTCGATCACGGACCCCAGGGATGGACCATCACCAACTGACAAAGGGGCCCGGGGCGGACAAACAGGGAACGACACCTACGGGATAAACCCAACCAGCGCGGCCGACTCACACCCTGAACATCGACTCTTCGGTGAGTCACTACCCCGGACCCGCCGAAACGCTACCCCCGAACACCCGCCGTCGAAAGAGCGACTTACTCAGCAGACTCTTAGGTCGTCGCGGGGGCACTCGGCTTCACGCGAAAGCCCGAGCCGTAAAGGGTCGGTCCCGACTGGAAGAGCACCATCACCAGGTTGGCGGTGCCGGTCGGCGGCCGAACCGTCGACGAACCCGCTTGGCTCAGCGTGGTCTTGATCGGAGGTTGTGCATCGAACGACGTCCACGCGGTTCCCGCGGCGTCGGTTTCGATCGTGACATCCAGCGGTGTACCTGCGGTGGCCCATTCTTCGGCGTCGACAATTGGTTTCGAGATTCGAAACGGCCCACCAGATTGAATGTCATAGGCCCACGGTTCGATAAACCATGTTGCCGCCAATTCGGCTTTGCGTACGGGGAATACGGCCACGCGGTGTTCGACGGTGCCCTCGACCATGAGCGTCCCTTCGAGGACCACCGCGACAAGTCCGAGATCGACGCCGATGGATGTCACCGTGCGGTCGGTGGCCGCCAACCAGGTGCCGTGGCCCTCGGTGGATTGCTGCAACATCGAACGCAGGCCGCCGGCAGCGTTGGTGCGTTCTTCGGACACCGGGCCAACGACATCGGCCGCCGCATCGAGGTCGCCTCGGCCGAGGGACTCGACGAAGGTGAGCACCGCGCGCTCTGCCGCCGTCAGATCCGCGGGAGTCACCGGGCCGCTCTGGTTTGGCACGGTGGTAGTGGGCACGGTGGTAGTGGGCACGGTGGTGGCGGGCACTGCGGTGCCGGGCACTGTGGTGGCGGGCACTGTGGTCGGCGCGTTCGGTGACCGCGCGGCGTCATCACTCGAACACGCCGCGATGAAGAGCACAGCGATCACCGCAATGGCGACATATCGGGCTAGTCGATTGGTTGTCATCTGAGATCCCTCGGAAAACGCTATCGGGCGAGGTTGATCCCCCTTGCCCAGATGACACCCGCCACCCTCGTTGCAGCCACGACCCGGTGGGTGGTGCGCCGGTAAGGTGCCCCGGGTGAGGGGGTGGGCGTGGGATGAAGATCACCGAGATCGAGACGATCCTCGTTCGGCTGCCATCCGACGGCGGCGCTCCTCCGGACGAGTGCCCCGGCCCCCGATGGACGGTCTTCGACGTCTTGCTGGTGCGGGTCGCTACCGACAGCGGCCTCGTCGGTTGGGGCGAGGCGTTCGGCCACAGCATCGCACCGGCTCAATCGCGCGCGGCACATGTTTGGCCGCAATGGCAGCTTCGCGTACGCCTTGTCCGGCCTCGACCTCGCACTGTGGGATCTCGCGGGCAAGGCGGCCGGGATGCCGGTGCATCGTTTGCTCGGCGGGGCGGCGCGCACCGACGTCGAGGCATATGCCAGCCTCTTGGTGTACGGGCTGCCTCGAGTGGTGGCCGACAACGCATGCTCGATCCCAACTGCGGATCACGAGTCGATGCGACAGCTGCGTCGCGCGGGCATGCGAGTAGCGGCAGGGGAGAACACCGGCACCCTGTTCGACTTCGCTCGGCTGTTCGCTCGCGACGCGGTCGATGTCGCGCAACCAGACGTGACCAAGATCGGCGGCGTCACCGAATTGCGCAAGGTCGGCGCGTCGTTGTATCCGGGATTCACCGATGCCGTCGACGGTCGTGTGCCAGTGCCCACCGATGCGGGTCTCGGGCCCGAATCCGATGCGTCGGTGATCGCGCGCTATCGCGTGGCGTGAGCGCGATGATGGGAGAACTGTATTGACGATGCCCGTACACGATGAATCCGATGAGTTCTCGCTCTTGCGCCAGAACGCGGAAGACGCGGGATTGCCATGGAGCGCACCGCCGGTGGTCCGGCGCGCCTCGGTTCGAGTCGACGATCATCACGTCAGCGCAATCGTGTGGGGCGACGGGCCGGCCCGAGCGGTGCTCTTGCACGGTGGCGCGCAGAATGCGCACACCTGGGACACGGTTGCGCTCGCGCTGCAGCGGCCAGTCGTAGCCGTCGACTTGCCCGGTCACGGACGATCCGACTGGCGCGACGATGGGGACTACGACGTGCAGACCATGGCCGACACGGTCGCCGAGACGGTGCGTACGGTCGCGCCGTCGGCGACCACGGTGATCGGGATCGGTCTCGGCGCACCGGTGGGGTTGCTGGCCGCGGACCGCATCGGCCCCGCAGTCGAGCGGCTGGTGTTGATCGACTCCGCATCGGGCATTCGCACATCGGCCACGCCGGATGCGCCGGCGACTTCGCAGGCGGCGGCTCGAGTAGCGGCCTTCACCTCGCATCACCGCTTCGCCAGTCTCGACGAGATGATCGTCAGAACCCTTGCGTACAGCCCGGGCCGAGTTAGCCGTGCAGTGCGCCGGGGCGTCTTGCACAACTCGAGACAACAAGACGACGGCTCCTGGAGCTGGCGGTGGGATCCGCGTCAGCAAGGGACGCGCGACTACGCGTTCGACGAGACCGCGGCCGCGCTCGCGCGCTTCGTCGGCCCGGTCCTGCTGGTGCGCGGTGAGCTCTCGGACATCGTCACCGACGATCTCGCGGCGGCGTTCATGGCCGTGCATCCCGACACCGAACTCGTCACCCTCACCGGCGCGGGCCATGCCGTGCAGGGAGATCGGCCGGTCGAGCTGGCACAGGTGCTGCTCGAGTTCTCGAATCGCTAGAAGAAAGGACCGCGGAGATGTCGTGGGATTTCGAAACCGATCCAGAGTTCGAAGCAAAGCTTCAGTGGATGCGATCGTTCATCGACGCCGAGCTCGTTCCACTCGAGCCCGTGATGCGCGAGCTGCCCCGCGAAGAGTGGTCGGTGGTCAAGACGCACTTGCAGGGGCGCGTGAAGGAGCAAGGGTTGTGGGGCGCGTTCCTCGACCCGAAGCTCGGTGGACCGGGCTTCGGACAGCTGAAGTTGGCGTTGATGTCAGAGATCATCGGCCGGTGCATGTTCTCGATGACGATCTTCGGTGTGCAGGCACCGGACAGCGGCAACATGGAGCTACTCGCGCACGGCGCCACCGACGCTCAGAAAGAACGGTGGCTGTGGCCGAACATGCGCGGTGAGATCTCGAGTGCCTTTGCACTGACCGAGCCCTTCCATGCGGGCGCGGACCCTACGGTCATCAGTACGACCGCGGGGAGGGACGGCGATGAGTGGGTGATCAACGGGCACAAGTGGTTCATCACGAACGCATCCGTGGCCGACATCGTGTTGGTCTTCGCGGAGACCAATCCAGAGGGTCGCCCACACAAGCACGCCTCGATCATCGTTGTCCCGTCCGGCACGCCGGGCATGGAGATCGTGCGCGACATCTCCACGATGGCGCATCCCAACACGGCCTTCGGGCGCGCCGGCAATCACGCCGAGATCATCTTTCGCGACTGCCGGGTGCCCCTCGACCATCTCATCGGTGCGCCCGGGGGCGGTTTCGTGCTCGCCCAGCAGAGGCTTGGCGGGGGCCGCATTCACCACGCGATGCGGTGGCTCGGACAAGCGCAGCGTTCGCTCGAGATCATGTGTGAGCGAGCGGTGTCGCGGACCTCGCACGGCAGCCTTCTCGGACAACATCAGATGGTGCAGGACTACATCGCGCTCTCGCACACCGAGATACAGGCGGCGCGGTTGCTCACGTTTCACACGGCGTGGAAGATGGACAAGTTCGGCGCAGCGAGAGTGCGCGCCGATCTCGGCATGGTCAAGGCGCACGTTTCCAAGACCGTGCTCGGTGTGCTCGATCGCACCATTCAGGTGTGTGGGGCGCTCGGTTACTCGAGTGACCTGCCGGTAGAGGAGTGGTATCGCTCGACTCGCTTCGGTCCCATCGGCGACGGTCCGGACGAGCTGCACAAATCGGTGCTGGCCCGCACATTGCTCAAACAGTATGCGCCTGTCACCGGTTGGCCGACCGAGCACATCCCCAGCCGGCGCCCAGCCGCAGAGGCGAAGTGGACCGAGCTACGCGCCGCCGCGGGCATCGAATAGCGGTTGTGCGATGAACGACGAGGCCTCTTCGCTCGCGGCATTCTTGGACGCGCAGTTCGGCAACCAGCAGCCGGTCGAGGTCGAGCCGATGCTCGGCGGCGGATCCTGCGAGATCTTCGCAGTGCGACGCGGTGCCGCGAACTGGGTACTGCGCAGGGCGCCCCTTCATGCCAGTTCCTCGACAGCGCATGACGTGTTGCGCGAGTTTCGCATTCTCGACGCCATCAAGAACGAGCGGGTTGCGATCGCCCGTCCCATCGTTGCCTGCTCGGACCCCGACGTATTCGGTGGGCCGTTCTATCTGATGGAACACGTCGCGGGCGTTCCCATACGTTCGGGGTTGCCGGCTTCGTGGGCGGAGGTCCCCGAAACACATGGCGCGGCCCTCGAACAGCTCATCGATGCCATCGTCGACGTGCACGCGGTCGACTGGAGCGCGTGCGGGCTCGGCGACCTGGCTCGACCCGACCGATACCTCGAGCGGCAGATCGAGCGCTGGCAAACGCAGCTTCACTCCTACGGAGGGCGCGAACTGAGCGTCGCCGACGAGCTCACGGGCTGGCTCGCGGCCAACCGCCCGGTGGACAAACCACTGGCGCTGTGTCATGGCGATTACAAGCTGGACAACGTGTTGTTCGCACTCGACGCGCCACCGCGCCTGCTCGCCATCGTCGACTGGGAGATGGCTTCGATCGGCGACCCGCTGATCGACCTGGCGTGGGCGTTGATCTTTCATCCCTTGGGCGGCACGATGCCCTTGGGCCTCTCGAAGGAGCCTGTGTTCGCGCGTGAACACCTTCCGGACAAGGCTGCGTTGATCGAACGCTACGAGCAGCGCGCCGCACGCGACGCCCGTGATATCGCGTGGTACGACGTGTTTGCCCGGTGGAAGCTCGCGATCGTGCTCGAAGGCAGCTACGCGAAGTTCCTACGCGGTCAGTCGAACAAACCGGTGCACGAGTATTTCGGCCGTCAGGCCGACCTCTTGCTGGCGAGCGCGTCGGCGCTCGTCGAGAGCGCGACGAAGGGCTAGACCAATGACGATTCCGACCCTACGAGCCGACGACAAGATCGTCGTCGTGACCGGAGGCAGCAAGGGGCTCGGGCGCGCGATGGCGCTCGGTTTCGCGTCGGTCGGTGCCGATGTCGTCGTCGCCAGCCGTAAGCTCGAGCCGTGCCAACAGGTCGCCGACGAGATTCGCGCGATGGGCCGGCGCGCGCTGGCGGTGTCGTGCCATGTCGGCGATTGGGCACAGTGCGAGGCGCTCGTCGCGGCGACGGTTGCGGAGTTCGGGCGCATCGACGTGCTGGTGAACAACGCCGGCATCGCCCCGGTGCCGCCTTCGTTGAAGGACGTCACGAGCGAGCTCTTCGACAAGACAATCGACGTCAACCTGAAAGGGCCGTTGCGCTTGAGTGCCTTGGCCGCGGAACACATGCCTGCGGGCGGCGCGATCATCAACATCAGTTCGAAGGCTTCCACTCATCCTTCGCCCTTCACCGTCGTGTACGCGGTCGCGAAGGCGGGACTCAACGCGCTCACCGCGGCTGCCTCGCAAGAGTTCGGCCCCCGAGGCATTCGGGTGAACGGCATCATCTGCGGCACGTTCGATACCGACAGCCTTCGTCGCGCGTATCCGACCGACGAGGATCTGCTAGCGGTAGGCAGTCGTCTGAGTGTCGGCCGGGTCGCCCATGCCGACGAGATCGTCGGCACTGCGCTCTACCTCGCCAGCGACGCGTCGTCGTACATGACCGGCAAGATGGTGGTGCTCGACGGCGGCGGCGGCTGAGGCTCGGCAGAATGCTGGCTCAGAGCGCGGATTCGCCGGAGTCGACGAACAGAATCGAGCCCGACATCAAGATCGACATGTCGCTCGCGGCGAATAGGGCCGCACGTGCGACGTCGTCGGGGACACCGATACGTCCCAGCGGCACGCGCCCTTCCATTTCGCGGATGAGCTCGCGTATCTCGGGTGTGGTGTAGCGGTCGAGAAACGCGACGCGACCCTCGGTCTGTGTCATCGACGGAGCGATGGACAACACCCGGATGTCGTGCGGCGCGAGCTCGACCGACAGTGCCTTGGTGATGCCGACCACCCCGTGCTTCGACGTGATGTAGTGCGCGACGCCGGGCGCGGCCTTCACCGCCCCGGTCGACGAGATGTTGATGATGACGCCGCCTTTACCGGCGGTGACCATGTGGCGCGCCGCATGCTGCGCGCCCACGAAATAGCCGCGCACATTGACCGCGATCACGCGGTCCCACTCGGCGTGGTCGATCTCGAGGAATGGCGTACTCGGATAGATGCCGGCGTTGTTCACCCAGATGTCGATGCCTCCGAGGACGCCGATGGACGCGTCGGCGAGGGCGGCGACCGACGCGCTGTCCGCCATCTCCACGGCAACCGCGTGGGCGGCGACGCCATAGAGCGTCGCTATCGCAGATGCGGCTTCCTGCGCGGCGTCTGCGTCGAGGTCGCCCAGCACGATCGAGGCGCCTGCTTCGGCAAAACGTTCGGCGATCGCCCGCCCGATGCCCTTCGCACCCCCCGTGATCACCGCGCGCCGACCGGCGAGGCTCCACAACTCGGGCAATGAGTGTCCGCTCACGTCGGGTACTGCCATGCCCCACCCCTCGTTCGGTCGCTCGAGTCTTTCACGTCGAACTCCGTTCGGGCAGCAGTGCGGCACGAAGCCTTGTCCACCGATTGGGTATGAACCTCTATTTCGAGTTGACAGTTTTCGAATGATCGAGTTATAAAAAACCGACGAATCGAATGTCGGATATCGCCCGAAGAGGAGGGGTGTGCAGCTACCGATCGACGACGAGAACGCCCCGCTGTACGCCGTCGGGCAGGTTGCCGAGATGCTCGCGGTGCAGCCCGCGTTCCTGCGCCGGTTGGATCTCGAAAGAGTCGTGCAGCCGGCGCGGTCCGAGGGTGGACAACGGCGCTACAGCCGGGCCGAGATCGTGCAGGTGCAGCGGGTGTGGCAGATGGCGGGCGAAGGCATGTCGCTGGCCGGGATTCGTCGCATCCTCGAGTTGGAGTTCCAAGTAGCGGACCTGAAAGAGCAGATCGCCTCCGAGGACGGCGCCACTCACGACGACACGCCCGAGGCAACTGCGTTGCCGGTGGCGGGTCGGGAGAGCCGGGGATGAGCGAACAGATCGTCGAACTCGCGGTCATCGAGGGTCGCCCCAGCATTCGCGGTGAGTGCGATCTGTCCAATTCCCCCGAGCTCGCGGCCTGGCTCGATACGTTCGACGGTGCGCCCATCGAGTTGGACCTCAGCGGGGTGACCTTCCTCGACTCGTCTGCGCTGCACGTGCTGATCACGGCGCGGCAACGCAATCCCCGGATGCGCGTCGGGGCCGCGAGCGCGATCGTCCTCCGCCTCTTCGAAGTCACTGGCACGACGGACTACCTCATGGCAGGCACCGAAGACCGCTGAGCGGATCGGGCTTAGCTGCCCTTCACGGCGCTGCGCTGATGCGCTAGGAGTGAGGGGTCTCGGTGATGTCGGCGTCGGCATCGAGGCCGAGATGGGCGCAGATGTTCCCGACGAGGATCTTCCGTTTGAGGTCATCGTCGATGCCGTCGAACATGTCCTTGACCTGCTGGCTCGACGTGGGAAAGGTGCCCACCGAGTGCGGGAAGTCGCTGCCCCACACGAAACGTTCGAGCGGCACGAGGTGGCCCATCTTCAACACCGGTGCGTCGCGCACCATGCCGAAGAGCGTGTGCTGCAAGATGTACTCCGACGGCTCTTGCTCGAGCGGATGGTTGAACCAGTCGTTGAACTCGTGGTAGTTGCGGTCCATGTAATAGAGCATGCCCGGGATGTACGCGCAGTTGAGTTCGGCGAAATAGAACTGGAGCTGTGGGAAGCGGTCGAACACGCCATGGACGATCAACTGCGCCAGCGTTGCCGCGGGAGCCATCGGCGTGTGTTGCGACATTGCCGCTTCGACCGACCACTGTGAAGTGTCGGCGCGGGGATCGCCTCGCCAGACCGCGCCGCCGAAGCTGAAGTGGGGCGACAGCGCCATGCCCAACTCGAGCGATAGGGCCCAGAACTTGTCGTCTTCGGGCTTGGGCGCCCCTGAACCGTTGGGAAATTGCAGCAGTTGGATGGTGCGGAAGCCCAACTCTTTGGCCCGCTTGAGTTCGGCGAGCGCGTCGTCGATGCCGGAGATGGGCATGAGTGCGTTGGCAATGAGGCGGTCGGGAGCGATTGAGGTGTAGTCGGTGGCGAGCCAGGTGTTGTATGCCTGCACGATCGACAGGTAGACGGACTTGTCCGAGATCGACTCGATGAATCGCGCGACGAACACGGGCGCGAACAGAACCTCGGCATCGATGCCGTCGATGTCTTGTTCGTGCAAGCGCTGGACCGCGTCGCCGGCGCCCTCGCGCCGCGAGCCGTCCTCGTTGAAGTAGCTGGCGTTGGCGAACTTGACGGGCCCACGGCCCTTGATGTTCTGACCGTTGTGCAACATCGGCTGGCCCTCGACGAGCCACCCATCGGCGCCACCGGGGAGACGAATCAGGCGAGGAGCACGGTCGCGGTTCTGCTCGGGGACGTACTTCAACCACCCGTCCGGCGGCGTCTCGACGTGCCCATCACCGGAAACGATCTTGTATTTGCGTCCCATACTGCGTTCCTCCGTCTCGTCGCGCCCGACCCGCGCCGGCGACCTGCGCCACGCTACGGCATCCGCTGCCGTTGTCGCCGTGCGCGGCCACGAAATGCTGTAACGGGTCGTCCGTGACGGGCCGCGCTACGGTCACCCGATGACCTTCTCCGATCCATCGGCAGAGCCGCTCGCACGTTTGGTGTCGCTGGCGGGACGCGGTGTCGTCGTCACCGGGGGCGCACGAGGACTCGGCTTGGCCATCGCGCAGCGCGCGGTCGAGGCGGGTGCCTCGGTGTTGATCGTCGACCGCGACGAGGACCGGGCCGAGCGAGCGGCGTCGGCGCTGGCAGTCGAATCGTTCGTGGGTGACATGGCCGACAGTGACCATGTCGAGCAGATGATGGCCGAGGCACATCGAGTCTTGCCCAACGTGTACGGCCTCGTGAACAACGTCGGTTTGTTCTCGCCCGCTGCTTCCGCCGCCGAGATGTCGGACGAAGTGTGGCGGCTCATCATCGACACCGGACTTAGCTCTGCCTTCTATTGCTCGCGCGCGTTCGCCCACGCGGTTGATCCATCGATTGGCGGGTCGATCGTAATGAACGGTTCGATCGAATCGGTTCGCGGCCGGCCAAGGTTGGCGCATTACACCGCGGCGAAGTTCGGTATGGTCGGTCTCGCACAGACCTTGGCGATCGACTTCGGGCCTCGCAACATTCGCGTCAATGTGATCGGTCCCGGTCTCGTGGCGACCGAGAGCACCGCGTCGAGTCCGTTCGTCAGCGACCCGCCACAGCGCGCGGCGTGGGGTGCCGCATTGCCGGCGGGGCGAATGGCGGTGCCCGACGACGTCGCACGCGTCGCGCTGTTCTTTCTGTCTGATCTCGCCGCGTTCGTCACCGGTACGACGTTGCTCGTCGACGGCGGCGAGCGCGCCGGCTGACGTCGCTTGGACGCGTGCTCAGCGCGTCAGGTCGTTGATCACCGCGCGGCCGAGGTATTTGCCGGCCTGTAACTCGTCGAAGATCGCATCGAGGTCGGATAGCGCGCCGGTGCGCGACACGTGGCTCTTGACGCGTCCGGCAGCGGCCAGGTCTACGAGTTCGCGCATGTCCTGCACCGTGCCGACCGCGGAGTAGATGATCGTCGGGTCCTTCATGAAGAACTCAAACGGGTTGAGCTCGATGTTGCCTTCGCTGGTCGCGGGCAGACCGACCGCCACGAACAACCCTTTGCGCCGTAGGAGTTTCATGCCGAGGCCGAAGCCCGCCATCTTTGCCGAGAACACGAGGCTGGCATCGACGCCGCCGAACTCGCGCTGCACCACTTCGATGGCTTCGTCGGCACCGACCGCGAGATGGGCGCCCATCGATCGTACGAACTCGAGCCGATCTTCGCCGATGTCGACGCCGACGACCTTGTAGCCGAACGCGGTGGCGATCTGTACGGCATAGTGACCGAGACCTCCGGCAGCGCCGATGACCGCGATCGGGCGTCCGGGCAGCACCTGGTGCTTGAGCAGCTTCTTCACTGCGCCGTACGCGGTGAGACCGCCACACGCGAGCGGTGCTTCGCCGTCGCCGACGCTGTCGGGCAGCTTCACGAGCCCCCGCGCGTACACGCTGAAGTACTCGGAGAAGGTGCCCATGACGCCTTTGGATTGCGCGCAATGGCGCGGCTCGCCTTTGAGGCAGTATTCGCATGCCCCGCACCAGTAGCCACCACCGGTGCCGCCGAGGCCGAGGATGACGCGGTCGCCGACATCCACGAATCGATCGGCACCGGGGCCGAGCGCGTGCACGACGCCTATGGCCTCGTGCCCGACGACGCCGGTACGAGGTACGCCCTGCCAGTCGCCGCGTACGATGTGCAGATCGGAGTGGCACACACCCGACGCGCTGATGCGCACCAACGCCTGGTCGGTCGCCGGTTCGGGCACATCCACGTCGCGGATGTGCAAGGTGCCGTCTTCGAGCCTCGCTGCTTTCATCGTGGCAACTCCATTTGGTGGGGATCGGTGATGCCGAGGATATTGATGTGACGCATCATGCGCGGTTGGTCCTCGGAAAACGCTTCTCGGCCGTGTAACAGCTGAAGGTTGTGCCACAAGCACGCGTCGCCCTGCTGCCATTGGTGGCGGAAACGGAAGCGATCTTGCGTGCAGTAGTCGAAGAGTTCGGTGAGCAGCGCGTTGCTCTGTTCGGGTTCCATGCCGACAACTTGCGCGGTGTGGTTCGACTGTGGCCCCGCGTTGGGCCAAACGCTCTTGCGTCCCGTGCGTCCGTTGGGCTGGACGAGGGCAACCTCGGTACTCTGCTTACGGCTTGCGAGAGCGGTTGCCGACGCCTTGAAGTACGTATCGAGGTCGAGGTCCTTGCGTAGGGCGTAACGCACCGAGAGCCCGTCGATGAGGTCCTTGCGCTCTTGGCTCAATGCGTCGTAGGCGGCGCGGAGATCGACCCACAGGGTGGCCCCGCCTTCATCCGGGACGCACAACGCGTCGAGGTAGATGAACTCGATGAGCGGCGGCTCCTGGTGGAGGTCGCTGTGGTAATGAAGAGCGCCCGACCCGCCACTGCCCTGCACCGCACCGAGGTGCCGATTGCCGACCAGGTTGATGGCGGGATGATCCGTCATGCGTGACTTGTCGGCGAGGCTCGGCCGCAGCGGCCCGAAGGCGGAACAGAAGGCGACGAGCTGCGCATCGGTCGGCATCGCCGGCCCATTGCGAAAGATGAGCAACAGGTGCTCGTCGAGCGCGGCCTGCAGCGCGGCATGGGTCGCATCGTCGGGCACGACGCACAGGTCGACGCCTTCGACGTACGCCCCGAACCCTTCCCCGGTTGCCCTGATCGACACCACGGCTGGATTGTCGCGTACTTCGCGTGTGCCGGCGTGCTCGGCCCCTCGATGTCGGCGCAGACCGGGTAGTTTGTCGGACGGGACGCCGGGCACTGACGGGGGAGCGCCATGAATGACGCGGAGTTGTTGCGGATGCTGGCCGACATCGAGGCCATCAAGCAATTGAAGGCGCGCTACTTCCGGCTCATGGACCAAAAGAGGTGGGACGAGTGGGCGATGGTCTTCGCCGAGGATGCCCATCTCGTGGTGCCCGAGGGCGGCGTCGACGAACGCGGCCGCACCGCCGTGGTGGCATCGGTGAGTGGGGTCCTCGAAGGGGTGCGCACGGTGCACCACGGACACATGCCAGAGATCGAGATCACGGGCGCCGACACCGCCAAAGGGACGTGGGCGATGTTCGACTACGTCGAGTTCCCACAAGGTGCGAGCGGTGCTCGCGTCGGGCTTCAGGGCTATGGCCACTACACGGAGCAGTACGTGCGCGAGGACGGTGAGTGGCGCATCGCCACCTTGCTGCTCTCGCGGCTGCGCATCGACCCACTCGGTGGTGGGCTTCCCGGCGTGCATCTCGGTGTCGATGCCGGCTCGTGAGTGCACGCGCGCAAGCCCTCATCCGGTCGATAGGCCTCGCCGCAATCGCATGACGCGGGCATAGGCGGCTTCGGCGTCGGCGCGGGGGATGCGCCCGTCGGTGATCGCCGCCGCCAACGCCTCTTGGATCTGCGTGCACGGCGCGGCCTGCCGAGAGATGAAGAGGTCGACGCCGGCGTTGGCGGACGTGATGGCGACGTTGCCGATCGGCCCGAGCGCAGCGACCGCATCGGTGTCGAACGCGTCGGACACGATGACACCATCGAAGCGGAGTTGGTTGCGGAGCAGATCGCGGACGATCGGGCGTGAGACGACCGCGGGTACCGAGTCGAGAGAGGGGTACTGGGCGCTCGACATCATGACGAGATCCGCGCCGGCGCCGATGCCCGCCGCGAACGGAGGAAGGTCGGTCGAGCGCAGGACATCGGCCGGCACATCCACGATGCTCGCCGCGACGTCGGTGTTGATGGTCGCCGCGCCGAGACCGGGAAAGTGTTTGAGCGTCGCCGCCACTCGGCCGTCGTGGAGGCCGCGGACGAACGCGACGACGTCCGCGGCGACCGCAGTCGGGTCGGTGCCGAAGGAGCGTTGTTGGGCGGCCAGAAACGAACCGCTGCGGCCGATGTCGGCGACCGGCGCGAGGTCGACGTTGATTCCCCATTGCCGCAGTGCGTCGGCCGCCCCTGCTGCCTGGTCGTGGATGGCGGCCACGCCCTGGGTCCCGAGGGTTTGCGCCGACGCCACGGGAGGGCCGGGGATGCGCCGGACCATGCCGCCCTCTTGGTCGGTGGCGACGATCGCCGGGGCCGGATCGGGCGCGATGGCGGCGGCCTCTTGTATGGCCGCGGCGTTGGTGGCGGCGGTCGCGATGTCGGGGAGGTTCTGCCCGTACCAGAGGACCCCGGCAGCCTTGCCCTGGCGCAGCCGCGTCAGCAGATCCTCGGGAGCGTTCGCTTCG
This sequence comes from Acidimicrobiales bacterium, assembly GCA_035525225.1. Classification (GTDB taxonomy): domain Bacteria; phylum Actinomycetota; class Acidimicrobiia; order Acidimicrobiales; family WLNW01; genus DATLFA01. The sequence continues at coordinate 164,256 of DATLFA010000010.1, forward strand.
GCGTAACTACACAGCACACGGGCACCGGCGAGTGCATCAGCCGATCGTGGAGCGGCCGAGGTCGAGGTCGGTGACGGTACGGAGGTCGCGGGCACTGTGACCGTGGTCGGAACCGTCGCCGGCGCGCCCGTGGTGTTTGTCGTGCCCACCGACGTCGAATCCGAACCGGAGCACGCGGCAACCGCGAGGAGCGCGAAGGCCAGCGCGCTTGGACGAGCGTGGCCGCTCAATTGGGCCGTCGCCCGAGTCCGAGGATCGTGCGGGCATTGCCGCCCAGCACGAGTGCCTTGTCGCTGTCCGACAGCGTGCGCGCCGCGATGATGTCCTCACGGATCGCGGCACATCGGCGCTCGTGGGCACGCTCCTCACCGGGGCGATGAATCTGTGAGTAGTACTGGCTTCCGTAGACGAGGCGCTCGGGTCCGAACTGCCGGGCCAGATCGAGCATCAGATCGGTGTCGAAACACGACGCGGTCTCGAATACGACATTCGGCGCCACATCGGCGATGAAGAAGCACTCCTGCATCCCGTCGTAGGTGAAGAACGGCTCCATCGCGATGATCGTGAGATCAGGAAAGGCACGAGCGACCTTTCCCAACCGCCAGATCGCCTCGTGAAGTACCACGTTGGACGCGTGGATGAGCGGCACCATTGCGAGTTCGCCCATTCGTTCGAGGTATCGCATCGTCCAGGGGCTGTCGATGGTGACGCCTTGGAACTCGGTGTGGAAGCTGATTGCCCTCAGCCCGAGCTCGGTCGACATACGGTCGATTTCGGCCAGACCGGCCGCTTCGTCGAGGGGCTCGACCACGCCGGCCGCTATCGGAAAGCGCTCCGGCAGATGATCGCGATACGCGGCGATCGCGTCGTTCTCGCGGCGGGTCGCCGCGATGCCATCGGCACGGTTGTAGTTGTGACCGGGTATGGCGATCGCTTGGCGGATGCCTCCTTCTTCCATGAACCGAAGCCTCGTCGCGACTTCGTCCTCGACGATCGTTGCGCCCCGCACCGAGCCGGGAACCACGATGCCGTGGGCGTCGCCCGTGCTGCCCATGTGTTGATGGCAGTCGAATACATCGAAGCTGCTCTGGTCCATTGTGTGTCCTCGTGTTCGCGATGGACGGTCAGCGGCGCATGCGGGCGACGAGTTGCACGAGCCGCTCGTGAAGATCGTCGGCATTGCCGAGATGACGGGCGCCGTGACCCGGCAGCACCGCGCTGAACCGGTGGTGCGCGGCAAGAGAAGCGAGCGAGTCGGCTTGCTCTCTCCACGAGAACCAGCACGCGCTGCGAAACGCGATGAGGTCATCGTGCTCGTGGCTCCACGCGAGCGAGTCGCCGGTGAACAGCCAACGGTCGTCGAGCAGGAACACTACGGAACCCTTCGTGTGCCCGGGGACCGGGATCGCCACGAACCCGTGTTGTAACTCTCGCTCGGTCGTCAACACGCCGGTGGCCCACGGCGCGGCCGAACGATCGCCGGAATGGATCCATGTCGTCGCGCCGAAGCGGTCGGCCCACCGGCGAGCGTCGGCCACATCGTCACGATGGGTCAACGCGATATGGCGCACACCGCCCAGCGCCGCGATTGGACCCACGAGCGCCTCGGTGAAGCGAGGCGAATCGACCATCACATTGCCATCGGGTCGCACGACGAGCCACGCCGACGCGCCGAAGCTGTCCTCTGAGCAGTACCCGAGATCGAGGACGCCCGAGTCGGGCTCGATCTCTCTCGGATACAACCGTCCGGGGCGTCGCCGCCGAGAGATCGTGCCGATCGACGAGGTGGGGCATGCCTGCGCGGCAAGCCACGCATCGAGTTCTTCGTCGTCGTCGCACGGCTGACGGTGCACCACTGATGCGTCGGCGTGCGCCTCGAACAAGGCCGGCATGATCTCGCGACACGTGCCGCAGTCGATACATCGTGTATCGACGAACCAATCGCCGCTGACGTTGGCGTCGTTGCGCAGATCGACTCTTGCCATTGATCCTCAGATCACCACGCCTGGCCCTTGGCGAGGCGCATCAACTCGACACGCGTACCGTCAGGATCGGCGAGGAAGATGATCTGCACGGTATCCGGGTCGTCCTGCCCCGACCGCGTCCCCTCGATGATCGTGCCCCCGAACGCCTCGAGTTCGAGCGCAGCGGCGTCGACGTCGTCGACGACGAACGAGAGATGCGTCAAGCCGAGTTGGTTGCGCCGTGTCGAGGGGGTGCCGATCACGCCGGGCGACCGGTAGTCGAGCAGTTCGACACGCAAGCCGTCCTTTTGTATGAAGAACGACGTGAAGTCGCACGGAGGGTCGACCTCCGCGATCGGCCGCGTGATCTCGAATCGGGCGAACTCCTCGAAGCCCAGCCCGTCGACATAGAAGCGCCGCGACCTCTCGAGATCGCGTACGCAGAGCCCGATGTGCGACGTCGCGTACGAGAAGCGGTCTCCCACGAATCCTCCTGATGTCTGATTGTCTGCGACTTACGGCGATGTGACTCTACGGCGCCAATTGCGAACACGCCCGGCACCGAGGTCTCGAACGGCAGAGGATTGCGTGTTGCGAACAGCCGCGAACTCTGTGTTGAGCGTCTTGCCACCGGTGGATGTCGGATGGGTCACGGGCCGCAACTTAGCCAGCGAGGTAGCGTGGCGCCGTGCACGATGCGTTGCCTTTCGGGACGTTGACGCGTCAGTGACGAGCTACGTCTTGGTCCACGGAGGCGCGCAGGGTGCCTGGTGTTGGAACCGACTCGTGCCTCGACTTCGCGCGTTCCCCGGCGTCGAAAGCGTGGTCGCCGTCGACTTGCCCGGTCACGGCGCCAACCACCTCGCCGATCATCGCCACGTCGATTTGATCGATTCGGCCAACACGATCGTCGACGCGATCGTTGCGCACAATCTGACCGACGTGGTGTTGGTGGGTCACGCAATGGGGGCAATCGCGGTGATCGAAGCCGCTCCGTTGCTCGCGGATCGGCTGACCCATATCGTGTTGCTCGCAGGCATGGTGCCACGCGAAGGTGAAAGCGCCGACCAGACGCTCGGTACTCGCTTCGACAACGAGCCGAGCCAATGGGAGCAAATCGCCGCGACGCCCGAGCGCGAGGTCTATGGCGCCGATATGGACGACGCCACCGCCGACTGGTTCTTTGCCCATTTGACGCCTCCGGAAGATCGGCCGTACCAGCCGCCACGAGCACCGGTGCATGTCAGCCGGCTGCCCGCCGACGTGCCGGTGACGTACATCGTGCAGACGCTCGACCAGTCCTTCTCGCCCGACCTGCAACGCAGGATGCTGGCGAAGCTGCGCACGCCGGAGGTGCTCGAGATCGACGCCGGCCGCAACTCGATGATCACCCAACCCGACCGTCTCGCGGAGCTTCTCCTGCGGTACCGGTGATGTCAGAGGGCGGGCAGCCTTTGCTGCCGGCCGATCAAGGGCGCGAGCGGGTCACCGACATCTCGCAGCCGCTCACCGATGTTGGCGATCGTCCAGCGGTCGGGCCGAAGGTCGTGATCGTCGAGTTCGTCCCAGTTGATCGGCACTGACACGGGTGCCCCGGGTGCCGGCCGCGCGCTGAACGGAGCGACAAGCGTCTTGTTGATTGCGTTCTGTGTGTAGTCGAGGCGGATGAGACCCTTGCGCTTGGCGACTTCCCATTCCCAGCTGATCATGTCGGGCACCGCATCACCGATGAGATGCGACAGCTTCTCGACCCAGGCACGCGTGTCGTCGAACGTATAGCCAGCCGCGACCGGGATCAGGATCTGGATGCCTCGCCTGCCTGTCACTTTCGCCCCGCCGACGATGCCGAGGTGCTCGAGAGCGGTTCGATGCAACCGCGCCAAGATGACGACGTCGTCGAAGTCGCTCTTGTCGCCGGGGTCTATGTCGATCATCGCCCACGTCGGCTGGTGGGGTTCGCGTGCCGTCGACGTCCACGGATGCAACTCGATCGCCCCGAAGTTGGCGGCCCACGCCAACGCGGCCGCCGAATCGAGCACCGCGTAATTTTCGGTCTCGCCCTCGTCGGCTTCTTCGTTGCGCCATCGCCGCACCCAGTCAGGCGCGTGCGCGGGCACGGCCTTGTGCCAGAAGCCCTTGTGGTCGATGCCGTCGGGATACCGGTGAAGGTTCATCGGTCGCTCGGCGACGTAGGGCAAGATGACCGGTGCCGCGCAGGCGTAGTGACGGATCAGGTCGCGCTTGCTGTACGCGCGATGGCCGTCGCGGGCAGGAAAGAGGACCTTGTCGAGGTTGGTCACTCGGAGTGTGTGGCCGCCGATGCTCCATTGGCCACTCTTGCCCATCGCGTCGAACGAAGCGAGCTCGTCGGCGCTCGGTCCGTTCCACCGCTTCGTACTCGACCACGTCGCCGCGGGAGCAGCGCGCACTTCGTCGTTGGTGCGCGCCGATTTGACCGACAGTGGATAGTCCTCGGGGTTCCATCCGCTCACGGCCGCGTCGTCGTGTTTGTGCATGAGCAACCATTGCTCACGGTCGCCGGCTTTGCCCCGCCGTACGAGAACGAAGCGGCCCGCCAGCTTCTGGCCCGAGATGTCGAAGTGGAGGTTGCCCGCCGCGACCGCCGCCAGCGGGTCGTCTCCCTGAGCGAGCCGCCAGGTTCCCCAGTCCCAGACGATCACATCCCCGCCGCCGTAGTCGCCGTGCGGAATCACGCCTTCGAAGTCGAAGTAGTCGAGCGGATGATCTTCGACGTGCACCGCCAAACGCTTCACGTCGGGATCCAAGGTCGGTCCCTTCGGAACGGCCCAACTCAACAACACGCCGTCGGCCTCGAGACGCAGGTCGTAGTGCAGGCTGCTCGCTCGGTGCCGCTGCACGACGAAGCAGTTACCCGTGGCGAGATGCGCGCCGGACGAACCATCGGGCTCGGGCGTCGAGACGAAGTCGCGCTTTTTGCGATAGTTCGCCAACCGATCGATGTCCGGCGCCGCCTGCTCCTTCGATTGTCGATGCGCCATCGCTGTCCGCTACCTCCGCGCCGGGGCACGGCAAACGCCACGTTTGACCGCCGCTCGGAGGGGTAGCACCACCGACAGCCGGTACGGGCGACGGTCCTGCATCGGTCCGGCCGAGGTGGTGAGCGTGGACGTTCGTCGATCGATACCCAGCGATGTGCGGCTGAGCGCCCGTGAGGCGCGAGCGCTGCGTCGCATCGAAGATGCGGCGGTTGCCGAGGACCCGCTCTTGGATGTTCGGCTGGGTCTACCGCTCAGCCGCTTCGAGCGTAGCGTCGTCGGCCTGCGCCGACGTTCGAAAGCGATCGGCCGTGCCATCGCGAACCGTTGTCTCCCGGCCGTCGTTGCCGTCAACTGCCTCGGGCTAGTGCTCGCGCTCCTGGCCACTGGGTCCTTCACGATGGCGGCGGTGCTGTCGCTGCCCATCGCCTTTGCGCTCGGTGTAGCGATTTCTAGGCCGCCGCGGCTGTTGACCACCAGCGCGAACGTCGGCCTGCGCCGGATACGTGAGCATCCGGGTGTCGAGTGATCGTCACAATCCGAGTGGCCGTATGCGCGCGATCTCGAAATCGATATATTCGGCCGACGTGGGCGGGGCGGGGTTGGAGATCAGATCGTCATCGGGCGTGACGCTCGGATCGTCGATGTTCTCCTCGAGCGGGTCATCGTCCGTTTTTGCAGCGTGCTCGAGTTCCGCGGATTCGTCATGGCGCCGTCCCATCGTGGGCTCCTCGCAGTTTGTCGGTTGTGCCTCTCCTACCCCTTCAGCAAAGGGATAAAACGACCGCCGAGAATCTACCACTGGGGATCCTGAGCGGCCACTATCTCGGTCGATCGTCGCGGACGCGACGCAGCTTGCCGACAACGCCCTTCCCGGTCGCTTCGTCGGTGGCGCCCGGAGCGACGAGCTCGACGAGTATCTTTATCTCGAGCTGTGACCGCAAGCGATCCTCGAGTTGCTCGCGCAGAGCCTCGTGGTCGCTCACCGGCGCCTTGGTCTCGACCAGCACGATCATCTCGTCGCGATTGGCCCGCCGTTCGACGACGACGAACCAATCCGGTTGCACGCGCAGGTCCTCGCACACCACACGACCGACGTCTTCGGGCCAGATGTTGAGACCGCGGAGTTTGACCATGGTGTCGCTGCGACCGCGGTAGTAGTCCATCTTGCGTAACCAACTACCGCACGCGCATTGGGCACGTGGGTAGAGTGCCGACAGATCCTGCGTGTCGAAGCGCACCTGAGGGCTGCCGGTCTTGTAGAGACAGGTATAGACGATGTTGCCTCGCTGGCCGTCGGGTACCAACTCCTTGGTCTCCGGGTCGACGATCTGCACGATGAACGCATCTTCGTTTATGTGAAGACCGCCGCGCGCGGGGCACTCCATCGACACGTACTGCACTTCGTGGGTGCCGTAGCTGTCCCAGGTGGGCACGCCCCACACCTCTGCCACTTTGGGGTTCTGCCCCGGTGTCGGCAACGTGCGGATGGAGAAGTCGCGCTTCGGATCCAACCCCATCTCGACTGCCGTCGCGGCGAGGTGCAAGAGATAGTCGGGCGTCGTCAGGATCGTGGCCGCTTCGTATTCGCGAGCCAATTCGATCTGCATCCTCGACGGCGTGACATTGCCCGTGCCGGTCGTTATCGCGACGCAGTTGAGCCAGTTGTGCATGCCTTCGTCGAATGCGAACGCACCGGTGTGGGTGCTGAAGGCCCACGCGTTGAGCACGACATCGCCCGGCCGAATGCCGTGGAGATACAGTGCGCGGGCCACGGTGACCGACGCGACCTGGCGATCCCACTCTGTGTAGAGAGTGGGCCGCGCCCGGCCGGTGGTACCGCCACTCCAGAAGAGGCGCAAGGGCGCGTGTTTCGCGTCCTGCACGCTGACGCCCTGATAGTCGCCATAGGGAGGATGGGCAGCGATGCTCGCGCGAATGTGATCGATGTCGTAGATGGGCGCACGGTCGAGGTCGCTCAGCGTGCGGATCTGCGATGGCTCGAAACCCGCGCTGTCCCAGTGGCGTCGATAGAAGGGCACGTCGTCGTAGGCGCGGCGACATTCTTCCTGCAAGCGGGTGAGTTGAAGCCGTTCGATGCGTTCGGGCTCCATGAAGTAGTGCGTCTCGAAGTACTCGGGCGGAGGCGGATAGGTCGCGATGATTTCGCGATGATCGACTGCTTCGAACCGTCGACGAAAGCGCTTCGGCACGTGATGTCCTTCCCGCAAAGGCGGCCGCTCGGTGATCGGACCCTACCGCCACGGATGCGGCAGTAACGTTGCCGAGTCAACGAGCGATGCGGGGTTCGAAGTGCACTATCGGAGTCTGGGACGTACAGGTTTGCAGGTGAGCCCGCTCTGCCTCGGGGCGATGATGCTCGGAGCATGGGGCAACCCCGATCACGACGCTTCGATCTCGATCATTCACGCCGCTCTGGATGCCGGGATCAACTTCATCGACACCGCCGACGTGTATTCGGCGGGGGAGTCCGAGGAGATCGTCGGCAAGGCCATCGCCGGTCGCCGCGACGAAGTCGTGCTGGCGACCAAGTTCTATGCACCGATGGGCACGGGACCCAACCAGAGCGGCGTATCGCGGTACTGGATCATGAAGGAGTGCGAAGCCAGCTTGCGCCGGCTGGGCACCGATCACATCGACCTCTACCAAGCACATCGATTCGACCACCGTGTCGACCTCGACGAGACACTTGGTGCACTCACCGATCTGGTACGACAGGGCAAGGTTCGTTACATCGGCAGCTCGACCTATCCTGCGCCGGCCATCGTCGAGGCGCAGTGGACCGCCGAACGGCGACAGCGTGAGCGGTTCGTGTGCGAACAGCCTCCCTATTCGATCCTCGTGCGCGGTGCCGAGGCCGAGGTGTTGCCGACGTGCCAGAAGTACGGCATGGGTGTCATCCCCTGGAGCCCACTGGCCGGCGGTTGGTTGTCGGGCGCGTGGCGACTCGGTGCCGCCGATCTCACGAGCCGCAGAGCACAGCGCAGTCCCGATCGCTATGACCTGAACAAGCCGGAGAACCAGGCGAAGCTGCAAGCCGCAGACGCGCTCGGCAAGCTCGCGTACGAGGCCGGCCTGCCACTCGTCGATCTCGCGATCGCGTGGGTGTTGAACAATCCGGCGGTGACATCGGCGATCATCGGGCCCCGCACGATGGATCAACTGACGAGCCAACTCACCGCGCTCGACGTGACATTGACCACCGACCTGCTCGATGGCATCGACGAGATCGTGCCGCCCGGCAAGAACTTCAGCTGGGCCGACGCCGGATACGCGCCGCCGACGATCGCCGACGCGAGTCTGCGTCGCCGAACGTGAGTTTTCGGGTGACCTTCGCGGGTACGGTTTGTGCATGCACGATTGCAACGGCCCCGCGTAGAGTCGGTCGCGTCGCGGTATGGGAGTGACAGAGCGGCTCGATCGCTATCAACGCCGGCACCTTTGGGCGGGCTACCCGATAGCGGTGATCTACAAGTTTTTCGATGATCAGGGCACGTATCTGGCCGCGCTCATCGCCTTCTACGGGTTTCTGTCGCTATTCCCACTGTTGCTACTGCTCTCGTCGATCCTCGGGTTCATCCTTGAGAGTAACCCTCGTCTGCAGGGTGCGGTACTCGACTCGGCGCTCAGCCAATTCCCGATCATCGGCGACGAATTGCGTGATCCGCAAAGCTTGCAAGGAAGCGGGATTGCCGTGGTGGTAGGCGCCCTGGCCGCGCTGTACGGCGCTCTCGGTGTCGCGCAGGCGACGCAGAATGCGATGAATGTCGCGTGGGCGGTGCCGCGCAACTCCCGCCCCAATCCGATCAAGGCACGACTTCGCAGCTTGCTCCTCATCGCGACGGCCGGCATCCCGGTACTGGCTACGACGATCCTCTCGGCATTGGGCAGCAGCGCTCATTCCTACGGTGCCGACATCAGCAGCTTGGTCGCGATCATGGCCACCCTCGCGGCGGTGGTAGTGAACACCGTCGTGTTCGTGCTCATCTTTCGCGTCTCGACGGGCTTCCGGCTGAAAACGCGCCAAGTTGCCCCGGGCGCGGTTGCCGCCGCGTTGGCCTGGCAAGTGCTGCAGTTGACAGGAACGGCCTACGTAGGGCACGTCTTCAAAGGCGCCAGCAACACCTACGGCGTGTTCGCGTTGGTACTCGGGCTGATTGCGTGGCTCTTTCTCGCGGCGATTGCACTCGTGTTGTGCGTCGAGATCAACGTGGTGCGAACCAAGCATCTGTATCCGCGGTCACTGCGGAGCCCGTTCACCGATGACGTCGATCTCACGCGCGGTGACAAGCGGTCGTACACCGACGCCGCGGCAGCGCAGCGCTTCAAGGGTTTCGAATCCGTTGTGGTGCGATTCGAGCACGACGGGCAGAACGCCAGTGCTCGACGCCGTGAGCAGGCCAAAGATGCACCTCCCCGAGACGACGACGTGCCCTTCGACTCGGGCGCAACCGATGAAGCAAGTCGGCGGTAGCGTCGGGTCGTGTCGATCGACTATCCCTTGGCCCTGCGGTCGGCGCGTGATGCGAACCCGGCGACGACGCCGCAGATCTTGGCCAACGCGGCGGGTAGCTTCGGGGCAACCGATTTCGTCGTCTACCTCGTCGACTTCGGCCAGACACTGCTCGAGCCGATGCCTGACCAGTCGGCGCATGCCGAACTGGCCTCGACCGAGGCTATAGCCACGACGATGGCGGGTCGGGCGTTCGTCGACCAACAAGTGATGACGGCTGACCGCGACGACGGTGTTCGCGTGTGGGCCCCGATCGTCGAAGGCTCGGACCCCACCGGCGTCCTCGCGTTCACGCTACCGGCGGTCGACGACGGGCTGCTGCGAACGTGCGCAGAGCTCGGCATCCTGGCCGGCTATCTGATCGCGGCGCACGCTCGGTCCACCGACCTCTACAATCTCTACCGGCGCCGTCACCGCATGAGTCTTGCCGCCAGCATGCAATGGGATCTGCTGCCCCCACTGGTGCTCAAGGCGGGAATGGTCACGGTCGCCGGTCTCGTCGAGCCCGCGTACGACGTCGGCGGTGATTGCTTCGACTACGCGGTGAACGGCCCGGTCCTCGACATCGCGATCATCGACGCCATGGGTCATGGGCTCGGATCGGCGGTGATCTCGTCGTTGGTGATGGGCTGCTACCGCCACGATCGGCGCGAAGGACGTTCCCTCGCGGCGATGCACGCCGGGTTGGGCTCGACGATTCTGTCGCTCTACAAAGATCATTCTTTCGCCACCGGCCTGCTCGGTCGCATCGAAGTCGACAGCGGCAACTTCACGTGGACCAACGCCGGCCACCCGCGTCCGCTGCTGATTCGCAACGGGCAGGTCGTCTCCGAACTCGCGAGCAAGCCCACGCCGCCGTGGGGTATCGCCGGCGCGAACCCGATCGTGGCCACCGAGAACCTCGAGCCCGGCGACTGCCTGCTGCTCTACACCGACGGTGTCACAGAGGGTCGCACACCCGAAGGAGAGTTCTTCGGTGTCGATCGCCTGATCGACTTGACCAACCGTTGTGCGTCGGACCTGGTGCGCCCCGAGAAGGTTTTGCGACAGATCGTCGCCGGTGTTCGGGAGCATCAGTCCGGTGAACTTGCCGACGACGCCACCGTCGTGATCGTGCGCTGGGATGGCCCCGCCGCCCCTTGACTCGGCGGCTCGATGACAACACGTAGCCGAGCTCAGCCGACCGTCCATATGCCGACCATACGTACGATGACCCTTCCTTGGTCATCGCGATGGCTCGACGCTTCGGCCGCCGCGTCGAGCTTGGCGATCACCGACTCGAGCGTCGTCCGCTCTTCCCGCAGATTCTGTCGAAAACCGGGATTGTCGGTTCCGACGATCTCCATGCGAAGGTCAGAGCTGTACACGCGCAGCGCTTGCTGCAACGCGGCTGACTCTTCGGCGGTCAACTCGATCTCCATGAGTGTCTGCTTTCTGTGCGAGTCCACTGGTGGACTGTCGGTTCCACTACCCAAGACTGGTTTCTCTGAAGCGGCCACCGATTGTGACGGTTCTCTCCTGTGAGAGGATGCCCGACGTGGCCCTGCCGAGCGACTCCGACGACGTGATCGCCATCACCAACCTCGTTGCCGAGAGCCAGTATCTCATCGACAGCGGTCGCTGGTCGCGGTTGGCCGACGAGGTGTTTGCCTCGGAGGACGAGGGGGTGGTGCCGGAGGCAGACTTCGGGTTCGCGCTGTGGCGAGGCACCGAGGCCAGTCGGGCGGATGGCGCGTGGCTCGCCGCAGCTTGAGCCGCATCGGTCCGGGTGTCGCGGTCGGGACGCTGCCCGGGTTCCTCACCGGTCTCGGCGAGTCCTGACGTATCTCGACGATCTGCCGAGTGCCGCTCGGGCCCTATGCTCCGGCGATGGGGGAAAGGCTGAACAACAAGGTCGCCATCGTGACGGGCGGCGGCCAAGGCATCGGACGCGGCATCGGGTGCGCGTTCGCTTCCGAGGGCGCACGCATCGCGATCCTCGACATCGACGGTGCGAAGGCGACCGCCGCGGCGGCCGAGTGCGCAAGTCGGGGCACCGAGGCGATCGGCGTTGCCTGTGACGTCGCGGACCGCGCACAGGTCGACGAGGCAGTGGCCACCGTCGTCGGGCACTTCGGCGGTATCGACATTCTCGTGACATGCGCATTGGCCAAGGTGAAAGTGCAGCCGTTCGAGGACACCCCTTTGTCGGGCATCGAAAAGATGTGGCGGGTCGGCTACCTCGGCGTCACCAACGCGATGCAGGCGTGCCTTCCGCAGCTGCGCGAGCGGCGGGGCAAGGTCATCAACTTTGGATCAGGCGCGGGCATCGGTGCCGCCGCCGGCTACGCGTCGTACGGCCCTGTCAAAGAGGCGGTCCGCGCCATCACGCGCATTGCGGCGAAGGAATGGGGCAAGTTCGGCATCAACGTCAACGCGATCTGCCCGTTCGCCAAGTCCGACCAGTTCGACGAGTGGGCCGAAGCCAACCCCGCGCAAGTTGCCATGGCGCTCGCGTCGGCTTCGCTCGGGCGCGTCGGTGACTGCGAGCTCGACATCGGTCGCGCTGCGGTGTTCCTCGCGAGCGACGATGCCTCCTATATCACCGGCCACAGCCTCATGGTCGACGGCGGCCAGAGCATGCCGCTGTGACGCCTCCGGAGACGTAACGCCGAATCGGTACGGACTATCGTCACCACGTGCGAGCGTGGCAGGTTCAACGACATGGTGCCCCTCGAGACGCATTGCGGCTCGTCGAGATCGATGAGCCGACTCCCGGCCCCGGCGAGGTGCGGCTGCGCGTGAGTGCGGCGGCGATCGGCATGCCCGATGCCTTCATGTGCCAGTCGACGTATGCGCTGACACCACCGTTGCCGTTCGTACCGGGACAAGAGGTGTGCGGTGTGGTCGATGCGGTCGGGCCCGATGTCGACATCGCACTCGGCACACGGATCATGGCCGTCACGAGCTTCACCGATGGCCGCGGCGGTTTCGCCGAGTCGACCATCGTGCGGGCGGTGAGTGCGTTCCGGGTGCCGGCCGACATGAGCGATGTCGACGCGGCAGGGTTCCGTATCGGTTTCTCCACCGCGTGGATCGGCCTCGTGCGGCGCGGCGCGTTGCGCGAAGGGGAGTGGCTGCTGGTGTTGGGCGCCGCCGGCGGCTCTGGTGCCACTGCGGTGCAACTCGGCCGCGCGCTCGGCGCGCGGGTCATCGCAGTTGCGTCGGGCGCCGACAAGGTGGCGTTCTGCCGGCGTATGGGCGCCGACGTGGTCATCGATCGCTCGGTCGAATCGGTACCCGAAGCGGTTCGCGCCGCGACCGGCGATCACGGCGCCGATGTCATCTATGACCCGGTGGGTGGTGAGCCCGCCGAGGCGTCGTTGCGTTGCATCGCACCGTTTGGTCGACTGTTGGCCGTCGGTTTCGCGAGCGGCCGATGGGTGAAGGTCGACACCGTGCACGCGGTGCGGCGCAACTATTCACTCGTCGGTGTCTATGCCGGTGGCTTCACGCGACAAGAGGCCGAGGATGATCACGAGGCCCTGCTGGCGTTGGCCGCGCAGAGCAAACTCACGAGCTTTGCCCACACGGCCCCGTTCTCCGCGCTACCCGACGCGGTCGAGGCCGTCGCCAACGGCACCGTGATCGGCAAGACGGTGGTCACCTTCGGCTGATGCGGCCGCTGCGAGTGCAGCGCACCACTACGTCGGCTTTTGCAGGTACTCCAGCGGATCGCCGCGGTTGAGCAAGGACTGACTGCGGGCGCGGGCCAGCGCGTCGAAGTTGTCACGGATGTCAGGGTGGCGATCGCCGGGCAGGATCCAGAACGTGTCGTCGCGGATGCCCTCGACGACATACTCGGCGACCTCGGTGGGTTCGATCGACCGGCGGGGGTTGCCGCTCGCATTCATGCGCTCGAGCATTTGCGCGTAGGTGAGCGTCGGCGCTTCTTCTCGCGGCTCGAGTGGCGCGTATTCCGCCTGGCGATTGCGCGCTGAGGTGAACAAGCCCGTGTTGATGGTGCCCGGGGGAACCAACACCGAAGCAGATACCTTCGAGCCCTGGGCCCGGAGTTGCCCGTAGAGCACCTCGGCCAGACTGAGCCCCGCCGCCTTGGTCATCGCGTAGACGCCGCCGGAAGGTGTCGGTGCGATGACGCCCACCGACGATGAGGTGATCACGCAATGACCCTCTTCGTCCTGCGCTGTCATGATCGGTAGGAAGGCCTTGATGCCATGGATCACACCCCACACGTTGACCGCAATGCCCCACGCCCAATCGTTGAGGTCGACGTCCCACATGTTGCCGCGCCCTCCGGACGCCACGCCCGCGTTCAAGAACGCCACGTTGACCTTGCCGTAGGTGCGTACGGCCTCGTCGGCCGTTGCCTTGACCGACTCCCATTGCGTGAGGTCGGTCGGTATGCCCGTCACGTCGAGTGACTGTTCGCGCATCGCGGTGACGGCGTCGGCGAGCGCAGGCCTTTCGATGTCTGCGAGCACCACCTTCATGCCGAGTTCGGCGAGCATCTGCCCGGTGGCGCGACCGATGCCACTGGCACCACCGGTCACCACCGCCACCTTGCCGGCGAAGTCCTTCATGCGTCCTCACTTTCGAGAATCCACTGCGGCAGTCGAATGTTCGCCTCGCCGCCGGGCGACGGCAGGGGTTCGGTCCACGTGCAACGAACGCGGGCGCCGTTGCGCACCGCCTCGGGGTCGGCATCGATGACGTTGCCCACGACTCGGAGGTCGGGATGGTCATCGAGCGCCACGACGACCACGTTGTAGGGAACCCGTTGCGCCAGCAACGGATGTACCGCGTGGTGCACGATCGTGAACCCGTCGATCCACCCGGTTGGCGCCGTGGCGACATAGGCGTGTTCCAGTCCGCCGCACTCGATGCACACGCCGATCGGCGGATGTTGCACGGCACCGCACGTGCGACAGGTCTCGAGCCGCAGTTCGCCACTGGTGAAGAACGCCGCGTTGTGGTCGTTGATCGCCGGCAGCGTCCACTCCGTGGGGAGGTAACGAGGAGATGGTTCGGGCATGGAATGCTCCTACACGTTCTTCGAGAACAAGACCGCGCTCGACGGCGGTGTTCCGGGCCCGGCAACCGACAAGCTCAACTCCACGTCCGCGACCTGACACGTGGACTGGCCGCGGACCTGGCGCACGGCCTCGTTGACCAACTGAAAGCCGTGGATGTAGGCCTCGGCGAGATTGCCGCCACTGGTATTGAGCGGCAGGCCACCGTCGGGCCATTGCAGGTTCCCATCGCCGACGAAGCCTTCGACGTCGCCCGGCTCGCAGAACCCGATATCGGCTACGGCCATCAGCGTGGTGCCCGTGAAGTTCTCGTAGAACTGCGCGACGTCGATGTCCGCCGGTTGGACGCCGGTGGTGTTCCACAGATGCGCGCCGACACTGCGAAATCGTCCGTTCGGATACGCATTGTCGGCGAGTGCCCAGAGCCCGGCACGCGACTCGACACCCACTGCGCCACCCAGGATGAACGCCGGCGGCTGGCGTAGGTCGCGGGCGCGTTCGCTGGTCGTGACCACGACCGCGGCCGCCCCGTCGTTTTCTTGGCAGCAGTCGTAGAGATGGAGTGGCTCCGCGATCCAGCGTGACTGGTGATAATCGTCACGGGTAAGTGGCCGCCCGTACATCACTGCGCGCGGGTTGCGTTGTGCGTGCGCGTAACAGGCGAGGCTGATGTCGGCCAGCGCCTCTTGCGAGATCCCGTACTTGTGCATGAACTTGTTGGCGATGATGGCGTTGCGTACGACCGGGGCTGCCGCACCGAACGGCGACAGGTACGCGAACTCGTCGGCGGCCGGCGTGATCGACCGGGCTTGACCGAAGCGGCCGGCACGACCCTGGTCGAGGGCCCGGAACACCACCACATGCTTCGCGTGCCCGGCACACACCGCGGCGTCGGCGAGGAGGAGGGCCTGGGCCCCCAAGTTGCCGCCGCCGCTCCACGCTTGCGATGCGAACCTCAGGTTGGCGAACCCGATGACGGACGCCAGACGCGCGGCGTCGGCGCCGTTGTGCATGAACGATACGATTCCATCGATGTCGCTCGGCTGCAGTCCGGCGTCGGCGATCGCGTTGCGTATCGCGATGCATGCCAGTTGAAATGCGTCGTGCGGGGACCGACCGGCGCGGTAGTAGATCGACTCACCGACGCCTGCGACCGCGGCTTCACCTTGCATCGATCACCAACTCAGATCACGCCCTCGTCGCGCAGCTCGCCGATCGCTCGCGAGTCCATGCCCAACAGCTCGCCGTACACATAGTCGTTGTCCTCGCCGTAGCAGGGCGCACCGCGATCGATAGATCCGCCGGCGTGCGCCGGTGTGGCACTCATCTTCACCGCGATGTCGGCCACGGGCCAGGTGCCGATCTTCGTTCCCGCGACTTCGGTGAGCCATTCGAGCGAGGCGAGTTGCGGATCGAAGTCGCACCGATCCTGCGCGGTCTGGCAAACCCCCGCGGCGACGCCTGCTGCCTGTAGTGCGTGCATGAGTGCATAACCGTCCTCGCTGCTCGTCCAACTGGTGATCGCGGCGTCGAGGGCGTCCTGATTGGCCAATCGGGCGTCGAGTGTTGCGAACCGGGCGTCGGTGGCCCATTCGGGGCGCCGCGCGAGCTTGATGATGGCGGCGAACTCGTCATCGCTGAAGCATGCGATCGCCAGCCAACGGTCGAGACCGTCGACGCGATAGGCACCGTGGGGCGCCGCCGGCTTGTACGGCGAGCGGTTGCCGTAGCGGCTGAACTCTCGGCCGTTCACCGACCAGTCGAGCAGCGACACGCCCGTGAGGAAGATGCCGGTCTCGCACTGCGACGCGTCGATGTGCTGGCCGAGTCCTGTGCGGTCGCGCCGGTAGAGCGCGGCGAGCATCGCCGTAGCGAAGCTGTAGGCACCGATCCAGTCGAGATACGAGTAACCCCAGCCGGCCGGCATCGCAGGCGAGGGTAACCCCGACATCTCCGACGTACCCGCGAGCGCGGCGGCGACCGGGCCCACCGCGCGAAATCGGCCGTAGGTGCCCGCGCTACCCATGCCCGACTGCTGCGCGTAGATGATGTCGGGCTTTATCGAACGCAAGACGTCGTAGCCCAGGCCCCAGCCGTCGAGCACGCCGGGCGAAAAACCTTCGGCGACGATGTCGGAGATCGCAACGAGGCGGCGAGCGATGTCGAGCCCTTTCGGGTGGCGTACGTTGAGCGAGATTCCCCGCTTGCCGGGGTTCTTGTTGTTGAACTGCCCTCCCATGTCGCTGTCGGTCACGCCGGGTAGAGGCCCGGTCGCGGCGCGGCGGGCGTCGCGACCACCGATGGGCGCCATCGCGCCGAGACGGGTATCGGGGTGTGCGCTCCATTCGACCTTGATGCTCTCCGCGCCGAGTGCGGCGAGGAAGCGCGTGCCGCCGGCCGACGCCAGGAACCAGGTGAAGTCGAGGATCCGCACCCCGTCGAGTGCCATCGGTGTGGCCCGACGGGGATGGCGACGATCATTGCCTCGCGGGGCCGTGACGCGGACCGCAGGTTCGGGTTGCGGGGCGAGACCGCGGAAGACCGCATCGGTGTCCTCGCCGACGAGTGGCGCGCGCCGTCCCATGCGCCACGGCACGTCGGAGACCCATTTGCTCGTCACGTAGGTAAACGAGCGGCCGAGTTCGGGATGGTCGACCTCGGCGAACGTCCGCCGGGTTTGCCAGTGCTCGTCGCCGGCGTTCTCGTGCGGCTTGCGCAACGGCACGCAGATCAAGCCCGCCTCTTGCGCCTCGCGCCAGGGCATCGACGAGTACGCGTACTTGCGGGTGAACCGACCAACCACCTCTTGCGCGTGGGTCGCCGACTCGCTGGAGGCGCCGCTCCCGGGTATCTGGCGCGCCGACGATCCGCCGGCCACATCGCCGTCTGCGAGATCGCCGGCCATGTCATAGCGCGACAGGAATGGCACCAAGTTCGCACGGTCCCGCGGCCCGAGCAGCGTCATCGTGAACCAGCGGCCGTCCTTGGTATGCGAGATCGACGGCGCCAACGACACGTGCTCGCCGGCATGGCGGCATGTCTGGCGCCACAACGGCACGCGTCGCATGATCCAGTTCATCAAGTCGAGCTCGGTGTTCTTCGCGACCGCCTCGTGCACCGCGCACGAGAGGTACTGACCACACCCGCTGCGCTGCCGATGGATCAAGGCGCCTATGAGCATCGTCACCAACTGCTCGTCGGCGATGTGATACGCGTGCCACATCTGTGGCGCGATGGGCGGAAGGTCATAGGTGCCATCGGGTTGCGGGTCGTAGCCGCAGTTCATCATCGGCCCGCCGAGTGCGAGGTGCACGAGATCGGATCCCTTGAAGTCGGCCCACGGTCCGTCATCGCCGAATGCCGACATCCGTGCCACGATCAACGCCGGGAATCGCCGCTGTAGCTCGGCGCGCCCGATGCCGAGCGAGTCGAGCCACCCACGAGGCGTCGATTCGAGCAACACGTCCGCGTGCTCCAGCAAGTCGAGGAGCCGGTCACGCGCCGACGCGTCGTTCTCGACATCGAGCACGACTGATCGCTTGCCTCTGTTGTAGTGCCAGAAGTAGAGCGACCGCTCTGGGTCGTCGATGTCGTCGACGAACGGCCCGATTCGTCGTGTCGGGCTGCCGCCGGGTGGCTCGATCTTGATGACGTCCGCGCCCAGACCGGCCAACGCGAGTCCGCAGTATTCGGCTTGCTCATCAGCGATCTCGACGATGCGGACGCCCGCGAGATTGCCCTGCAATACTGTGTCGTCGAGCGTCATGTCACGTTGATGCGATAGAGCTTCGCCGCGTTGTCCTGCAGGACCTTGCGCTGCACGTCTTCGCCCCATGGGGCGAGCACCTCGAGTGCGTGTTCTCGCGCCGAGGGATACAGACAGGTCGGATGGGGGAAGTCCGTCTCGAACATCACGTTGTCGACGCCGATGTCGTCGAGCAGCTTGCGGGGGCCAACGTCTTCGAACCAGAAGCACGCGTAGACCTGGCGCCGGAAAAGCTCGGACGGGAAAGGTTGGTCGAAGCCACGGCCATCGGGTGTCGTGTCGCGAAGTTGATACTCGAGGCGCTCGATCACGTACGGGATCCAGCCGATGCCGCTCTCTACGGAGACCCATTTGGTCTCGGGGAAGCGCACGAGCAGGTCGCTCGTGAGAAGGTTGCTCAAGACGCGCGCATTGTGCAGCTCGATCAGGCAACTGCCCACGACGTGACGGCGGTGATGCGGTAACGACGGCCACGCGCCGTTCATGAACGTCTCCATGCTGAACTCGCTGGCTCCCACATGGAGGTTGATCGGCATGCCGAACTCGGTGCACGCCTCCCACAGCGGATCCCAATGACGATCGACGAGATCGGGGAAACCGGCCGAGTGCGGCTCGCTGCACATGACGATGCCGCGCAGATCGAGCTTGGTCGCGGCGCGCTCGACTTCTTTCACCGCGAGGTCGATGTCCCAGAAGGGCACGAGTGCCTGTGGGAACAGCCGGCCGTTCGACACCTCTTGCATCTCGGCTACTGCATCGTTGTAGGTCTCGACGATGAGCTTCGACAGATCGCGTGGCAACTTCATCAGTTTGTGACCGCCGAAGCCGGCGATATTCGGATAGATGACCTGCGCGAAAATTCCTTGCTCGGTCATGAAGTCGACCCGTTCGTGCGGGTCGTGGGATGCCGGGTGTACCTCGTTCGCGCGACGGCCTGCCTGAATGTCCCAGTCCCACAGTGCCGTCTTCGTGCCGTCCTTGTTGATGACGCTGCCGGCGCCGGCGCGAGCCGACAAGACCTCGTCGCCGTTCACCAGCCAGGCGTATCCCTTCTCGTCGCTACCCGCCTGATGGGGCACGAGATCGTGAAACCTGGCCGGCACCCGCGCCGTCCAAAGATCCGCCGGCTCGCTGTAGTGCGTGTCGACGTCGATGATCTTGACGTCGGTTGCGAGTGCTCCCATTGCTGCCTCCATCTCTCGAGAGGTTCTCCCTGTCAGGCTTTTGCGAGGATGATGCCGCTGCGTCCACCGGCGACCATGACATGCTCGGCGTTCGGCACTTGGTTCACCGCCGTCCCGCGAATTTGTCGCACAGCCTCGAGGATGTTGTTGAGACCGTGGATGTAGGCCTCGCCGAGTAGGCCTCCGTGGGTGTTGACGGGCAGCGAGCCGCCCAACTCGATGTGGCCGTCGGCGATGAAATCCTTGGCTTCTCCGGGGCCGCAGAACCCGAGTCCTTCGAGCTGCAGGAACACGATCGGGCTGAAGTTCTCGTAGATCATCGCGGCGTCGATGTCACCCGGTCCGACTCCGGCCATCGCGTACAGCTGATCCGCGAGGAAGCGCGCCTCGGGAAACTCGGCGAGGCTCGGGTGGTAGTAGTTGAACATCACGCTGCCGTCGATGATGTGCGCGTCGGCGACCGCCGCGATGCGCGCTGCAGGATTGGGCAGGTCCTTCGCTCGTTCGGCGGTCGTGACCACCATGGCCACGCCGCCGTCGCTCTCTTGACAACAGTCGAGGAGGCGGATGATCGGCTCGACGATCCAACGCGAGTTCTGGTGGTCGGCCAATGTGATCGGGCGCTCGTAGAACCATGCATTCGGGTTCGTCGCAGCGTGCTTTCGGGCGACGACGGTGTAGCGGCCGAAGTCTTCGTTCGTGAGGCCGTACTCGTGCATGTATCGCTGGAACTGCAGCGCATAGATCTTCGCCGGCGTATCGAGGCCGAAGGGCAGGTACCAGTTCCAACCGGGCGGCGTCACGCGTGCGTTGGGTTGACCGAAACGACGGCCCGAACGCTCGTTGAATGCGCGATACACCACTACTGCTTTCGCCGCGCCGCTGGCGACAGCCATCGCGGCGTGTTGCACCGTGGTGTGGGCTCCGGCGCCGCCGTGCGGAGTCCGTGACCAGTAGCGCAGTTCAGGGATCCCGAGCGTGCGCATGAGCAGCAGTTCGTCGCTCGAGTCGAGCGTGAACGTGACCAGTCCCTCGATGTCGGACGGCGTCATGCCGGCGTCGTCGATCGCGGCCTTCGCGGCCTCGGCCGCGAGCTGCAATTCGCTGCGCCCCGATGCCTTCGAGAACTCGGTCTGGCCGATGCCGGCGATGATCGCCTGATCTTTCAGGGTGCGCATCGGATCAGGCCTCGACCGAATGCGCCGGGCGGAACTGCGGCAATGCGACGCCGTCGAAGTCATCGAAGCACAACTCGATCGCCATGCCGTTGCGCACTTCGCTCGGCGCGACCCCCTGCAGATTGGACACCAACCTCACACCTTCTTCGAGATCGACGAGTACAACAATCCGGGGAAGCGCGTCGGCTTCGGTCGGGTGGTGCGACACGATCCAGCTGTAGACGGTGCCCCGGCCCGACGCCTCGCGAGTGGTCCATTTCAACGAATGACACACCGGGCACATCGGCGAAGGCGGGTGCTGCAGTCGTCCGCAGCCGGCGCAGCACCGAAGGAGTAGTTGGCCCTGGTTGACGCCGTCCCAGAAGAACTCGTCGTCACTATCCGGTACCGGCGGTATCACTGCTGGCACGATCGTTGCCCCTTTGGCCGAGCGAGGAAATGGTTCAGAGGTTCCAGACGCGCGCTGCGTTGCCCGACACGATCAGCTCGCGCTCGTCGTCGGGGATGCCGACGAACTGATTCTCGACGAGTGCGCGCGAGTTCGGCCAGCTCGACACCGGATGCGGATAGTCCGATGACCACATGATGTTGCGCACGCCGATCTTGTGCCGCAACAGCTGAATGGAATCGGGCTCGTCGATGTAGGTCAGGTGGATGTTGCGACGGAAATAGAAGCTGGGCAGCTCGCTGATGGCCGGAAATTCGTAGCTCTGGCGGGTGTTCATGTCGTCGATGATGTAGAGGTACCACGCGACCCAACCGAGACCCGGTTCGACGAAGACCAGCTTCAACTTCGAGAACCGCTCGAGCACTCCCGACAACATCCACATTCCGAAGGCTTCGGCGGTACAGAACGCGGTCATCGGCACCATGACGCCACGTTGCGGTGTGGGATCGCGACGTGCGAGATCCTCGAGTTGGGTGTTGAGACCGATGTGGCAGCAGATCGGCAGATCGAGGTCTTGGATGGTCGACCACAGCGGGTCGTAGCGGCTGTCGAAGTACTCCGGAAATCCCAACTCGTTCGGGAAGACCGGGAGCTGCAGCGACTTCGCGCCGAGCGCGGCGACGCGCGACACCTCTTCGACGGCGAAGTCGATGTCGTGAATCGGAATCTGGTGCGACACGACAAGACGCTTGGGGTCGACGGCGCCAAAATCGCTGAGCGCATCGTTGAATGCACGCGTCGACTCGCGCCAACCGTCCTTGATGAGATAGAGGAACCGAAACGCGCTCACTTCGCAATAGAGCACTTCGGCATCGACACCGTCGGCGTCCATGTCTTTCAAACGTTCGTGAGGGTCACTGTGCCCGGCGCGACCGGCGGCCGGGTGCGTGTACGCGCGCATCATCGCGGTGTTCGCTTGGCCGGCGTTGCCGCCGAACACGCGCGACTGGAACTCGGCCACGGCGGCGTCGTAGGCGTCGTAGGCGTCGTGGTGCTTGGTCACAAGTTTGCGCTTCACCGTGTCGTGTTGAAGGTTGACGTGCGAGTCCGACGAGATCAAGCGTTCCAACGACCCTCCCCCTGTCCGATTGTCCGACGATAGTCTGGTGGGGCCCATAGCCATTGCTATGGGAACCGTAGCACCCGCACCGTGGCGCGAGTTTCGCCGAGACGAGATTGGGGCACTCCCCGGAAAAGGAGCGTGCACATGCAAGAAGCGAAGGCAGCCTGGGAAGATGTGGGCTCGCAGTTCTCCTCGCTCGGGTTGAAGCTGAAGGAGCATTTCGCTCAGGCAGCCTCGAATGAGACCGACAGTGGCAGTGAGAGATCCGACACTGCGGCACGGGACGCGATGCGAGACGCGATGCGCAAGTTGGGGGCCGCCCTCGACGATGCGGTCGAGGCGGTTTCCGGGGCGGCGAAGGATCCGGCCATCACCGACGATCTCCGCAAAGTCGGGCAGTCCGTGATGAATGCCTTCCACTCGACGTTCGCGGATGTCAGCGACGATCTCCGCCAAGCATTCAGTCGGTCGCGCACCGAACAGGATTAGCGCTTCACCGCGCGCCGACCCCGCGCAGTTCCCCGTTCTCGCTGTCAAACGTGGGTCTATATTCCACGTCTGACAGCCAGAACGGGAATCGGGGAGGCAATGCGGGAGCCGACGAACGACGTCGAAGTCGAGCGCGATGTGAAGGTGCCGGCGGCTGACGGCACAGTGCTGTTGACCGATATCTACCATCCGGTCGGCGTCACCGACGCGCCGACGCTGCTCGAGCGCACGCCATACGGCCGCCTCGGAGTGGCCACAGGGACAGGTCAGGAGTTCGCGGCGCGCGGGTACCGCTACGTGCTGCAGGCGTGCCGCGGCACCGACGGCTCGGGAGGGTCGCACAGCTATTTCGCCGAAGCGCCCGATGGTCGCGCCACCGCGGACTGGATTGCCGAACAACCGTGGTTCGACGGACGGCTCGGATCGTACGGCGCGAGCTACATGGGCTTCACACAATGGGCGCTCGGGTCGACGAAGCCACCACATCTCAAAGCGATGGCGATCGCACTCTCGACGTCGGTCCGCACGTACTCGTGGTACCCCGGCGGCTCACTCGCGCTCGAAGTCATCATCCCGTGGGACCTCGGTGCCGTGCGATTCAACAAGCCGGCGTCGGCCGCGACGCTCACCGAGATCTCGCCCGAGTCCATCGCGCGGTACATGGCGGAGCTGCGCGCCGCGTTCGACCATCTGCCGTTAGGTGACGTGATCCGCCACATGACCGGCGAGGACCTCGGCCTCTTCAATGAACAACTCGATCATGCGGGTGTCGACGACGCGTTCTGGGCGCCGGTCAACTTTCGCAAGTTCTTGTCCGATTGGACCGTGCCCACGCTCCTCGTCGACGGATGGCACGACTATCCCTTGCCGGGCGTCTGCGACGACTACTGCGCGTTACGCGATGCCGGCACACCCGTACGGCTTCGCATCGGCGCCGGCGGACATATCGGCGGGGGAGGCGAAGGCGGCATGACCGACGCGCCGCTCGAATGGTTCGACACCTATCTGCTCGAACAGCCTGACCTCGTGAAGGCGCGACAGCGGCAACGCCCGGTGACCGTGCACGTTCAGGGACACGGGGGAGAGTGGCGCGATCTGGACGATTGGCCGCCACCAACGTCCGTGCCGACGCGTTGGTACCTCCATGGTGCCGGTCGACTCACCACCGACGAACCGTCGTCGGCCGACGAACCAGACGCATACCGCTATGACCCTGCCGAGCCGACGCCGGCATTCGGTGGTATCGGAATGCTCACCGGCGGCGCGGTCGACAACCGCCCGCTGGAAGCGCGCGCTGATGTATTGGTCTACACGAGTGACGTGCTCGCGGAGTCGCTCACCGTGATCGGACCGGTGTCGGCCGAGCTGTTCGTGAGTTCGAGCCTCGAGCACACCGACTTCTTCGTACGCCTCTGCGATGTACATCCTGACGGGCAGTCGTTCAACGTTTGCGACGGCCTTCAACGCGTCGATCCGTCGATGATCGCGCGCGATGACGATGGCGTGTTCCGGGTATCGGTCTCGGTCTGGCCCACCGGCCATCGCTTCGCGGCGAGCCATCGCATCCGCGTGCTGGTGTCGAGTGGCGCGCATCCCGTTTACGCACGCAACCTCGGCACAGGCGAGCCCTACGCCAGCGCGACCGCGATGCGCTCAGCCGATCAACGCGTGTACCACCAACCGAATCGACTTTCGGCGATCACCTTGCCGCACTTCGCCGAGCCGCAGGGTTGACGATGATCGATCCGTTCGTAGTCGATGTTCCCGGCGAGGTCCTCACCGATCTACGCGATCGATTACGGGCCACCCGCTGGCCCGATCAGCTGCCGGGCACCGAATGGGACTATGGCACCGACCTCGAATATCTGCGTGAGCTGTGTGAATACTGGGCCGACGGCTTCGACTGGCGGGCCGCCGAGCAACGGCTGAACAAGTGGCCGCAGTTCACAACTGAGATAGACGGACAACGCATCCACTTCATCCACGCACGAGCCGGACAACGCAACGCCGTGCCCCTGCTCGTGTTGCACGGGTGGCCGGGGTCGGTGGCCGAAATGCTGCCGATCATCGAGCTGTTACGTGACCCGACGAGTTTCGGCGACGACGGAGCAGGCTTCGATGTCGTGTGCGTCTCGCTGCCCGGCTTCGGTTTCTCCGGTCCGACGCGCGACACTGGCTGGCACGTGCGTCGCATTGCGGCGGCGATGGTAGAGCTGATGGCGCGACTCGGCTATGACCGCTTCGGTGCACTGGGGGGTGACTGGGGTGCCACGACGTGCAACTTCCTAGGCCTCGACTTTCCCGAGCGGCTGCACGGCATCTATTTGACGATGGCCGCAGCCGGACCGCCCGAGGGTTTCGACTTCTTGGAGCTGAACGACCGCGAGCGCGCATGGGTCACGGACAGTGCGGAGTTCTTCGTGCGTGATGCGGGGTACATGCAAATCCAGGGGACACGACCGCAGACACTCGCGTATGCGATGAATGATTCGCCGGCGGGACTTGCCGGCTGGATCGTGGAGAAGTTCCGCGGATGGTCGGACTGCAGCGGAGATCTCGAGTCGGCGATCAGCCGCGACGATTTGTTGACGAACATCACGATCTACTGGGTCACGCAAACCGCCAACTCCAGCTTCCGCATCTACCTCGAGACCATGCGGGCCGGGCAGTTCCAGCCGATCGCCATCCGGATCGATGTGCCCACCGGGTGCGCGATCTTTCCGAAGGAAGTCGTGAGGTCACCGCGCGCTTGGGCCGAGCTGGCGTGGGATCTGCGCCACTGGACGGAGATGCCCAAGGGAGGGCATTTCCCGGCGCTCGAAGTCCCCGAGCTCTTGGCTCCCGACGTGCACCGGTTCTTCCGGGCCCTTCCGCCCGTTCAATAGGTCATGCGGCTCATTTCGGTCAGCTCATTTCTCGAGAATTTGGCTGCGCACGGTCAGAACGCGGCAAGGTCCTCCGATGGGAGGCCATGCGGAATCTTTCGTTCTACGTGCTCAGCAACGATGCAACCGGTACGGACAACGAATACGCGAGTCTCGATGCGGCGCTCGACGCAGTCGATCTCACCGT
This sequence comes from Acidimicrobiales bacterium, assembly GCA_035525225.1. Lineage (GTDB taxonomy): Bacteria > Actinomycetota > Acidimicrobiia > Acidimicrobiales > WLNW01 > DATLFA01. The sequence continues at coordinate 190,004 of DATLFA010000010.1, forward strand.
TGGCGAGCGTGAGCACTGGGCAATTCATGAATTTCTCTCCGACTCGATTGCACGGTGGGTCACCGATGGGTGCGGCACCACATCACTTCAGGTGACCGCATCGAGTTGAGCGAAGGCGACTGCGCTCTTCGAGAGTGGCGTCGGTGATGTCGCGTCACGGGTCGCGCGGTTTCCTGCGAATCCCGTTCGGGTACTTCACGGCGGTGAAGGTGAAGGAACCGCGATGGATGTCCTCGAACAGTTGATCATCGAACACCGCGTTGTCACGGCGCTGCTTGCGCGTTTGGAAGCCGTCGACCGATCTTCGCGCAATCATGCACTCACGGAATTGGTCGACGCACTGTCGACACACATGGAAGTCGAAGAACGAGCAGTGCATCCCATCATCGAGGCTTGTCTCGGGAGGCACGCCGCAACCGGCGCCGACGAAGAACACGACAATGTACGACATGCGCTCTCGAAGCTGTCCGAGCTCTTCGATGACGACGATCCTTTTGCGGGTGCCCTGGCAGAGCTGACGGGCGATTTCTGCGAACACGTCGCCGGCGAGGAGCAGATCCTGTTTCCCGCATTGCTCGGCAGTGCACCCTCGGAGATCGCCGAACTCGGCGACGCCCACCAGTTGGAGGAGCGCGTCAAATCGGAGCTTGCGGTAGAAGGCTTCGGCGGGAGCTACTAGCTTCACGCGATGTCCGACTACGTGATACCACCGCCCGAACCGAAGGAAATCGACGAGAAACTTTCGATGCAGTTACGGATTTTGTCGTCGAACGCCGTGTTGAAAGGTGTCCCGTCGGGTGAGGAGAAGTGCGAGAACTGCCTGTACTACCTCGAGCCGACGGCGCTGATCTCGTATTGCTGGCACTCGAAGCTGCGCATTCTCGTAGGCGCTCAGTGGTGGTGTCAGTGGTGGGAAGCGATTGCGGACGAGTAATTCATACGCACTGCCTGCGAATAAAGCCTCGGCGGGGGCTGCGCTATCCGGCGTTAGTACTCAGCCAGTCCTCAGCGGAACCACCAAGACCCTCGTCGACGATCGTGCGAACACGGTCCTCGTCCGCCCGGATCACGTGCGAATAAGTGCGGAGGAGCGTCCCCACGTCGTGGCCGAGACGTTCAGCGACTAGGGCAGGCGAGACACCCGCCGAGAGGAGCACGCTGGCGTGATGGTGCCTGAGGTCGTGCCACGTCGCCCGCACGTTGGCCCGCTTGGCCGCTACCCGAAAACGTTCCGACAGGGAAGCACGCCCAGTCGGCTTGCCGCCACGATGAAACAGCAAGCCATCCGCTCCTAGTCCGAATGTTGCCACGTGGGCGCTCAGACTGTCGACGACGAGCGGCGAGAGTGCGATCGTGCGGTACCCGGCCTTCGACTTCGGCACCGCGAAGGTGGGCGCCCCAGTCGATGGCGTCAACAGTTAACGGCAATACCGTTCAGTTAAGACTACAGGGGTGTAGTTTGGTGGGGTGCCACGTACTGGATGGAAGAAGCCGGATTCCGAGCGGCGGTTGTCGGATTTGGTGTCGGTTGGTGTGTTGACTCGGACCTTTCCGCGGGTGTTGGTTGATGAGGTGATCGCGGAGTGTGATCGCACCGAGGTTCGGCATCGGTCGTTGCCGGCGCAGACGATGGCGTATTTCGCGATTGGGATGGCGTTGCATTCGGAGGGGTCCTACGAGGACGTGTTGTCGTTGTTGACCGATGGGCTGTCGTGGTCGTCGGGCGATGTTGAGCCGCAGAAGTTGCCGTCGAAGTCGGCGATCTTTCAGGCTCGGGCTCGGTTGGGTTTCGAACCGGTCGAGGCGTTGTTTCGTCGGGTGGCGCGCCCGTTGGCGGCCGCTGGGGTGCCGGGCGCGTGGTTGGCGGGGCGACGGCTGGTGGCGATCGATGGGCTGTGTCTTGATGTGGCCGACACGGGCGACAACGCCGAGTGGTTCGGGCGTCCTGGGGTGAACAAAGGTGAGCAGGCCGCGTTCCCTCAGGCCCGTGTCGTTGCGCTTGTCGAGTGCGGGACCCACACGATGATCGACGCGGTCGTCGGGCCTTACACAACAGCAGAGAACACGCTGGCGCGTGATGTGATTGCGAGGCTCGAGCCGGCAATGTTGGTGCTCGCGGATCGCGGTTTCTGCGGATTTCCGTTGTGGTCACGCGCTGCTGCTACAGGAGCGGATCTGTTGTGGCGGGCGATGCCGAACATGAAACCCCGCTACCTCGAAACGCTCGATGATGGGTCATGGTTGGCCGAACTACGGCCTTCGGGCAACGCGGGGCGTCACGCCGCCCCGTTGTTGATCAGAGTGATCGACTACCACATCGACGACGGGCGCGACAACGATGAGGTCTACCGGTTGTTCACCACGATCGTTGATCCCGGCGAGGCCTCAGCGATCGAACTCGCACACGCCTACGCGCAACGATGGGAGATCGAGAACACCTTCGACGAGCTCAAGACCCATCAGCGCGGACCGCGAATGGTGCTGCGATCGAAGTCACCCGAGCTCGTGCTGCAGGAAATCTGGGGACATTTGTGCTGCCACTACGCGATACGCACGCTGATGTTCGAAGCAGCGCACGACGCCAACGTCGATCCTGACCGGGTCAGCTTCGTCGCTGCCCTTCGCATCGCGCGCCGCTCGATCTCAGCGACGCGCGATTTTCCCCCCTCACAGCACTGATCACGGATGGCGCCACGCCATTGTGCTGCTATGCCGCCGGCTGAACCCACACCGGCGACGGCGAGCGAACCCGAGACTCATCAAACGCAAAATGCCCCGCTGGCACGTCAAGCGAGCACGCCATCACGACTGGCCGCAACCCGACGAACGACCACCCAGAGCAACCATCCGGCCGCCTAACTGAACGGTATTGGGGAAAACGGTGGTCTCTGGTGAGATCGAATCCGAAGTGGATCCATGCCGTCGGCGTCGGCGCGGCTGACACCGACCGTGGAGGTGTTGCGCCACAGGTAGTCGTGCAGGATCGCCGCTCGGGTGTAGCGACCGTAACGGGGCAGTAGCCACACGAGGGGCCGCGGCAAGACCGCTGGGTCAAGCATTTCTGCCTATGTGTTGATCGAAGGAGCCGCCTACACAGACGCCCAGCGCTACCGTGTCTGCTGCCGTGCGCTGTACGCGCGTCGTTCGCGAGCAGTGTTCTTCGAGCGCACATCGGGCCGCCTCGATCTCGGCTGCGTCGAGAACAGTGGCGTCGAGTGACTGGAAGTACCGGCGACTGACCCTAGACCATTTATGTTCCCTCAGTTTCAGAATCCAGATGTGAACCTTTTACATCGCTGCTGCGTACTGGGGGGAACGGTCGAGTGACGACCGTCAAGCGACGACTTGAAGGAGGAGTCATGACGGAGAAGACCCTTTACGAGCGGCTTGGTGGCGTGAACGCCATCGCCACGGTGGTTGACCGCTTCAGTGACCAGATCGTCAAGAACCAGAAGCTCAATGTAAACCCGGCCCTCAAGGAGTGGAACAAGACTGGCCAGTTGCCCGGCCTCAAGTTCATGCGGACGCTCTGGCTTTGTCAACAGGCAGGAGGACCGTTTCAATACAGCGGCAAAGAACTGGGCGAGGCCCACGCGCTTTTGCACATCACCTCCGAGGAGTTCGACGAGGTTGGAGCCGAGATCGGCGCCGCGCTCGACCATTTCAAAGTGCCAGAGCGCGAAAAGCAGGACGTTTTGGCTGCCATCGTCGCACACAAGTATGAGGTGGTCGGCGCTACGAGGTAAGAGCACCTGCTCCACGTCGCTTCTCTCCCACTGAGGCCATCGACCTGATGCGCCGTTGCCAAGCCGCGATCGCAGCCGCGCAAGCGAGCGCCTGACCTGGTCGCACCCGGGTAGCGTGCTCGTCATGGACTTGCCCCATACGTAGGACAAGATGCCGAACCGGGACACCGCACTCCGTAGCGAACACGCCTCCGAACCCTCGTGGATAGTCGCCTTGGCGCTCGTGGCGCAGGTGCGAGATCGTCCCCGGTTCGATTTGGCTCGAGGCAATGAACCGGGTCGAGGTCGCTGACCCTGACCCGGAATACGCGCCCCATCCGGTAGGCCTGGCGGGGCGCCCGCAAGGGAGTCTGGTTGATGTTGCGAGAACTTGCGCGCGGCGACGCGCGGGCTGCGGCTGCGGACGTTCTGGAAGTGGTCGACCCTGGCCACTCCGAGGCATTTCAGCGAAAAACGAAACCCCCGGGCCCGAGGGCCCGACCAGGGACAATGACTGCCCACGTGACAGAGGTGCGCGGCTCGCGTGGAGTCGGAGCGGAGCATTGCTCAACAATCCACATCTTCCGTCGATAGGGGAATGTGTCTGACGGTGGGGCTCAGATGGGGACGAGAACCATTTGTTGGAAGCCATGAGCGCTGGCGACTTGCTATCGAACGAGAGCGTTGCCGCGACGCAGGTCGCTGCGGCCGCCGCGATCGCGATCCTCGACGAGCACGGACGCATACACGTCTCCCACGCTGCGGTGCAGGCGATGTTCGGATACACGTCGGATGAGCTTTCACTGCGCTCGTTCGACGACCTGCTCGTGGACGATCGACGAAGTAAGGAACCGGCCGAGCTCTGTCGTGTGATGCATGCCGACGGGCGCACATTCCTCGTGGAGGTCACATCGAGCCCGGTGGCTCTCCCCGGCGCTCTCCGTTCGGTCGTCGTGGTGGTCGATCGTTCCGCCCTCGAACTGGAGCTGCTGTTCGAGACCACGTTCGAAGCCGTGCCGCACGGGCTCGCGATCGTCGACCGACGAGAGGTGATCGTCCGAGCCAACGCGGAGCTGGCGGACACCGTCGGCAAATCGCCGGAGGCGCTTCGGGGGACGCGCCTCGACGCGAGCTCTAAGGTCGAGTTCATCCAAATTGCCTCGCACGATCTCAAGTCACCGTTGCGTGGGGTCAGCGATTTGATCGAATGGATTTCCGAGGAGCTCGGCGACGACACCTCTGAGTCGGTGGCGAACAACCTCGACAGGATACGCAGTCGTTTGGTACGGATGGATGTGCTCATCGACCAGCTCCTCGCGTATGCCCGCGTGGGGCGTAGCGTCGAAAGCAATCGGCTGATCCACATCACAGACCTGGTGAACGACGCGTTGGGCCTCGTCAACGTGCCTGACGAGTTCACCGTTACCGTCCACGTCGACGGCGCCCCTTTCGTCGGATCGCCGACGCCGTTGGAGACGGTCCTTCGCAACCTCCTGTCAAGCGCCGTGAAGCACCACGACCGACCCGACGGCGCGCTCATTGTGCGCGCCCGCGCGGTTGGTGAGGCGTGCCGCATCGAAGTGATCGACGACGGCCCTGAAGTCCCGGTGACCGACCACGCGCGGATCTTCCGGCTGTTCCAGACTGCGACCGCTCGCCCTTCGGAGAACGGCTGCCTGGGATTGGCAGTCTGCCGCCGGCTGTGCGAAAACGCACGGCGCGACCATCGAGATCGATGCCACACCCGGACGCGGATCGACCTTCCTCGTCGAATGGCCGCTCGATGCAGCAGGCGACGTGTATGCAGACTGAGATGACCTCGTGACGGTCGCGGTCGATGCCGCACTCGATCGGCTTTCGTCGATCGCGGTTCTTCTGATCGAGGACGACGACGTCGACCGCGAACGAACGCGTCGCATGATCGCGAAGATGGCTCCGGTGGTCAGTGTGTTCGAGGTCTTCACCGGTCAGGCCGCGATCGCGGCGCTCACCGATCGAAGGTTCGACGTGATACTTCTCGATTACCAGCTGCCCGATTGCACTGCGACAGAATTGCTGCCGTTGTTGCACGATATCTCGGGCTCGAGGTGCCCGGTGATAATCCTGACCGGGCACGGCGACGAGGACCTCGCGGTCTGGGCATTGCAACACGGCGCCGATGACTATCTGGCGAAGCACCAGCTGACGGCTAGCCGGCTCTGCGATGCCATCGAGAGTTCGGTGGTGCGGTGGCGGACCGGTGATCAGCCCGACGCCGACGCCGCGCTGTTGGGCACGACGAACGATGAGGTCATGTTTCGGGCGACCCTCGAGGGCACCTTCACCTGGATTTCTCACTCCGTCCGGTCCGTACTCGGTTGGAACCGGACAGAGGTCATCGGCTCGCAGATCGCGGACAGAGGTCATCCCGACGATCCGCCGTTGCCGATGGAGCCTGACCCCGAGCCCCGGAGATGGTTGCATCGCTATCGCCATCGCGACGGGCGGTGGTACTGGATGGAGACGACGCATCGCGCGGTTGTCGACGCGGCGACCGGCCTCGGCGAGATACGTGGCGTCAGCCGCGATGTGACCGCTCGGATCGAAGCAGAACACGAGCTGGCGGAGAATGAATCTCGCTACCGGCGCCTGGTGAATCTCACCGGCGAAGCGGTCCTCGCATGTAACGCGGATGGCGTGATCACCTTCGTCAACGCGGCGTTGGCGAAGCTCGTCGATCGCAGCTCGAAGGATTTGGTAGGCGCCCCATTCGAAGATCTGGTACACCCGAAGGACCTTGCTTCGTTTCTCGACCGAAAGCGCGTGCGAGCGAACAGCCGCGGCGATGTGTACGAGCTCAGATTGAAGAACGCGATGGGCCGCAAGGTGTGGGCGGTCGTGAACTCTGCCGCCATCTACGAACTCGGCCGTGTCACCGGCTCGGTCGCGCTCCTCACGGATGTCTCGGCCCGTCGAGAAGCGGAGAAGAACCTTGCCGTGCTCGAACGACGGCATCGGACATTGTTGGAGATGTCGCCGGTCGGCATGTTCCGCTCCAGTTCGAGAGGCGAGTTGCTGTTCGTCAATCGAAAATGGTGCGAGATCGCGGGTCGCCCTTGGGAACGTGACGCGACCCCGACGTGGAAGTCGGTGATGCATCCCGACGATTTCGCAGTTGCATCCAACCGGTTGCGTCGCGGATTCGAAGCGGGGGAGGACCTGGAGGAAGACTTCCGCCTCTTGACGCCACTGGGCGAGGTCCGCTGGGTCACTGTTCGCTCGGTGCCGGTGAGTGTCACCGACGAGCGGCGCATGGGGCGCATCGGCATGATGGAGGATGTCAGCGAACGCCGAGCCGAGCAGGAAGCACTACGGCGCAGCGAGGAGCTGTATCGGTCGGTCATCGAAAGCATGACCGAAGGTGTCTACATCCAGGATGCCCGCGGTCACCTGATCGAGTCCAACGTGGCTGCCCGTCGCCTGCTGGCCGTGCGATCGGGTGACCTGCGCGACGTGACCGTCGTTCAAGAGGACGGCACACCGCTACCCCCGAACCAGTTCCCCGCGGCCGTCGCGCTCAGAACGGGGTCGCCTTCGACCGAGATGATCCTCGGAGTCCAGAATCCGGTACGCGGCCGACGATGGTTGAGTTCGAGCGCGCAGCCGCTGCGCCGCGACGACGATCCGCATCCCTGGGCAGCCGTTTGCACCCTGATCGACGTGACCGATCGACGTGAGGTCGATCGGATGAAGAGCGAGTTCATCGCAGTCGTGAGCCATGAGATGCGCACGCCCTTGACCTCCATCAAGGGTGCGCTCGGGCTAGTTTCCGGGGGCGCCACCGGGTCGCTGAGTGACACCGCGCAACGCATGATCGAGATTGCCGCGAACAACACGGATCGACTCATTCGCTTGGTCAACGACATGCTCGATCTCGAGCGCATCGAGTCAGGCCGAATCACATTGGTGCGCCGCGACGTCGACTTGGCCGACCTCCTTCGAGACGCAGTCGCGATCATGCGTCCGGTCGCGGAACGTGAGGGCGTCCAGATCATCAGCGAGGATGCGGACGTCGACGCGCCGCGCGTACTGGTGGACGGCGACCGCATCATCCAGACGGTGACCAACCTGTTGTCGAACGCGGTGAAATTCTCGCCTGCGGGCAGTTGCGTGAGAATCCGCGTCGATCGACATCACGACAGCGACGGGCGCGAGGTGGTCTCGGTTCGGGTCATCGACCGTGGGCGCGGCGTCCCTCCTGAAGGGGCCAACGACATCTTCGTACGGTTCCATCAAGTCGATGCGAGCGACTCCCGCGACAAGGGCGGTACGGGACTCGGCCTGGCAATCTGCAAGAGCATCGTCGACGAGCACGGCGGGCGCATCTGGATGGAAACCACCCCGGGCGGCGGCGCGACATGTGTCTTCACCCTTTCATTGAGCCGGCCCGTGACACAACCGGCTGGAGCCAAGTGATGCACGCACTGATCGTCGACGACGAGCGAGATATCCGAGAGGTGGCCCGCCTCAGCCTCGAACTGGTCGGCGGATGGGTCGTGGATGTGGCCGACTGCGGTTCCGCCGCGATCGACCAAGCGCGGGCGCTCGTGCCCGATGTGATCCTGCTGGATGTGATGATGCCCGGAATCGACGGTGTCGCGACCCTGCACGCGTTGTCGCAAGACCCTGCGACGCGCCACATTCCGGTGGTCTTCTTGACCGCCAAAGCGCAAGTCGGCGAGCGCCGCCGCCTCGAGGAGGCAGGTGCCTGTGGGCTGATCGCCAAACCGTTCGATCCGATGCGCTTGGCCGACGAGGTTGGCGCAATCCTGGCGGCGGTCTCGGAGAACGCGCCCCGTGCCGGTTCAGCCCGCAGGCGGGACGAGCCTGATGAGGGTGTCGAGGCGATCGACGAGTGGGCGTAGTTCGCTGATGTTGTCGTCGTTCGCCAGCAGTTCTTCGATGGCGGCGGCAACGGCTGAGGCGTCGCCCCGACCGAACATTCCCAAGCTGCCGCTGAGCTTGTGAGCGGCGCTGCATGCCGCCTCGCGCTGCGCCGTGGTCGCGGCGATGCCGGCGAGCATGAACGCTTCGATGGCGGCGAGGTGGGAGCGCGAGGCCTCGCAGACGCGGGGCCAGCGTTCGTCGAGTGCGCGACGCACTGCGGCCGACATCGAGGGTGTCCCGTTCATGGCGTTGCCGGCAATGTGAAGCAGACCGTGATGCCGTCCCCGTCGAGCCCGTCTTCGATCCAGATGCGGCCTCCGTGCAACGACACGATGCGGTGGCACAGTGAGAGGCCGAGACCGATTCCCGCACTGCGACTGCTGAGCCGTTCGAACATGCCGAACACGCGCGTCCGGAACTTTGCTTCGATACCGATGCCGTTGTCGGCGACCTTCAACAGCACCCTTCCGGGGAGGCGCGTTTCCGCGGAGATCACGAGTCGCAATGGTTGCTCGGAGCGGTACTTCAGCGCGTTGCCGACGACGTTGTGCAACAAGCTGCGTACGAGCACGGGATGAGCGCGAAGCGAGACGCCGCCCCCTTGCACCTCGACCTCGGCTCCTGTCTCACGGAGATCGGCCTCCATATCAGCCAGGATCTCGTCGCACAAGGTCTTCACGGACTCGTCGCGGTATTCGCCCGATGACGAGAGGTCCCGGGCCTGGGCGTAGTCGAGCAGCCCCTCCAGCATCGTTTCCAGCCGTGAGAGGCATCCGTCGAGTCCGATCCCGAGCTCGATCGCGTGCGGGTCGGCGCGCACCGCCGGTGCGGCCATCATCCTGCCCGCCAGCACGCGCGCAGTGCGTACCGGTGAGCGGAGGTCGTGCGACGCGATCGTCGCGTATTGCTCGAGTTGGTTGTTGGACTCTGCGAGTTGGCGGTTCGATTCCTCGAGCGCGTGCAGCGTGGCCCGCAGCTCGGCCTCGGCGTGTGAACGCGCGAACGCGTAGCGGATCGCACGCAGGAGGTCCTCGTCGTTGAACTCACCCTTGACGAGATAGTCCTGCGCGCCTTGAGCCAGTGCCTCCAGAGCGAGCTCGACGTCGCGGCATGCGGTGAGCACGATGATCGGCACGTCAGGCGCGAGCGCGCGGCACTGGCGCACCACCTCCAAGCCGTACGCATCGGGTAGTGACAGGTCGGCCAGGATGAGGTCGAACTGGCGCGAGCGCAGCAACAAGGTGGCGTCGGCGATCGAACCGGCGACGAGCGTGCGGTGGCCGGCGAATCCGCGTTCGGTCAAGATGAGCCGGGTCAACTCGACGAAGAGATCGTCGTCCTCGATCAGTAGGAGTTGCGGATTCTCCACGGTGTGGGTGAGCCCGACCGAAGCCTCGTCGCGGAGGTCGTTGGCGTCGGTCGGTGGCGGGATCCTCGGAGCGATCCCGACCGTTGCCTCAGCCACGCGCGATGTCGACAAGGTCGTTCGCGAAGGCGACCAACTCCGGGTAGGTGCTCGGCTTGATCTCGAACCTGGCGGCTCCGAGGCTGAGACCGCGCTCCATGTCGGCGGCGCGGCGTGATGTCGTGAACATCACTACTGGGATGCGGCGCAATGACGCCGACAGCGAAATGGCTTCCAGCGCCTCGAGACCGTTGCAGCGGGGCATGCGGATGTCCAGCACGACGACATCGGGAGCCTGCCCCGAAGCGACTCGATCGATGAGGATCTGGAGCAGTTCTTCGCCGTCCTCCGCGAACGTGAAGTTCATCTCGACCTCGGCGTCTTGCGCCGCCAACGCGAGCAACAGGTTGTCCGACGGTTCATCATCGGCAACGATCACGTCAAGGGCGCGTCCAGGTGACGCGGCGTCTTTTTCGATCACGGGTGATTTCATTTTCGTGCCCTTCGATTCTTGGGTCAGTTCGGGTTCTCGCGGGTCACTACCAAGGCGTCGATGATCTGAACTTCGATCGGTGCGACGGCCGGCTTACGCGTCGAGGTCGCGTCCCGCACGACGATGACGCCGGCGAACGTGGTGACCGCCGCCGCCAGCAGCAGTAATGCGTTTCGCGCGCTGCGCGGAGTCGGAACCTCTGGTTGTTCGAGCCCCGCAGATTCGTCCATCGGCCCGACGATGCGCTGAAGGTGAGCGGTCACCTCGTTGCGGCGACTCGACAGGATCACGCGTAACACGTCCAGGTCGAGGGCGGTGAACGGGATCGGAGTAGCTGGTGCGATGGCTCCGGCGGCGAGGATCAGCTCGAAATAGGTGAGCACGATCCGGTCGGCCGGAGTCTCCTCGGTCACCGTTGCACCGATGTGTACCGAAACCGAGCCGGCAGCCAGGTCGACGTGTACCTGGCAACGGCCCTCCGGGAAAACTCGACGGGGCACCGCGTAGGCGGCTACGGCGTCCGCCAGTTGCTCGGCGGTCAAGTCGGCTCGACCGACCTCGACTTGCGCGATCTCCACCAGCCCGAGGTTCGACCGACTGCTGATTCGTGCCCACGGTCAACCATCGGCGGTAGGCCATATGGCCTTTAGAACTTTTGTCGAAAAAAGGGATGCGCGGATCGGGCGGAGCCAGGCGACGATCAGCCGGCAGGGTCTGTGGGCAGAGGCGGGTACTCGGTCCACGCAAGCTCGCTGCGGCAGCAGGTGCGAGCCGAGTCCATCAGCGAAGACCTCGCTTCCATTCGGCGAGGCGAGCAACGCTTCGACCATGGGCCCGAGCCATTGTTCGATCTCTGGTGTCACGCCGCCTCGTCTCGGGGCCGAGGGCCTCCGCCCTAAGGCCGTGACGAACGAAAAGGACACACCCTGCGGGGCCTTTTGTCCAGCGACACATCCGGCGACGGCGGCCGTCTGGCGAGAAACCGGCCGGCGCTCAGGACAGGTCAGGCGCCTCGGCAATCGCTCGAGCGCCTCGTGGAAGTCGATCAGGTCGTCGTCACTGATAGGGGCCACCGAGATGTCGAGGTGCTCTTCGACCTCCAACGGTTGCCGCCAGCGCTCTACTCGTGCGCCGGCGCGCAACAACAGCGTGATCACGCCGCGAACGGCGTCCTTCCTCGCAGCACCGCGGCCGTGAACTTCCTTGTTTCGGTCGGAATGCGTCGTCTGCTCACCAGCCCGTGACGACGTTCGTCGTCGTGAGGTTCCTCGGCCCGGGCCTCACGCGGCGCGGTCGTCTTGGTCGCAACCGGGGCCACGGTAGGATCGTGCGATGGGCGATGTATCGATGCAGGGCCACGCCGGCCCTCGACAGCTACGGCGCCTGCTCGACGCGGTGTTGGTGGTCGGGTCCGAACTCGATCTCGCAACTGTGCTGCAGCGCATCATCGAGGCCGCGGCCGACCTCGTTCACGCTCGCTACGGTGCGCTCGGAGTGCTCGACGAGACCGGCGGCGCCTTGTCCCAGTTCATCACCGTGGGTGTGAGCGAGGCCCAACAGCGAGCGATCGGGTCGGTGCCCAAAGGCCACGGCATCTTGGGTCTGCTCATCGCTCGTCCCGTGCCGTTGCGGTTGCCCGATCTGCGTGACCATCCGGACAGCTTCGGCTTCCCGCCGAACCATCCGCCTATGACCTCGTTCCTCGGGGTGCCCATCCGGGTGCGCGACCACGTTTTCGGCAACCTCTATCTGTGCGACAAGGCCGATGGCGACGCGTTCTGCGACATCGACGAAGAAATGACCGTGGCTCTCGCCGCGGCGGCGGGGGTCGCGATCGAGAACGCTCGACTTCATGCGCGGGTTGCCGATCTCGTGCTCTTCGAGGACCGCGAACGCATTGCCCGTGAGCTTCACGACAACGTCATTCAGCGACTGTTCGCGACCGGTCTCGGTCTGCAATCCGCAATTCGCCTCGCAGAGGACACCGAGATTGCGAACCGCATGCGACAAACTGTCGATGACCTCGACGACACGATTCGCGAACTCCGGTCGGCAATCTTCGAGTTGCACACGGCACGGCTCCCTGGCGGTAGCGTGCGCCAAGAAGCACTCGATGTCTGTTCACAGGCCGCGCGCGCGCTCGGTTTCGATCCCGTTGTTCGCTTCGATGGTCCGATCGACAACTCGGTCGACGAAGCGCTGGGCGACCACCTGTTCGCTGTCTTGCGCGAGGCCCTCTCCAACGTCGCGCGTCACGCCGAGGCCACCGAGGTGACCATCCACATCACGGTGAGCGAGGGTTTGCTGTCGCTCGTCGTCGACGACAACGGAACGGCGGGCTACCAACCCACTGCCGGCGGCGGGCGAGGCATGGACAACATGCGCGCACGCGCGATGGCCCTCGGCGGCACGTTGTCGGTCATGCCACGCGACTGCGGAGGTACTCGTTTGCAATGGCAGGTCAGCTTCGCTCAGTGACGTCCGCTCACGCGCTGAGGGCTGCCGCGAGCCGCAGTCCCCATTGCCGGGCCCGTTCCTCTTCGTCGGCTTCGAGGTGGTCGCCTTTCGTCACCAAGAAGCTCTCGGGATCCGCGACCACGGTGAATCCGTGGTGGCGCAGCATGCGGGTGATGCCCTTCGACGCGCGCCCCGTCAGTGCGGCCGGAGCATGGACGCAAGTGTCGAACGCGGCAGCACGCCCGCTCATCCAATCGAGGGTCGCGAACCACTCGCGCAAGGCCGGGCCGGCGGCGTCGGGTTCGACGACCAAGTCGGTGACGGGTTTGGCAGCCGCGGCAACCGCGGCTTTGCGAGTGCTCGGACGGCTCACGCCGTGAGCATGCGCCGGCCCCCGACGACGATGAGGTCCGCCTCGTCGAGCAGCGTGCGGTCGACACGAGCGACGGGTACGACGACCACCTCCGCGGTCTGGCGGAGCCCATCGCCAATGGCGTTGGCGATCAGATGGGTGTTTCCGTACATCGACTCGTAGATCACCATTGCCTTCATCGCCGCACCTCGTACTCGCTCTTCGCCTCGAACATACGGCCGAGTGCGCAAAGGCCAGTAGGGGCCAAGGTCACGAACCGCTGATCGAAAGATGGCGGCTGGTTACTGCGCGAAGAGCAGTCGCGTACTCGGCAGCGTGTTGGAGCTACTGGGCGGCTCGCCGGTCGGGCGGCTGTCCCTCTGGTGGCGGAGCGGGTATCGGCGGGCCCGGCTCTCCGGGCACAGGAACTGGCGGTTGGTCGGGCGTCGGCGGGCGGGGAATCGACGCATGACCCGTCGACGAGGCGGCCTGCGATGTGATGCGACTCAGGATGCGGCCTGTTTCCATATGGCGAAGTCCTTCCACGCCGACGGAATCCACGAGTTCCCGTCCCACTCCGTCGCCTGGTTGTTCACGACCGCATAGTCGCCTACGCATTCGCCCTGGTCGCCAGGGTACAACCGCGGGACTCCCTGGCCCGTGGGCGTCCAGCCGAAAACCTCGACGGCTCGGCCTTGATAGCGCATGTATTGCGTCATGATGCTCCGTCCTGGTTGCGGTCGGTGCCGGTACCCAGACGGCGTTGTCCCAAACCACAATTCGTAGTCGGCCCAGGTGACCAGCGGTTACCGTGACTACGGCAGGACTAGGCAGCGACGCGTGGCAGACGCGCTCTGGCTGGCGAAGTGCCTGGAGCGCGCCGCCTACGCACAGGCCCGTCTATTTGCGGTTGACTCTGTCTTTGACGTCGTCGATCTTGTCTTCGGCCCAGTCCTTCGCCTTGTCGACCTTCTCCTTCGTCTCGCCTGCCGCTTGGTCGGTCCGGCCTTCCCTCTTGGTGTCCTCGTCGTCGGTCAGCGCGCCGGCTGCTTCCTTGACGCGGCCCTTTGCCTTGTCCATTTCTCCAGCCATCATTGGCCTCCTGGTCGTGAAGTCTGCGAGTACCCGCAACGGCTGACCGCGAAACGATGAGCGGATCCGCACGATGATCGAATCCGCGCGTACGCCCTTTCGGGGTGAGGAATCACAGTGCGCCGCCTACGATGTCGCTCGCACCGGAGAGGCATTCGACGTCTGGTCGTCGGCGGCGGCGAAGGCAATATGGCCGCCGAGATGTCCGGCCACGGTGAGCAGCGTCGCGCCGAAGAGCGACGACGCAATCGCGACCTTGCGGTAGGGGCGCCGCCGCGCCGTCCACGACAACAGGTACGCCACCAGCCCCCCGGCGTTGAGTGCGCCGTGTACGACGGCGACGCGACGATCTTTGTCGTCGAGTTTTGTCGCGTCGGCGAGACCGGCGAGTGCGGTCGGGATAGCCGCGAGGTTCCCCCAACCGATCAATCGTCTCGCCGAGCTGTCGGCTCCCTCACCCCCGAGAAAGTCGAGCATGAACGCAGACGTCCAGAACCCGATGGGTAGATCGGTCAGCGCAGGGTGGACCGGATGCCCGAGCCACTCGCCGTTTGCCACTGATTCCAGCCTCGAGGAGCGAAACAATGCACGCGACTTCGCCGTCATGAAGGAGGCGGCCGGATCCAACCACGCGCTGTTCGCCAACGATCGAGGCCAGCGTAGAAACAGCGTGGATTGGTTATGGGTCATGCTGCTGGCTTCCCATCAGTGATCAGCCCCAAACCAGATCGCCGCGAGTAAGGCCTTTCCGAATAGGTGGACACCATGTCAGAGACCGCCACTCCGCCTCGCCCACCTGTTCACCGGTTGGTCGAAAGGGCGGCCGCATATTCCTGGCGACTGATCGTCATCGGCATCGTCGTTCTGGCCTGCCTGTGGATACTTCGACAAGCGCGCGTGGTCTTCTTTCCCATAGTGATCGCTGTTTTTCTCGCTCGGGTGTTGTCGCCGGTGTCCACCTGGTTGCGGCGGCACAGGTGGCGCGCCGGGTTTGCCGCCGTCGCGTCGATGGTCGGGTTCTTCGTCGTGCTCGGCGCGCTCCTCGCCTTGGCGATCGGTTCGTTCGCCGACGAAATGGAGTCGATCGGCCCAACGTTGACTCGGGCGACCGACGACATCGAAGAGTGGTTGGTCAACGACAGCCCGATCAAGCTCTCTCGCGAGGGGATCGACCGTTTTCGTGAGCGTGCCGCTGACGAATTCGACGCGCTCACGCGCTCATCCGGTGGTGAGATCACCGACCAAGCGACTCTGGTCGCCGAACTGATCACAGGCGTTGTGTTGGCGGTTGTGCTCACGTTCTTCATGCTGCGCGACGGTGACCGCTTCGTCGGCTGGGTGTGCCGCGGCGCGCAGCGCAACCGCGTCGCGGTTCGCCGTGCCCTCGATGCTGCCTGGTCGACGCTCGGTGGCTACCTGCGGGGTGCCGCGATACTCGGCTTCGTCGAGTCCATAGTCATCGGCGCCACGCTGTTCATCACTGGGGGCAGCCTCGTGGCGCCGGTGATGGTCATCACGTTCTTGGGCGCCTTCGTGCCCATTGCCGGCGCCGTGATTGCGGGTGTCGTTGCCGTACTGGTAGCACTCGTCACCGGCGGCACCGGCACGGCAGTCGCGGTCGCGGCTGTGGCTCTGTTGGTTCAGCAGTTGGACAACGATCTCCTAGCCCCGCTGATCTACGGCCGCGCGCTCAGCCTGCACCCGGTGATCGTGCTGCTCAGCGTCGTAGCCGGTGGTGCGTTGTTCGGTCTCGCGGGGACCATGCTCGCCGTCCCCGTCGTGGCCGTCGTCGTCAACTCCGCCAGGGAATACACGCGAACGGCTTCCGTGTGAGTTCCTCGCTGCGGCGTGGAATGCGGTCCACGCGATATGCAGCGCGCCCAGGCCCATCGCTACGCCGAAGACGACATCGAGGACATGGTGCATGCCGAGGTAGACGCGCGCCCAGCCCATCGCGACGACTGCCACCACGGCGAATGCGGAGACGAGAGACGTCACCCAGCGCGGCGCTCGGCCCCACAACAGCAGGGCCAGGCCGAACCAACACACGAGCGTCGCCGCGATATGGCCCGATGGGAAGCTGAACGTCGACGGCACGGAACCCACGGTCTCGACGTCTGGGCGCGGTCGTCGTACGAGGTAGTTCACTGCGCCGAAGGTCGACACTTCGATCAGCAATGCCACCGGAATGAACGCCATTGCCCGCCATCGATGAGCAAGAGCGAGCCCTATCGCCACCAGCGCGGTGAAGGCGATGACCGGAAGTGTGTCGCCGACGCGCGAGATGACCGATGCAATCGACTCGAACCTTTCCGATCGACTCGCAGTCAACTGCTCGTTGATGGACAGGTCCCAACGTCGCAGTTCAGCGGTGGGGCTCGCGTAGGTGACGCCTACGCCGATGAGGACGAGCACACCGACCATGACCGCAACTCGCGAGATGACGGTTGCAACGATGCGGCGGCGGTGAACCACCGCCGATGTGTACCCTCCGAGCAGTCAGGGTAAACGAGGACGCATGCTGTTGATCGTGGTGGGCGCCGCGGGCGCGGTGATCGGCGCGGGGGTGTGTCTCCTTGCCCGTCGCTGGCCCCAGATCGAGGCACCGAATCTCGCAAGCGAGACCATCGCCGTCGAGGTCGTGCAGCACCCGAAGCTCGCTGATCACTTCCGCCGGCACTTCGATCCCCGCACCGAGACGGGTGTCGCTCTATCGGTCGCGGTCGCGGTCGTCGTCGGTGCGGCCGTCGGCATCGGCGTCCTGCTGGCGATGATCCGGACCCGCTTCGGGGTCGCCTCCGTCGACCTTCGGTTGGCACGCTACGGCGCCGAACACGCCACACCGTTCACGATCGACGTGTTGCGATCGATCAGCCTTCTCGGTGGTACATCCGGTGTGTTGCTGCTCGCGGGCCTCGCGACTGTCGTCGAGTTGATGCGTAGACCTTCCCGTGTGGTGCCTATCTTCTTGACTGTCGTCGTCGCCGGACAGTTCGCGCTGTCCAACGGCATCAAGTACCTCGTCGAGCGGGCTCGCCCCGACGTGAGCCAACTCACGGGTTTCGCGGGCTCGTCGTTTCCGTCCGGTCACGCGACCGCAGCCGCGGCCACGCTGGCCGCGGTGGCGCTCGTGACCACCCGCGGACGTTCGCGGCGCACGAAGATGTTCGCTGCAGGTGTTGCCGCGGGCATCGCGGGCGTGGTTGCTGCGACCCGAGTGTTCCTCGGTGTCCATTGGCTCAGCGATGTCGTCGCGGGGCTGCTGCTCGGTTGGGGATGGTTCGCGCTCGTCTCGATTGCGTTCGGCGGCCGTCTGTTGACATTTGGTCTGCCGGTGGCCGAGGCCGAAACGGTGGTCGACGTCATCGACACGGCGGCGGCGACCGACGGTGCGAACCCTGCCACCCGCTCGAATAGTGTTGGTCAGAGATTCTCGAGGTAGCGCGCGACCGCGTCGGGTTCGGTCGACAGCAACGAGGAAAATCCACCGGCCCAGCTGTCGAGTAGATGCCGCGCGAAGTTCGCTTCGACTTGCATCACTGCTCGCGCGCCGAACACCACGTCTGCGCCGACGCCGGGTTCGTCCTCGACGAGGCCGGCCACGAGGTGGTGCAGCGCGATCTCCTGGTGAGATTCGTCGGCGAGGACATGCACGTCGTAGAAGCGCCGGGCGCCGCGGTCGACCCCCATACGTTCGAGCGCCCGTGAGTAGCGCTGCATCGGAGTCACCGATGTCATCTCGAAGACGGCGAGATGCCCGACGAGTGCGCCCCGGAGCCGGCGGTGCAACCCGAACATCGTCACGAGGTTCACCGTCGCCAGCGTGCTCCCGGGCAACTGTTCCACGTACGAGCCATAGGTCGGATCGAGGCCAAGTGACCGCAGGGTGCCGGCAAAGAGCTCGCTGTGCATCGCTGCTTGTTCGCCGAGGCCGTACTCGTCGAATTGGATGGCGACCATGGCGGCCTTGGCTCTGCCACTGAGCCGCGGCAGCACCCACGTGTGGGGGTCGGCTTCCTTCAGCTGATAGGCGGAGCGGTGGATGGCGAACTCGCGCATGTCCTCGATCGTGCCGGCGGTGGCCATGTAGGTCGACAGCGACGGGCCGCCGCTGTTGTCGACTATGTCCCGCACGGAACCGACGATGTCGTCGTGGTGGTACGGGCCCTGCGCCGTCGTCCGCAAGGCCTGTTCGAAGTGGTGCTCGAGTTCGCCACGCACGCGGAGCACGCGGGGATCCCACTCGAGGCGGTCGTCGATGGTACGAAACGAACGGTAGTGCAACTCGTAGAGCACGTAGAGCGCGAGGTGAAAGTCGTCGCCCTCCAAGGATTCTGTGAGATCGACACCATCGAGCCACCCGGCGGCAGGGGCGGGGTGAGTGGGCTTCGCCAACATGTCGATGACGGCGCTCGAGATCGGGCCGCGTGGCCGAGGTAGCGTCGGCTGTGCGTTCACGGGCGAGGCATTCACGGTCGCGGCGTTCACGGTCGCGGCGTTCACGGTCACGCGTTCGTATTCGCAGATCTGCATGAGAGAGCCACTACCCCGGGCGTCTGCGGTCCAACCCCTGCTTGAATGTTCGACGCGAAGGGCATCGATGCGAATTGTTCCGAGGGAGAGCTGGTGAACGGGCTGCATGCCACCTACCGCGTGCAGCTGACGCCGGGCTTCGGTTTCGACCAGCTGGCCGCGATCGCTCCCTATCTCTCGCAGCTCGGTGTGTCGCACGTCTATCTCTCGCCGATCCTGCAGGCGGCGCCCGGTAGTACTTATGGCTACGACGTCGACGACCACGAGCAGGTGAGTACCGAACTCGGTGGCATCGACTCCTATCAGCGAATGTCGGGCGCCCTTGCGGAGCACGGATTGCACCAAGTGCTCGACATCGTCCCCAACCACATGGCCATCGGATCCGAACACAGCCGTTGGTG
Source organism: Acidimicrobiales bacterium (assembly GCA_035525225.1). GTDB lineage: Bacteria > Actinomycetota > Acidimicrobiia > Acidimicrobiales > WLNW01 > DATLFA01. Next base: position 209,388 of record DATLFA010000010.1, read on the forward strand.
GTGGGACGTCTTGGAGAACGGCCCGTCGAGCTTGTACGCCGATGCGTTCGATGTGGACTGGGACCCCTCGGAAGAATCGCTGCGCAACCGAGTGTTGGTGCCCATTCTCGCCGACAGCTATGGGTCGATGTTGGAGGCGGGGCGGATCAGGCTCGAGCGCACCGACGCCGACTTCGTGGTCGTCTATGAGGACACGCGGCTGCCGGTAGCGCCCAAGACACTCGACACGATCATGCTCGAAGCGGCCAAGTCGTCGGGCTCCTCGACCCTCACGTTCCTCGCGGATGCCTATGCCGCGCTGCCCGCGGCGACGCGCACCGACTGGGCGGCACGCGTTCGCCGCCACCGTGACAAGGACGAGCTTCGCCGCATTCTCGCGACCGCGCTCGACGATGAAGGTGTACGAGTCGCGGTCGACGCGGCGGTCGCCGCGGCGGGTGAGGTCGATGCGCTCGACGCGCTGCTGCAGCGACAGAACTATCGGTTGGCGCACTGGCGAACCGCGCAGAGTGAGCTCGACTACCGTCGCTTCTTCGACGTGACCACACTCGTGGGCCTGCGTATGGATCGTCCCTGGGTGTTCGAACAGACCCATCGACTGATTCTCGAGATCGTCGGCGATGGACACACCGTCGACGGGCTACGCGTCGACCACCCCGATGGTCTGCGCGACCCCGAGGCGTACCTGCGGCAGCTGTCGACTCGGGCTCCGGGGTGTTGGATCGTCGTCGAGAAGATCCTCGCTCGCGACGAAACGCTTCCCGCTTGGCCGGTCGCCGGGACGACCGGTTACGACGCCCTCGACCGGATCCAGGGAGTGCTGACTGCAGCGACGGGTGAGGACGCGTTGAGCGAGGTGTACCGCGACTCGACCGGCGCGACAGAGCTGTTCACGGAAGTTGCAGAGACGTCAACCCGTCACGCGATCGCGAATCTCTTGCGACCGGACCTCGAACGACTGGTGAATCAGTTTCGGGTGGTTTGTGATCGCGATCGAAGGTGGCGTGACTTCGCGCGGACACAACTCCGGCGAACCCTGACCGAGACACTCGTCGGCATGCCGGTGTACCGCACGTACGGAGCGCCGGGTTATGAGCTCCGAGAGGTCGACCGTGCCGTGATCGCGACCGCAGTCGAGTGGGCCCGCAAGAGGTGCGATCCGAGCGACGAGCCGGTGTTGGACGCGCTGTTCGAGATCTTGCGCCGAAATGACACGCACCCCGATGCCGAGGAGCTCGCTGCTCGCTTTCAGCAGTTCTCCGGGGCGGTGAGAGCAAAGGGAATCGAAGATACGGCGTTCTACCGCTACAACCGCTTCGTCGCCGCGAACGAGGTCGGCGCCGACCCCGATGCCATTGCCATCGAACCAGCCGACTTGCACGCGCGCAACGCTCGCACGTCAAAAGAATGGCCGCGCACGATGGTGACGACATGGACTCACGATACAAAGCGGTCCGAAGATGTCCGTGCTCGGTTGCTCGTGCTGTCGGAGTTGCCGCACGAGTGGGCGGAAGTGATTCGCCGCTGGCTCGTCGCCAACGAGAAGTACAGGCACGACGGCATGCCGGACCGCAACACCGAATACTTGCTGTATCAAACCATCGTCGGAGCACATCCCATATCCGCAGAGCGACTTGGCGAGTTCATGGTGAAAGCCGTGCGCGAGGCGAAGGTGCACACTTCGTGGCTGGAGGTCGATGTGGCCTACGAGCGACAGCTGCGCCACTTCGTCGAGAGTCTGTGTGGTAATCAGTCGTTCATCGGGTCGTTGAATGATCTCGTCGATCGGATCGAGCCGCACGCGATCGCCAACAGCCTGGCGCAGGCCGCCCTCAAGCTTGGCTTGCCCGGTGTGCCCGATATCTACCAAGGGAACGAAGTGCGGACCTTCTCGCTCGCGGATCCCGACAATCGTCGTCCCGTCGACTTCGACACGCTGCGCGATCGCCTGGCCGCGGTCTCGAACATCTCAAATCGGCATTCGCCGGCGTTGTCCAAGCTGTGGGTCACGCGTCAAGGCCTGCGACTTCGCGCGGAGCGATCAGAAGCGTTCCTCGGCGAATCAGCAACGTACGAACCGATCGAGGCGACGGGCTTGCATAGCGCCAACGTGCTCGGGTTCGTCCGCGGCGGACAAGTCGCCATACTCGTCACTCTGTTCAGCACCCAGGTCGCCGACGGGTGGGGAGACACCGAGGTTCAGCTGCCCGCAGGTTCGTGGCGCGACGTGCTCACCGCGCGTTCACACGGTCGACGCGTTCGCGCCGTTGATCTGTTGGCCGATTTGCCGGTGGCGCTGCTCGCCCGTGAGGCAACGCCTTGATGTCGCTGTGGGCGCCGCGGGCAGCGGCGGTGCTGATCGATCTCGACGACGGTGTCTCGCATCCGATGGAGTGCGATGGCGACGGTTGGTGGCGGATCGACCTGCAGTCGGCTGGTCGCTACCGCTACGTCGTCGACGGGTTCGCCATGGCAGACCCGTGCTCGCCTTGGCAGCCCGATGGCGTCGATGGCTGGTCCCACACGGTGGATCACGAGGCGTTCGACTGGCACGACGATTCGTGGACCGGTCGACCGATCAGCGCCGCGGTCATCTACGAACTCCATATCGGCACGTTCACCAGCGAAGGCACGTTCGACGGCGCGATCGACCATCTCGATCACCTCGTGGAGCTCGGTGTCAACGCAGTCGAACTCATGCCCGTCGCCGAATTCTCCGGCAACCGCGGTTGGGGTTACGACGGTGTGCTGCTCTACGCCCCGCACCATGCATACGGAGGGCCGGACGGGCTCAAGCGCCTGGTCGACGCGTGCCATGCCCGCGGTCTGTCAGTAGTGCTCGACGTCGTCTACAACCATCTGGGACCTCACGGCAACCATCTCGATCGATGCGGTCCCTACCTCAGCGAGCAGTACCGGACGCAATGGGGACCGGCGGTCAACCTCGATGGCCCGGACAGCGACATCGTGCGGCAGTTCTTCAGCGAGAACGCGATGATGTGGGTGCGCGACTACCACATCGATGGGCTCAGGGTCGACGCCGTGCACGCATTCGCCGACCTATCGGCCCTCCCGTTTCTCGAGCAACTCACCGCGTACGCGCATGACGCCACCGAGCGGCTCGGGCGGCCGATATGGATGATCGCCGAAAGCGATCTAAACGATCCTCGGGTGGTACGAACGCGCGACCAGCATGGGTTCGGCTTCGATGCGAGTTGGAGTGACGACTTCCACCACGCGCTGCACGCCGTCGTGACGGGGGAGCGATCGGGCTACTACGCAGACTTCGGCTTGCTCGGCCAACTCGCGGTCGCGCTCCGGCAGGCGTATGTGTACGACGGGCGGTACTCGCCGCATCGCCGGCGAACGCACGGACGCTCCCCGTCAGGTGTGGCGACCGACCGATTCCTGGCCTATGCGCAGACCCACGATCAGGTCGGCAATCGTGCGCACGGAGAACGCTTGAGCGCCCTCGTCTCGACGCGCGCGCTCGAGATGGCCGCCGCCGTCGTGCTGCTGAGCCCATTCGTGCCGATGCTGTTCCAGGGCGAGGAATGGGGGGCGTCGTCGCCCTTCCTCTACTTCACCGACCACGCGGACCCGACCTTGGGAGACGCGGTGCGAGAGGGCCGGCGCAGCGAGTTCGCATCCTTCGGTTGGGATCCGGCGAGCATTCCCGACCCCCAGGCTGCTGAGTCGTTTCTTCGCTCCAAGCTCGATTGGAGCGAGATACGCCGCTCGCCCCATTCGGAACTGTTGGCGTGGCATCGACAGCTCGTCGCGCTTCGCTCGGCCGTCGCGAGCGACGACGGGTTGCTACCGCGTGATCTTCACGTGGACGAGGGCCACAAGTGCTTGGCGGTGCGGTGCGACCGACTGACGTGGGCGCTGAACTTCTCCGGCGAGGGGCAACGTGTCGGTGCGCAAGTCGCGAGGGACAATCTGATTCTCGCCAATGATGCGGCGATTAGTGTCGAGCGTGGTCAGGTCTCGATGCCACCGCAAAGCGTCGCAATCTTTCGCTCGAACTGAGGAGGATCGGTGTCCCGGAACCAGTTGGAGAGTTGGCCCGGACGCGCGTATCCATTGGGCGCCACCTTCGACGGAGTCGGGACGAACTTCGCGATCTATTCCGAACTCGGGGCCGAGGTGCAGCTGTGCCTGTTCGACGAGCAGCAACGCGAGCAGGTGGTGCCGCTGATCGAGCGAAACGCGTTCGTTTGGCATGCGTACCTGCCCGGCGTGTTGCCCGGTCAGCGCTACGGCTACCGCGTAGTGGGTCCGTCCGACCCCGAACAGGGTTTGCGGTGCAATTCGTCGAAGCTGCTGCTCGACCCCTACGCGCATGCGGTCGAGGGCGAGATCGAGTGGAACGAAGCGCTCTTCAGCTACAACCACGATGACCCCGAGGGCCCTCCCAACGGGCAGGACAGCGCACCGTTCATGCCGAAAGGCGTCGTCATCAACCCCTTTTTCGAGTGGGGCGACGACCGACGCCCGAACACTCCTCTGCACGACACGGTCATCTACGAGCTCCACGTCAAGGGATTCACCGCTCGGCATCGAGGCGTGCCCGAGCACCTCCGCGGTACCTACGCGGGCCTTGGTCATCCGGCCGCGATCGAATCCCTGAAGTCGGTCGGTATCACGGCGGTCGAGCTCCTGCCTGTTCACCAGTTCGTACACGATGCGCATCTCGTCGAGCGGGGCCTACGCAACTACTGGGGCTACAACTCGATCGGGTTCTTCGCGCCGCACAACGGCTATTCGGCGTCCGGCCAACGTGGCCAACAGGTCGCCGAATTCAAAGCGATGGTGCAACAACTTCACCGTGCGGGCATCGAAGTCATCATCGACGTCGTCTACAACCACACGGCCGAAGGCAATCACCTCGGACCGACGTTGAGCTTCAAAGGGTTCGACAACCCTGCGTACTACCGGTTGGCGAACGACAATCCTCAGCACTACGTGGACTACACCGGCACGGGCAACAGCTTGAACGTACGGCACCCTCAGGTGCTCCAGTTGATCATGGACAGCCTGCGTTACTGGGCGACCGAGATGCATGTCGACGGCTTCCGGTTCGACCTCGCATCGGCGCTGGCTCGCGGGCTTCACGACGTCGATCGGCTCTCGGCCTTCTTCGACCTCATACAGCAGGATCCCGTGGTTTCCCGACTCAAGCTAATTGCCGAGCCGTGGGACGTGGGGGAGGGCGGCTACCAGGTGGGCAACTTCCCCCCGCTGTGGTCGGAGTGGAACGGGAAGTACCGCGACTGCGTGCGCGACTTCTGGCGAGCCGAGAACGAGACGCTGCCGGAGTTCGCCAATCGCATCAGCGGGAGCTCCGACCTCTACCAGGAAGACGGCCGACGGCCGGCCTCGAGCATCAACTTCGTGACTGCTCACGACGGATTCACATTGCGAGATCTCGTCTCGTACAACGAGAAGCACAACGAGGGCAACGGCGAGAACAACGCGGACGGCGAGTCACACAACCGGTCGTGGAACTGTGGCGTCGAGGGCGAGACCGACGCCCCCGAGATCTTGGCGTTGCGCTCGCGTCAGAAACGCAACATGTTGACGACCCTTCTGTTGTCACAGGGTGTCCCGATGTTGCTCGCGGGTGACGAACTCGGGCGAACGCAAGGAGGCAACAACAACGCGTACTGCCAAGACAACGAACTTTCGTGGCTCGACTGGCCCAATTCGGACGACACGCTGAGGGGGTTCGTCAAACGGTTGATCGGCTTGCGGCGCCGCCACGCGACGTTCCGCCGCACCAATTGGTTTGCGGGGCATCCGGTCGGGCGGGCTCGTTCCGGTCGTCCGTTGCCCGACATTGCGTGGTTCACGCAAGAAGGCACGGAGATGACCGAGGAGAACTGGGAGAGCGGATTCGCGAAGTCCATTGCGGTCTTCCTCAACGGCGAAGGTATCGCGGCGCGCGACGAGCGCGGCCAACGCGTCGTCGACGAGAGCTTCCTGATGTTGTTCAACGGGCACTTCGAACCACTGGAATTTCGCCTGCCTCCCAGTGAGTGGGGTGCTCGGTGGCGCGTCGTCATCGATACGAGCGACGTCGAGGTCGGCCAGACCCGCGAACAGAACTTCGCTCAGGACGAACTGGTGCCGGGCGAGGCGCGAAGCGTAATAGTCCTTCAGCGTTACTGAGCGTCGATTACTGCACCTTCGAGGCTGTCCGCGCGTTCTCGGGCTCGGGCCGCGTCGGCGGCGCCCTTGTCGGCGGCCTGCCGGGTACGGCGAGCATCACGTTCGGCGCTGCGAACGCGCTCTTGTATCAGCGTCGCCTGTTCTCGGAGTTCCTCTAGTTGGCGTTGGGCCTTGTCGGCGACAGTGGCGAGCTTCGCTGCTGCCGCGGCGAGATGCTTTGCCTCGGTCTGCGCCGGCGCGCGCCGCGCCGCCGCTTCGCGCTGCTGAGCTCGACTGTCGGGTGGCGCCGCGGCGTCGCGTTCGACGCCTCGTGCGGCCTTCTTGCGCGGGGCCGGTGCCCGAATGCCTACGTCGAATACGATGCCGCCGAAACCGAACCCGGATGCCATTACGTCGGTGTCGAGCATTCCGCGGCGCAATCGTTGCGACAGCGAATCATCGAGTGCCGCGGCGCGCAGAGTGTTGCTTATGCGCTGGGCCGCCGCGTCGGTGTCGTGTTGGCCGAGTTGCTCGAGGCGTCGACGCGCGGCTGTGACCACTGCGGCCGCCGCGCGTCGCTCGGCGGCTCGAGCGGGCCGTACGTCATCCGCGTTGCCCTGCACCGCGCGTTGCATCGCGTCGCGCAGGTGACCCTCCTCGCGCAACAGCGCTTCCACGAGCTCCGGTTCTTCGCGAGCGACATGGTTGAGCGCCGCGGCCGTCACAGACGGGCGGCGCAACTTGGCCGCTACGTCTGCGTCGTCGCGCCGGCCTTCCTTACGTAGCGCACGGGCCAGCTCATTGCGCGCGCGCACGAAGTCATCGGGACGCAATGCGTACAGCGTCTGAAGTTCATCGTCGAGCAACGCCATTCGAGGGCGAGGATACCCGCGGAGCGTCGGGTGACCGCCGACGGTTTCGTCGGCGGAGCGAGGGGTATCTCATCGCGATGAAAATTGAACGAAGCATTCCAAGGAAGTGGCTGGCTGTCGCGATCGGCAGCGCGCTCTGGCTGAGTGCCTGTGGTGACGACGGTTCGACCGCAGACACGGCCCGCGAGGCGGCGGGTGAGATCGACGATGCAGTCGACGCGGGCATCGCCCGAGGGCAAGCCGAGATCTTCCGCCAGCGGGCGAAGGATCTCGTCCGTCAGGGTGAGTCGCTCGACTCGATGAGCGTGCTGCAAGAAGCGGCACGCGACCTTCCGCGTAGCCCCACCGTGACCGGCCTAAGCGATACCAACGGTGACGGGCGTGATGACGATGGCAAGGTCCAGATCGAGGTCGACGATTCGTTCGCGTGCGTGGTCGTGACCGGGACGGACATCGACGTGAGCAGTACTCGCTGCTGAGGCGCTGCCTCCGAATCTCGCAGAATCGTGGTTTGACCCGCCGGCGCGGCGGCTATTGGTCGGTCGCCCTCACCCCTTCCCAAGGGCATAGTGAACCCACCCACGAGAGAGCCCTGCCAACGCTTGTCGAGGCAGGGCTTTCTTCGTGATACCAAAGCCGGTAGTCAGCCAGAACTGCGCACGGCTCGCGCTCTATTGACGACCTTCGCGGCCGCGGCGTGTTCCGTCAGGGCCCCCGCGTGTTGCATGCCGCCCGCCGAATCTTCGAGGTGGGCGCGCAGGAACCACTGCTGCTGTTCCAACGCCGCGCACTGGTCGACGAGCAGGCCTTGGGAGACCGGATCGAGCTTGTCCAACATCCGAATGCGGTCACGATGCTCGGTGATGAGGTTCGTGTATACGAGGTCGAGTGCCGCGAGATGCGCTTGTGCCGTCGCGCGGTTTATCGAGTAGTCGTCCCACTTGCGGTGAATGGCAAGATAACCGGCAAGACCATTGGGACTGCCCCCCAGGGTGGCCATCCGCTCGGCGATGTCGTCGACCATCGCCCTCACTTGGTCGACGTGCGGATCGAGCATCTGGTGCACGGCGATGAAGTTCGGCCCCACCACGTTCCAGTGGACGTGCTTCAAGGTGAGTGCGAGATCGCTGAGCGCGAGCAGCGCATCGTCGAGCAGGTCGATGACGCTGTCGGCGTCGTCCATGTCCAGACCGGGCACGGTGAACGCCGCCCGACGGTCGCTGCTCACCCCGTCGCCGTGGGCTTGCAGGGGTGTCTGTAGCTCTGGCATGCGAACCTCCGTAGGGCGGGTGATTTCCGCTCAACCCGCTACCCACCGAGGGGGCGATGTAGTCATCAGCAGGGCTCCAAAGTGGGAGTGTTGGTGATGCAGACCGGGTCGAGCAGAACGACCTCGTCTGATGCGCCCTGTTCCTCCTGCTCGCCGAGCACCTGGGTCTTCGGCTCGGACGACCCACAACCGGCGGTGAAGGTCACTGCCACAACGAGCGCGATCAGCGCGCGTACGAGTCCGGCGGTCGGGATAGGCGACATGACGCTCCTCTTCGGCAGGAGGTGGCGACAAGCTTGCACAGGGCGACAATCGTCCGGATCGTCCAGTCCCAACCAAGCGTCCCTCGGGGTCTGATCTTTTGTCGGCAGATCGACCGCTGAACTGAAGCGCGAAATTTGCGCGTCGAGTTGCTCGGTGAAACGAGCGCCCCCGAGCGCTCAGCCCGTGGGCGCGAAGCGCAGGATTCGATCGTCGCTCGCCGCGGGCGAGCCGCGCCCGTCGCGGTTGCTGGTCGCGACCCACAGGGAACCGTCGGGCGCCGTGACCACGGTGCGCAGGCGCCCGAACTCACCCTGTAGCAGCGCCTGCGGGGTGCCGAGACCGGAGGCGGTGATGGGTATCTTCCACAGGCGGCGGCCGGCCAGTGCGGCGACATAGAGCGAGTCGCCGGACACCGCGGCGCCGCTCGGCGACGATTCGGATGTCGACCACGTCACGAGCGGGTTCACGAATGCCGGGTCGGTGCCTACGCCCTCGACGGTCGGCCATCCGTAGTTGGCGCCCGGTCGGATGAGGTTGACTTCGTCGAAGGTGCTCGCGCCGAATTCCGTGGCGAAGAGTCGGCCGCCGGCGTCCCAGGCGAGGCCCTGCACGTTGCGATGGCCGAGCGACCACACGGGGCTGTTCGGAATCGGGTTGTCGCCGGCGGGAGTTCCGTCGGGTTCGACCCGGAGGATCTTTCCGCTGGTGTTCGCCGGATCCTGCGCGCTCGACCTGTTCGCGGCGTCGCCGGTCGCGACGTAGAGAAAGCCGTCGGGACCGAACGCGATGCGACCACCGTTGTGCACGCCCGACGCCGCGATACCCGACAAGATCACCTGCGGGGTTGCACCGAGGCGAAAGCGTGAGACCCGGTTGTCGCTGGCGGTCGTGTAGTACGCATACACAAGGCCGTCCTGCGCGTAGCTCGGCGATATCGCGAGGCCGAGCAAACCGCCCTCGCCGCTAGCGCGGACGTCGGGCACCGTCATCGCCGCTTGGGGCGCGGAGCCGGGGCGCAGATGCAGGATGCGTCCCGACGTGCGCTCCGCGATCAGCGCCGACCCGTCGGGCAGGAAGGCGATACCCCACGGAACGGACAGTCCGGTGGCGATCACCTCGGGTTTCGTGAAGTCGTAGTTGCGGGCGACCGGCGCGCTCGTCGCCACGCCGGGGGCCGTGCTCGCGGAAGCGCCTGTCGTCGCGACATTCGTGCCGGATTGACCACTCGAAACCACGCCACTGTCGTCGCTGCAAGCGGCGCAAAACAGCGCAAGAGCGATGACGGCGACGGCCCGGGCGCGGACCTTCACGGACCCGGCAACGCGGGGAATGCGTGCGCGGCACGCGATGCCGAGTCGGACACGCGGGCGGCCGTGTGCTCTAGCGCGCGATGGGCGCGCCAACCGACAGACGGTCTTCCTTCGGTGTCGTTCGCCGCGAGAACGAGGCCACCGAGTATCGATGCGTTCTTGAGGAACTGAATGCGCTGCGCCGAGCGTGTGTCGGGGTCGGTCTCGTTCCAGAACGCGTGGCCCGCGATCGTGGTGGGCACGAGCGAGGTCGCAAGGGTGGCCGCCATCGGGCGGGGGAGCACGCCCATGGCCATGAGGAGGCCCGCGCCGATCTGGACGGCGCCATTTACGCGAACGAGCAGTTTGGTGTCGTCGGGCAGCCCCATCAATTGCGCCAACTTGCTCGTGACGGCGTCCGCCCTTTGCACCTTTGACTCAGGGTGGAGGAAGGAATCGAGGCCCCCGGCGACGAACATTCCGGCGAGCAACGGTCGGGCGAGACGATGAGTGAACATTTTGCCTTCGTACCCGCCCGCAGGGGGCGGCAATCCCTCGGGTTGGCAGGCCTTCGTTCATCAACCTAGCGCTCGAGGCCCCAGACCTCGGGCATCTGACCGTGGGCGAGCGCGGTGAACGGCACCGCCACGCCGACGCGTGCGGCCAGTTCGATGGCGGCGTGCAGGTCCTTTTGGGACTTCGGTGATTCGTGCCGCGCGATTTCACCCAGCGGGCCGTCATAGCCGTCCGCGAAACGAAGGATGCGCTCACGAAGGAAGAAGTCGTGCAGACCGCTTTGGCGCTCACTCTGAGCAACGATTCGTGCGAACTCGGTGAGGTCGACACCGGCGGCATTAGCGAGGTGCATCCCCTCGTACGCGGCTGCGAGCTTGCCGAAGGAGATCACCATGAGAGCGATCTTCGCGGCCATGCCGGCGCCGAGGTCGCCGACGCGAACGATGAGCGAGGCGTAGCTCGAAAGCGCAGGCCGCAGCGCGGCGAATGTCGCGGGATCGCAGCCCACCATGACGACGAGTTCGCCCCGCGCCGCGGCATCGGGTCCCCCGGTGACGGCGGCGTCGACGACGATCACCGAGCGCGCGGCGCCTTGCGTCGCGGCCTCTTCCAGTGTTTCGAGGTGAATCGTCGAGTGGATGGCGACGATCGTGCCGGCGCCGCCGCCGGCGATGATCCCATCGCTACCCGACAGAGCGTCGCGAACCTGTTGATCGGTGTTGACCACCACCGACACCAGGCGACATTGGGCAGCCACCGCTGCTGCTGAGTCGGCGATCGTTGCGCCCGCGTCCGCAAGGCGTTGACGGGCCGTTGTGGTCGCGTCGTAGGCCACGACCACGGCGCCCTCGCGCAATGCCCGTAGCGCCATGGCAGAGCCCATGTTGCCCACACCGACGAACCCGATCGGTGCGGGTTGCGACCCGTTCACGGGGCGGTCGATTCGCCGGCAGTGTGAGCAACGATGGCCGCCTCGGCCGCGCGGTGGAGGTCACCGCTCGACGGCGTACCGATGTAGGTGATGAGATGGATCACTACCTCTCGCACCTGCTCGGCGGAGAGTTCGCCGGTAGCCAGCGTTCGGGCAAATTGGAGCTGCAAGATGTCGAAGCGGTGCATTGCCGCCAAGACGCCCATCGTGAGGAGACGGCGCGACGCTATGGGCAGCGCCCGGCGCGACCACACCTCCGCGAACTGCTGATCGACGATGAGCAACTCGAAAAACTCGGCGCTGCCTCCTTCTGGCAACGGCGCATCGTCGCCGTAGACCTCTCGGTACACGGCGAGGCCGCGCGCTCGGCGCGTCTCGCTGCCACCTGTTTCGCCCATGTTTCCCCCGCCCCGTGACGCGACGCCTCTTTGCGCGGCAAGTACAGAAGCTAGCGCTCGAGGCCACGAACGTTTGCGGCGGATCCGCACTAGCCAGTCGGCTGGGTCGCGCGTTGGTAGCTACGGAGGAAGTGTTCGAGGTCGGGCGGCGTCAGGGCTTGGGTCAGCCAGAAGCCTTGCCCATGATCGCATTGCTGATCTTGCAGGTACTCGAGCTGCGAGCGCTGCTCGATTCCTTCGGCCAGCGTGCTGATCCCGAGGTTTTGACCGAGTTGTACGAGTGTCTGGATGACGGCTGCGGCCGCGGGGGAGTCGCCGATCGCCGCGATGAACGAACGGTCGATCTTGATCGAATCGATCGGCAGCTGACGAAGGTAGGCAAGAGAGGAGTAGCCGGTGCCGAAGTCGTCGATGGCGAGACGGACACCGAGTGCCTTGATACGGGTAAGTCGTTCGACCATCGCGGGGGCTTCGGTCATGATCGAGTCCTCGGTGACCTCTAGTTCGAGCATGTGCGGCTGAAGGCCGCTCATCACCAGCGCGTCGGTGATATCGCGAACGAACTCGTCGGACTCGAGTTGTTTCATCGAAACGTTGACCGCGATCGTCAATGCGTGCCCTGCCGCATGCAGCAGCACGGCTTCGCGACAGGCCTCTCGAAGGACCCACCGCCCGACGTCGATGATCGCGTCGGACTCCTCGAGGATCGAGATGAACTCCCCCGGCATCACGACGCCGCGCTCAGGATGGCGCCAGCGCAGCAGCGCTTCGACGCCGGTGATCGCCAGGGTCGGCAGGTCGAATGTGGGTTGGTAGACGAGGAAGAACTCGTCGGAGGCGAGAGCGGTGCGCAGATCGGTCGCCAGGCCGGCTCGCGTCTGAGCGGCCATTTGCAGCGCTGGCCGGAACGTCACGCGCCCGTTCTTGCCCGAGCTCTTCGCCTGGTAGAGCGCGATATCGGCGTCGCGCAACAACTCAGCCGGCGTCGGCCGGTCGCCCACTGCGATGCCGACGCTGGCGGAGATCTGCAACGACGCCGGCTCTGGTCCGTCCATCTCGAATGGCTGTCGCAGGAGTTCGAGTACGCGATCGGCGACGAGTTCGACGTCGGACTCCGGCATTCCTTCGAGAAGGGCGACGAACTCGTCCCCTCCGATGCGAGCGAGGGTGTCGCTGTCTCGCAGAGCCGTGCGCAGCCGATCGGCAACGGCGCGCAGCAGCCGGTCGCCCACCTCGTGGCCTTGCGTGTCGTTCACGTGCTTGAAGCCGTCCAAGTCGATGAAGAGCGCCGCGACGGGAGCCTTGTCACGGCGCGCGCGTTTGAGTAGTTGTTCGGCCCGGTCGACGATGAGGGTTCGGTTCGGCAGTCCGGTGAGCGCGTCGTGCAGCGCCTGATGGCGCAGTTCGACGACGAGCTGCACACTGCGGATAGCGGTCGCCGCTTGGCTGGCAAGTCCCCGAAGCAGTGCGGGCAGGTCCGGATCCAGCCGCAGGCGCTCGGGCCGCTCGATCACCCCCGCGCCGATCAAGCCGATCACCTTGCCGTTGGCCACGATCGGTGTGGTGACTGCCGCGATCGAACCCGTCCGGGGCAATACGGAACCGATCAGTGTTCCGCCGTCGAGGTCGTGGAGATCGGCCGCTGAGACAGCCTCACGCACTATCGACGCGTTGAACCGGTGTGCTCGCAGCGCCGCGTCAACGGCGGGCGGGTATCCGTAGGCACCGACGACGCGGGCGAAGTCGGAATCATCCTTACACAGGATCACAGTGGCGCGGTCGCAGTCGAGGAACTTCGGCATCGTGCGCGCCAACTGTTCTCCGATCTCCTCGACCGTCGTCACCTCCGCCAACGAGTTGGACAACTCGAGCAGCGCTTGCGCCGCTTCGAGTGCGATCGCCGAGTCCAACGCAGCTGCCGCGAACCGACCGTACGCCTGAAGGCTGGCGCGTTCCTGCGGGAAGAACCCCTTGCCCGTCGGGTTCACCGCGGCGAGGTGACCGTACGCGCGACGCGAAGACGAGACGTCGACGACGAGATGTTGTTCATCGTTGACCTGTGTGCCGGCAAACAACGACTTGGCGAGCGCGAACGCATCGGACTCCGGCAAACCGATCGAATGGATCCGCTGATGCTCCGACGGCAGCACGGACAACGCGAGGACATACCCGGGCGCGCGCACGGCACGCGCGGCAGAAGCCACGACGCGGGCGAGCAGGTCGTCGAGGTCGCCCTTCGTCACCAGCTCGCCGAGTGTCTCGTGCAGTGTCGCGAGTCGCCCTTCGAGTAGTTGCGCGCGTGTCTCGTAGTAGTCAGCGCGACGTAAGGGCTCGTCCATTGCCTCCCACCGGATGCGCAACGAACACCAGCTTGCGCCGCGGCATTGGCACGCTTCTTCCCATACCTCGGCCGGTGGGTATCCGAAGATCGTCGGCGTGAGCGCACCGAGTCCGGCGGAGAACGCGCAGAACTCCGGGAACGGCTCGAAGCCCTCTTCGAAGCGTTGGCGCATGATCCACTCGGTCGCACCGACTTCCTCGGTTTCGACGGCCACGATCGGCGCAAGCGCGCGAGTGGTTCGGCTCATGTCGGCGAACAACGTTGCGGGCGAACCGAGCGATTGGAGCATCTCGGTGTACTCGACCGACCCGTCCGCGACGATCTGTACCGATCGCCCGACTGCGATGAGTTGTTGCGGTCCTCCGAGTACACGGCTGACCGCTTCCAGGAGGCGCCGAAACTGGCGATACGAGTTCCACTCGTCGTCTCGGCACAACTGCTCGATCGAGCGGGTCTCGCCCGCGTCACGCAGAACTTCGGCGGCGGCACCCGGCCGGCTCCGCTGCTCGAGATGCTCGAACAGCATCCGCGTCATCATCCCGCTGAAATGACGGCCCCCGAGATCCTCATCCGAGTTCACGGGCCACTATCGGCATCGCGGGCTCGACAATGAGGTTCCCCGGCACTGCCTGGGAGGTCACCCGCCCGCGGAGTGGACAGGGATGGCGAATTCCCCGAGCATGACCCGGTGAGCATGGGCCGCCGCGAATTCGTCGGGATCGTGGCGGCCTGTCAGGCCATGGCGGCGTCTTCGATCGACTTGATGCTGCCTGCCTTCAAGAGGATGCGTGCCGATTTCGGTCTACCCGCAGATTCGTCGCGCGTCGGTTGGATCGTCACGGCGTTCTTCCTCGGAATCGCGGTCGGGCAGCTGGTCTACGGGCCGCTGTCGGATCGCTTCGGGCGCAAGCCCCTCCTCTACGTGGGTCTCGCCATCATGATCTGCTCGGCCGCGGCCGCTGCCGTTGCGCCATCCTTGCAGGCGATCTTCATCTGTCGCGCGTTCTGGGGCTTCGGCGCCGCGGCGCCGCGGTCACTCGCGATCGCAATGGTGCGGGATCGTTTCGGCGGCGAGCAGATGGCTCGCACGATGGGCTTCGTGATGGCGACGTTCATGATCGTGCCGGTCATCGCGCCGAGCCTCGGCGCGCTGCTCATCCGCATCGCGCCTTGGCGCATCGTCTTCTGGGCGCCATGTGTCTTCGCCGCGGGTCTCGCGCTCTGGCTGACCCGTCTTCCCGAGACGCTCCCGCCGGAGCAGCGTCGCGGCGTTCGGCCCCGGGACATGGTCGGCGCGCTGCGCATCGTGGCTCGAACGCGGGCCACCGTTGCGTACGGCCTCGCCGCGTGCTGCCTTTTCGGCACGATGGCCTCGTTCGTGGGCAACCTCGAGGTGATCATCAACGACGTGTACGACTACGACGACGAGTTTCCCTTCATCTTCGGCGCGTTGGGTATCGTCCTCGCTATCGGCTCGTTGGTGAGCGCACGCGTGGTCATGCGTGTCGGATTGCAGCGCCTCGTGCGATGGGCGGCAACGTTGTTCGTCTCGGTCAACACCGGTTTCTTGATCGTTGCGCTGTCGACCGACGGCCGTCCTGCGTTCTGGCTGCTCTGCGTGTTCATCGCGCTCATGTTGTTGGGCATCTCGGTGCTCAATGCCAATACCAACACGGCCGCGATGGCACCGGTGCCGCATGTCGCGGGCATGGCAGCCGCGCTGCTCGGGGCCACAGCCACCGCGGCCGGCGCTCTGCTCGCGGCGATCGTCAACGCAGCGTTCGACAATTCGGTCCGACCGTTTGCGGTCGGCGTGTTCGTATTCGCAGTGATCGCCGCGTTTTGCGTGCTCGTACTGGCACCGCGAACCGATCTGCACCACGGTGCGCGCCCGAAGTCACCGGCCTTCGTGGCTGTGACGGATCCGACGGACGCGCCCGAGTATCGATGACCGGCGCGCGCGCTATCCTCCCCGGGTGGCTGCCCGCCCAGAAGCCGAAGGTTGTCGAGAGCAGCGCGCCGCACGGCGAGACCCACTGTGTTGAGTGACGCCACCCGGCGTGAAGCCGCCGCTGCCCTCGCCGAGGCCGAGCGTGACCGCGCGCCGATCGCGCGACTCACACAGACCTACCCGGCCATCGAGGTCGAAGACGCGTACGAGATCCAACGCCTCCAGATCGAGGACAAGCTGCGAGACGGACGCACGGTACGCGGGTACAAAGCGGGCCTGTCGTCGAAGGCGATGCAAAAGATGATGGGCGTCGACGAACCCGACTACGGCCACCTACTCTCCGACATGTTCGTATTCGAGACCGAGTCCGTCTCGACAGCCGAGTTGTGCCAGCCTCGAGTGGAGTTCGAGGTCGCGTTCGTGCTCGCTGATTCGTTACCGACGCACGGATGCACGGTCGCCGACGTCTTGAGGGTGACCGCCTTCGTATGCCCGTCCATCGAAATCATCGACAGCCGATTCGACGGCTGGAACATCACGCTGTGCGACACGATTGCCGACAACGCCAGCTCCGCCCGGGTCGTACTTGGTGGCCGGCTCGTACCGCCGAGCGACGTCGATCTTCGACTGATCGGCCTCGTGATCTCACGCAATGGCGAGATCATCGATACGGGTGCGTCTGGTGCAGTGCTGGGCAACCCCGCAACGGCGGTCGCGTGGCTGGCCAACAAGCTCGGCACCTTCGGTGTGCAGCTACAGGCCGGGCACGTGATCATGCCCGGTTCGTGCACACGCGCCCACGATGTGGCGCCCGGCGATTCGATCGTCGCGGAGTTCGCACAACTCGGTGCGGTTAGCGTCCGCTTTCACTGACATGGTGTCCACGGTCCGATGGTGGAGCCGGCGCTATCCGTAGGGGTGGTAGCACCCGCGCAACGTCGGGTTGGCCTGCTGGCGCGCTTGTAGGGCAGCGTCTTTACTGGTCGCGTGAGACCGGTCGTGTACAGACTGCAATGCGTGCTGCGCACGCGCTGGCGGTCGACATTGGGTCTGACCCTGATCGTTGCGGTGGTCGCCGCCGTCGTTCTCGCGTTCGCCGCGGGCGCGCAGCGTACGGCGACCACGCCCGAGCGGTTGACGAACTCTCGCGATCGGGGATTCGACGGGCTCATCCAACAAGAACGTGGGATTCCCCGTCTGAATGAGCTGCAGGCGTTGGAGGGGGCCGAACAGATCGAGTCGGCAACCTTCGTGTTCGGTGGCCTTGTCCCGCCTGGCTCCCTCGACGATGACGGCAGGATTCGTCCAGAAGCTCTCGATTCGATGATCGACGGGCTCGTCTTTGGGGGCGCCCACGAGGCCCTCGACGCGACACTCATCGGTGGTCGCAAGGCGAACGCGGCAACCCGGGGTGAGTTCGTCGCGACCCAGAGTTGGGTGGACGCGACCGACTCGGCGATCGGTGATTCCTTTGTCTTCGCGTCGCTCACCCAAGAGCAGGCCGACAAAGCCGGGTTCAGCGACGACCTCCCGACCGGCCCCGCCTTCCCCGCGGTGCTCGTCGGCATCATCGACGGGCCGGCCGACGACGACGACCCGAGTTCGCGTTCGGAGCCCATCGCCGTCTTCCCGTACACACTGCTCGACGAGCCCGAGATCGGCGTGGCCACGAGCATCATCTCGGTGAAGCTTCGCGACGGTGTCACGCTCGACGACCTGCAAGCACAACTCGACGGGTTGGACGACAGCGAAGCATTCATTCTCGAACCCGCGGTCATCGTCGGCCCCTCGGTGCGCACTGCGGTCGAAGCGCAGAGCAGGGGACTGTGGTTGCTCGCGGCGGTGTCGGCGATCGCGGCGGTGGCCGTGCTCGGTCAGCTGATCACGCGGCAAGTACGCCTGTCTGCGGCAGAGCGGTCGCGTCTGTCAGCAGTGGGATTCACCGAGAAGCAGATCGTTGCCGAATCGGTCGGGCGAGCCGCGGTGCCGGTCGTGATCGGTGTGCTGTTCGGCATTGTGTTGGCGGCGGCTGTTTCCAACGTGTTCCCCACAGGATTCGCCCGCCTGCTAGAGCCCGACCCCGGCATACGCGTCGAGGCGTTCGTACTCGTCCTCGGCGCCTTC
This sequence comes from Acidimicrobiales bacterium, assembly GCA_035525225.1. GTDB lineage: Bacteria > Actinomycetota > Acidimicrobiia > Acidimicrobiales > WLNW01 > DATLFA01. Next base: position 227,497 of record DATLFA010000010.1, read on the forward strand.
GCGCTGATTCTGGCATTGTTGTTGTGGAATCTCGTCGCCGTCGGTGCGAGAAGCAAACGTTCAGATGCGGTTCGACCGTCGACGATGATCGAAGGGATCGCGACCAAGAGCCCGAGTGCGACGGCCGCAACCGGCCTGCGTTTCGCGTTCATTCGCGGCGAACGAGACAGCGGCTCTGTGCGCACGGCGGTGATCGGATTGCTGATGACAGTCATCGGCGTCGTCGGTGCCCTGACCTTCGCGTCGAGTCTCGAGCGCTTGGTGAACGACCCATCGCGCTCCGGCGAGAACTACGACGGGTTCTTCGGTAGTGGACAGACCACTGTGTCCGAAGAACTGCTCGCCGCTCTAGAGGCCGAGCCCGACATCGACGCACTGATGCTGCTTTCCGAAGGTCAGGCTCGTGTCGCGCAATACACGCTGCGCCTGATCGGCATGGAACCGATCAGAGGTGACGTGTCGCCGAAGGTGCTCTCGGGGCGACTCCCGGTCAGTGAGGACGAGATTGCGCTCGGTCGCCTCGCCGCGCGTGACCTCGACGTGGGGGTCGGTGACGACCTGACCCTCGAAGGAGTGGAGGGGAAGCACACGTTCCGCGTGACGGGTTTGGCGGTCGTGCCGTCGATCGGGAGTAACGACGGGGTCGGCCAGGATGGCCTCGTCACCTTCGGCGGACTCCGACGGATCGACCCGTCGGTGGTCCCGAACACGCCGATCTTCAACGTCCGACCCGATAGCCCGCCGGGCACGGCCGGTCGCGTCATGCTCGAGAACGGCGCACCCGACACGGGACCTGACGGTGTTGCTCCGGCCATCGAAAACCTCGGACGCGTGCGCGCAATTCCCTATCTGCTCGCGGCCTTGCTCGGAGCCCTGGCAGTCTTGACCGTCGCGCATGTGATGGTCATTTCCATTCACAACCGACGCCGTGACGTCGCGATCGTACGCTGTTTGGGCGCGGATCGCCGATGGATCACCCGAGCGGTGCACTGGCAAGCAACTTCGTTCATCGTGTTGCCTCTCGTGGTCGGGACGCCGATCGGTTTGATAATCGGCCATCTCGTCTTCCGCGCTTTCGCGGACAGCGTGGGCGCGGTGAACGACGCCTCGTTGCCGTACGTTCTCGTGACGGCCGTCGTGATCGCGCTGCTGCTGCTCGCCAATGCCGTCGCCGCGGTGCCCGCGCGTCGCGCTCGCCTGCTCGCACCAGCGCTGTTGCTGCAATCGGAGTGACGTCGGTTCCAGAACCGATCTCGGCAATTCGATGGTCCCCGCTCTGACGCCTTCGTAGTCGGTCAGGCGATGAGTAGGTCGGCGAGGTTGTCGCGGAGGTCGAGGAAGCGGGGGTCCCGCTTGATAGACGGGCCGCGGCTGCGACCGAACGGCACGTCGATGATCTCGCTGACGCGCCCGGGCCTCGGCGTGAGCACGTAGATGCGTTGCGACAGATAGATCGCTTCGTCGACGTCGTGGGTGACCATGAGGATCGTGGCGCCGGTGCGCTGCCACACTGTCAGCAAGAAGTCCTGCATCACCCGCTTGGTCTGCGCGTCCAGCGAACCGAACGGTTCATCGAGCAGGAGCACGTCGGGTTCGGGTGCCAGAGCACGCGCGATAGCAACGCGCTGGCGCATGCCGCCCGACAACTCTCGCGGCAACCGATCTGCGAACTCTCCCAGTGACATGATGCCGAGGAGTTCGCTCACCCGCTCCGCACGTTGCGCCTTTGACATCTTCGCGAGTTCGAGACCGAACTCGATGTTGCGATACACGGTCGCCCACGGGAACAGCGAGTATGCCTGGAACACCATGCCGCGATCGGATCCGGGGCCGATGACGAGGTCATTGTCGACGCGAATCTCACCGGAAGTCGCCCGTTCGAGGCCACCGATGATCGAGAGCAATGTCGACTTGCCGCACCCAGATGTTCCGAGGAGGCAGACCAGTTCACCTCGCCCGACGTGGAGGTGCACATCTGCGAGCGCTTTGATCTCCTTGTCACCGCGCCCGAAGGACTTGGACACACCTTCGACAACGAGCTTCGCGGTGGTGCTCATGGCTTGGCCCATGGTGCAACGGCGTTGCGCAGCCACCGCAGGAAGAGATCACTCATCAGACCGATGATGCCGAACGCGATGAGCACCGCGAACATGGTGTCGAACCCGCGGAAGCGTTGCGCCCGTACGATGCGATAGGCCAATCCTTCGTTGGCGGCCAGCACCTCGGACACCACGAGCATCAGCCACGCCGCCGCGAGGTTGACTCGCGCGACGTCGACGATGCCGGGGAGCGAATGGCGAAACACGACACGTCGGAGCACGGTAGAGCGCGAGGCGCCGAGGGTGTACGACGCGTTCAGCAGTTCCCGCGGTACGAGACGCGCCACGTCGGCGATCATGAGGATGTTGAAGAACACAGTGCCGATGACGATCATCGTGATCTTCGGACTCTCACCGATACCGAGCCACAACAACATGACGGGAATCAACGCGCTCGCCGGTATGTAGCGCAGGAATCCGAACTGCGGTTCGAAGAAGGCTTCGGCAGACGTGAACGTACCGATCGCGATGCCGAGGACGATGCCGAGCGCGACCGAGATGCCGTAACCGATCGCGATGCGCTGACTCGACGCGCGGACATCGCGGATGAAGACACCGTCGCGCCACAGGCGGGTGAAGGCGTGCCACGTCTCCACAGGTGTCGGCACGAGATTCGTCATGCTCGAGGTGATGAGCCAGACCAGAACGAGGCTCAACATGCCGGCAACGCCGAGTCCCAAACGCCACCGGATCGACAGTGGGCTGCGGATCTGTGCGAGAGGATGCTGGCGCCGGCCACGCGTACCCCGAGAGGCGACCAGGCGAGCGGTGGCGGTGTCCGGCTCGAAGGCCACGTCGACCTCTACCGAGGACATGCCCTACTTCTTGGAGCTGATGTAGGCCGCGGTGAAGGCCGGCATGAACAACTTGCTCAGGTCGGCTTCTTTCTCCGCGAGTCCCGACGACACGAGGAACGGATTGATGCGCCGGGCCATCTCGGGCAATGAGCTCGCGTCACCGGTGCGATCGGCGAACGCCGCCGCCGCTTCCTCGGCAGTGAACAGCGTGGTGCCCTGCTCGAGGTCTGCGAATTCCTCCGGCGTCAGGTCGGCCTTCTTGGCCATGATCGCGCGTGCGTCGGTCGGATTTGTCTTGATGTAGTCGAGCGTCGCGTACCAGGCGTTGACCAACTTCTGCATGTCGTCGGGCCGTTTCGTCGCCGCGCCCGCAGTGGCCACGAGATGGTCAGGGATCACGCCCGGGAAGTCCGCCGAGCTGAATAGCACCTTCGATCCTGGCCGTTCGAGCGCTTGCACGGTGAATGGCGCGAACACGCCGACACAGTCGAACTGTCCACCGGCGAAAGCCGCGGCGGCAGCGTCGGTCTTGAGCCCGGAGAACTCGATGTCGGATTCCGTCAATCCCTCCTTGGCGAGACCCTGGAGCAGCAGGAAGTGATCGACCACGCCGGCCTCGGCAGCGATCTTCTTGCCCTTGAGATCCTTGATCGAAGTGATCTTGCTATCGCAGATGATCGCGTCGTTGCCGGTGGAGTTGTCGTTGACGACGACGATGCGCTGATCGCTGCCGGCGGCGACCCCGAGCATCGTGTCGTTGAGCGTCTGGGCGTTGATGTCGACCTGGCCGGCAACGAGGGCGTCGAGTGACGCGACGTAGTCGACGAAGAAGGTCAACTCGACCTCGAGACCCGCCGCCTCGAACAACCCCTTCTCTTCCGCGACGGCCAGCGGAAACCATCCGGGCCATGCGCTGTAGCCGATGCGCAGCGTCTCACCGGACGTGCCGGACTCCTGGCTGTCGCCACAGCCTGCGGCGAGCAACAGCACCACGAGGGCAAGCAGGGGAATACGGAATCGGCGACGCGTCACAAGTGCGCTCCTCGTTCTCGGCACCAACTCCCGGCACACATAGGCGGCCACTAATCCGCCTCTGTCCACGAGTCGGCTCGGATGTTTCGCCGCAACCTACGAACGACTTGTTACGTGCGCGTTTCCGGGTTGATACGAGGGCGTATCGTTTCGAAGATTCATCGAAAGGACGCGGCCCGAGCGGCCCTTCGGCGAGCGGAGTCAGCGAGCATCGAGTTCGTCTGCCTGGCGGCGCACTGCATCGAGGCGCCGGGTCGATGTCAACAGCCCTCCGACGCTGAGATCGGCCACGAACACGCCCGCGGCGGCAGGTGTCCGCTGCCGGCTGGGCTCCAAGCGGTACCAATTCTGCACCGCTTCGTCGTTGGACATCACCGTCAGCGCGGTCAAGGTGGCGTCGACTTGTCGGAATGATCCGTCGAGCATGCCCTCGCGGACGATTCGAGCGATACGCCGGCGCAGCGACCGGCGCTCGGTCCAATAGTCGCCAAAGCGCTCGGGCTCACGCGCGGCGTAGCGATGGACTTCGTTTATGTCGAACGGCAGGCCGCACAATGCGATCACATCGCCGCGAATGAAGCGATAGAGCCGCACGGCCGGCGCGCCGCCTGCCGCCTCGATCTGATCGATCAACTCGAGGGGGACGACGTTTGCGCGAGCGACAAGGGCGGCGAGGATCTCTTCCTTGCTGTGGAAGTAGTAGTAGAGCGAAGACTGGCGCAAACCGGCCTCGCCGGCGATGCGAGCCATCGACGTGTCACCGATACCGAACTCGCCGAACAGTCGGACGGCAACAGCGAGAATCTCGTCGGTAGGGTCGCCGTCCGCGAGTCGCGGTTGTAGCCGAGGGCGACCGATGGCGCGCGGTGCCGCCGAGCCTCGGCTCTTCGCCGGCTGAGCCCGAGCGGCCGCCGGAAGAGCGGGGATATGGTGGCGCATCACGAGCGGCAGCGTACCCACCGCACCTGGCGTGGTTATGGGTCGGCGTGTGTTTCCAGTCGATGAATTCGATGGGCGAGGGTTGCCATGCGGTGTCGTCGCGTGGAGACTGTCCGCTAGTTTCGAAGCTAGTTCGAAAGGACGCGATGGCGCCGGAGATCGAGCGGTCGGAGACCGCGACGCTCGAGCAAGCCCGTGAGCATGCCCGCGCGCAAGCGGGGCGTTCGGCACGGACGGGGCCTACCATGCCGCCCTCCGCCGCGATCAGCCTCCCGTCCGGCGTCGACAGCCAGATGGTTTTCTGGGATGAGACCGTCGATGTGGGCGGCTACAGCGGCCTGCGGGTTCCGCGCGGCTCGTATCTGCGCATCGCAGATCTGGCCGGCGACGCGTGCGTCAGCCTCGTCGTCTACAACGCATGGCAGCCGAGTGAGCGACTGAATGTGGCCGACACGGTCAAGGTGCAATGGCAGGCGTATCTCGGTGAAGGTGCGCTGTTGTTGTCCGATATGGGCCGTGCGCTGATGACCATCGTCGAGGACAGCAGCGGCCGTCACGACGCCTTGTGTGGCGCGACTACGCGGGTCGCCAACGAACGACGCTATGGGCATGGCGCCGTGCACGGCCCGAGCCCGGCTACGCGCGAGCTGTTGACGCTCGCGGCGGCGAAGCACGGGCTCGACCGACGCGATCTGCCCCCGTGCATCAACCTCTTCAAGAGCGTGCGGGTGCGAGACGATGGCTCCCTGGTCTTCGACGGTGCGTCGACCGGTGCGACGTTCGTGCAGTTACGGGCCGACCTCGATGTGATCGTGCTGATGGCGAGCGCACCGCATCCGTTGGACGCACGTCCAGGCTACGCGGGCTCCATCACCCGGCTCACCGCGTGGGGCTCGCAACCGCGTGACCCGATGATGGACGCGACGACGCCGGAGCGCCGGCGTGCGTACGAGAACACCGCGCAGTACGTCGAGATCTGGTCGAGATGATCCTGCACGACGAGATCGTCGAAGCGCGCGCTGCGTGGGCACGCCCGATGAGGGCGAGCGAGCTGCTGACGATCGTCGATGTCGGTGGCAACCAGGCGGTCGACTTCCTCGTCTACAACACCCACGACACGAGCGAGCGCTACTCCGCGCCGGACACGATCGTCGCGCAGGGCAATATCTTCTTGGTGACCGGCTCGCAGTTGGTGTCGAGCGACGGCAACCCGATGATGACGATCGTCGATACCAACTGCCCGCGGCATGACACGATCGGCGGCGCGTGTAGTCGGGAGTCGAACTCGCTGCGTTACGGCCACCACACTGCACACCAGCACGCTTGCGTCGACAATTTCTTGACCATGGGTGCGCGCTACGGCCTCGGCAAGCGCGATCTTGTTTCGAACATCAACTGGTTCATGAACGTACCGGTTGGCGGCGATGGCACGCTCGGCATCGTGGACGGGCTCTCGGCTCCGGGCCTGCGCGTGGAGCTGCGAGCCGAGATGGATGTGATCGTGCTGATCTCCAACTGTCCGCAGATCAACAATCCGTGCAACGGCTTCGACCCGACGCCGATACGAGCCATTGTCGCGGCGGCTGGCTGATCCATGGAGGTACTCGACGGAGGGCCGTTGACCACGGTGCAGGATCTACCTGGTCGCGTTGGCTATTGGAACGTCGGCGTGCCGCCCAACGGTCCGATGGACGACCTGTCGCATCGGCTGGCAAATCGTATGGTCGGCAACGACGCCGGCGCGGCAGCGCTCGAGTTGACCGGAAGCGGTCCGACGCTGCGTTTCACGGAGCGAGCGGTCATTGCGCTCGGGGGTGCGGAGATGCCGGTGCGAATCGACGGCCGGTCCGTCATTGCACGCGGTCCGCTCGACATTTCGCGCGGCACGATCGTAGAGATCGGTGCCATTGCCGGCGCAGGGCTACGCACCTACCTTGCGATACGCGGAGGCATCGATGTCGAGCCGTACCTCGGTAGCCGCTCGACCTTCACCCTCGGCGGCTTTGGCGGCTACGACGGACGCGCGTTGCAGGCCGGCGATGTCGTGCCGCTCGGTGATCCGTCGCGGTGCAGCGACCGGCCCGCGTCGCTCGCGGCCGGTCTGACGCCAGCGCTGGCCCACTATTGGGAGCTCGGTGTGCTGGTCGGTCCCCACGCCGCACCCGACTACCTCACGATGAAGGGCCTCGGCGAGTTCCTGCGGGCCACATGGACGGTGCACTTCAATTCGGCGCGAACCGGCGTACGCCTCGTCGGCCCCAAGCCGCTCTGGGCGCGAGCCAGTGGGGGCGAAGCCGGCCTGCACCCTTCCAACATCCACGACACCGGCTACGCCATCGGCTCTGTCGACATCACGGGTGACACGCCCGTCGTCCTCGGGCCCGACGGGCCGAGCTTGGGTGGCTTCGTGTGCCCCGCCGTCGTCGTCGCGACCGAACGATGGAAGCTCGGGCAATTGCGTCCCGGCGATCGTGTTCGGCTCGTGCCCATCTCTGACGCGGCCGCCGAATCGCGCAACGCGCAACAGACGCGATGGGTCGCTCGGGCAACCGCACCGATCGAACCGTTGGCAAGGCCATCGTGGAACACCCCGCCCCGACCGGCCGCCGAGCTCGGCGACGCGGTGCTGGCGCGACGTGTCGCCGATGTAGAAGCAGACCACCCCGGCGTCACGTATCGCCGTGCCGGCGACCGATTCGTGCTTGTCGAGTATGGCCCGATGATGCTCGATCTCGAGTTGCGAGCGCGGGTCCACGCACTCGAGCAGTGGGTCGTCGCAAATCTCGATGGCGTCGTCGACGCGACTGCAGGTGTCCGTTCGCTGCTCGTGCAGGTCGACGGCCACACCCGAGGAGTGGCCAGTGCACTCAGCGCCTTGCAGCGCGCCGAAGACGAGCTCGGCGATGTACGAGGCATGGAGTTCCCCTCACGCGTGATGCATCTGCCGCTGTCGTGGGACGACCCGGCGACGCGCACTGCCATCGACCGCTACGTGCACGGGGTACGCGCCGACGCGCCCTGGTGCCCATGGAACATCGAGTTCATCCGGCGCATCAATGGCCTCTCATCGGTCGACGACGTGCACGACACGCTCTTCTCCGCGCGTTACCTCGTGCTCGGGCTCGGCGATGTGTATCTGGGTGCACCCGTCGCCACGCCGCTCGATCCTCGGCATCGCCTCGTCACGACCAAGTACAACCCGGCGCGCACGTGGACACCGGAGAACGCGGTGGGCATCGGTGGTGCGTACCTGTGCATCTACGGAATGGAGGGCCCGGGCGGGTACCAACTGGTCGGGCGCACGGTGCAGGTGTGGAACCGCGATCGCCGCGGTCCACACTTCGAACAGCCGTGGTTGCTGCGAAACTTCGACCAGATCCAATTTCATCCGGTCGAGGCGGCGGAACTCATGGACCAACGCGACGCGCAGTCGCGAGGAGAACTCGCGATCAGAAGCGAGCCGACGTTGTTCCGCCTGTCAGAGCAGCGCAGGTTCCTACGCGATCATGCCCACGACATCGCCGCATTCAAGTCGAGGCAGCAAGCTGCGTTCGACGAGGAGCGGCGCGCATGGGCGGCGGCCGGTGAGGTCGCATGAGCGGCACGCGGCCCACCGAGGCGGTCGAACGGTCGATCGCGGCGATCGCCGCCGACGCCAGCAGCGGCGTCTGGATCTCGCTCGTCGAACGCCAGGTTGCGCTCGAGGCCGCTCTCGCGGTCGAAGCCCGACTGTCCGCGGGCGAAAGCCTGCCTCTCGCGGGGCTCACGTTTGCGGTGAAGGACAACATCGACGTGGCCGGCTTGGCCACCACGGCCGCGTGCCCGGCATTCGGTCGCATCGCGTCGATCGACGCGCCGGTGGTCAGCGCGCTGCGCGCGGCCGGCGCCGTCGTGATGGGCAAGACGAACATGGACCAGTTCGCCACCGGCCTCGTCGGGACGCGATCGCCGTACGGCATCTGCCCGAACGCTCATTGGCCGGGCCTCGTGGCCGGTGGGTCGAGCGCAGGGTCGGCGGTCGCGGTCGCACGCAGACTGGTCGATTTCGCGCTCGGCACCGACACCGCCGGATCGGGGCGGGTGCCGGCAGCCTGCAACGGGATCGTCGGTCTCAAACCGACGCGCGGACGACTGAGCAACCACGGTGTCATCCCCGCGTGCCGTTCGCTCGATTGCGTGTCGTTGCTGGCGCGCGACATCGATCTCGCCGCGCTGGCGACGGCTATCGCGTCGCGGAGTGCGCCTGACCCGAACGACCCGTGGAGCCGCGAAGCGCCCGCGGGAGACGTGTCACCAGTGTCGCGGGTAGGTGTGCCGTTGCCGCATCAACTCCACTTCGACGGGGACCCCGGCGCGGCGACGCGGTTCTCGAGCGCGGTCGACGAGCTGGCGGCAGTAGGCATGGAGGTGTGCCCGTTCGACATTGCTCCGATGCTCGAGGCCACTCGACTGCTCTACGGCGGAGCATTCGTCGCCGAACGCTACGAGGCTGTGGGCGCATTCGTGAGCGCTCATCGTGACGAGGTCGATCCAGTGGTAGGCAAGATCATCAGCGATGCCGCGCCGATCCCCGCTTGGCGGGTGTTCCGCGATCGCACAGAGCTAGAACGGTTGCGGCGACTTGTCGATGTGGCGCTCCGCGAAGTCGACGCGGTGATCGTCCCGAGCGTGCCGCGGGTACCTCGCGTGGCCGAAGTGGCCGAAAGCCCATTCGCCGTCAACGAGAAGCTCGGCACCTATACCAACTTCGTCAACCTGCTCGATCTCTGCGCGCTGACGGTGCCGACCGAAGTTGCCACACCCGATCGCCCACCGTTCAGTGTCACGTTCGTCGCTCCGGCCTGGCATGACTCGGCACTGGTCAGCCTCGGTCAGTTGCTGCATCTCGATAGGCGCGCCACCCACCGAAGCGCGTGATGTCGGCGGCGCCCTCGAGCGCGATGGGTTCGCAGAGGAAACCCGACACCTCGCGGCCATCGGCCAGCTGCACCTGGCCGATGCACATCGGGGCAGGAACCTGCGCCACGAAGTCGCCGAACGCGGCGGCATCGAGTTCCCACACCTCGACATCGATCGCGGCTCCGCGCGGATCATCGGCGTCGACGCGCATCAGGCCGGGCTTAGGAGGAACGGTCGCGAGCGCGAAGAGGCGGTAACACGATGCGGTCCGAGTCACCGTGATCAGTCGGGCCGCGCGCTCGGTCAACTGATGGTTCAGCGGCTGGCCGTGCAGGTGGGCACCGACGACGGCGATGGGGATGGAGTCGGCCACCGGGCCATCTTGGCGCGTGACTCGATGTGCGGCCAGGGGCGGTAGCACCGGAACACGTCAGATCCACCGATATGCGGCTCAAGCGCGGGGCTGCGAATGTCGATACGACACCGAGGCACCCAGCGCCCGTGGATACAGAATTGTTGAAATCGCGTTGCCGGCGTCCCTGCCGCCGAGCGGTCGCGCGGTGCGAGTGGAGTGGGAGTTTTGGTGGATCCTAGGCGGCGACAGCGTTTCGGCTCGCGTTCACCGCTTTTCGTTGGCCGGTCACGATCACGGCTGTCGCGGGGCGTCGTGATGATCGAGACGGTCCTCATCCTGCCGTTCCTCGTCACGCTGATGGTCGGCATTCTCGAGTTCGGCATTGCGTGGCGGGATTCGATTGCGGTGTCAACGGCGCTGCGGCAGACCGGGCGAACGGCTGCCAGCCAAGGCGCGAGCGGTTCGTCCGACTACTACGCGCTGCAGGCACTGAATGCGGGACTCGCGGGTATCCCGTCCGATGCGATCCGGCGCATCGTCGTGTACAACGCGACGACGAACTCGGCACCGGATCCCACGTGCCTGTCGATGACCGCGCCCGGTGGCCAGACTGGTACCAGAGCCTGCAACGTGTACGACGCGTCGGCGTTCATCATGTCGTCGACCGCGTTTTCGTCGACCGCAACAGGCTCGTGTCCGGCCGACGCCGTCGACCGCTGGTTCTGCCCGCTGACCCGACGCGTCATCCAGGCGTCGGGTTCCGATGCTGTTGGCGTCTATGTCGAAATTCGTCACGACTTCGCCAGCAGGATCTTCGGCACCGGTTTGACGATCCGTGACAAGTACATCGTGCGCCTGGAGCCACTGTGAACCGCCGGGGCAGTGCGGCATCTCGGCCCCGCCGCTCGCGCGGTCAACGCGGCTACGCGCTGTGGATGTCGGCGTTCACGATGACCGTGTTGCTGACCGCATCGGCGTTCGCCGTCGACCTGGGCGGCTTGTACGCCCGCGCGTCGCGGATTCAGCGCGCGGCCGACGCCGCGGCCATGGCCGGCGTCGTCTGGATGCCGGGAGACTTGGCCCGTGCCACCACCGAAGCGCTCGACATCGCGGCCAAGAATGGCTTCACCACGGGTGTGACCGTCGCTCCCGTACCGGGCAATTCGTATCGCCTCAAGGTCACGATTCTCGACTCGAACGTTCCACGGTTCTTCTCTGTGATGCTCTCGTCGACGCCGGCGTCGATCACGAGGACGTCGACGGCCGAGTTCTTACCCACCGTGCCTCTCGGCAGCCCCGAGAACCGTCTCGGCAACGACCCTGCAGCTGTACCACCGTACGTCGCGAATCTGTGGGCATCGATTTCGGGTCCCTACACGGACCTCAACAACGGTGACGCATTCGCGACCAAGTGTGGTGCGGGCTCCTCGGGTACAGGGTGTACGCAGTCGAACACCCAGTACAGATCGTCCGGGTACAAGTACGCGGTCGACGTACCGGCCGACGCCATCGGCCGGACCCTCACCGTGGCGGTCTACGACGCGGGCAACTATCCCCGGGCCGACTACGCAAACGTCGAAACAGCCGACAACGGTTCGGTGAACACCAGCTTCGAGATGTTCGACATCAACCCCCAGCAGACCGACATCGCAGGGGATTTCGCTGCATCTCGGAGCCTCCAGGGAGTCTGCACCTCGACGCCCGGCAAGTTCGTCGTGCTCAACAACACGAGTTCGGCCACCTACAAGAACAAATGGGTGGACCTCTGTACCGTGACCGTCACCAAGGCCGGCACTTATCACATACAGGTCAAGAGCAGCGCCATCGTCAACATGGACGGCGTGTCGGTCGCCGACTCGGGCAACGGGTGGAATCAGTTCTCGCTGAAGGCAACGGTTTCCGGCGTCGGTGTGACCCCGTCGCTGTACGGCGTCGGCGACCTCTCACTGTTCAACAACCTGCCCGGCGTGAGCGGTGACATCATCGCGAACTTCTATTTCGCCGAAGTCGATCCGATCTACGCAGGCAAGACACTCACCGCACAACTCTTCGATCCAGGCGACGGTGCGTCGGGCGACTACTACGTGAACGTGATCATGCCGGGCGGGGCGACGACGGGGTGCTCGTACGGCGTGCTCGGAGGAACGAAGACCACGATCTCACCGTGTCGCGTCCAGACGCGGAGCTCATCGGGCAACACCTACAACGGCAAGTGGCTCCAAATCGACGTTGCGTTGCCGACTGCGTACACGTGCAGCACCGACTGCTGGTGGAAGGTGTCCTACGAATTCCTCAACGTGGCCGTTGGCTCGTCGCCCAACGACCGCACCGTATGGAGTGTGCAGCTGAGTGGGCACCCCATCCACATCGTCGAATAGAGCTATACGGGCAGCCTGCGGCCTACGGGTTGACCGCGCTCGTCAGGAGCCTACGGTGAAGCTCAATACCACTCGATCGTAGATCTGCCGGGTGCGGGGTGACTCGACGTCGCCGCGCAACTCGATGACATACAACATCGTGCCGTCGACGATCACACGCACGACGGCAACCGCAGTCGTCGTGCGAATGAACCCCTCGAATGCGGCTCCCGCTCGGGAGCCGACCGGGCGTGGGCTGTCGACGCGGCCATCGAGTGCTTCGGCGCGTTCGTCGAGGAGCGGCCGTACCAGTTCGTGACCCTGAGCCGGCCCGGTGACGGGGAACGCCGCCACGGCGACGGTGGTCTGCTGGAGGCGCAGTTCGAGTTGCTCGCCGGAGCCCGCGGCAGTGACGACCGATCGGACGTGCGGCTTGTCGGGAAGCGACACATGGAACGCACCCGAGGGGGCGTCGACATTTCGCCATGGCAGTTGTTCCACCGGGGTCGTGGCCGTCAGCTGTGCGCTATCCGGTCCACCGCCGCGCTCGAGGCCGACCGCGACCGCGACGACCGCGACGGCCGCGAGGACGAAAGGCCACCTCCGGCGGGTGCCCGATACGTCGCCGTCTCGATCGCGCGCCCGGGTGGCCGCCGCCCGCTCGAATGCCAGCGCGTGCTGGGCCTCGTGCCACCCGTGGAATGACGGCATCATCCCGCGGATCTCGTCGGCCTCATCGCCCGCGGGCGCCCGTGCGCCATCACGGGGGGCGACTTTCGCCGTGTCGGTTGCAGTTTTCATCGCGTTCGTAGTTATCGGCACCGGCGCCTCTCGCCTTGATCGAAACCGCCTGCGGGTGAGGGACCATTGGGGGTTTCCCTCACCGGGGGGTGGGGTACGAGCTACCCGCTGCGCTGTGCGCCAGGAGGTTTCGTGATGGAAACGTGGATTTGGATACTCATCATTGCGGTAGCGGTCGTCATCGTCGTCGTGACCCTGATCGCGATGGCGAGGCGTGCACGACGGCGCACCCATCTCAAGGATCGCTTCGGTCCGGAATACGACCGCACGGTCGATGCGCTCGACAGCCGTCGACAAGCCGAGAACGACCTGCGCACCCGTGAAGAACAGCACGCGTTGCTCAACCTGCAGCCCCTGGCGCCGGCGGACCGCGAGCGTTACCAGGCGCGTTGGGCCGATATGCAGTCGAACTTCGTCGAACGACCACAGGTGGCCGTGGCCGACGCCGACAGCATGATCACACAAGTGATGCGCGATCTCGGTTACCCCGTCGATGACTTCGAGTCGAACGCATGGTTGGTCTCGGTCGAGCATGCGAATGTGGTCGCGAAGTATCGCGAAGGACACGAGATCTACAACCGGACGGTCGCGGGCACTGCGACGACGGAGGATCTCCGTCAGGCCGTGCTCGCCTATCGCGAGTTGTTCAATGATTTGATGCGAGAGAGCGCCGATGCGGAGCAACGCTCATAAGTCCCACCGGGTATCCGCATGAGCATCTCGACTGGTTTTATGGCGTCGACCCGAGTGCGTTGACGCAGCGCTACCTCGTTGTCCCGGCTGGCGCGTCGACACCGTGTACGGCGTTGCAGGTGCTCGGACGGCCGTCGCCCGCGCTGAAGCGAGGCCGCTGGCCCGGCCACGACCGCGTCAGCGCGTGAGCAGGTAGGCCACGAGAGCGTCGAGTTCGGCCGCGCTCACGGGCAAGGTCGGCATCGACCCGCCACCGCTACCGCCGCTCGCGATGTACGCGCTTGGTGCGACGATCGACTCCCGCACGTACTGCTCAGCGCTGAGTCCTGGCTTCGTTGTCGCCGCGCGATTTTCGAGGTCGGTGAGGCTGGGCCCCACCTGAACCTGGACGTGACACGACGCGCAGCCCTTTGCGCTGAAGAGGTTGCGGCCTAGCTGCACGAGGTCGGCGGTCGCCGTAGGCGCCTGAGTGCCTTCGACATCGGTCGTCGTGGTCGTCACCGTGCGCTCTCGTCCATAGGCGGCCATCACGTTGAGTGCGGCCAACAGTGCGACGGTGGGGAGGAGTGCGAACAGGCGCAAGCGCATCGTTCAGGCGGTCGCCCGCCGGCGTGTCGTCACCAATTCTGCGATCGCCGTCGCGCCGGCGATGGCCAACGCGACGGCGAGCATGATCCGCAACGCGAGTGCGAACGGCTCGCGGACCGTGGTCGTGGTGCTCGTCGTCGTCGTGGACGTCGCGAGTGGGGTCGAGGTGTCGGTCGCGACGTTGATCTCACCGAGCGACTGCTTCGCGAACCAGTCCGGTCGGACCTCCCAGCGGTAGAGGCCAGAGTCGGGGAACGTGACTTGGGCGATGTGATGCCCCGGTTCACCCTCAGGCTTTGCGTCGAAGCGTTCGCTGCGGCCCGTTGCGTCGGTGACGATGATGAACGCGTTGCCGGTCGTGTAGGGCGCGACTCCGTGTTGCAGGATCGTGAACCCGACGGCGAGAGGTTGCCCCTCGGTCGGCGATTGCTCCAACGGATCCAACGCGACGACAGCCCAACCGCCGGCGTGCGCGGTGCCCGCAGCAGCGAACAACACGCCGGCGATGACGACCAACAGTGAGGACAGCGTTCTGCGCATGCATCAAATACACCGGAACTGTCGGCTTGGTTCCGGCCAGAGCCGCGGTCAGTGAGTATGGAACGGCCGGCCGTTCCGCATCTTGCGTGGGTTGTCCACGATGAGGCGGACCGAGCCACATACGGAAGGAGCCGGCCGTGCTGATCCATGTTCCTCCTGGGGTGCCTGTCCTGGCAATGGACGTGCA
>DATLFA010000019.1:0-9116 GCA_035525225.1 Acidimicrobiales bacterium
GCACCACCAACAGCGCCGGGCAGGTCGTGTTCGGGTACCGGGGCATCCCCTCGGGCGACTACAACGCGACCGTCACCGGTGTGACGCCTCCATCTCCCTACGTGTGGGACGGAAGCGGCGCGTCCGTATCGTGGAGCAAGACATAGTCGTCTGGCAGCGGCAACGGGACCGGCACGAGCTGGTTCGTCTAGCAGGGTGCTGAAAAGCGCCTGTTGTGGTGATTCCCCCCGTTGGGCGGAGACCTCGTATAGGAGGAGTCCATGTCCCACACGCTGGCCCCGCTCGACACGTTCCTTGTTGACCCAGTTCCCCAACGTCCCTTCGTTCACACCGATCGAATGGTCATGAGATGGTCACGGGCCGTGGCGTAGGGCTCGATCTCGGTGTTGATGCGGGCGTCGAGGTCGTTGATCATGGCGGTGCGTTCATCGATGTGACGGAGGTGGGCCCGGGCGAGGTGCGCGCGGTGTCTGTCGAAGCCGCCGACCAGCGCTCGTTGCAGATCGGCGTCTTGTTGTTGAGCTTGCCGATCGCGAGGTCGAGTAGGCGAGGACGCTGCGGATGCCTGCGTCTCGCCTGCGGCAGGATCGATCCCTGGCTCTGGTTCTGGGGCCGGGCCACTGCCAGCGTGGCCATCCGCAGGCGTGCGTCCCGAGCCGACTGCTTCGACCTCCGGCGTGTCGTTGATGTCAGTCTCATCGCCGTCACGATTGCTGCCGCGCCAGTTCCACACGCCGAGCAAGGAGATGACAGGCACGTTCCACGCCAACACCGCAGCGTCACCCTTACGGCTCCCTCGGTCACGATCAGCGGCACCGACGGATTACCGAGAAGGTGACGCATCGACGGGTGCACGCCGTCGGCGGAGTGGGGCGAAGAGGTGACCGCGTTAGTCGTGGTGCAGCCCGGCCCGCCGTGCCGACTCATGACGCTGCGCGATTTCTGTCAGGACCGACTCGCACTCCTTAATCGCCGCGACGCGTGGTCGTCCTCGACACGCTTCCCGCAATGCTGTGTTAAGGTCGTCAAACACGTGCTGCGGCGCCCGCCGTAGCGCAGGACGAGAGCGACTGCGTTCTTGGCTTCCCCTGTGCGCACGACAACGGCATGTCTGCGGCCGGCGTTGATCATCTACGGGTCGATCGCGATCGTGTTGTTCGCGTTCGTCGCGTTCTTTGCCAACCCCGATCTCCCTCTGCCGTATCGGCAAGAAGTGATGCCAGCCGACTACAGCGGCCCGTCCCTTCTCGAGGGGTGGGTCCGTTACGACGCCGGCTGGTATCGCAGCATCGCCGAGCACGGTTACTTTTTTCGCGGTGATCAACAGCAGTCGTCGGTGGCGTTCTTTCCGGTGTATGCGCTGGTGATGCGGGCGTTCCACTCGGTGTTCGGCGGTGACACCGCGGCGTGGGGCATCTTCATCACGTTCGTCGCCGGCTTGACGGTCTCGGTGCTGTTCTACCGGTGGTGTGTTCCCCGGCTCGGGGAGCGTGGCGCGCAATACGCGCTGGCCGTGCTGCTGCTGTGGCCTTACTCGTGGTACCTCTTCGGCGCGGTGTACGCCGATGCATTGTTCATCGCATTGGTCATCGGCGCGTTCTCGTTGCTCGAGCGAGACCGGGTCGTCCTCTCCACGATGGTCGGCGCAATCGCGACCGCGACGCGGCCGGTCGGCGTGGCGGTCGTGATCGGGCTGTTCGTCCGTGAGCTCGAGCGCCGCGGTGTGTTCTCGCTGCCTCGGTTCGACCGCGTGCGCGTCGGCCGGCTCGGGCCGTCGCCACCGGTCGCCGTCGAGCCGTGGATGAAGTTGCCCTGGCTTCGTTTCGATCGCGCCGCGTTCCGCCAGCGCTGCCTGCTTCCGCTGTTCTCGGTGGTGGGCCTCGCCTCCTACATGGTGTATCTGGCGTGGAAGTTCGGAGAGCCGTTCGCCTTCGCAATCGCCGAACGCGCGCCTGGATGGGACCTGAAGCCTGGACCGCACACGTGGTTCAAGGTCGAGTTCTTCGACCGGGTGCGGCACTTTCCGTACAAGGATGGGTGGTACACCTGGGATGGGTGGTACACCTTGGGCATCGTGTTCCAGGTCGTGCTCGCGATTGGTCTGCTGCTGTTGACGCGACGGGTCGGGCGCAAGTTGGGGTGGGGTTACGCGGTCTACGTTGTGGTGGTGCTAGCGATACCGCTCGTCGGCAGCAAGGACTTCCAGGGCATCGGCCGTTACGCCCTGGCGGCGTTCCCCGCGTTCGCGGTGTCGGGACAGTGGCTGGCGACTCACCCGCGCCTGGCCATCGGACCGCTGGCGGTCAGCGCCGCCGCTCTCGGCCTCCTGTGCTGTGGTTACGCGCGCGGCGCGTACGTTGCGTGACCCGGGCCATTAGCCTGCGTCACGCGAGGTACCCCGCGCGTGGCCGAGTCCCCCAACTTCGAGAGCCTCACGCCCTTCTTCCCGATGTGGAACGAAGAGCAGGTGATCCATCAGACGATCGCGGCCGCGCGCGAGGCGGCCGAGCACCTGCTCGCGCGGGCGAGATCGGCACCTAGTAGATCCTCATCGTCGATGATGCGTCGATCGACGCGACCGGCGACCCGCGGTGTTCGTGTCACACAGGCCCTAAGCCTCGCGCGCACGCGCATCATCTTCGCACACCGCGTTCGCGCGCTTCAGTCGGTCGGTCACCGGACTCCTCGAGAGAGGACACTCGTGCTCGAGCCTCATCGGGTGACCCGTGTGGAGGTCGACGCGAGCGCACAAGAAGTGCAAGTCGTGCTCGACACCGGTTCCTGCCTCATGGGAAGCATTCTGTCCGTCGAGGTTCAGGACGCGGCGGAGTGAAAGTCGCACTCGTCACCGGGATCTGCGTACCGCACGACGCAATCTCCTCCGCAGTGGTCACGCAAGCCGAGATCCTCTCCGCACAACCATCGATCACCGAAGTGATCGTCGTGAGTCAATTCAACGGCTGTGTGCTGCCCTGCGCCTCGTACGAGATCAGCGATCCGTGGCAGTTGGTCGCACTGTTCGAAGACCTCGGTGTAGAGGCAGCCGTCTTCCACTTCGGGATCCGCTACGAGTTGTTCAACGCCTTGTGGCTCTTGGACGGATCGACCACGAGCTGCGCGGTGCACTTCCACAACGTGACCCCGCCGCCGCTCGCCGAGGAGGCGGACCGCGCAACACTCGAGCAGTCGGTGCTACAAGCTCAGCTGATGGCCGCGCTGAACTTTCCTGTCTGGACCTTCAGCGATCACAACCGTGCAGTCCTCACCGAGTGGGGCATCGCGGAGGAACGACTCCAATTCGTGCCTCTCGTCATTGAAGCTCCGCGCGCCCTTCGGCCTCGGCGACACGCCGACGTCATTCGTCTGCTCACCGTCGGCCGACTCGTCCATGCGAAAGGGGTCCACGTACTGATCGACGCGCTCGCGTTGTTGCTCGACAGGGGCATCGTTGACTTCGAGCTCCGCGTTGCCGGCAACGCGGCGTTCTCATCGACCGACTACCACGATCGAATCACCGCCCAGATCAGCCAGCACGGCCTCGGGTCGCGTGTGCACCTCGTCGGGCAGCCGTCGGATGACGAATTGTGGGCCTTGTACGAGGAGACCGATGTCGTCGTCAGCCCGTCACTGCACGAAGGCCTGTGCATCCCGGTCATCGAGGGCTATGTGGCCGGGTGCCGAGCGATCGGTACCGACGCCGGCAACTTGCCCTACGTCGTCTGCCCCCCGGACAAGGTGGCTCGCGCGAACGACCCCGAATCGCTGGCCGATGTGATCGAG
Organism: Acidimicrobiales bacterium; assembly: GCA_035525225.1. Lineage (GTDB taxonomy): Bacteria > Actinomycetota > Acidimicrobiia > Acidimicrobiales > WLNW01 > DATLFA01. The sequence goes on from DATLFA010000019.1 coordinate 3,781, forward strand.
ACGACCCTGGAAGAGGTACGTGCCGCGCGAGCCGGCGGTGCGTTACCGACGAATGCAATCGCACGGCAGATGTGCGAGCAGTTCAGCCGGGCATCGGCGAGCCGGCACCTGATGCACCAACTCGGAAAACTGCGATCGACCGGCGCTTCGACCACAGCGCCGCAAGCCACCACAGCGCCGCGCCGAGACCGAGCACGCTGACGACCGATTCGGCCACCTTAGCGGTTCGCCCGTCTTTGTCAACACGATCATGGATCGAAGCGGGCCGACGCCGAGTGGGTCAGACGACCTCGCCAACGTGTCATTTCTCACTCTGGCTATGCGGTGGAAGTCACCTCTGGCTACTCGGCGTCATGCATGGTCACTGGGACGTCATGGTCACTCTCGACGCGTCGACGGACGCGATCTTGCCGTAGATGGCTCGGGCACGGAGAAGGTCAACATGGGCATCGCTTTCGTGTGCCCAGCGACGAAGATCTTTGACCTCCTGAACAACAACCCGGAGTTGGTCGAAACGAAAAAGCGAGCCGAGCGCGCGGTGAGCGCAAAACTGCTCCGACGTAGGACTCCGCGTTCGAAGGCTACGGAACTGATCGCGTGTCGCTCGCACCGCTCGACTTCGAACAAGCCTCGGCCGCGTTAGTCGCGACACCACCGCAAGACGACTAGCGACGCGGGAAGTGGTATCGCGCCACCACCAGCACGATGCAAGTTGCACCGCCGCTGCCGCGAGTCAGGTTGCAATGGCCTATGCGTTGATGCCCAATTCCGTCCTTTGCGAGAAGGGCCTGTATGCCCCATGACGGGCTATACCAAGCCCCGTAACCTCGGTCGGTTGTGCGCGATGAAGGTGACCGGATCGTCGGAGATGACTGGCTCGGTACGCCCGATGCGGCGAAGTACCTCGGGTTGCCCGCGCCGACGCTCTATCGGTTGATCACGGGGGCCTCTTGCCGGCCTACAAGATGGGCCGCGTAGTCCGTATCAAGGTCAGCGATCTCGACGCGTTCATCGCCACAGCGAGGATCGAGCCTGGCTCGATCGCGCACTTGTATGCGGCGCGCGACCTCGACGACGTGGGTTAATCGATTCGGCCCTGCGCGGCCGCGATGACTGCTTGGCAGCGGCGAATGAGCTCGATCGCTTTGTCCTTCGTGACGTACGCCGATGGCGGCAGCATCGCGAACGATTGCCGCGACGCGGCCGCATCGAGCTGACGAACGGAGCCGACCGACGGTCAGCTCATGCGTTGCGGACCAGCTGCTCCGACGCGTCCCGCAGCATGGTGTCGAACTGGTGGTTAAGCCACGACAGGATCGGCTGGGTCACGTTGGCCTGGCTGCGGGGCGGGAACCCCAACCACGCCACCATCTCGGCGATCCACTCCGGGTCGTTGGTGACCTGGGTGTACTCCCTCATCTGTTGCTGGATGTACGGACGGATCTCGGCCTTCACCGCGTCGACGGCCGCGGTCGACTCCCGCCTCACCCTCGCGCTCAGCGCCGCGACGCCCGCGTCGAGCTGCGCCTGTAGGCCAGGTACCTGGCTGGCGTGCGCTTCGAGCTCCCCCACCAGCTGGCTGGTGAACGCGCCCGTCACCTTGTCGAATATCCAACCGCCAGGGCCCTCCAGCTTGAATACGGCGGACAGGCCGCTGTCCAGCGCGTCCACGAGCAGGCCCCACGGGAACGCGACGCGGGCCTCCTCGAAGATCTGTGCATCGTGGACGAACTTCGCGATCTTTGCGTGGCTCGACTGCTGGAACTCGTCGATGGCGACGAGTACGTACGGGATCTGCTCGCCAGTGTTGTTCTCGGCTCTACCGATCAGTGTTGCGACGACGGCGTTCCAGTCGACGAGCGCCCCGGGCGTGACGGTAATCGTCTCGGCATCCATGTCGTAGTCGCGCACCGTATTGCCGTGCTGGTCTTGGTGCGTGTGGAAGATCTCGTCGTCCGGCCGGCGCCCGGGTGCGATCTCCTGCTCGACCTCACGTTGCGGATACCGCGACGCGACGCCAACATCACTGTCCGGCTCCGCGACCGCCGCCGCCCTCGCGTCGGCGGCGGCATGGAGCGCCGCCCACGTCTGTGGCCCGATCTCACCGTCGTCGTTGAGTCCGTAACGAGACTGGAACGCCATGACCTCGCGCTCCATCTCCTCGTCGAACACACCGTTCTCGGGGATGTCAATATGCATCCCACCGGCGAGCGCGTGGTTCAACATCTTCTGCGCGTACTCAACCCAATCACGTGGGTTTTGACGGCCGCGCTTCAGTGTCGGTTCCGCCATCCCAAAACCTCCTGATCCAAGTCAGAGGGCCTCAGGGTAGCTGGCGCGGTTCGAGCGGGTAAAGCTGTCTGGTTTTCAGGACGGACGCATGCCGCGGGCGTAGGCTCGCAACGGCGAGCCCGTCGGGCGCTGTCCCGCTGGGTCGCAAAAATGCGGTTGCGCGAGGCACGACAAGCCACGGATTCCTCGCCACTGCGCCGCTGGCCAACGTTTACAAAGGTGATAGCCGCCGGATATGTTCTCGGAAGCGCTACCTTGCCTGAGTTTTCGTCGTTCTGGTCCAGGTTTTTCCGTCCCAATAACGCATGGGTACGAGAGAGTCGGTGGAAAGCGGTGCCGCATCGACATACGGGTCGGGGTAGTAGCCGGCCACGAAGCCCGCTGCCCTGGGTTTGGTGGTATCGCTGCAGATGCGATCAGCGGCGACAAGGAAGGATTCGTCGACAATGGGCGTACGACTTCCGGCACGGTGGGTTGAGGAGTGCCCGCGGCTCCCGCAACGGTTCCCGACAGACCCTGAGGCGCTACCCGCCACGAGACGTAGCCCGCGAGGACCCGCATCGCCCTAGCGAGACCAAGAAATAACATGGCTGATCGACGAGGGCCGCTTGCCGGCCTACAAGATGGGTCGCGTCATTCGCATCAAGGTCAGCGATCTCGACGCCTTCATTGTCGGCGCGAGGATTGAACCAGGCACGCTCACGCACCTGTATCCGCCGCACCTCGACGACGTCGGTTAGCTCCGTCGCCACCACAGACACGTTGTCGAGCGACACCGCATAGACAGGACGCTGCAGCGAACTGCGCCTCGTCGAGGTCGACCGATGGGTCATGTCGTTCGATCGTCAGCCGGGCGGACTCGATGATGGTCATGACTGATCCGCCTGTCATGGGAGGTCCAGCCAATGGTTGCGCTCAGCCGGCGTGATGGCCGGCCGCGTCTCGGGGATACGGTACGAGTCGATGCAGCGAGCGTTCAGTGCGCCGGTGTGGCGGGCGGGATGTTCTTGTTGTTCCGGAACGCGTTCTCGGGGTCGTACTTGGCCTTCACCTCGGCGAGCCGCCGGTAGTTGGCGTCGCCGTAGGCCTCGCGGACGCGCATCCGCGCGTGTTTTGTCCAGCCCTGCGAGGTTCGGGGCGACATAGACCGGGTGATAGTCGTCGAGCGGGAAGCCGCCGCTGATGTCACGCCGCGCCGGGCTTCGGGTTGTTCAGCTGAGCTGTTGTCGGATCGCGCCGCCGTCGAGCCAGACATTCTCGCGGCTGACGAGGCCGTCTCTGAATTCGAAGACGTGGAGGATCCGGAACGTGATGCGCCGGCCGTTACCGGGCAAGCCGAGCATCGAGCCGGTGACCGTTCCGGTCATCTGCTGGTCGAGAATCATGGCGTCGGCCGTGCAGTAGCGGTGGCCCGGTCGCTCTTCTTCGGTCCGGAAGTTCGTCGTGAGCTCCTGATAGAAGCCCCGCGCCGCCTCCTTCCCGTGAAGGACCCCGGTCGGCCATCCGACTACGTCATGCTCCACGTCATCCGTGTAGACCGACACGGCACCCTCGACGTCGCCGGCGCCTTCTGCTTTGAGGTGACGCTCAACGAGCGCAGTCATCTCTCCCAGGTCCATTTCGTGACCCCCCAGATCGTAAGGTTTCCTGACTTCTCAAAAGGTAAGGTATCCTTACTCTCATGTCAAGGCCCCCCGCCGGACCCTTTATCGGCAGCATGAGCCGGCTCTTGTGGCAGTGGGTCCGGCGCGAGATCCATGCCGAGGTGGTGGCGGCCGGGTTCCACGACCTGAACCCCGCCCACGTCGCCATCTTCCGTAACCCGACGCCCGACGGCATGCGCCCAAGTGAGCTGGCCGATGAGATGCAGATCACGAAGCAGTCCGTCAACGAGCTGCTGGGGCACCTCGAACGCCAGGGCTACCTCGTGCGAGATCCTGACCCTTCCGACAGCCGCAGTCGGCGTATTCGGTTGACCGACCTCGGACGGAGGGTCGAGGACGTCACGTGGCGGGCAGCCGGGCGCGCCGAGCGCACCGCTGCGCAGCTCCTCGGCGAAGATCGCGTCCAGGAGCTTCGTCGGACCCTCGCCGATCTGGTCGCCCTCCTCGGCCTTTCCGGCGAGGCTGAATCGCAGGAGGACGCCACTTCGACCAACGAGGCTAGATGATCGGGAGGTCTACACATAGTGAAGTAGATATACAATGAAGTATAGAGCGCGCGCCGATAGGCGGTTGATTTGGTGACCGTCTACTGGTCATGGGGTTGGCCCTGTTTTTATTCAGGGTGCGATCCAATCGAACGACCAAGTGGAGGTCTCTGTCATGCTCGACGCGGACGAGGCGGTGATCGAGGCGATCGCACGGTGTCCGTCGTTTCGGTGATCTCGGTTCGGCTCGTCAGGTGAGACTTTCTTTCTTTGCGCGGTGATGCTGTGGTTCCGCGGCGACCCACGGGAGCGAAGCGGATCGGGTGGGCGCCGGCGACCTATCCGGCGATCCATGATTTCCTCACCGGCATCCCGGGTGGGTGCCGGCTCAGCACGGGAAGACGATCTACGTCCGCGAGAACGGAGTCGTTGCACGATCCGATGGTGTCACGCTCCCTTGGGTTCACAGCCGACCCGTCGGAGCGCGCGTATTACCTCGTGTTGAGCCTCACGCGTCGCGGCCGAACCCCGGTTGAGGATCGCGTTGAGGTTGAAGCGCGAAGCTCCGAGTATTCCAGTGACGCTCACACTGCGATTAGGAACAGGCCGACCGTGGGGGCGCGTGGGGTTACGGTGTGTGTCCCCCCTCCGACTTGAACCCTCACGTTGCGACGAGACGGCTTCGCAGATCCAACCGCGGGAAACTGTCCTTTGCATCCGTTGTGGGAAGCATCCCAGTGGCGGTGAGCGGTTCAGCAAGCGAGGTGGTCAGCTCCAGCCACGCCGGAGTCGAATCGCTATGCCCGATCGATGTAGCTCGCGTCGAATTGTCGCGGCGTCGACATTGAACGCGACGGCGACTTTGGCGAGGGAGCTGCCGCCGCGGTACTGGCGG
>DATLFA010000029.1:0-8688 GCA_035525225.1 Acidimicrobiales bacterium
GTGAGTACTGCTCGATGCGCCGCGCCACGAGTCGACCACGTCGATGGCAAAGGTGCCCTGACCCAAAAAACGAGCACCCCGCTTTTGGGGATTCAACTCGGCGCCGAAGTCACTTTCGGCGGCGCGCCATCTACAGGAGGACGTTCATGCGTTTACGCTTTCCCATTCCCATCGCCGTCCTCGCGGGCGCCGTCGGTATAGGTGCGATCTCGATCGCCGGCGCGCAGGCGCCCACGCTCCAGCCCGCGGCCACCGACGAGACCACGTTCAGCGTGGCCCTCAACGGGGCCAATGAGGTCCCCGGCCCGGGGGACACCGACGGCGCCGGTCAGGCCTCGGTCACGATTAACCCGGACACGGGAAGGGTGTGCGTGGATCTCGCGACCACCAACATCGAACCGATCGACGCCATGCACATCCACCCGGGCGCGGCTGGCGTGGCCAACCCTCCGCTCGTCGACTTCGCAGTCACCAGTGGAACGTCGGTTTCCAAGTGCGTCACCGAGGCGGCTCCTGGTGACGCCGCATCGATCGTCGCCAATCCGGCCGGCTTCTACCTGAATGTACACACTGCCAGCTTCGCGGCCGGCGCGATTCGCGGCCAGCTCGCCGCAGTGCAAAGCAGCGTTGGTGAGCTTCGTCTGCTCGACACGCCAGTGCGCGCGTACGACTCCCGACCAGCCGCCAGCACTGATGGCAAGCTCGTGGCCGGAACACCCCGAGTCGTGAACCTCGCCCCCGCAGTGCCCGCCGGCGCTCGCGGCGCGTTGGTGACGGTGACGGTGACCCAGACGGTCGGCGTAGGGTTTGTGACGGCGTACTCGGGCGCACTGACGACGGCTCCCCTGACGAGCACTGTCAACTGGAGAGCGACAGACAGCGACGTTGCCACGACCACCACTGTCGCCGTCTCGGACAGCAAGATCAACGTGCGGGCGGGCGACAACGTGACCCACGTGATCGTCGACGTCATCGGCTACTACCTGTAAGCCACTGACGCTCTGATCATCGAGCAAGGTGATGCCGCACGCGACCAGCGTGCGGCATCACCGCGTCTATAGCTTGAATTCGTAGTACATCATGGTGTCAGACCTACCGTCGATCCCACGGTAGAGCGCGTTGGCGGCAAGGTTGTCGAGTTCGGTACCGAGCCAACTCTCTTTGCACGACCGGTTCGTCGAAGACATCGTCGGCAATGCGATCGAACAAGCCGATGTCATCCGATGTCACACGCCGCAACTCGACTGGCATGCGGCGCGAGGCTACCTACGTAATCGACCTCGAGTCTCAGCCTCCATCGGCTTCGGCGGGCGTCTGCGCCCCAGGGAGCACGTCGCCGTCGCGCCGGTCTTCGAGGCCGATCAACACGTCGGAGTCGCCGGGGGTGGTGTCGGGTCCGTAGTTGAGGATCAGCACACCCTTCACGGCGCACGACGGACAACCGACCGCCGCAACGGCGAGCATCTCGGCCGGGTCCGACGCACCTTCGAGACGGCGCAAAGAGTGGAGCTCGACGAGTGAAGGCTCGAAGTTCTGGCCGCAGGAGTAGCAGTGCACCTGTCCCTCGTCGGTCGCGGCGAGTTGTGCGTCGTAACCCGCCGACTCATAGCTCGCGAGGACAGCGGTCAACGTCGTCTCGTCCGAGGGTTCGACCCCGATGTCATCACTGTCGGGCACTTGGTCGGTCACCGGGTCGTTGCTCATCCGCGGCCACCTGCGCGCCGATCGTCCGGGGAGGGCGTTGGTTCTGGCATCGGATCACCGGGGTTGATCGGGGTGGGTACCGGACGGGGCTCGGGTATCGGCATCGTCAGGCGGACGGGGCTGAGCGTCGGTGAACGAGTCATGGGGCTCCTTCGGCTGCGGGACGCGCTCGGCTTGCCGCACGAGTCCACGAGACCACCCGTGTACCCGACTCTGCACGCTCCTAATCACCCGCCTCCTGATTCCACGCCCCTAGTCACCGTCGGGGAGGTATCTCACGAGTATCAACGCGATGTCGTCGCGTCGTACGTCGACGTAGCGCGCCAACAATGCGCGCTCGAGCCGTTCTGCGGTGTCATCGGCACTGCCATGGACCGTCTCTTCGAGCAACTCGAGCAATTCACCGCTGTCGAGGGCGGCCGGACCCGGCTCGTCGGTGACGCCGTCGGTGTAGAGCACGAGCCAATCCCCCGGTTCGAGGACGATCTCGTCCTCGACGAAGTGGGGGTTGGCGACGATTCCCAGCAGAGAGCCGTGACTACCGACGTATCGCGCCTTGCCCCCCGATACGACGACGGGCAGCGGATGCCCACCCGCCGCGATCTTCAGGCTGTGATGGTCGACTCCTTGCGACAACGCGACCGCGACCATCGTGCAGAAGTCGCCGTGCGGATTCGGTCCGGTCGCGAACGCGTCGTGGACCCACATGAGCACACCGGCAGGCGACATGCCGTGACGCGCGGCGGCTCGAGCGGTATGACGCGCGACCGCGGTGAACGCGGCGGCGTCGACGCCTTTGCCCGAGACGTCACCGATGACGAGAGACCAGTGTTCCTCGCTTGCCTGCACGATGTCGAAGAAGTCGCCTCCCACGTCGATGCCTTCGGTGGCCGGAAGATAACGCGCTGCAATCTCGAGGTGCGGGATCTCGGGAAGGCGCGTCGGCAGCAGGCTTCTCTGGAGCGTTTCGGCGACCCTGCGCTGTTTCTCGTAGAGCATGACGTTGTCGAGCGCCGCACCGATTCGCCCCGCGACGTCGAACGCGAGAGCGACATCGGCCTTGCCAAAGCGTCGACCGGATTCGGCGTGCACCAATTGAAGCGCACCGAACGTACGCTCGCGTCCCCTCAACGGAACGATGATGGCGGACTCGATCGACAGCTCACGCACCAAGTCCTCGAGCTCGGGGTTGCCCGTTTGCGCGGCCATTTCGCGCGTGATCGCAGGATAGAACTCGGGCTGTCCGGTCCTGATGACTGCCGGTGCCCCGAACGGCGCCTCGGGGTTGTAGACGAATCGCGCCTCGAGCGCACGGACGAGCTCGCGTTTGGCCGGATCGACATGCGCGATCGCCCGATGCGGTGGGACCGCCGGATCCGCGTCGACCACGACCACCGCACACCAATCCGCGAGCCGAGGTACCGCGGCGTTCGTTATCGCGGCCAAGAGTTCGGCGATGCCATTCGCGCGGGTGAGCGCTTCTCCGATGCGATCGAGATACTCGGACCGCTCGCGTGCGGCGCGCTCGATGGCGAACGCGTTGCTCCGCTCGATGGCGGTCGCGATGCGATCGGCGGCGAGCGTCAAGAACTGCTCATCTTCGGTGCGAAAATGCCGTGGATACAATGTGGCCCCGTCGAGCACGCCGATGATCTCGCCGCCCGACGAGAGGGGCACGCCGATCGCGCTCGCGGCCCTCGCCCGCAACTCTTGATTGAAGACTTCGGTCTCGGAGAGATCCGCAACAACGATCGGGCGACCGTTCGTGAACACGGCGCCGGCGAGCCCACGCCCGATCGGGATCGCCGAGGCGGGCTGACTGGACGAAAATCCGAAACGGCCTCTGTCGATCAGATCGTGCTTCGCATCGTCGACCAACAATATTCGCACGAAGTCGCAATCGAGGCCGCGGGCGACACGGGCCGGCAGGTCCTCGAGCAAGTCGTCGAGCGACAACCGCGTCAGCGCGAAATCGGAGATGTCTTGGATTCGCCGGAGACGTTCGGCCGACGCCAACTCGGCCGCGTATGACTTGGTTCGTGCGAGTGTCTGCGCACACAACGCCGCAGCCAACGCGAGAAACTGCCGCTCGTCGTCCGCGATGCGGCGGGGTTGGGTGAAACTGAAGCCCACGGTGCCGATCGGCCCACTATCGACGACGAGCGGCATCACATAGGTGGCCTGAACACCGGTACCGCGGAGATAACCAGCGAACTCGGGGTAGCGCGCCTGCCACTCTTCGGGTGTCTCGATGAACGAGGGCTCGCCCGACAGGAGAACATCGCGGGTGACGCTCGATTGATCGAGCGACAGCGTGCGAAATGAATCCTGCGTTTCGCGCGGCGACGCATAGCCGTGAAACGCGAGGAATCGAACCGTGTTGGTCTCGCGGTCGTATGACGACACCTCACCCGCTTGCGCGCCGATCGCAGGCAAGATCGACTCGACGACCACCGCCGCGACGTCGTCGAGTGTCACGGCAGCGGCGAAGCCCGCAGTGGCCTGCTGCAACTGCGTGCTGCGGAAGATGGATCGTTCGGCATCATCCAAGAGCAACGCGCGCTGTAGCGCCTGGCCGCCCAAGCGCCAGACCGATCTCACGAACTCGGTGTCGTCATCGTCGAGACGATACGGTTCGTCGAAGCCGAAGCCGAGAACGACTAGGCCGACTGCACCGGCGTACAACGGCACATAGAGCGCTACTACGCCGTCGTGAGGATCGTCGGCTCCGAGCACTCGCATGGTGTCGGAACGATCGAAGGTCACCGGCTCGCGGCCATCCAAGGCCAGTCGGCCGCGCGCCGCGCGGTCGACGTCGAGATGGCCTGACGCAGCGGCCGCAGCCTCGAGCTCGTCGACGAACGCGACGAACGCCCAGTCGGCGGCGAGCGCGCTGAGACCGTGCTCGCTCAGCGCGTCCGCGATGTCGCGGGTCGTCGCCGCTCGCGAGAGCGCGGCCGTCAACCGCAAGAACGCGCGGCGGGCATCGATGCCCAACGCGATCCCCGCGCCGCCGACGACATCGCCCGACGCGTCGTAGACGATGGAACCGCGGCCCTCGATCCAATGAACCGACCCATCGGGCCACGTGCAGCGGTGATCGAAGCGAAGTGGCAGGCCGCTGGCGATGGCGGAATCGAGCTGCGCCGTGACCGCCGGCACATCGTCGGGATGGACGAGCGCGAGCCAATGGTCGAAGGTGCCCCCGAATTGACCCGGGACCAGGCCGAACAGGCGCTCGAGTTGCGCGTTCCACTCGACCCGACCGGAGGCGCGGTGCCATCGCCACGCGCCGACGTTGCCGCTCTCGAGAACGTCGAGCTGTGCGAGGTCGGGCGGAAACGAGTCCCCCGCGTGGTTGCTGTCCACCGCCAGAGACTACTGGCGGGCGCGCACTGGCCTCCGGTTCGATCGCCGCTTCGCCGCGCGTTCACGTAGCCTCCCGGCGATGACCGAAGTGACCGAGACAAGGCTCCCCGGAATCGGTGTGCGCTATGACTTTCGCACCGGGTCGGGCACACCCCTGGGCGTGCTCGTGCACCGCAACGGCAGGCGCGACCTGTTGGTGTATTCCAAGAAGGATTCCGCCGCGTGCGAGCTGACGCTCGGGCTCGACGCGGACGATTCACGCACACTCGCCGAGCTGCTCGGTGCGTCGCGCGTCGCCGAAGGCCTGGCGGCCGTGCAACAAGACATCGAGGGCCTCACCATCGATTGGATTCGCGTCGAGTCGGGCGCCGAGTGGGCGGGCAAGACCCTCAGCGAGGCCAGCGTGCACACGACCACCGGTGTGTCGGTCGTCGCGATCGTCGGTAAGACCGGCCCCATCGTCGCGCCCGGGGCGAGCGACGTACTCACACCGGGCGCGACCGCCGTCGCCGTCGGCACGAAGGAGGGCATCGAGCTGCTCGGCACCCGCCTGCGCTCGACGGGGGCCTAGCAGTGCTGCTTGCCGCCGCGTCGGAAAACGTCGCGACCGCGTTCATCGAACTTGGCGCGATCGTGCTCGGCCTGGCGGTGCTGGCCCGTCTGTCCGATCGCCTTGGGGTGAGCCCCGTGCCCGCCTATCTCCTCGCCGGGCTTCTCTTCGGTAACGGCGGGGTGGCCGCGCCGCGCCTGTCCGCCGACTTCGTCGACCTCGCTGCCGAAATCGGTGTCGTGCTCCTCCTTCTCACTCTCGGCTTGGAGTACTCCGCCGAGGAACTCGCCGAAAGCACACGCGCAGGGTGGCGGGCGGGCTTGCTCGACGTGGTCTTGAACGCGACGCCGGGCGCGGTCGCGGCGCTCTTGCTCGGCTGGAGCGCGCAGGCCGTGATGCTGCTCGCCGGCGTCACCTACATCTCATCGTCGGGGGTGATCGCCAAAGTACTCAGTGATCTCAATCGGCTGGGCAATCGAGAAACGCCCGCGGTGCTCACCGTGCTCGTCATCGAGGACCTCGCCATGGCCGCGTACCTTCCCATTGTGGCGGTCGTGCTCGCCGGCCGTTCCGCCAGCGCTGGGCTGATTGCGGTCACGATCGCACTCGGCTGCGCCGCAGCTGTGCTGGTGGGCGCGTTCCGCTACGGCCACCACTTCACTCGGGTACTGCACGCGCGGACCGACGAAGCCTTGCTACTCGGGTTGCTCGGCGTCACCCTTTTGGTCGCGGGCATCGCGCAACGCCTCAACGTCTCGGCGGCGGTCGGCGCGTTCCTGGTCGGCATCGCGTTGTCGGGGCCGCTGCAGACTCGGGTGACCGCACTGATCGAACCACTGAGGGATCTCTTTGCCGCGCTGTTCTTCGTCCTCTTCGCGTTCCGTATCGATCCGGGTTCGATACCTTCCGTGGCGGTTCCGGCTATCGCCCTGGCGATCATCACGGCGATCACAAAGGTAGTTACCGGCTGGTACGCGGCCGCCCGCCTCCGCGTCGGACCACGGGCACAGATGCGCGCCGGTACGGCACTGATCGCGCGCGGCGAGTTCTCGATCGTGATCGCCGGACTCGCACTCAACACCTCGGTCGAATCCGACCTGATCGCCCTGGCGGGTGCCTACGTGCTCGTGCTCGCGATCGCGGGTCCGGTGCTGACGCGCTTCTCCGACCACATCACCCTCCCTACCCGCCCGACCCGTTCTCGTGGCGTTTTATAGGCGTATACACCGGCAAAACGCCAACAGAACGGGGCGTCAGGGGGCGAAGGCCGCGTTGGTGTCGACGATGAGATGGGTGGCGGCGGACGTGTAGATGCACACCCGGCCGAGTACTCCGACCGTCACCGTCACGGCATTGGCCACGGTCTGACCGGCGACATAGTTGACATTCGACGCCAACGGCGGCGAACCGCCACACGGGAACACCGTCACGAAGCCAGTCCCCTCGGCGCCATCCACCGTCACGTTCAACACCACCGCCGTCGCATCCGACGGCACACCACCTTGACCGCGCACCACCAACTCGAGCAGCGAAGTCGCAGTCGGCTTCAACCCGCCTCGTGAATCCGACAAGCGAGAAGGGCCAACGCCGGCGACCAAGAGGCCCGTGCCCTGACCCGGGCTGAACGCGCCGTTCACATCGACAATGAGATGTGCAGGAGCAGATGTGTACACGCAGACGCGGCCGACAACGCCCACCGCGACGGTCACCGCATTGGCCACTGTCAGACCGGCGACATAGTTGACATTCGACGCCAGCGGCAACGCACCGCCACACGGGAACACCGTCACAAAGCCCCAACCCTCGGGCTGATCGATCGTCACGTTCAACACCACCGCCGTCGCATCCGACGGCACACCACCTTGACCGCGCACCACCAACTCGCGCACCGACGCCACAGCCGGCTTGACCTCATTGCGCGAATCCCACAAACGAGACGGCACCAGACCGGCGACCAAGCGGCCCGTGCCCTGGCTCGGACTGAACGCACCGTTCACATCGACGATGAGATGAGTAGCGATCGACGTATAGACGCACACCTCGCCATCCACGCCAACGGCCACGGTGACCGCATTGGCCACGGTTTGACCCGCGACGAAATTCACGTTCGATGCCAACGGCAAGAACCCACCGCAGGGGAACACCGTCACGAAGCCCCAACCCTCGGGCTGATCGATCGTCACGTTCAACACCACCGCCGTCGCATCCGACGGCACACCACCCTGCCCGCGCATCACCAACTCGCGCACCGACGCCGCAACCGGCTTGACCTCATTGCGCGAATCCCACAAACGAGACGGCACCAGGCCGAGATAGCCCGCATCGGACCCCGATCCGCCCGGAGGGCCGGTAGGCGGGGAACCGGTCGGCGCCATCTCGAGATTCACGGTGATCGAGCCGGTCAGCGTGCCGGCCAGCGCACTCTGCGCGGTGATATCAACCGTGCGAGTCGTGGCTGCGGCGAACGACGAGTTGAAATACTGCAACTTGCGGGCAATCTGCTGGACGACGTCATCCGTTACTGTGGACCTGTAAACCCGAATGTTGTCAACCAGCAACGACGCTCCAGCGGATTGTCCGCCGTTTTGATCGAACGTCCCGCTAACAAAGACGATCCTGTAGGTGCCCGTCACGGGAATTGTTGTCTCGCTAGTCGACCACGAAGTAGTGCCCGCTCCCGTGGCATCTAGAACTTCCGTGGTGTTGCAACCGCTATCCAGGATGTAACCGAAAACGTGGTAGTGATAGTCTCCCTCGATCCCGACCCAATCGAAACTAATCTTGTCACCCATTGCGGCGTCGAACTCGCTGCTGAAGATCGCCGGACCATGCACCACGTCGAAGTCCTCAAGGGTCACAATGCCAGTGGACCCGAGTTGAGCGACATGGGTTCCCTCGGTCGGCGAACCCGTCGTCACCGCGTTGGTTGACCTCGTACCCGGTAGCAGAGGCGCGTTGTTGTCGTCGTTGGTGGACAGCCCTGGGTAGGTGCTCGTATCGATCGTGGCGCAGCCGGCGATGTTGTCCGTGCCGAGATCGATTCGCTGATTCATGACCGTCCACCC
>DATLFA010000063.1:0-69579 GCA_035525225.1 Acidimicrobiales bacterium
CTCAAGGAGTTCCGCGCCGGCACGATCATCCTGGTCGACGTGGGTCCCGACGAAAATGGGGTCAACGCGATCCAGTTCCGCACCATCGACGGGTTCACGCCTCCGGCGGTCGAGATGGCCGAAGTCGGCGGCGACAGCTGACGCACGCGACGGGGCGGGACCCAGGGCCCGAGCGGCCCCTATAGAGCGGGGATCCAGGGCCCGAGCGGCCCCTATAGAGCCGAAGTCGGGCGCGCGGCAACTACTCTGACGCGGTTGTGACGCTCCTTCGACCCTCCCGCGCGTTCGTGCGCGTCGTGTTGCTCCTGGGGGCGGCGGCGGTGCTTTCGGCGTGCCGAATCGATGCCAGCGTCGAAGTCGTGGTGGGCGACGACGGCGCCGGCCAGGTGCGCGTCAATGCCGCCTTCGACGACGAAGCGCTGACGCGGGCGGGCGACCTGCGCCTCGACGACGTCCGCGCCGCCGGATGGACCGTGACCGGGCCCCAGAAGGAACCGGACCGCGACACGGCGGGGCTCTGGTGGATTCGCGCGACCAAGGACTTCACGGGCGGCGAGCAGTTCACGGCGATCATGACCGAGATCAACGGCCCGAACGGCATCTTCCGCGACTTCCGGCTCGCTCGCTCGAAGAGCTTCGCCAAGGTGACCTACACCGTGACGGGCACGATCGACGCCGCACGGGGGATCGAGTCGTTCAGCGATCCGGAGGTCACACAATTGCTCGGGGGCGACCCGCTCGGACGACCGAACGCCGACGTGGTGAGGGATTCGGCCGACGCTTCGTTGGTCTTCGCAGTCGTGTTACCGGACAACGCGAAGGGCGCGGCCGACCGCATCGACGGCAGGCGCGCCGAGTGGGACGTCGCGCTCGGTCGAGCGTCGACCCCGGTGGCGGTGCACTCCGACGACGTGCAGGGCGCAGCGCGCCGCTGGGTCGCGGTCGCGGTAGTCCTCGCCGTTGCCGCGATTGCCGTCGCCGCGCTGGGGTTCGTGCGCCGTGGCGCAGGCGGCGACTCGCGTGGGACCCGCTCCGTGAACGCTCCGGTGCCGCGGACACGGACCGCGCCACCCGCCACCGTCCGGGCGGTCACGCCGGCAACGCCCCCGCCCGCGGTGGCGCCCGCGAGCGGGGCAACAACGCGTCCCTCGACGGCGGCCGGTCGAAAGCGCATCCAGATGGTGGTGCTCGACGCGATGGGCGTCTTGTATCGCGACGCCGACGACGTCGAGGCGCTGTTGATCCCGTTCGTGAGCGAGCACGGCGGCCTCGACGATCCCCTCGTGATCCGCGCCCGCTATGTCGATGCCACCCTCGGCCGCCACACGACGAGCGAGTTGTGGTCACTGCTCGGCGTGCCGGGCGACGCCGCAGCGCTCGATCGGGCATACATCGAGCGATTCGAGCTCAGCGACGGGGTACACGAGTTTCTCGACGCGATGGATCAGCGCCGCGTCGGGGTGGCCTGCCTCACCAACGACGTTGTCGAGTGGTCATTGTTGTTGCGCCGGCGATTCGAGCTCGACACACGCGTGCGCCCGTGGATCGTCAGTGGTGACGTCGGTGTTCGCAAACCGTCCGAGGCGATCTTCGCCGAGCTCGAAAGAGCGCTCGACGTCCCGCTGCGCGCGTGCCTGCTCGTCGACGACCGTATCGACAACCTCGCAACCGGACGAAAGCTGGGCATGGCAGCAGTGCACCTCGCGCCGCAACCGGTCGACGAATCGCCCTATCGGCGTGTGAGCTCGCTCTTCGAGCTGTTCAACCGCGGCCGCGTCACGACCTGACGGCTCCACGCTGTCGTACCCCCTCCGTATGGTGACGCCCATGGCGAAAGCGCGAACAGTCTTCATGTGTCTCCAATGTGGGCAGGGCAGCCCTCAGTGGGGTGGCCGGTGCAACGGTTGCGGCGAGTGGAACACGCTCGTCGAAGAAGTCGAGCCCCCGGCGACCGCAACGGCTCATTCCTCCGCCACGCTGGCGCGCCCGCAGTCGATCGCGGCAGTCGACAGCGCCCGGTTCGTCGCGGTACCTACGGGGCTGCCCGAGATCGACCGCGTGCTCGGCGGCGGGTTCGTCGCAGGCTCGGTGTCACTGCTCGGTGGTGAGCCCGGCATCGGCAAGTCGACCCTGTTGTTGCAGATCGCGGGCGCGTATGCCGCGCGTGGCCAGCGGGTGCTCTACGTGTCGGCCGAAGAGTCACTGCACCAGCTTCAGGCACGCGCCGCCCGCACCCAGGTCTTGCACGACAACGTGTGGGCGGTGGCCGAGGGCGATGTCGGGGCCATCGCACAACACATCGAAGAGATGTCGCCCGCATTCGTCGTCGTCGACTCCATACAAGCAGTGGCTGATCCGCAGTTGTCCTCCACCGCGGGTTCGGTGGCGCAGGTGCGTCACTGTGCGCATCGGCTCTCCGCGGTCGCGAAGGCGCGCGATGTGCCACTGGTATTGGTTGGCCACGTCACCAAAGACGGCACACTGGCCGGCCCGCGAGTGCTCGAGCATCTCGTCGACACCGTGTTGTCCTTCGAAGGCGACCGGCATCACGCGCTGCGCGTTCTGCGCGCGGTCAAGCATCGCTTCGGCGGCACCAACGAGCTCGGTGTGCTCGAGATGCAACAGGCCGGTCTGATTCCCGTCCCCGATCCGAGCCGGCTGTTCCTCGCCGACCGAGCGGCCGACATCGCGGGGTCGGTCCTCGTGCCGATCGTCGACGGACACCGGCCGTTCCTCGTCGAGGTGCAAGCGCTCGTTGCCCACTCCAACAGCGGGCGACGCTCGGCGCAAGGCGTCGACGCGGGCCGGCTCGGTTTCTTGCTGGCGGTGCTGCGTGAACGGGCGGGAGTGCAACTCGGCGAGCGTGACGTCTATGCGCTCGCGGTCGGCGGTGTCGATGCCAGCGAGCCCGGCGCCGATCTGGCGGTCTGCCTCGCTGTCGCGTCGGCCGCAGCCGGCGTCGCGTTGCCGGGCACGCTCGCGGCCTACGGCGAAGTGGGTCTGGGCGGTGAGTTGCGCCGTGCCAGCCATCACGAGCAGCGCGTCGGCGAGTGCCTGCGACTGGGCATCAAGGGCATCATCGTACCCAAGCATGCACCGACGTTGCCGCGGTCGATTCGATCGATCCGGGTTGCCACTGTTCGCGAGGCCATCGACCGGGTCGGGCTCGGTGTTGTGTAACGGGCACTTTTTCCGAGCTCGTGGTCACCCTGAGTAGACTCGGCCAATGCCCGAGCGATTGGCCGCCAAGATCCTCGATGTGCTCCGGCAGGTCGCGCCAGGCATGCCATTGCGCGATGGTCTCGACCGCATCATCCAGGGCAGCAAGGGCGCGCTGATCGTCGTCGGCGACGGTCCCAATGTGCTCAGCATCTGCTCGGGTGGGTTCCTGCTCGACGCGGCCTACAGCCCGCAGCGGCTGCAAGAGTTGTCCAAGATGGATGGCGCCATCATCCTCGCCGCCGATGCCAGCCGCATCGCGCGGGCCAACGTGCATCTCGTGCCCGATCCGAGTGTGCCGACGAGCGAGACCGGAACGCGCCATCGCACAGCCGAGCGCGTCGCCCGCTCGATCGACGTGCCGGTCATCGCCGTTTCCGAAGACATGTCGGTCATCACCGTGTACGTGAGCGACACCAAAGCGGTGTTGCAGCCGCCGACCGACATCGTGTTCCGGGCGAACCAGGCGCTGCAGACGCTCGAGCGTTACCGCCATCGTCTCGACGAGGTTCGCGCGACGCTGTCGGCTCTCGAAGTCGAAGACCTCGTGACATTGCGCGACATGGTCGCGGTGTTGCAGCGCACGGAGATGGTGCGCCGCATCGCCTCGGAGATCGAACTCGACATCATCGAACTCGGCATCCAGGGTCGGCTCGTGCAGTTGCAGTTGCTCGAATTGATGGCGGGTGTCGAAGACGATCGTCGCTTCCTCATCAAGGACTACTTCCACGAAGAAACGTCGTGGCATCTCGAAGAGTCGTTGGCTGCACTCGATGCGCTCAACAGCGAGAGCCTGCTCGACCTCGCGCGCGTCGCGATCGTGTTGCACATCCCCGATTCCACGCTCGATCTCGATGTCTCGGTCACGCCTCGCGGCTATCGCCTGCTGTCGCACATCCCTCGCCTGCCCGAGTCGATCGTGGAACGCGTGGTGGCGCACTTCGGGTCGCTGCCCAAGATCATGCGGGCCACCATCGAAGATCTCGAAGAGGTCGATGGGGTGGGCGACGTACGCGCTCGGGCCATCAAGGACGGGTTGGCCCGCCTGACCGAGAGCACCATCCTCGGCCGCTACGGCTGACGTGTTTCCGGCTGCATCCACGGCTACCGTCTCCCGTCGCCACCTGTGACGGCGGAGGAGCGGCAGACAATGTCCAACGGGTTGTGCCCGAGTTGCGGTGCGCCGGCACCGGTGCACGGGTCCCATTGCGCCAACTGCGGTTCGTCGCTGGGTCGGGCGTTCATCGACTTGACGCCGACCGACCGCGCCATGAGCGCGATGACGCCCCGACCCACGGTCGTAGCCAGCAGTGGGCGCAGAGCCATGGCGCCGCTGCTCGTTTTGCTGATCGCGCTCGCGGTCATCGCCGGGGTCCTCGCGGTCGTGCTCGGTGGCGGCGACGATCCAACGGCGGACACATTGGGCGCGACGACCACGACCGCACCGGTCGCCGCCACCGCACCGACGACCGAAGAGCAGCGCCAACCGGGCGCGGTGTACTTCGAGAACACCGCCGGGCCGGTGCTCAAGCGACCGGCGCAGGGCGCGATCTATCTCGCCGACGGCTCTCGGGTGCAGCGCATCGATCTCGCGACCGGCGAGATCACGAAGACGGCAGCCATTTCTCTCGGGCGCTCGCCCGAAGCGTTGCAAGTCGTGGTGGTCGAAGGCGGCTTCTTCGTCGTCTACGACAGTGGCGAGGTCGTGGCGTTCGACAACGACTTCAGCAAGGCACCCCTCAACATCGGCGCCGGCGGATTCATCGCGGACACCGGTGTGGGCAACAAGGTCTGGATCGCCGGCGTATACAACTGCGACGATTGCACCACGATCGAGTGGTACGAAGCCGATCTCGGCGGCACCACGGGTGCATCGATCGAGTTGGCTCGATCGGCGTTCCCCGTTGCCGCCATCGAACGCGGCCTGATCTGGCAAACGCCCAGTGGCATCTTCATCGGACGCAGTCGATCGGGTGCGAAGCGCTACGCCACCGGCACGTTGGTTGCCGCGCGCGGCGACACCGTGGTCTGGTTCGGATGCGACGACATCACCGCCGCGGACTGTCGCTACAACATCGGCGACGGGGGCGACGCCACCAAGCGCCAGCTCGACGTCGTCGATACCGTCAGCCGGCCCTCGGCCAGCTACCTCGAACGCCTCGGCACCTTCCCGCTGTCGCGCGACTCGATCGCGCTGCCCCGTTCGAGCGACGCTCGACTGCCGTTGCTCGACATCGCGACCGGTGAGATATCGACGCTCAGCACCGGATCCACGTTCTTCCGAGCGCTCTCCATGCAATGGACCGCCGACGGTGATTGGTTGTTGATCCACACCAGCAAGACCATGGTGCGCGCCGTCAACGCGCGCACCGGTGGCGTCGCCGAGATCACGTTGCCGATCGAGTCGAGCGGCAACGTCGCCATCGGTGCCCGCTAGCGGGGAGAGACCCCGAGCCGGGAGAGACCCCGAGCACGGCCAATCCTTCCCGCGGATTTCACGGCGGATTTGTTTGCGGCAATGTAATGGGAAGAGACCGGCCATTCGGCGAGTCTGACGACCGAAAACTCGCGAACCGGGAACGAGTGGGCGGCTTCGCGAGTAGGAGGGGTCGATGGCGCACGATCGGTGTCTTGCCTGTGGGGCCGAGCTAAATGGCGCGGAGCGCTGTCCGAACTGCGCTCGCCCCAAGCCCATGCTGTTGCTCGACCTGCAGTCCACCGCAGTACCGAACGGGCCTCGCCCTCAGGTCGTCGAGCGGGAACGGCCTCGGCGAGGCGGCGTAGTTGTCCTCGTCGGCGTGCTCGTCCTCGCCGCGGTGATCGCTGGGGTCGCGCGGTTCGCGGGCGGCGAAAGCAACCCCGCGTCGACGCCCAAGACGTCGGCCCCGACGAGCGCGACGACCACGCTTGCGCCGACCACCACCGCTGTCGCGTCGAGCGCTTCGTCGGTCACCACGCGGCCGCCGACGACACTTTCCCCGACGCCGACGATTGCCTACGTCAACGGTCGCGTGGGCGCGGTGTTCGGCGAGAAGGTGGCCTTCCGTCTGTACGCGTTCGATGCCACGACGCTTCGTGGCTATGTCGACACCGCCACGGGACATCCCTGCGCCGTTCGCGGTGCGGGGATCGCTCGGCGGCGCGATCGTCACCGCGGCCGCGGGTCAGATCTTCCTGCACGATCCCAAGACCGGTCGTGTGACCCCCTACGCGGTGGGCGATCTCATGGCCATCAACGGCAGCCGAGCCGCGTGGTTGGGCTGTGACGCCGCGCCGTCATGCCACATCTACATCGGTGACGCCACCCGCCCCCGCCTCACGACGGTCGGCATCTCGGTCCTGCAGCCCGAGGCCTATTGGGTGCTGTCGCTTTCGCCCACCGGCGACGCCGCCGTCGTGCCTCCGGGTGCCAAACCGGGCTTTCGATTGCTGAACTTCGCGACCGGCCTCGACCTCGCGCTCACCGCGGGCGACGACAACCTGGCGTGGTCGCCCGATGGCAGGTGGTTGTTCAACACCAATTCCTCACCGCCGCAGGCGATCGATGTACCCGGTGGCCGTGCGGTCGACATCGCGTTGTCGGGGCCCGACCGGTCACCATTTCGGGTCGTGCCCTTGTAGGGAAGGTGAGGAAGTAACGACGGTGAGGAAGAATGTGCCGATGCGGATCACGTTGACGTCCGGCACCGAGGCGGAACTGGCGACGGGCCCCGGCGCATCGGTGGGTCTGGTGCTGTTCCCCGACATCATGGGGCTGCGACCGCTCTTCGACGAGCACTGTGCCCGTCTCGCCCGTGACAACAACTGGAACGTGTGCTCCTTCGAGTTGTTCGCGGACAACGCTCGTCTCGATCGCGACGAGCGTATGGTCGCGGCAAAGGATCTCGACGACGAACGAATTCTCGCTGACGCGATGGCGGCCGCCGATGCGACGGGCTGCGAACTCGTGAACGTCATCGGATTCTGCATGGGTGGGATGTACACGCTGAAGTCCGTGAGGACACTGCGCTTCCATCGCCACGTACCGTTCTACGGAATGATCCACGTGCCCGACGACTGGTGCGGTCCGGGGCAAGGCGATCCGCTCGACGCGGTGCGCCAGGGCGATCCGCGGCGCGTGCTGGCGGTGATCGGGACCGCGGATTCGTGGACGCCACCGCCCGCCGTCGACGAGCTCGAATCGGCGGGAGTCACCGTCGTGCGCTACCAGGGAGCGGATCACGCGTTCGTGCATGATCCCGATCGACCCTCGCACAATGCGCAGTACGCGAAGGACGCGTGGGCCCGCGCCACCAGCTGGCTGAATGGTTAGACGTCGAGCGGATTCCGCCGGCGCGGAGTGTCAGCGGGCGCGGATCTCGAGTTGCTTGCGGTTGGTGATGATGTAGCGCCGGTCGACCTGCTGGATCCATCCGAGCTTGATGAAGGCGGCGATGGCCTTGTTGACGCGTTCGCGTGATGCGCCGACCATGCCGGCGAGCTCTTCTTGGGTGATCGGCAACGTGAACTCGTCGGCTTCGCCGGCCAACTCGAGCAGTCGCTTGGCGGTGCGCCCGGTGACGTCGAGGAATACCGCGTCGGCGAGGGCTTCGTCCATGTTGCGCAGGCGGCCGGCGAGCAGCCGTACCACGGCCCACAGGAGTTCGGGACGCTGTTCGTAGAGGGCCCGAATCGGCTCGTAGGGCACCGACACCACGACCGACTGCTCGAGCGCGCGTGCTTCGGCCGACCGGCCGAGCGAGTCGAACAGGGGCATCTCGCCGAAGAGGTCACCGCTCTCCATGAGCGCGACCATCGATTCTCTGCCGTCGATCGACTTGTTCGCGATGGCGATGCGGCCGCTGGTCACGATGTAGAGGTCATTGGCGGTGTCGTTCTCTTCGAACAACTTGTCGCCTCGGCGCAAGCGGTGTTCGGTAGCACTCTCGCGGAGGCGTTCCAGAGTCGCGGCGTCGACTCCTGCGAAAAGCTCTGATTTGGTCATTAGTGAGATCACGTTCATTGGTTGGGCATGCTACAAGGTGTGCGATGTCGGTCTGGATTGTGATCGTTGCCGCTGGGTCGGGCACCCGCTTCGGCGGTCCGAAGCAGTACGAGTTGCTCGGTTCGGCGCGGATTGTGGACCGTTCCATTGCCACGGCGTGTCGGGTTGGCGACCGAGTCGCTTTGGTTGTCGCCGCCGCCGATGTCGACGAACTGCGCGCGCAGTTCCGTACGAATCCCACCGTCGTCGTCGTCGCCGGCGGCGCGAGCCGGTCGGCTTCGGTGCGAGGAGGGCTCGGCGCGGTGTCGGATGACGCAGAAGTCATCGTGGTGCACGACGCGGCACGGCCGCTGGCCAGCGATGCGCTGTTCGAGCAGGTCATCGCCTCGGTGAGGGGGGGCGCGGACGCCGCGGTGCCGGGTGTCGCGGTGAGCGATTCGCTGCGCCGGGTCGACGGCGGGATCGTCGATCGTGGGCGCGTGGTCGCGGTGCAGACGCCTCAGGCGTTTCGGGCCGACCTCTTGCGGAGCGCGCACCGAGACGGGCCCGACGCATCCGACGATGCCACCCTCGTCGAGATGATCGGTGGCAAGGTGGAGATCGTGCCGGGCGAATCCACCAACTTCAAGATCACCACCTCGCATGATCTGATGGTCGCCCGCATGCTCGTGGCGGCCGAGGGCCCGTTATGACCGTGAGTCCGTTATGACCGTGAGTCCGTTATGACCGCGAGTGACGTGCGCGTCGGCTCGGGCTTCGACGTCCACGCATTCAGTGCGGATCCGGCTCGGGGCTTGGTGCTCGGCGGCGTGCCGATCACCGGTGCCCGCGGGCTGGTCGGCCACAGCGACGCGGACGTAGTCGCCCACGCCTGCGCCGAGGCGTTGCTCGGCGCGGCGGGGATGGGCGACCTCGGCACCTGGTTCCCCGACACCGATCCGACCTACGCCGGCGCCGATAGCGTGCAGTTGTTGCGCACGGTCGCGAGCGAGTTGCGCAAGAGTGGATGGTCGGCGATCAACATCGATTGCTCGGTCGTGTGCGAAGAACCAAAATTGGCCCCGCATCGCGACGAGATGCAGCGGCGTCTGACCGATGCGGTGGGCGCGCCGGTGAGCGTCAAGGGCCGGAGAGCAGAAGGAATGGGCGCTTTGGGTCGCCGTGAGGGCATCGCATGTTGGGCGGTCGCCCTCATCGCGCGCACCGAGGACAAGTCGTGACCAGCCGTCGTCCTCCGGCGCGCGGTCGTGGTACCAGAGCGGCGCCGTCGCGGGGCCGGGGCCAGCGCGGGTCGACTCCGATTCGCCGGGACCCGGGCGCTCGCGCTCGCGCGTTGGGGGGCGAACAGGTCGAGGGCCGCCACGCGGTACGTGAGTTGTTGCTCGCGGGCACGCGCCGCACCCGCGAGGTCGTGCTCGCCAGCGATCTCGACCCGTCGCCCATCATCGACGACATCATGGACCTCGCCGACGAGAACAAGGTGCGCATTCGTGAGGTCGGGCGCAACAAGTTCGAGTCGATGGCGCGCACCGACGCTCCGCAGGGCGTGATGGCATTCGCGGCGCCGCTTCGTGAGCACGAGCTCGACGAGTTGGTGAGTCCCGATGCGAGCGGCCACAAGCCGTTCTTGTTGCTCGTCGATGGCGTCACCGATCCGGGCAACCTCGGTGCCTTGCTACGCACCGCCGAGTGCGCCGGCGTCACCGGCGTGGTCCTTCCCCGTCACCGTGCCGCGCACGTGACACCGACGGTGACAAAGGCGGCAGCGGGGGCCATCGAGCACCTTCGCATGGCCACCGTGCCCGGTATGGCCGGCGCCCTCACCGCGCTCTCGTCTCGCGACGTGTGGACAGTGGGCCTCGACGCGGCCGCCCCGACGTCACTATTCGATCTGACACTCGCCAACGCTTCGGTTGCACTCGTGTTGGGCGCCGAAGGTGCGGGTTTGTCCAAGCTCGTGCGGCAACGTTGCGATGTGCTGGTCTCGATCCCGTTGCGAGGCCGCCTCAACTCCCTCAACGTCTCGGTTGCGGGCGCGCTGGCCTGCTTCGAGGTCACGCGCCGGCGGGTGTGAGCACCTACGGCTGGCAGCTCGTCGCCGATTGGCGCGCCCTCGGTGCGGCCGAACGAGAGCTGCTCATCGGTGAACTGTGGTGTCTACCGATCTCGGCGATCGAAGAACGCGATGACGACGTCGTCGCCGGTTTCGATACCGAGGCAGCGGCTCGTTCGGCGGCGGCCGCGCTGACCGTGCCCTCGAAGGTCATCGAAGTGATCGACGACGCGTATCTCGACGAGTGGCGCCATTTCGCTCGTCCGTGGCAGGTCGAGAAGTTGTTGGTGCGTCCGTCGTGGGTCGATGCCGCGCCGCCCCAGCTTTCCGCTCTGAAGGGCCGCTCGGGCCGCGACGCGATCGAAATCGTCATCGACCCGCAGCGCACGTTCGGCAGCGGTGCGCACGCATCGACGCGGCTGGCGCTGGCACTCATGCAACATCTGGATGTCCGTACCAGTGTGGTGCTCGACCTCGGCTGCGGCAGTGGCGTCCTGGCGATCGCCGCCGCCGCGCTTGGAGCAGCGCGTGTCGAGGCGATCGACGTAGAAGCCGGCGCCGTGGCGGCCACGATCGACAACGCTCGCCGCAACGGGTTCGTAGACAGAATCGACGCTCGCGTCGCGACGATCGACGAGGTCGCGGACGATTTCGACGTCGTTGTCGCCAACGTGTTGCCGTCGGTTCATCGTGCGGTCGCTCGAGGAGTGCGCCGCGTGGCGCGGCGCCATGTGATCCTCGCGGGGATGCTCGACGCGGACGTCGCGGAGGTCGAGTCCGCGTATCGGGTGACGCGTGTGGCTGCACGCAGCGCAGACGGTTGGACCGCGGTCGCGCTGCGGGTTGACCATACCGACCTCGGGTCATAGGGTCGCTGCCGTCGTACGAAATGCGCGGAACATTGGGGGACCTGTGAAGCTCGACCTTCTCTATGAGTTGCAGCCGAAGGTGAAGCCCTGGTCCAAGCCCCATCCCTATGGTCAGCGCGAAGCAGAGCAGGCGGCCTACGAGGAGGCCATTCAAGAAGTCGTGCTCGCCGATTCGCTCGGCTTCCAAACGGTGTGGTTCGTCGAGCACCACTTTCGCGATGGGCGCTCGGCCTGCCCGTCCAACGAAGTGATGCTCGGTGCGCTGTCGCGTATCACCAAGAACCTGCGGCTCGGTTTCGGCGTCGTGCTGATGCCACCCGGTTTCCAGCATCCGGCGCGCGTCGCCGAGAAGGTCGCGGCCGTCGACATCCTGTCGCATGGTCGCGTCGAATGGGGCACCGGTCGCTCGACCCCGATGGAGCAGTTGGCGTTCCACGTGCCCGCCGACGACCGCTCTCGCGCAATGTGGCGTGAGGCCGTCGAGATCGTCGTCAAGATGTGGGAGCAAGAGCGCTTCAGTTGGGACAGCGATCTGTTGCAGATGCCCGAGCGCATGCAGACACCCAAGCCGTTCCAAGATCCACACCCGCCGTGTTGGCTCGCCGCTGCGGGCGAGGCATCGGCCGCGAATGCCGGCCGCAACGGTGTGGGGTTGCTGTCGTTCGCGTTGTTGCAACCGGTCGAAGCGATGGCCAAGCACATTCAGGTGTATCGAGACGCGCAGGCAGAGGGCAACCCGACACTCACACGCGTCAAGAACGATCGCGTCGGCGCCTACACACTCGTGCATTGCGCCGACGACATGGATGCAGCCGCCGGATACGGCCTGTGGGATTCGGTCCGCTGGTGGTACCAGCACCTCGCCGAGTTCACGCTCACATGGGAGCTACCCAACCTGAGCCCCGAGGAGCGAGATGCGGTGTTCCCACTGCTCAAGCCTTCGATCGAAGGCAACATCGACATCCAGCAGTACACCGACGAAGACATGATCATCGTGGGGACGCCCGAGGAATGCGTCGAAAAGATCCTTCGCTACGAAGAAGCAGGCGTCGACCAGTTGCTGTGTTACGTGCAGTTCGGCACGCTCCCGCACGAGAAGGTCATGCGTACTCTCGAACTTCTCGGCACGAAGGTGATCCCAGAGCTCGAGCGGCGCGGTCATCGCGTCGACTACAAGGCATTGTTCGGAAAGTAGTCACAATGGACATGATCTCGGGGCTGCGGTACGCAGCGCAGAAGAAGAAAGAGGAAGAAGAAGCGGCGGCCCGCACGGCAGAAGAAGCGGCGGCGCGCACGGCCGAAGAGGCAGCGAGCACGGCCGAAGAGGAGAAACGGGAGCCGGCGGAGAATCCGACCACCGAGTCCGACGAGCCCCAGTAACGTGGGGCATTCGCCGGGTTAGCTCAGTCGGCAGAGCAACGACCTTGTAAGTCGAAGGTCGCGGGTTCGACTCCCGCACCCGGCTCGTCTCGATCCGGCCCGGTCGTTCCTCACGTCATTCCATGGCTCCCGAGCATCCTTGTATCCACCCCTCCGGTCGGCCAGGCTTGGGTGTAATGGAGCCGTCAGAACGTCAGTTGACCGAACGAGAACGTGCGATCCTCGATTTCGAGGGCACTTGGTGGTCCGAACCGGGGTCGAAAGAGCGTGCCATCAGGGATCGCTTCGAGCTTTCCGCGACGCGCTACTACCAGCTGCTGAACGAGGTGATCGACCTTTCTGGTGCACTTGCGTATGATCCCCTCGTCGTACGGCGGCTGCGCCGCCAAAGAGACCGGCGACGGCGGGCACGCTTCGAAGGTCGTCCAATCGAGGAGCGTCCTGGTCGATGACAGCAACGCGGCGGGGTGAGGGATTCGGGCGATCCGCCAGTGATGCGGCCCTGCGCGGCGCGCTTCTCGTTGCCGTCGCGGTGATCATCGGTGCCCTCCTCATCTGGCGAGGTCACAGCGACAACGACAGCGGTGCCACCGGCGTCGATACGGGGACAGGCTCCACCACGACGCGGGCCGGCGGGGGCACGACCTCGCGCGGCGGAGCGACGACGATAAGCCCGGTGACCACGCCCGGGGTGACGGCACCGATCGGCTCGACCCGACAGCCGGCCCAGGTCAGGGTCCTCGTCGCCAACGGTTCGGGCATCGACGGCTACGCGTCGCAGTCCCACGGAAAGCTCGTCACCGGCGGCTACGCGTCGCTCGGGGCCGAGAACGCCAAGCCCGGGCAGGACAACACCTTCATCTATTACCGCGACGGGTATCAAGACGATGCCCGGGCGCTGGCGGTGTTCCTCGGCGCCGACGGCAACGTCGTGCAGGCGATGCCCAACAGCCTCACCGACCGTCTCGATCAGGCGGTGCTCAACAATGCACAGACGGCGAACATCATCATCATCCTGGGCGCCGACAGACAGGTAAAGGTGGGATAGTGGCGGCGTGACCACACGCCGCCCCGCACGCGAGAGGGCGCAAAAGCAGGGCCCGAGCGGCCCTCGGCAGAGCGGGAAAGAGGGCCCGAGCGGCCCTCGGCAGAGCGGGAAGGAACAGTTTGGTGTGCTCGCGGCGCCGGACAAGTTCCGGGGCACGGGCACGGCGCGCGAGATCGCCGGGGCCATCGCCCGTGGCGCCGCAGGCGCGTATGTGCGCTGCGACGAGTGCCCCTTGGCGGACGGCGGCGAAGGCATCCTCGACGCATTGGGGGGCGCGAATCGGTCGAGTCTCGTCACCGGGCCGCTCGGCGATCCCGTCACCGCACCGTGGCGCCTCTCTGCGGGCACGGCGATCATCGAGATGGCCGCGGCCTCGGGTTTGTCCCTGCTCGGAGGGGCCGACGACAACGATCCGCTCGCGGCTTCGACGACCGGCACGGGCGAGCTCATCGCGAACGCGATCGACGCCGGCGCACGCCGCATCGTGGTGGGGGTCGGTGGGTCCGCGACGACCGACGGCGGTTTCGGGGCGCTGCGGGCGATGTACCCGCTGCCGCGCCTGCGCGGTATCGAGATCATCGTGGCCTGCGACGTGCGCACGACGTTCGTCGATGCCGCCCGCGTGTTCGCTCCCCAGAAGGGCGCGTCGCCGACGCAGGTCACGCTGCTGCGGCGCCGCCTCGAACGCCTGGCGCAGGTCTATCGGGACGAGTACGGCGTCGACGTCACGGCGCTGCCCCGGTCAGGGGCGGCGGGCGGCCTCGCCGGCGGCCTGGCTGCGA
This sequence comes from Acidimicrobiales bacterium, assembly GCA_035525225.1. Taxonomy (GTDB): domain Bacteria; phylum Actinomycetota; class Acidimicrobiia; order Acidimicrobiales; family WLNW01; genus DATLFA01. The sequence continues at coordinate 14,336 of DATLFA010000063.1, forward strand.
TCGGGGCCAAGCTCGTCGACGGGTTCGCGCTGGTGGCCGACGAACTCGGGCTTGCCGAGCGAATGCGTGATGTCGATCTCGTCATCACGGGCGAAGGGTTCCTCGACCAGCAGTCCTTCGACGGCAAGGTGGTCGGTGGTGTCGTCGAGTTGGCCGCGCTGGTCGGCGTGCCGGTACTCGCCGTCGTCGGCGATGTGTATGACGACGCCGATACCCGGGTAGAGACGGTGGCGCTCACCGCGCGCTTCGGGCGCGAGCGGGCTCTTGCGGACACGCTCGGCTGTGTCGAGCAGGCCGTCAGTGAATGGTTGGCGGCGCGACGTTGTAACGGTTGAGGTGTTTGATCTGCAGCAGCGCACGTGCAACGCGCGCCAGCGGATCCGGGTCGTCGTGACCTTGGATCACCTCGAGGGCGTCGAGGGTTGGGTAACCGGAGAGAAAGCCGACCAGTTCGGCGAGGCGAAGGTCGTCTCGGCGTAGCTCGGTTTCGGGTTGGAGGGTTGCGGTTGTCATGTCCCCCTCTTTCATTGAAGGCGGGCGGGGATTCCCGTAGGTCACTCGGCCCACTGTGGTGAGCCGCTTGGCCTATGAAAGTCCTTTCGGCGCGCAACCCGGATGTCTTTAGGAAAATTTCGGGCCGTCCGTGCGACTCGTGGCATAGGACGCCACGGAGATCATCGGCGGCAACTCGTGGGCGTCCACCGTGGCCGGCGCCATCCCCGGCCGGACCAGGCTGCCGGTCTCGGCCACCGTGCCCGGCAGGGCCCGGCGCAAGATGACCTGCATGATGGTCATGGCCTGCGGACCGAGCTGTTTGAGCGTGCGATTGCGGTGCAGCCGCGTGCCCAGATCGACCTGCGCCATGGCGTCGACGCCCCACCCGGCGGCGATGTCGATCAGGAGACCCACCTCGACCCCGTAGCCGGCGACGAACGGGAGCTGTTCGAACAGCCATCGGCGGCCCGCGTACTCGCCCGACAGCGGCTGCATGAACGAGGTCAGCTCGGGAAAGAACATCGACATCAGCGGTCGAGCGACCAATTCGGTGACCCGTCCACCGCCATCGCCCGCCGCGCTCAGAGGGCGGCGATAGAAGCCCTTGACGTAGGCGATGTCGTCGTCGGTGAGCAGCGGGCCCAACAGACCGGTGACGAAGTGCGGCGCGAAGTTGGTCACGTCCGCGTCGCACCAGACCACGATGTCACCGCTCGACGCGTAGATCGTCTTCCACATGGCCATGCCCTTGCCGGGCCCGGCGCCATGGTCGGTAAGGGTGCTCGACGCATCGACGACGACTGCCCCGGCATCTTCGGCGACCTTGGCAGTGGCGTCGGTCGAACTGTCGTCCATCACGAGGACCTCATCGAGGAGGGGGACCCGGTCGACGAGCGACTCACGGAGGCGCCCGACGATCGTGCCTACCGTCGACTGTTCGTTGCGCGCGGGGAGGCACACCGAGATGCGCTGGGTCCCTTTGGCCTCGAGCAGTGACACGGGGTCGAAGTCGTGGTGGTCGTGAGTGCGGACCATCGGCTGCGACCGTACACGCCAGGGGCTGGCTGCCGGAAAGCACTGCTCGGGAATGCCGGCGGTTCCCGGGTGGTTGGATACGGCGATTCGGTCTCGGCCGATAGCATCGCGACCCGCGAACCCGACAATTGCCGAGTGAGAAGCGAAGGCCAGCAAGATGAGCGTCACCGTACGAGTACCAACCACCCTGCGCACCCTCACCGGAGGCGAATCCGAGGTGGCCGTCGCCGGAGACACGGTCGGTGAAGTGCTCTCGGCACTCGAGGTGGCCCACCCGGGCTTCCGTGAGCGCATCCTCGACGAGAACGGCAAGTTGCGCCGGTTTGTCAACGTGTTCGTCTCTGACGACGACATCCGCTTCCTCGACGGTTTGTCGACCAAGGTGCCCGACGGCGAGACCGTGGCCATCATCCCCGCCGTCGCCGGCGGCTGACCCGCCCGGCCGGCGCCACCGACCCGACCCCGTCGAGGCACCGAGCACGGTCCGAACGGCACAAACCTCTAGGGCTCCGGGGCCATTTCGATCAAGGGCCACTGCCGCGGCGCCGAGAACTTCGCGATGGCGCAGGTACTCGTGATCGACGACGACCCCAGGGTGCTCCGCTACGCGACGCTGCTGCTGCAGTTCGAAGGCCACTGCGTACGGACCGAGAGCACGTACGCGGACGGCCTGGCGGCAATGGGTGAGGGCACCTTCGATGTCGTCGTGGTGGACGTTCGGCTAGGGGCGACCAGCGGGCTCGAGTTGCTCGCGGCGGCCCGCCGGGCAGGGTTGTTGCGCGGTGTGCACGTCGTCTTGCACACGAGCGAACCGTGGGACGAGATCTGTTGCGATGCCGACCGTCTCGGGCTGGCTGCCTTCGTCCCCAAACCGGCTGAGCCACGCTCGCTGGTACACGCCGTCACTCGCCGCCCCAGCCTCGTCGCGTAACCCCCTCGCGGTTTTGGCACTCGCGGGTTGCGATTGCTAACCGAAGGTGCTTGGATTAGCAGTCGGTATCGGAGAGTGCTAATCGCACGGACGGTGTCGCGTGGGGGGTCTCCGGCCCCGCCGCTCGCACGGTCACCAACGGAGGATGCAATCAAATGGCGAAGATCATCAGCTTCGACGAGGAAGCTCGCCGTTCGCTCGAGCGGGGCATGAACCAGCTCGCGGACGCAGTACGCGTGACGCTCGGCCCCAAGGGCCGCAACGTCGTGCTCGAAAAGAAGTGGGGCGCTCCCACGATCACCAATGACGGTGTGTCGATCGCGAAAGAGATCGAACTCGAAGATCCCTACGAGCGCATCGGCGCCGAGCTCGTCAAAGAGGTCGCGAAGAAGACCGACGACGTTGCCGGTGACGGTACGACGACGGCCACGGTGCTCGCATGGGCAATGGTGCGCGAAGGTCTGCGCAACGTCGCGGCCGGCGCCAACCCGATGTCGCTCAAGAAGGGCATCGAGACCGCGGTCGAAGCCGCGGTCGCGTCGATCAAAGAGCAGGCCGTCGAAGTCGACTCGAAAGAGCAGATCGCGCAGGTCGCATCGATCTCTGCCGCGGACGAAGAGATCGGCAAGATGATCTCCGAGGCCATCGACAAGGTCGGCAAAGACGGCGTCATCACCGTCGAAGAGTCGCAGACGTTCGGCATGGACATGGATCTCGTCGAAGGTATGCGCTTCGACAAGGGCTATATCTCGCCGTACTTCGTCACCGACCCAGATCGCATGGAATCCGTGCTCGAGAACCCCTACATCCTTCTCGTCGGTTCCAAGATCACCGCAGTGCGTGATCTCGTGCCGTCACTCGAGAAGGTCATGCAGGCGGGCAAGCCGCTCGTGATCATCGCCGAGGACGTCGAGGGCGAGGCTCTCGCGACGCTCGTGGTCAACAAGATCCGCGGCACGTTCTCGTCGGTTGCGGTCAAGGCTCCTGGCTTCGGCGATCGCCGCAAGGCGATGCTGCAGGACATGGCCATCCTCACCGGCGGCCAGGTCATCAGCGAAGAGGTCGGCCTCAAGGTCGAAGGCGCCACGCTCGACATGCTCGGCAAGGCTCGCAAGGTCGTCGTGTCCAAGGACGAGACGACGATCGTCGAAGGTTCCGGCGACCAAGCCGAGATCGACGGTCGCATCAAGCAGATCAAGGCCGAGATCGAGAACACCGACAGCGACTACGACCGTGAGAAGCTCCAAGAGCGTTTGGCCAAGCTCTCCGGCGGTGTTGCGGTGCTCAAGGTCGGCGCGGCCACCGAGGTCGAGCTCAAAGAGAAGAAGCACCGCATCGAAGACGCAGTGTCCACCACGAAGGCCGCGATCGAAGAGGGTGTCGTCGCCGGTGGCGGCGTCACGTTGCTGCGAGCACAAAAAGCAGTGCTCGCTGCCGTTGCCAAGTTGACCGATGCCGACCAGGCGACCGGTGCCCGCATCGTCGGCAAAGCCCTCGAAGCGCCGCTCACGCAGATCGCCGTCAACGCCGGTATGGAAGGCGGGGTGGCGGTCGAGAAGGTGCGCAACATGACCGGTGCGATGGGCCTCAACGCCGCGACCGGTGAGTACGAGGATCTGGTCAAGATGGGCATCATCGACGCCGCCAAGGTGACTCGTTCCGCGCTGCAAAATGCGGCGTCGATTGCCGCGCTGTTCCTCACCACCGAGGTCGTCATCGCTGACGCTCCCGAAAAGAAGGCCGGCGCCGGCGGTGGCGGCGGCATGGGTGACATGGACTTCTAGTCCGGCCAGCACAGACTTCTAATCCCCAGGCGTTTCGCGTTCGTGGAGCCGGCACTTCATCCCCTGTGCGAGCCGCTTCGCCCTCTGCTCGGCACTTGGCGAGGCAGCGGGCACGGTTCGTACCCGACGATCGTGTCGTTCGACTACACCGAAGAGATCACCTTCTCCCACGTCGGCAAGCCGTTCGTCTCCTATGTGCAGCGCACGAAACTGGCGGCGACGGGGATGCCGGCACATGCCGAGTCGGGCTATCTGCGCGCCGTGGGCAACGACGAGTACGAGTTCGTCATCAGCTCGCCGACCGGTCTCGTCGAGGTCGATCGCGTGGTGGTGACCGGGGGCGAGGGGCTGTCGATCGAAGTGACCGCTGACGCGGTGCATCGCACGCCCAGCGCCAAGCCGGTGACCGCAATCGTTCGCCGCATCGCGATCGAGGGCGACATCTTGCGCTACGACGTGTCGATGGCGGCAATGGGGCTCGCGCTCACGCACCATCTGCAAGCAGAGCTGCGCCGTTCGGTTGAACCCACAGCGCCCTAGCCTCTCGATCATGAGTCGAGGACGATCAAGGCGAGTGCTGACGCGGCGCTTTGCCCAAGGTCGCCTCACACGATTGCCCGATGAGTTGGCGGTCGAAGAACCGCTGTCGGTCCGCCTCGACGACACGCTCGTGACGACGACGATGCGAACGCCCGGCAACGACTTCGAACTTGCTGCCGGCTTTTGCCTGACCGAAGGCCTTCTGGCGGGGGCGACGATCCGCCAGCTGCGCTATTGCTCGGACGATCCGTCCGAGAGGGCGAGCTTCAACGTCGTCACCGTCGACACCGGCGGTCTCGCGCCGGTACCGACCCCTCGCCTCGGTCTCACCTCTTCGTCGTGTGGCATCTGCGGCAGCGAGTCGATCGACGCGCTGTGCGCGCGGCTGCGACCCGTGACGCGCGGCGACATCCCCATCAGCGTGCTCGCCGACATCCCGTCACGCCTCGAAGGCCGGCAGCCGTTGTTCGACAAGACGGGCGCGGTCCACGCGGCCGCGGTCTTCGACTCGCGGGGCAACATCTCGATCGTGCGCGAGGACATCGGGCGCCACAACGCAGTCGACAAGGTGGTCGGGCAACTATTGCTCGACGGGCAACTCCCTGCGACCGGTCTCGGTCTTTTCGTCAGTGGACGCGCCTCGTTCGAGATCGTGCAAAAGGCCTGGGCCGCCGGCTTTGCCGCAATCGTCGCGGTGAGCGCTCCGTCATCACTGGCCGTCGATACGGCCCGAGCAGCCGGTATCACGTTGGTGGGTTTCGCTCGCGAACGACATTTCAATCTCTACACCGATGCGGGTCACGAATCTGTCGCGCCGTGACAGACTGAGTGCGATGAAACCTGTAGCACCATCTGTTGGCCTCGGTGTCCTGCACCTCTTTTGCGTGCGCCTGCCGGGTGACGATCCTGGCGCCGTTGCGAGTGCCGTCGCAGCGGCCGAAGCCGATGGTGTATGTGTCGTCTGCGTGGCGTTGTTAGGTCACAAGGCCAGCCTGGGCTTCATGGCGCTGGCCGACGATCTCTGGAAACTGCGAGAGCTGCAATCCGCGCTTTCCGACGCCGGCCTCGACGTCGTCGATTCCTACGTGTCGTTGACCGAGCTGTCCGAATACTCGCAGGGCGTACCCGAACCGATGAAGCAGGCGCGGCTGCATCCGCAACTCCCACCCGAGGGCAAACCGGCGTGGTGCTTCTATCCCATGTCCAAGAAGCGTGAAGCCCACGCCAACTGGTTCACGCTGCCCTACGACGATCGCAATTCGCTTATGCACGAACATGGCGCGTCAGGGCGCAAGTTTGCCGGTCGCGTGGTGCAGGTCATCACCGGATCGACGGGCCTCGACAACTTCGAGTGGGGAGTGACCCTGTTCGCCGTCAACCCGGACGACCTGAAAGAGGTGGTGTACACGATGCGTTTCGACGAAGCATCGGCGGTCTACGCCGAATTCGGCCCGTTCTATGCGGGCATGGTGTGCACCGTCGACGAGCTCATGCAACGCGTGAGATAGGCAAGCGTCGCGATGGGTGATCTCGGCGCGCTGCGCGCGACCTTGCAACAACTCGACCGGGTCGTTGTTGCATTCAGCGGCGGTGCCGACTCGTCGTTCCTCGCATGGGTGGCCAACGACACGCTCGGCCCCGACCGCGTGAGCTGCGTGACCGCGTTGTCGCCCTCGTTGGCATCGTTCGAACACGACGACTGCGCTCGACTCGCCACCGCGTGGGGATTGAACTGGACGCAGGTCGAGACCGCCGAGATGGAGAACGCGGCGTATCGCCGCAACGATGCCGACCGCTGCTTCTGGTGCAAGGACGCGCTGATGGATGCGCTCGAGCCGGTCGCGAAGCAGCGTGACGCGGTTGTGGTGCTCGGTGTCAACGTCGACGATCTGGGTGATCATCGTCCCGGCCAGCGTGCCGCAGCAGCGCGCGGCGCACGTTTCCCATTGATCGATGCCGGGTTCACGAAGTCGGAGCTGCGAGCGGCTTCGCGCGCGCTCGGGTTGAGCACCTGGGACAAACCCGCGGCAGCGTGTCTCGCGTCGCGACTTCCCTACGGCACACCGGTGGAGATCGGGGTCTTGGCCTCGGTCGAGGCCGCCGAGCGCGGATTGCGGGCACTCGGTTTCCGAGATGTGCGCGTTCGCCACTATCGCGACCTCGCCCGCGTCGAAGTGCCGTTGGATGATCTCCCGGCGATGCTGAGGGTCCGCGATCAAGTGGTCGACACGATCAAGGCCGCCGGGTACCGCTACGTCACCGTCGATCTCGAGGGCCTGCGCTCGGGCAATCTCAACGCCGCGCTCGGTCTGTCGCAGCCGCATGAACGACGATGACCGAGCCCTCGCAGCGTATGGTGACGAGCTCGTCCACGTCATCGAGGCCGCGCTCGGCGACTGGGTCGAGTCGTGCGTGCGCGCGGTGCTGCACGCGCAGGCTCGTTCCGCCGACGCCGAGACGGCAACGCTGATCGGCTCGGCCCGTGTCGAGGCGACACGAGAAGTTGTCGCCGAATTGCGCGCGGTGTTGGCGCTCGACGTGGACGAACAGCGCAAGAACCCGCTGTCGATCCTGCGAGCGGCCGTCCGTTATCCGACGCACGTGTTGCGCGCGGTGGGCGCGCAGCCGGTCGATCGCGACGAGTTCGACCGGCAGTCGTTTCCCGATGACGAATACGCCCTCACGCCCGCGGCCTTCGCCGATTTCGGGCCCGCGGTGCACGATGCCGGCATCGAGTGGGGAGCGGCCAAGGCACACGTACACCTGCAACGACGGCGCGCGTCGAGACTGGATGCCGAACCATGAGGCCGGTCTTCGTCTTTGCCCCCGATCTCATGGACCGTTCGCGGATCTCGGCCGCGATCCCCCATGCGCAATTCGTGACCGCAGTCGATCAACTGGCCCGAGTGGATCCCGAGGCGGTCGTCCTGGTCGATCTCGGCCGCCCCCGAGTGCTGGAGGCGATCCCCACGATCACGGGCCCCGTGGTCGGGTTCGCCAGTCATGTCGACGAGACCCTGATGGCCGCGGCGCGTGACGCGGGGTGCGCCGAGGTTCTGCCGCGGAGCCGGTTCTTCCGCCGCCTGGCCGACTTCGCGACCGATACCGGGCAGACTGATAGCGAATGAACCGACTCCTGGAGAACGACCAGAAGCTCTCGTCCAACACGTTGCATGGCAGAGCGTGGTGCGAGACCTACTCGACAAAGGTCGACGAGTGGCTGGCGATGCTGTGGAAGGACGCTGCGGGTGACCGCCGTGACGTCGCGCTCGTCGCCACTGGCGGCCATGGTCGCCGTGAGTTGTGCCCGAACAGCGATCTCGACCTGTTGCTGTTGTACGAGGGCGGCAACGTCGACGAGTTGGCGAAAGCGCTCTGGTATCCGATGTGGGACATCGGGGTGAAGCTCGGTCACGCCGTGCGCACCATCGACGGAGCGCTGTCGCTTGCCCGCGATGATCTCGACGTCGCCACCTCGCTGCTCTCGGCGCGCTGCGTGGCGGGCTCGGCCGAGCTCGCGCGAGAGCTACACGAGCGAGCGCACGCGCAGTGGCGCAAAGAGGCGCGCCGGGCGCTCGACGAGCTGCGCGAACGGGTCGAAGAGCGCCAGGCGAAACACGGAGAGGTCGCGTTCTTGCTCGAGCCCGACCTGAAAGAAGGGCGCGGCGGTTTGCGTGATGTCCACTCACTCTGGTGGGCCGAGGCGGCGCTACCGGTCTTGGGCACGACCGAGCAGAACTGCCTCGCGGAGGACTACGAGACCCTGCTCGCGACGAGAGTCGAGTTGCATCGGTGCACCGGCCGTCGCGGTGAACGCCTCTCGTTGCAAGATCAGGACGCGGTGGCCCACGCGCTCGGACTGGCCGATGGTGACGAGTTGATGGCGCGGGTCGCATCGGCCGCGCGATCGATCGCGTGGACGAGCGACATCGTGTGGCATCGGTACGAGCAGAGTCGACGGCGCAGCCGCCCCTTTCGCGATCGCCCACGAACGGTCGCTCCGGGCGTAATCCTCGACGAGCGCACGATCTATATCGACGATGACTGCGCCGTCGCCGACGATCCGGTGCTGCCGTTGCGTGTTGCCGCCGCGGCAGCGTTGCACCGCGCCCACGTGAGCCGCGACTCGCTCGAACGCATGGCCCGCGAGACCCCACCGATGCCCGAACGCTGGCCCGACGACGCGCGCTTCTTGTTGACTGACCTGCTGCTGGTCGGTCATCCGGCGATCCCGGTGATCGAAGCGCTGGATCAGCTCGGATTGTGGCATCGCATGATTCCCGAGTGGGAGCCGTGCCGAAGCAAGCCGCAACGCAACGCGTATCACCGGTTCACCGTCGATCGGCACTTGTGTGAAGCGGCCGCGCAGGCTGCCGCACTGGTCGATCGCGTCGATCGGCCCGATCTTCTCGTGCTCGGTGCGCTGTTCCACGACATCGGCAAGGGGTACCCGGGCGACCACACCGACATCGGTATCCAGTTGGTCGACCGCATCGGCGGCCGCATGGGCTACAGCGACGACGAGGTTGCCGTGTTGACGTCGTTGGTGCGTCATCATCTCCTGCTGCCCGATATCGCGACGCGACGCGACCTCGACGACGAAGGCACGATCCGCTCGGTCGCTGTTCAGGTGGGCAACGTCGAGACGCTCGAGTTGTTGGCGGCCTTGACCGAAGCCGACTCGATCGCGACGGGTCCGGCCGCGTGGGGAGCCTGGAGGGCCGAACTCGTCAACGAGCTCGTGCGGCGCACCGCGCACTCGCTGCGCGGCGGTGATGTGGACGAAATGAAGGACGCGCCGTTCCCGACCGACGAGCATCGCGTGCTCCTCGCGCGGCGGGAGTTGATCATCGACGGCGTGGGCGACACCGTGACCGTTATCGCGCCCGATCGACCCGGCTTGTTCTCTCGTGTCGCCGGCGCGCTGGCGCTCAACGGAGTCGACGTGGTGCACGCATCCGGTCACTCCGAAGATGGCATGGCCATCGAAGTGTTGCGCGTCGCGTCGATGTTCGACAACGAGTTGAACTGGCCCAAGGTGAGCGGCGACATCGAGCGGGCGGTCGACGGCAAGATCGCACTGCGAGCGCGACTCGCCGAACGGGCTCACACGTATCGCACCCGGCCGGCAACTTCGGCGCGTCCCGTCGAGCTGAAGGTCGTGATCGACAATCACTCGTCCGACGTCGCGACGGTCGTCGAGGTCGTGGCGCCCGATGGTGTGGGCGTGCTCTATCGCATCACCACCGCGTTACTCGAGAGCGATCTCGACATCGTGTCGGCCAAGATCGAGACGCTCGGATCGCAAGTGATCGATGCCTTCTACGTGCGCGACAGGAAGGGAGCAAAGATCGTCGATGATCAGTACGTCATCGAGATCCAGCGCGCGATCCTATATGCGTTGACCGTCGATCTGTGACTTCGCGCTACCCTCCTGTCATGCCTGCGGACGGCAAGCGCCCACTCACCGAAAGTGACCTGCTGCGCTGGAGCGAGTCGCTGGCGGCCATCGCCCGCACGGGGTTGGGGTTCACGCAGAGCCTGTACGAGCGCGAGCGATTCGAAGAAGTGCTCGCCGTCGCGGGTGAGATTCGAGCGGCGACTGCATGGTTGCACGAGCCCGACACCGTGGTCGGCGAATGGATGAAGCTCATCGGGGACGGAGTTGCTGGTTATGTGACGCCCAAGGCAACCGTGGGCGCGGTCGTACACAACGATGCGGGAGAGATCCTGCTCGTGAAGCGATCCGACAGCGGCGTGTGGCTCTACCCGACCGGTTGGGCCGATGTCGGCTATTCGCCGGCCGAGGTCGCGGTGAAAGAGGTTCGTGAGGAGACGGGCATCGACTGCGAGGTCGTGCGCCTCGTCGCCGTGTTCGACGGCTTGCGGCGCGGTTTCACCCGTATCCCGCTGTATTCGCTCGTTTTCTTGTGCCGCGCGACCGGAGGCGACGTGTTGCCGCACCCGCTCGAGTGCGCCGACGCCGGGTTCTTCGCAGAAGACGCGTTGCCGACCCCGCTGGCGGGCGGCGCTCAGTGGACCGCAATGGCCTTCGCCGCGATCCGAGGCGACACCACCGAGACCCACTTCGACGAGCCGCGTTCGCCGGTGTGGGAAGGTCCGTGAACGCGGAACCGGCGCGTGTCGACTTCGGGCTGACGCGCGACGGTCATGTGCAACTGCGCCGGCATTGGCCGGCTACCGATCCGCGGGCAGCGGTGCTGTTGATCCATGGCATCTCCGAACACAGCGGCCGGTATGAACACGTCGGTCGGTTCTTGGCCGAGCGCGGATTCGACGTCGTTGCGATCGACCTGCGGGGCTTCGGTCAGTCTGGCGGGCGCCAGGCATACGTCGACTCGTTCGACGACTACCTCGATGACGTCGAAGACCAGATGGCCGAGGTTCGGGCGCTCGGCCTGCCGATCGTGATGCTCGGTCATTCGATGGGCGGATTGATCGCGCTGTCGTATGTGCTCTCGACCCGCCCCGCACCAGACCTACTCGCGCTCTGTGCACCAGCGCTCGGTGCGAACATTCCTGCACGGTTGCGCGCGCTGACGCCGGTGCTGGCACGCCTCGCGCCGCGGCTTCGTGTGCCGTCACCGATCAAGGGGTACATGTTGGCCGCCGACCCTGCGGTGGGCGAGGCCTATTGCGCCGACCCGTTGGTCGTGCGCGTCGCCACGCCGGGTCTGGCGCGAGCGCTGCTGCGTCAGATGAAGTGGACCAACGAGAACTTCGGCCGACTCGCGATCCCCACGTACGTGATGCACGGCGCCGACGATGAACTGGTGCCGGCGCGCTCCACTCGACCGCTGACCGATCTCGCCGTTGTCACCCGGCGCACCTACCCCGCGCTGCGCCACGAGATCTTCAACGAGCCGGCGCAGCTCACCATCCTGCAAGAGTTGGTCGACTGGCTCACAGAGCAACTCGCGCGCCTGCCGGCCGCGTAGAGGCCAGCCCCGGAACGTCAGCCCTGCTCGCGCTGATTGCGCAGGTATTGCTCGACTTCCTCGACGAGCGAACCAGCAGGCGAGACGCCCTGTGATTCGTCGAAGCGCTCTTCGAGTTGCTCGACATAGGTGACGGTCTCGTCGTCTTCGCCCACGAGCTCGGTGACCTGTCGCTCGTAGGCGGCGGCGGCGATCTCGAGGTCGATGGTGGGAACGCCTACGCCGAGCATGTCGGTGATGCGCTCGACCAGTGCGAGCGCGGCTTTGGGGGAGTTGGCGCCGGGCACGTAGCTCGGCACGGCGGCCCAGAGCGACACCGACGGTATGCCCGCGATCACACAGGCGTTGTGTAACACGCCGACGATGCCGGTCGGACCTTCGTAGGTCGAGGGCTGCAACCCGAGTTCTTGAGCGACCTTGGAGTCATAGGACGTGCCGAATACCGCGGTCGGGCGTGTGTGCGGCACCTCGGCCAGCAGCGCGCCGAGCGTGATCACCATGCGGGCGTTGGTTTGGCGGGCGACCGAGATGATCTCGTCGCAGAAGGTGCGCCAGCGCAGCTGGGGCTCGCTGCCCAACAACGTGATGAGATCGGTACCGACGCGATCGCGGCCCACCGCGCAGAACTCGGTGAGCGGCCACTCGACACTGCGTGACGCGCCGTCTTCGATGTGCACGATGGGTCGAGTGCTGGTGAAGTCGAAGAACTCTTCGGGGTCGATCTTGGCGAATGCAACTGCACGCAGTCGATCGCGCAGATGGCCGACGGCGGTGGTCGCCGCGTCGCCGGCATCGTTCCAACCCTCGAATGCCGCGACGATCACCGGTCGCTGCACTTCGGGCAGACGGGTCCATTCGATGAAGCGACTGTGCTCTGGGTCCCCCGCCGGCCCCGTGGCCTCGTTCCGCACCTCGACAACGCTACCGTCCGTGCCACCAGATGCCACAAACATCGCGACCCGAAACGAGTCGACAGGTCGCTCGGCCCAGCCGCGTTTTGCGTCGTTCGGGCTACAGGGCGTCCAGAGGGAATGCTCTAAAGTGATGGTCGCTATGGTGCGGGTCGAGGTCATGTCGCAGGTCACGAGCGAACTCGTCGAGGCCTTCGCGCGGCTCGTGCCGCAACTGTCCAAGTCCAATCCCTCGCCCACCGAGCGAGAATTGGCCGCCATCGTCGCATCTCGCAGCAGCGTGCTCTTCATCGCCTACGACGAGGACGACGAGATCGTTGGCAGCTTGACACTTGTCTTGTTCCGCATACCGACAGGGCTGCGGGCGTGGATCGAAGACGTCGTCGTCGACGAGAGTGCCCGCGGCAAGGGTGTCGCCCATCGGATGAACGAAGTGGCGATCGAGTACGCACGCAAGGCCGGTGCGAAAACGGTCGACCTCACCTCGCGCCCGAGTCGCGACGTTGCCAATCGCTTGTACCAACGACTGGGCTTCCAGAAGCGCGACACCAACGTCTATCGGTACGTACTCGATGGTGAAGGAGACTGATCAGGTCGCGGCTTTGAGCCCGGTGACCGACCACGGTGCCTTCGCCTTGTAGTCGACGACTTTGATCTGCGCCGGCTCGCGGTAGACGCCCGCGGGAAACCACAAGTCGCCGTCGGCGGTCGAGAAGTAGATCTCCCAGTTGTAGAAACCGATGAAGGCACGTTCGTCGTTCTTCATCAACTCGGCGTAGGCGGTCACACCCTCGACATAGGCGTTGTGGTTGTTGTAGCCGAACAGCGCTTTGCGCATGTCGGCCGGCCCGCCCCGGCGAACGAGATAACGGGCCGCCGCCTGAATCGAATCGTGGGGATCGTTGATGTCGCCCTTGCCGATGCCGGACTCGTTCCACGTCGACGGGATGAACTGCATCGGGCCCTGCGCGCCGGCGGTCGACAACCCACGGATTCGACCGAAGCCGGTCTCTATGAAGTTGATTGCCGCGAGGTACTGCCATCCGATACCCGTTGCCCTTTCGGCCTCCTTGTAGAAGGCGAGCAAGGTGTCCGAGGGTGCCGGGTTCACGATCTCCCATGCCGGCACGGTGTCGGCGTATCCCGACTTGATCTCGAAGAACGCGCGGCGAGCGCGCATGTTGGCTTCGACGAGCAGGTCGAGGTCGGCCGGCAGGGCCGCGAGCACCGCGGCATCCCAAGTGGGCTCGATCGACAGCTTGCGATAGGCCACCTCTTGCAGGTGACCGAGTTCGGCCAACTCTGCCGCAGTCCGCGACAGGTCGCGCAGACCTCGTTCCGCGGTGACGATCTGTTGCGCGAGCTCATCGGCGTTGGCCGCCGGGATCGGTGCCGTGCGTCCGTTGGGCGCCGCCACCCGCGTGGCGCGTGTTGTCGTAGTGGTGGTCTCGCGTTGCGTGGTGGGCGCGGCGACGTCCTGTGTCGTGCTCACGTCGGGTTCGGTGATCGTCGTGTCGTCGGTCGTACACGCGGTCAACACGATCGCGAACGCGAGTGCCGCTGCTGTTGTGCGCACGATCAGGCGCCTTCGATGCGGTGAACCCCGCCGGTGAGGCTGAGGGCGTAGAGCTCACCGTCGGGTCCTTCACCGAACGAGCCCAGCTGACCGCCTTCGACCGCGAGCCCCGTCGATCGGTTCTGTCCCGAGGCACCGTCGAGGCGGAACAGTTGGATCACCGAGACGCAGTAGTCGCCGTAGACGTAGACGCCCTGCAGCGCGGGAATCGCGGTGCCCCGATAGAGGTAGCCACCTGTGATCGAGCAATTGCCGCCGGCGTGGCTGTATTCGTATACCGGTCCGACGCCACCCGGAGGACGATCGCCCTTGAGCCGCTGCGTACCTTCGCGAAGCGCCCACTCGAGGTTCACGCCGCGACCCCGACCGCTCGCCGTGGTGAGGACGTCGATCTCCTCGCGCAGGCCGCCGCCGACATCTCCGATCCACAGGTCGCCGGTCGCGCGGTCGAAGGAGAACCTCCACGGGTTGCGAGTTCCCTTGAGCCAGATCTCGGGGAGACCGCCGCCGCCCGCGAACGGGTTGTCGGCGGGTACGCCGTACTCACCGTTGGCCCGGGAGGTCGGATCGATGCGCAAGATGGAGCCCAACAGCGCGTTCACGTTCTGTCCGTTGCCGTTGGGGTCGCCCTGGCTGCCACCGTCGCCGAAGCCGATCCACAGGTACCCGTCGGGCCCGAACGCGATGTTGCCGCCGTTGTGGTTGGAGAACGGCTGCTGCACCGCGAGCACGGTGCGCCGGCTGCCGGTATCGACCGAGTCGCCGCTCATCGTGAACTCGTCGATGCGACTGTTGCCCTGGGGATTCGTATAGCTGAGGTACAACCGGGCGCCATCGGGGGAGAAGGCCAGCCCGAGCAGCCCTCGTTCACCGCCGGTGCTCAACGTGCCCGAGATGTCGACGATCGGCTGGCTCACCGCGTTGCTCGCGGGGTCGTACACGCGTACGCGACCAGCCCGTTCGGCAACCCAGATCTCTGGCCGTCCGGCACGGGTCGCCATCGCGATCGGCGCGTTCATCGTGGCGACTCGACGCAGCCTGAGGTTGATGGCCTCGAGCGGTGTCGGCGGAGGTGCAGTGGGTGGGGGCGCAGTCGGCGGGGGCGTGGTGGGTGGAGGCGTGGTGGGCGCGGGGGTGGGGGGCGCGGGGGCCGTCGTAGGCCCGGCGGATGCCGTCGTGGTCGCGGTGGATGCCGACGTCGTCGCCCGTGTCGTCGGAGCCAGGCTGGGGATCGAGACGGTTGTCGAATCGCTGTCGTCGCCGCTGCACGCACCAGCGATCATCAGGGCGATCAGCACGCAGGGGGCCACCAGTCGAGCACGGGAAGGCCACACGCCGGCCACCATACCGGTCGCGGTCGCGCCGTTGACCGCGGTCAGTTTGGGCGGCGGTCAAGTGTCAGCGCGCTCCGGGGGTCGGGCCTACTTGTCCGCGATGTCGCGCGACATCGGGCGGATGAGACCCTCTTGCACGACGGATGCGACGAGGCTGCCGTCGCGAGTGAAGACCGAGCCGCGGGCGAGGCCGCGGCCGCCCGACGACGACGGCGTGTCCTGGGCGTAGAGGAACCACTCGTCGGCGCGGAACGATCGGTGGAACCACATCGCGTGGTCGAGGCTGGCCATCATGATCTCGCCGTCGAGGGCACTCGTCCCGTGCGGCAGCAACGACGCATCGAGCAACGTCATGTCCGACGCGTAGGTGAGCAGGCATGTGTGCAGCACCGGATCCGCGGGCAACTCTCCGTCGGCGCGCATCCACACCCGCATCTCGTTCGACGACTTGCCTTTACGGCGAAAAGGGAGTCCGTCGATATAGCGGATGTCGATTGCTCGATCGCGCGGCACGAAATCGCCGAAGACCTCGCCGATCTCGGTCCACTGCGCGGATGCATCGGGTAGCTCGTCGGGCGCGGGCACATCCGGCATGGGCATGTGGTACTCGAAGCCCTCTTCTTCGAGATGGAACGACGCGGCGAGGTTGAAGATCGCCCGACCATGTTGAATACCGACCACGCGCCGCGTCGTGAACGAACGACCATCGCGGATGCGGTCGACTTGATACAGGATCGGCACCGTGGGGTCGCCGGGTCGCAAGAAGTACGCATGCAATGAATGCACGGCACCCTTGTCGACCGTGCGGCTCGCGGCCACGAGGGCCTGACCGGCAACCTGTCCTCCGAAGACCCGCTGGATCTGCTCGTCGGGGCTGACGCCACGGAAGATGTTGACTTCGATGGCTTCGAGGTCGAGCAGACGCACGACCGCGTCGAGGGCGGCTTGGGACATCCGGCCATTCTGCCCGAGGTTGGTCGCGATAATCCGCCCGCTACCCTTCACGAGATGCCGGCGCTGCCCGAGTTCGTCGAGAGGCTTGTGCAACAGTACTTGCGCAAGTTGTTGCGCTACTGCGGCGTCTCGGTCTTCAACGTCTTCTTCGGTCAGTCGCTGCTCTTCTTCTTCCACTCGATGCTCGCGTGGCCGGGATGGATCGCGAACATCACTGCGGTGACGATCAGCGCGGTCCCCGCATATCTGCTCAGCCGTCATTGGGTGTGGCGTCAGCGCGGGCGCAACAGCTTCACGACCGAAGTGCTGCCGTTCTGGTCGATGGCTTTGCTGGGCCTGATCATCTCGACGGTGGCCGTCGCCATCGTCGACGATCGGTACGGCGGCGCATTGCCCGTTCAACTCGCCAGCGTGGCCTCGTTCGGCGTCGTGTGGGTCTTGAAATTCTTCGTGCTCGATCGGCTCATGTGGCGCCATGCGCACGACGTCCCACTCGCCGTCGCGGCAGAACAAGTCTGATCGTGGACGATACAACCCTCGCGCGGGCCGAAGCAGCGCGGGGTTTCATGCCATCCGACGAAGGACGCGCGTTGTATCGAGCCGCGCGCGACGTACCGGTCACCGGCGCGTTCCTCGAAATCGGCAGCTACTGCGGCAAGTCGGCGGTGTACCTCGGGGCCGCGGCGCGTGAACGGGGCACCTTGCTTTTCTCGGTCGACCATCATCGGGGCAGTGAGGAAAATCAGCCAGGTTGGGAATGGCACGAACCCGATCTCGTCGACGCCGCGGTGGGCAAGATCGACACGCTGCCGTACTTCCGGCGCACGATCCACGACGCGGGACTCGAGGGTACCGTCGTCGCCATCGTCGGCGATTCTGCGAAGATCGCCGAACACTGGTCGCCCGCCTTGGCGCTCGTCTTCATCGACGGAGGGCACGGCATCGACCCTGCACACCGCGACTACGCGATGTGGTCACCGCGGGTCCGTCCTGGTGGCTATCTCGTGATTCACGACGTGTTCCCTGACCTAGCCGACGGTGGCCGCCCGCCATTCGAGATCTATTGCCGCGCGCTCGAGTCGGGTTCGTTCGCCGAGGTCGACGCGGTGGGTTCGCTGCGTGTGCTCCGACGGACGTTGTAATGGAGCAGTCGCGTAGGATCGCAGCGCCATGCCGGACCCGACCCCCGACCTCGCCGCCCGCCGCATGCGCGCTGTCCTGCTCATGCTCACGATTGCGGTCATCGCGTATTTCGCGTTCACCGGAGGTTCCGACCGCGGGGCCGAACTGAGCGTGGCGGGCGCGCCAGGCACGGCGCCCACATCGGCACCCGCAGCGACATCGGAGGTCGCGGGCGTGTCCGTCCAGTCGACCGAGCCGCCCGCGACCGCGCGTATCGTCACCACGGTGCCGTCGGTGGCGCCAACAGCCGCTCCGACGACGGCCACGGCAGGTACCGATCCGCTCGTCTTCCGCAACCCGTTGAACGGCAAGGTGAACGTCACGCTCGAGTGGGACTGCTACGACTGTGTCGATTGGCCGACCCTGCGCAACAAGCATCACCCGGCCGTCGACTACTTGTCGAGCGATACCAACATCGTGGCCACTGCCGATGGTGTGGTCGTCAAGATGAATACCGGTTGTGGCGGCCAGGGTTGTGGCAACAGCCTCGGCAACTGGTTGTTCCTCAAGCACACGTTGACCGACGGTTCGACGCTCTTCTCCTTCTACGCGCACATGGCCGAGATCGCTCCCGCGGTGACGCAAGGCGCGTGCATCAAGACCGGCCAGAAGGTGGGCGTCATCGGCAATACCGGCATTGCCGGCGCGGCGCACCTGCACTTCTCCATCCAGACCAACACGAACCTGTTGGACTACACCTCTGTGTCGTCGGCGACGTTCGGCTCGATCAACCCCGACACGCTGTACGGCAAGACCAAGGTCAAGAGTTGCTGAGACCCGGACAACCTTTCGGCTGTCCCGACGCGTGTTAGTGGTGTGACACTTTCCGATCGCCCGACGCTGATCGAAGCGGGCGTGCTCGCGGGTCGGCTCGAACCCTACGCCGGCACTTTCGATGCGTTCGTGCGTGAGTCGTCGCCCGCGCTCGCCCGGCTGGCGTTCTTGCTCACCGGTGATCGGCAACTCGGCGAGGACCTCCTGCAGACCGCGCTCGCGAAGTTGTTGCCGCATTGGCATCGCGTCGTCACCAAGGGCGACCCGGCGCCGTATGTGCGCACCGTGATGGTGCGTACCGCGATCGGATGGCGCCCGTCGCCGTTGGAACAGTGAGTCGCCGTCCGGCAAATTGCCCGAACCGAGCGTCACGTCGGACATCTCGGGCGCGCTCGATACCCGTCGACTCGGCGTCGGTCTTCGAAAACCGTGGCCAACGCGCCGAATTGTCGGACGTGGTCATCGGGCGTCGGGTTGCGTTCTCGGTGACCGTCCGCACCGGCGACCGCAACCATCTCGACTATCTCGACGTCGACGCGACGGACGTGCCCGCCCCTACGCGTGTAGACGAGCCGGCGCCGGACGGCACACTGTTGGGCAAAGGTGTGGTCGAAGAGCTACCGGCAGCCGACCGACTGGTGGTCCTGGGCGCAGTCGGGCATGGCGACAGCCAATCGCTGCGCATTGCCCTCGTCCCGGACACGCGCTATTTCCGCTACGAAACTGCCTGCGCGAACGGTGCGCCTGCAGTGGGTTCCTCGATCTTGTTCTCCGCGGTTGCGAATGCCGACGGCACCTACACCGCCACCGAGCTACGCACCTACGACTGACGACGAGCGTTCAGTCGCGGGAGTCTTCGAGATCGAGGTCGTCGTCGGCCAGCGCGATCGAAGGCAAGGGCTGGTGCTCGGTGAACAGTAGCGATGCAGGTGTCGCACCGACCAGTGCATCGGCGGCGAGCACGACTGCGGCGGCGGTGTAGGTCGAGAGTTCGTCGTCGGGAAAGTGCACCAGCTCGGGGTAGACGATGCCGGTGTAGTAGCGGCCGTCGGCGCGGCGTAGCTGCTGCGCCCACATGAACAGCTCGAGCGCGATCGAACGTTCGCCGACTGCGAGGTGCGCCATGGCGCATTCGCAGGTCTCGGCGGCAGTTACCCACGGACGATCACCGACGCAGCGGATGCCTTTGCCCTGCATGACGAACGTGTCGAACCGCTGCGCCAAGCGCTCGCGCCCCGCGTCGCCGGTGATGACGCCGGCGAGGACGGGGTAGTACCAATCCATCGCCCACCGATTCTTCGGTGCGAAGGCGTCGGGCGCCGTGCGGATGATATGCGCCAGCCGTCCGAGGGAGAGCTCCCAGTCGAAGCGGTCGTGGCCGAGCAGCTCCGCGATAGCGATCGCGCAGCGCAGCGAATGACTGATGCTCGACGAGCCCGTCAGGAGTGCGAACGTCCACGGCGTGCCGTCGGCGTGGCGAGCCCAGATGATCTCGCCGCGCGGCGTCTGCAGGTCGAGCACGAAGTCGATCGCGCGCTCGACGACGGGCCACATCGTCTCGACGAAGCCCCGGTCGCACTCGATCAACCAGTGGTGCCACACACCGGTAGCGACGTAGGCGATGGTGTTGGCATCGAGCTTGTCCTGCTCGACCCGATGGCCGATGTAGTAGTTGTGCCACGAACCGTCGGCGCACTGATTGGCAACGAGCCAGTCGAAAGCACGCTCGGCGTCGGCGCGGCGTCCGCCGACGAGCAAGGCCATGGCGGCTTCGACGTGGTTCCACGGGTCGGCGTGGCCGCCGGGAAACCACGGGATCATGCCCGACGGTTCTTGCCACTCCGCGATGGTGTCGACGGTGCGGGAGAGCTCGGTCGCGCTGAGGAGGCCGGGCAGCTCAAGCGATGGCATCGGCAACATCCTTTGAGGTTCGAGACTTTGTGGTTCGAGACTCGCCGGCGGGCGTGAGTGGCACACGCGGGACGAGAAGGTTGCGGGCGAGATGGCCCGGTTTGTGCGCGTAGATGACCACGCTCTTGCCGATGATCGGATTGAGCGTGCGATCGAGGATCTTGGTGACGCGCGGCTGCTTTTCGATGTCCCAGCACAACAAGCGGTGGTACGCGTCGACGAGACGATTGGCTTCGACCGGTTGACGCAAACCCACCGCGCAGCGCAGCCACCAGTAGGGAGAGTGCAGCGCATGCGCGTGGTGAGCGGAAGTGGGTTGGAGCCGAGCGTCGCGCAACCGTTCGCGCAGCCCGGCGCGCGAATAGATACGAACGTGCCCGCCCGGGGCGTTGGGTGCCGGGTAGTCGTCGGACAACGCCCAACAGATGCGCTCGGCGAACCACGCGGGGACGGTGACGGCCAAGGTGCCACCCGGCTTGAGCACCCGGGCCAACTCGGCGAACGCCCGACCGTCCTCAGGAATGTGCTCGACGATTTCGCTGGCGATGACGCGCTCGAACGAGGCATCGGGGAACGGCAGCGCGGTGGCGTCGCCGTTGACCGCGATGAAGCCGACACCGTCGGGGATCTCGTCGTCTTGCGCCATCGCCGCGACGATGGCCCGCACGCCTTCGAGTTCGTTCACGCCGAGATCGCACGACACGACCGACGCGCCGCGCCGCACACCCTCGTAGGTGTGGCGTCCGAACCCACATCCGATATCGAGTAAGCGTTCGCCGGCCTGCACGCCGAGGCGTCGATAGTCGACCGTCAGCACATCAATCCCGTCCGCCGGCGAGCACGCGCCGATACTGCTCGACCGTCGCTCGGGCGGTGTGCTGCCAGCTCCAATTGTCGATGACACGCTGACGACCGGCGGCACCGACGCGCGCACGCCACGCGTCGTCGTCGAGCGCGCGGCGCATCATCTCGGCCATCGCCTCACTGTCGCCCGGAGGCACGAGAAAACACGTCTCTCCGTGCGTGCCGGCAACCTCGGGTAGCGCTCCGCCGGTGGTGGCCAACAGTGGGACGCCTGACGACATGGCCTCGATGGCAGGCAGGGAGAACCCTTCGTAGAGGGACGGCACGACGGCGAGATCACACTCGCTGTAGAGCTCGACGATGCGTTGGTCGGACACCCCGTGTACGAACGAGACGACATCGGTGAGGCCGTAGCGGGCGATGATCTGTGGTGTGCGACTCTCCGCGCGCGGCTTGCCGATGATGACGACCTCGACCGGTCGCTCGGTGCGCAACTTGGCGACTGCCTCCAACAGATACGCGAGGCCCTTCATCGTGATGTCGCTCGATGTCGTGCACAGGATGCGGCCCGGAACGCGCTGCACATAGGGGATGGGCTTGAACATGTCGGGGTCGACGCCGACCGGAACCACTTGCATGCGATCGAGGCGGACACCGAAGTCGTGATGTATGTCGACCTTGGACGATTCGCTCACCGTCATGACGTGATCCATCTGACGGGCCACGATCTTTTGCATGCGTACGAACGAATACCAACGACGGGTGCCGATCTTCTTCAACCACGAGGTCATGTGTTCGAGCTCGAGGCGCCGGTCGACACTGATCGGATGGTGGATCGTCGACAGGATCGGCCAACCCTGACGCTTGAGCGCGAGCAGACCCCAGCCGAGCGTCTGGTTGTCGTGCACCAGGTCGAACTCCGCACGGCGACCGCGGAGCGCGGCGAACGCGCGCCACGAGAACGACATCGGCTCGGGAAAGTTGCCGGTCGCGAAGGAGAATCCCTCGGCGACATCGGGCAGCGACTTGTACTCCCAGATGCGGGGCTTGCGCATCGGGTAGTGATCGTTGTAGGTGTCGAGGCTCGGCAGCTTGTGAAGGGGGATGTGATCGTCGAGGGCCGGATACGGCTGCCCGGCGAAGACCTCGACGTGGTGGCCGAGGTCGGTGAGCGTCTTCGCGAGGTGACGGATGTAGACGCCCTGACCCCCGACGGTCGTCTTGCCCCGGTAGGTGAGCAGGGCGACCCGCAACGATGGCGCGGCCGCAGCCCCGGAGGTTTGATTCACGTGTGGGCGTCCCTTCCATGGCCTGGCCAAGGCGTGCATTCGGCCGAGAATCGAAGGTGGGAGGCTACCTCGCCCGCGCCCGCTCTCATCTCGCGGATCCCGCCGTCGCCCCTACTGAGAGGCGCTGCTCCACACCTTGACCGCTGCGAGACTGGCGGCATGCGGACAGTGGTGCAGCGGGTCTCCCGGGCAGAGGTGCGGTCGGAGGGCGGCGAATCGATGGGGGCGATCGGGCCCGGCCTGTGCGTGCTCGTGGGGGTCACCCACGACGACACCCCGGCCACCGCCCGAAAGTTGGCCGACAAGCTGTGGCACCTGCGGGTCATGGCCGACGACGACGGCGTCATGAACCGCTCTGTTGCCGACACCACCCGCGAGATCCTCGTCGTGAGCCAGTTCACACTCTATGGGGATACCCGCGGCGGCCGCCGGCCGTCATGGATCGCGGCCGCACCACCCGAGCACGCCGAGCCCGTGATCGACGCCCTCGTCGAGCGATTGCGCGAGCTCGGCGCAGAAGTCGCGACGGGCCGGTTCCGTACGCACATGCGAGTCGAGTTGGTCAACGATGGTCCGGTGACGGTGCTGCTCGACGTCTGAGCACGTGCGCGCCGGCGATGAGCCCGAACGCGATGAGGATCATCGGCCAGTTGCCGACGCGCACGGCGAGGGTCTTGCCGCCGCGCAGCTCGACTGGTCCCTGCACCACTTGTTGTTCGCTGACGCCGGTGCGACCGATGACTCGGCCGCTGGGCGTGACCATCGCCGTGAATCCGGTGGGTGCTGCTTGCAAGACCCACCGTCCGGTCTCGAGTGCACGAAGTTGCGAAGACGCGATCTGTTGCGTCTGCACGATCGTCAGCCAGTACGACGACCCGTTCGTCGGGTTCAAGAGGATCTGTCCACCTTCGCGAATCGCTTCGCGCGCGCGATCCTCGAAGAAGATCTCCCACGAGATGCCGATGCCGAGGCGGCCGATTGGCGTGTCGAGCACGGGAGGGTCGGTGCCGCGTAATACTTCGCGACGCGGCAACGCGTCGCCGGCGAATGGCTCGACGAGCCCGCGCAGGGGCACGTATTCGCCGAAAGGCACGATGCGCACCTTGTGATAGGTGTCGACGACCGTACCCGTGTCGTCGATGGCCTCGGTGAAGTTGTCGTTGTACCGGTCGTCGAGATGGGTGAACCATCCGGGTAGGAAAACTGCATCGAGATCACGCGCAACTCGTTCGATGATGGCGCGGGCATCGTCCTCGTAGAGCAACTGCGGATCTCGGGGCCTGTTCGAGTCGGGAACCGATTCGGGATTGACGACGTTCTCCGGCCACAACACCAGATCGACGCGACCGTCGATGAGCGCGGTTGCGTCGAGATGGCGCTGCAACACGATGGGATTCTCGGTGATGTCGGCGCGTGTGCGTTGGGGACCGCCCCCTTGCACCAAGGCGACCTCGATACTGCGCAGCACGTAGCCGCTCGGCGCAATGGCGGCCCACAGCCCGCACACCGCGACCACCGCCGCGACGACGGCCGCGTCGCGCCACTGCCGCTGGCTGAGTGCACTCAACGCCGCGCCGATGGCGACGACGATCGCGACGAGGAGGAGTGCGCCGAGCGTGCGCACGAATGGTGCGAGGGGGCTCGACGCCTGGGTCATCGGCAGCGTCGCCAACGGAACGCCACCGAAGGGCCAGCGCCACCGGAATAACTCGGCGAGCACGAACGCGCCGGGCAGCGCGAGGTGACGGCCTGCGCCCGCGGGCGCGACGGCCGCTGCGGCACCGAAGAGTGCGCTCGAGAACGCCGCGGCGATGAGGTAGCCGGGCGGCGTCAAGTCCCACATCCACAACATTCCCGGGGTGAGCCAGAACGCCGCCGCGAGCCAGCCTCTCTTGAAGCGGGTGCGAGCCGGCTGATCGGCGATGAGCCGGTCGAACAACGCGAGCCCGACGAACGCGAGTGGCCACCATCCCCATGGAGGCAGGGCTGCGGCAATCGCGAGACCCGCGGACGCCGCGTGCGCGACGGTTCGAGCCCGCACGCGATTCAACATGCCTGCATCATGCGGTGCGCCTACCGCGGCGTCAAAGCGTGGACATCGCGAGACGAGCGCGCGGGCAGATCACTGTAGCGAAGGTTGGAGACGCAGCACGTCGGTGACCGTGCCGATGCCTTTGAGCTCGATCGAGTGCGTGCCCGCGACCTTGATCCAGTAGGGCAGATCGGCGCGGGCGCATGCGGCCAGCACTTCGCCGGGATTGGCCGCGGCGCACAGCCGCGCCGCGAGGTTGACCGGCTCGCCTATGTAATCGTCGCCCTCGAACAACAATGCAGTACCGGTCGCGATACCGACACGCACCGCGCTGCCGACCGAGCCGAGTTGCGCGATGAGGTGCGCGCCTAGCGCCACGCTCGGGCCCGTCTCGACACCGACGAGCATCGCCCCGTCGCCCAGCCACTTGGCGACGCGCACGCCGCGGCGCGCCGCGACGGAACGCGTCTCGTGGCGGAAGTACGTGAGCACCGCGGCTGCCCGATCTGCACCCTGCGCTCGCGTGTACGCGGTGAAGCCCGAGAGGTCGACGAAGATGAACGTCCGCTCGATGCGCAGATATGGCTGCTCTTTCGGCAGCAACGAAGGATGCTCGGCAGCAAGGTCGGGCACCGCGGTGAACTCCATGGAGCGATTTTGGCACGAGTCGTCCCCATCTCCTTCCGAATCGACGAGTCTTCGCGAGCTGTGCACACAGACTTCACATTCCCGCAACAACGAACGAATGTGGGGTCAGATGCGTCTGCCGCACACCGGCCAGGGTTGCCGCCCGCGTTCGCTGTACAAGGCACGCGCCATCGCGTCTTGCCAGTAGGGCTCGGCCACGGCGGGATCGACGGCGACGAGCCACGGGAAGTGCCGCGAGGCGACGTCGTTCCACGTGCGGAAGTCGAACTGGTAGCCACCGCGGTAGAGGCCGGTCCAGCTGATCGCCTGGTAGTTGTCGGTCGACTCGCACATGCGGAGGCGGTTCAACTGGTCGTAGTCCAAGGCGTCACGCGTGGGTGCGGTAACGCTGTCGAAGAACAACATCTCATTGGCGGTGCAGCCGCTGAGTACGAATGTCGTTGCGATCAGCGACGCGCTGAGCAGCCAACGTTTCATCGGGAATCCCTTTCACGGTTGGATCAGAGCGCGCGCAACGAGAGACCGGTTGGTGGTCGTCTACGGAGCGAGCGTGAAGGGCGGCGAGCACCGCGGCGGGTTATTGGCCGCGTGGTCTGCTCAGCGAGCGCCTGCTGTTAGCTCTGACGTATTTGGTTGACGGGGAGGCAAGGTACGGGTTGATCCGCGGCGCGGCGAGGCGGAGCAGGGGGGAATGTCGGTGGCACCAGTCACCGGTACCAGTTTCCGCGATCGTACGAACGCTCTCAGTGACCGCGCATCGTGCGTATCGATACGAGATCATCCATTACGCGGATAGTGCGAGTCTCACCCGTTCTGCGCTTTCGCGCGCCTGGTGGATCGTCGCGGGAATGCCGATGCCTCCGTATGCCGCACCCGCGACGACGACGCGCGGCGCATGCTCTGTCAAGGCATCGTGTATCGCGGACGTGTGCGCACGATGACCCGGCCGATATTGCGGAAACGATCGCGGCCAGCGACTGATGCGCACCTCTGCGGGCTCGCCGAATTTGCCCATGATTTCATGCAGGTCGACCAACGCCGAAGAGACGAGCGCGTCATCGTCGAGCGACAGCGCATTCTGGTTGTCGATGTGTCCCGTCGATACGCGCAGTATCGCGTGTCGATCCGATGCGAGATGCGCCCACTTCGACGAACTCCACGAACACGCAGTGATGAAGCGGTTCTCGCACTTCGGCACCAGGAATCCGCTGCCATCGAGTGGATGCTCGACGGTGTGCTTACCGACCGCGATTGCGATCAACACGACCGACGAATAGTCGATCTGCGCGCACAGTTTCGCAGCAGGTGATGCGATCGTCGTCAGCAACGCTGACGCGTCGTAGGTCGGTGTGGCGATGACAACGGCATCGGCCGCCGTCGCCGCGCTCGCGGTGTGCACCTGATAGCCGGATCCGTCGCGCTCGATGGCGCGAACCGGCATCGAGAGTTGTACACGCGATCCGAGACGGCGCCGGAGTTCATCGGTGATGTAACCGACACCGCGCGGATGCGAATAGAAGACGGGTGTCGTGTTTGCGGACGAGACTCGGCTGCGCCGCAAGGCGCGGATGAGGCTGCCGTCGAGCGCCGCGGCGCCGGCCAAGATGGGGGCCGTGCTCTCGAGGCTGAGTTGGTCGGTCGATCCGGCGTAGATGCCGCCGATGAGAGGATCGACGACACGGTCGTTGATCTCGTCGCCCAGACGCCGGCGGATGAGCGCGCCGATCGATTCGTCTTCGCCGCGTTCGCCGAGACGATCGGTGACGGCGTCGGTGCTGCGCTCGAGATCTTGCCGGGCGCGGGCCACTGCGCGGACGCTGACGATGCCCGACTCGGCGAGGGCGTCGAGGTCGAGCGGCACGCCGAGCACGTTGTCGGTTGGGATGCGCCGCAGTGCCCCGTAGGAATACAGGTAGGCCCGGTTGGTGGCGGGGGACGTGAGCTCTGACGCGAGATCGAGCTCGGCGCACAGCTCGTGGGCCCAGGGCACGCGGGCCAAGAACGCATCGGCGGCTTCGTCGACCGCGAGACCGGCGAACGGTGTGGTGTGGATCTTGCCACCCACGCGGTCATCGGCCTCGAGCAGCATCACGTCGAGCGAAGGATCGTGGGTGATCAGATCGAACGCGCAGGACAGTCCGGCGATGCCCGCTCCGACGACTACGACGCGCGCCACGGTCACGTGTCCCGGACGATGCCTTCGCGATGTACGAGTTCGACCACCCGCTCGAGGACCGTCGGGTCGGTCTCGGGCAGTACACCGTGTCCGAGATTGAAGATGTGTCTCGGGTTGCCGTCGTTGCGAGCGAGTACGTCGCGTACTTCGGTCGCAACGACCTCCCACGGTGCAAGGACGATCGCGGGGTCGAGATTGCCTTGCAGCGTGACGTCATCGCCGAGCGTCGCGCGCGCATCGTTCAGGTGAGTGCGCCAATCGACGCCGACGACATCGGCGCCCGCGTCGCGCATCAGCGTGAGTAGCTCTCCGGTGTGCACGCCGAAATGAATCGTCGGTACGCCCTTGTCTCGCGCGTGCAGCAGCACCCGCGTGCTCGCAGGCACTACGAATCGTCGGTAGTCACTGGGATGCAGCGCGCCGGCCCAGCTGTCGAAGAGTTGAACGGCGGCGGCCCCTGCGTCGATCTGGGCGTCGAGGAACGCGATCGCGAGATCGGCGAGACGATCCATGAGGTCGAACCACAGCTCGGGGTCACCGTGCATCAACGCTTTCGTCTTGGCGTAGGTGCGCGACGGTCGGCCTTCGATCAGGTAGCTCGCCACGGTGAACGGTGCGCCGGCAAATCCGATGAGCGGCACCTTCAGCTCGCGGACGAGGGTGTGCACGGTCTCGATCACGTACGGCACGTCAGCCAGCGCGTCGAGCGGGCGCAGCCGTTCGAGGTCGTCGCGGGAGGCGAACGGCTGCTCGACCACAGGACCGACGCCCGGCGCGATGTCCACGCCGAAGCCGATCGCATGAACCGGCACCACGATGTCGGAGTAGACGATCGCGGCGTCGACTCCGTAGCGGCGTACCGGCTGCAACGTGATCTCGGTTGCGAGATCGGGCTGCTTGATCGCGTCGAGGATGCTGCCCACCCCGCGTATCGCCCGGTATTCCGGCAACGAGCGACCGGCTTGCCGCATGAACCACACCGGCACGAGCCGAGGGCCGGCGACCCCACGGCACGCGTCGAGGAAAGCACTCATGGAGAGGTCGCCTCGAGCACTGCACGAGCGTGCTGTGCTTCTGGGCGGGCGAGCTTGGCCCGTGCCGTCACGCGTGCCTGGCGAGCGATGGCGCTGATGGTCGCGTCGTCGCGATCGTCGGTGCGCAAAGCCAGATCGTCGGCGGTGGGCTGCACGACCAACACCGGCGTACCGGTAGCGCGGATGGCCGCGACTTCGCGGGACAACGTGCGACTGAAATAGGTCCGCGTCGGGTCGCGGTGGGTGCACCGCGCGTGATCGGGCACCGCGGTCATCGACGACACGATCACGACCGCGTCGAAGCCGAGCGTCGCGACGAGCTCGGCGTTCGTCGACGAATGGATGGCGCCGTCGATGTATTCGTGCCGGCCTATGCGCACCGGCCGGTAGACGTTCGGCACCGCCGACGACGCCTGCACCGCAGTACCGATGTCGGTCGGCGGCAGGTCGTCACGCCCGAAGACGGCGCGTGCGCCGTCGGAGACCCGCACCGCCACGATCCAGGTCGATTCTTCGGGCCATGACTGATCGTGCGCGGCACGCGCCGTGGCTGCCGTCCGCGCGAGGGATTGCGAGCCCCGGGGCGCCAGGCCCGCGACGACCAAGCCGGGTCGGAATCGATGGGGCAACAACCCGTTGAAGGCCATCCGCAGCCCGAGGGGGCGAAACGCATTGGCGGCGCGCGGCTCGGGCTCGCGGGGCGCGCTCGCCCGTACCCGATCGGCGAAACGTTGGCCTTCGGCCGACAGGTCGCCGTCGGTCAGCCGGGCGAACTCGTCGCTCGGAGAGAACCCGCCGCGCAACATCGCCGCGCTGCTCGAGCCCGCGGACGTGCCGACGATGAGCGTTGCGCCACGGGCGTCCCAGCCGGTCTCATCGAGCAACCCCGCCAGCACGCCCCCGTGGAACGCCGTCGCCGTGGGACCTCCGGCAGACAGTACGAGCGCGAGGGAAGCCACGGCGCGATGTTCGCACGGCCGCGCTCCGTCGTGCTTGTCGGGCCTCGCGCGAGCGCTCGGCCGTATAACGGGGGAGCAATCCAGATAGGCTGCGAAGTCCCCCTCACGACGGTGGCCGAGCGGCTGCCAGCGCTGCGGGGCCCACGGATTCGGACCGAACGGCAGGGGAACGAGGTGCCACAACACCATCCCGAGCTCGAGGCAGAGCAGGCGTATCTCGACCACGCCTACGAGTGCCTCGAGGCCGCGCGCGCAGCCGCGATCCGACTGACCGACATCTCCGAGGCCGGCCCCGGAGGCACCAGCCAAGCCCGCTTCGAGCGCGATGTCCTCTACGAGACCGTCGCCGGGCGGCTCTCGCAACTCGACCTGGGCAGCCGGTCGCTGGTGTTCGGCCGCATCGACTACGAGGGCGGCGAGCGCTTCTACATCGGCCGTCTCGGCATCTGGGATCGTGAGCGCGACATCGTCGTGGTCGACTGGCGGGCACCCGTCGCCGAGGCGTTCTACCGGGCGACCGGCCGCGAGCCGCTCGGCCTCGAGCGCCGTCGTCATTTCTCGACTCGGGGACGCACCCTGCTCGCCATCGAAGACGAGCTCTTCGGTGATCTCTCGTTCCTCGACGATCCCGTCGACGGCCGACCTCGGGTGCAAGGCGAGGGCGCGCTGATCGCCGCCCTCGAGACTGCCCGCACCGGGCGCCTGTCCGACATCGTCGCCACGATCCAAGCCGAGCAGGACGACATCATCCGGGCGCCGATGCCCGGGGTGCTCGTGGTGCAGGGTGGGCCCGGCACGGGCAAGACGGTGGTCGCGTTGCACCGCGCGGCGTATCTCCTCTACACGCACCGGTTCCCTCTCGAAGGCCAGGGCGTCTTGGTGATCGGACCCAACCGCCTCTTCCTCGCCTACATCGAGCAGGTATTGCCGTCGCTCGGTGAGGCCGGCGTCGAGCAGTCGGTGCTCGCCGATCTCGTGGCCAACGTCCGTGTCGACGGCCGCGCCCCCGAGAATGTCGGGCGGGTCAAAGGCGATCTGCGCATGGTGCCGTTCATCGAGCGCGCCGTGCGCGATCGCGAACGGCCGCTGCTCGAAGATCTGCGTGTCGGCTACGGGGTGCAATCGTTGTGGTTCACCGTCGAGCAGAGTCAACGGGTGGTGCGCGACGCACGGCGACGTTTCCGCACCCACAATGGGGCTCGCAAGTTCGTCGAATCCGAGCTCTTCACTGCGCTCGCAGCCAGCGCACGCGAGGAGATCAACGTCGATACGTTGCGCGATCGGTTGCGCGACAACCTCGACGTGCGCCGGGCGCTCGAGCGCATGTGGCCAGTGCTCGCACCCGCCCAGTTGCTGCACGACCTGTTCGGTTCCAAGGCGTTGATCCGTTCGGCGGCGCGCAAGCAGTTGACCGAACGCGAGGTCGACCTCTTGCACCGGCCTCGCGTCGCGCATCCCGACAAAGTGGTCTGGACCGACTCCGACGTCGCGCTGCTCGACGAGGCGCGCGAACTGTTGGGGGCGCGCCCGGGCAAGCGCGACATCGACTCCGTGCGCACCTATGGCCACATCGTCGTCGACGAGGCGCAAGATCTGTCACCTATGGACCTGCGCGTGCTGTCGCGGCGCTCGTTGTCGGGCTCCATGACGGTCGTGGGCGACATCGCGCAGTCGACCGGCGCGTGGGCCCATACCAGCTGGGATGAGATCCTCGAGCACCTTCCCGACCGTCGTCCACCTCGCACCGTCGAGCTCACTGTCGGGTATCGCATCCCGGCGCCGTTGGTCACGCTGGCGGCGCGGGTATTGCGCGAAGCGGCGCCACAGCTCAAACCGCCGATTTCCGTGCGACAAGACGGTTCGCCGCCACGCATCGTGCGCGTCGCGACGATCACCGATGGCCTCATCGATGTCGTGCGCGACGAGTTGGCCGAGGTCGAGCAAGGCAATGTCGCGCTGGTGTGCCCGGCGAGCTTGGTCGACGACGTGTGCGACGCGCTCGGCGCAGCCGGCGTCCCGTACGGTCGCGCGACGCGGCGCGGGTTCGATCAACAGGTCACCGTCGTCGCGGTCGGCATGGTGAAGGGTCTCGAAGTCGACTCCGCGATCGTCGTCGAGCCCGCTCGCATCGTGAGCGAAGAGGCGCAGGGCATGCGAGCGCTCTACGTCGCGTTGACGAGAGCGACCAAACGGCTCACCGTCGTCTACGCCGAGCCTCTGCCCGCAGTCTTGGCCGAATAGCCACGTCCGCCTCGAAAGCGTTGATGGCCGAGCGAGGTAGAAGGAACTAGATCGCGACGCTGACGAGGATGCGTTCGGAAGCGAACGTGCCGATGCCGACCGCGCGCCCGCCGATCTCGACGGTGGTGGTGCCGTCGGGCGATGCGGCGGTGACCGTTCCGTTGCGGCCGGGCACGAGCGACGATTGCTCGAGGAAATCGAGCAGGCCGGGAGTGAACTCGAGCTCTTCGGGGATGCGACTCACGACGAACGCGTGACCGACGGGCACCGCGCTGAGTTGCATGGTGGCGTCGGGTCGATAGTCGGAACCGGGAATCGGGTTGCCGTGCGGGCACGTGGTGGGCTCACCGAGGAGACGAGCCATCGCGTCCTCTACAGGCGGCGAGATCACGTGCTCCCACTTGCCCGCCTCGCGATGTGCATCGGCCCACGACAGCTTCAAGATGTCGGTGAGGAAGCGCTCGGCGAGACGGTGACGGCGCACGATCTGCTCGGCAAGCTCGGTGCCCTTGGAGGTCAGCGTGATGTTGGAGCCGAGCTGCACCAGCCCGTCGGCCTCCATGCGCTTGATCATTTCGGACACGGCGGGGCGCGAGACATCGAGGCGATCGGCAATGCGCGCCTGGATCACGTCGAGGTCGTCTTCGTGGAGCTCGAAGATCGCCTCGCAGTACTGTTCGAAGGCTCCGTGGTGGTCGCCGGCGGTTCGGGAGCTCATGGGTGCAGTCTAGGGAGCGCGCCCGGTTTGGGAAACCGTCTTTCTTCCCACTTCGCCGAGTGCAGTGAGCCCGCAAAGAGACTGTCAGTGGGTCTCGGTAGGGTAGTCCCGTGGTGCTCGACAACTTTTCGCCGCCGGTTCGTGAGTGGTTTCGCACGACGTTCGGCGCACCGACACCGGCTCAGGCCGAAGGCTGGCCGGCGATCGCCGCGGGAGAGCATGCACTCATCCTCGCGCCAACAGGTTCCGGCAAGACGCTCGCCGCCTTCTTGTGGAGCATCGACCGGTTTATGAGTGCTCCCGCGCCGACCCAGCCGGGTACGAGGGTGCTCTACCTCTCGCCGTTGCGGGCGCTGGCGGTCGATGTCGACAAGAATCTGCGGGCGCCGTTGGCCGGCATCGCGTTGGCGGCCGAGCGTCTCGACACGTCGGTCTACGTGCCGACCGTCGGCCTGCGCACCGGTGACACGCCGTCCCGCGACCGGCGCGCCCTGCTGCGGCATCCGCCCGACATACTCATCACCACACCAGAGTCGCTCTATCTCATGTTGACATCGTCGGCCCGCGAGACGTTGCGCACCGTCGATTATGTGATCGTCGACGAGATCCACGCGCTCGCCGCCACCAAGCGGGGCGCGCATCTCTCACTCACGCTCGAACGCCTCGACTCGCTGCGCGCCGAAACCCCGGGCACCGTTGCGCCACAGCGCATCGGTCTGTCGGCGACGCAGCGCCCGCTCGACGAGATCGCCCGCTTTCTCGGTGGCTACCAAAGTCTCGAGGGCGGCCCAGCCGACGCGCTGCGTCCGGTAACCATCGTCGACGCCGGTGTGCGCAAACCACTCGATGTCGAGGTGATCGTTCCTGTCGAAGACATGTCGGCGCTCGGCGAGTTCATCGACGAGCCGCCGAGTGGTCCCGTCTCCGGAGGTCAGGCACGGCGTTCGATCTGGCCGGCCGTGCATCCGCGCATCCTCGATCTCGTCATGGCCCATCGCTCGACGATCATCTTCGTCAATGCCCGACGTCTCGCCGAGCGCTTGGCGACCCGGCTCAACGAATTGGCCGCGGAGCGCGCCGGTCTTGCCCTCGACGACGGCAGTGCCGCACCCGAGGTCGTCAAGGCGCACCACGGTTCGTTGTCGCGCGAGCGCCGCCTTCTCATCGAAGACGAGCTCAAGACCGGCCGGTTGCGCGGGTTGGTCGCGACGAGTTCGCTCGAGTTGGGCATCGACATGGGCGCGGTCGATCTCGTGATCCAGGTCGAGTCGCCGGGCGCGGTGTCGCGTGGTCTGCAGCGCGTCGGGCGCGCGGGGCATCAAGTGGGCCAGCCCAGCGTGGGCAAGGTGTTTCCCAAGCATCGAGGTGATCTCGTCGAGGCCGCGGTGGTCGTCGACCGCATGCGGCGCGGCGCCATCGAGGCCACCCGCTATCCCCGCAACCCGCTCGATGTGTTGGCCCAGCAGATCGTCGCTATGTGCGCAATGCAAGATTGGCCCGTCGGTGAACTGTTGGCGATGGTTCGCCGCTCGGCCAACTTCCACGACCTCTCGGACGACCTGTTCGCATCGGTGCTCGACATGTTGTCCGGGCGCTACCCCTCCGAAGAGTTCGGCGAGCTTCGCCCGCGTATCGTGTGGGATCGCGTCACCGACACGGTGCGTGCCCGCGCCGGGGCACAGCGACTGGCCGTCACCAGTGGCGGCACCATTCCTGATCGCGGCTTGTTCCCGGTGGTGTTGCCCGATGGCGTCCGCGTCGGCGAACTCGACGAGGAGATGGTGTACGAGAGCCGCCCCGGCGAGACCTTCTTGCTCGGCGCCACCACATGGCAGATCGACGAGATCACGTTCGATCGCGTGGTGGTGCACCCGGCACCGGGCCAGCCTGGTCGCATGCCGTTTTGGCGCGGCGACGGTCCCGGTCGCCCGCTCGAGCTCGGTCGTGCTGTCGGCGAGTTCGTCCGCACCATCCGCAGTGCCGATGCCGTCGCCCGGCTACACGACGACTTCGGTCTCGACGAATGGGCGGCGCGCAACCTCGTGCAGTATCTCGACGACCAGGCCGACGCCACCGGCTCGCTGCCCGACGATCGCACCATCGTCGTCGAGCGGTTCCGTGACGAGATCGGTGATTGGCGGGTCTGCATCCTGTCGCCGTTCGGCGCGCGGGTGCATGCGCCGTGGGGGCTCGCCCTCCAGGCGCGCCTCGGCGAACGATGGGACGTCGACGTCGAGTTGTTGTGGAGCGACGACGGCATCGTGATCCGATTGCCGGCGGCCATCGACGAGGTTCCCTTGGCCGACCTCCAGTTCGATCCCGACGAGATCGAAGACGTGTTGCTCGAACGGCTGCCCAACTCCGCCATGTTCGCATCACGCTTTCGCGAGTGCGCGGCGCGTGCGCTGTTGCTGCCCCGGCGCCGGCCCGACAAGCGCACGCCGTTGTGGCAGCAGCGGCAACGATCGGCCGACTTGTTGGCGGTGGCCGCCAACTACCCGCAGTTTCCCATCCTTCTCGAAGCAACGCGCGAGTGCGTCAACGACGTGTTCGATCTGCCGGCACTCAAACAGTTGCTCGGCGATCTCCAAGCGCGGCGTGTGCGCATGGTCGCAGTCGACACGCCGCGGGCGTCGCCGTTCGCGCAATCACTCTTGTTCGGGTGGATCGCCGTCTACATGTACGAAGGCGATGCACCTCTCGCCGAGCGCCGGGCGGCGGCACTGGCACTCGACCGCGATCTGTTGCGCGATCTGCTGGGCGCCGACGAGTTGCGAGAGCTGCTCGATCCGGCGGTGCTGGCCGATCTCGAGCTCGAGCTGCAACGACTGAGCGACGGCCGGCGGGCCCGCAATGGCGACGAGGTGCACGACGTCTTGCGAGCGCTCGGCCCGCTGAATCGACTCGAGCTCGACGCGCGATGCGAGGTTGATGCGGCGCCGCTCATCGCCGCGCTGATCGACGAGCGCCGCGTGATCGAAGTCGTCATCGCCACCGAGACGCGGCTCGCCGCCGCCGAAGACGCGTCGCGTGTGCGTGACGCGCTAGGTGCGGCGTTGCCGCGCGGTCTGCCGGGCGTGTTCACCGACCCCGTCGACGATCCGCTCGGCGATCTCGTGACTCGTTTCGCCCGCACCCACGGTCCTTTCGTCACCGCCGACGTCGCGCGGCGATACGGCGTCCCGGTAGATCGCGTGCGTCCCGCGCTCGAGCGGCTCAGCGCGGCGGGCAGGGTGGTGCGGGGCGAGTTCCGTCCCGACGGCACCCAGCGCGAGTGGTGTGACAGTGACGTGCTGCGTCAGCTGCGACGGCGATCGTTGGCCGCGCTGCGACGCGAGATCGAACCCGTCGATCCCGAGGCGTTGGTGCGGTTCCTACCGCAGTGGCAGGGGGTTGGTGTGCCGCGCCGGGGCCTCGATGGCCTGGTCGAAGTCATCGGCATCTTGCAGGGCGCGGCCATCCCGGCGTCGGTCTTCGAAAACGACGTCCTGCGGGTGCGGTTGTTGGGCTACCGGCCCGCCGATCTCGATGCGCTGTGCACTGCCGGTGAGGTCGTGTGGATCGGCAGTGGTTCGATCGGTGGCTCCGATGGCCGGGTACGGGTCTATTTCCGCGACCAGGTGGCGTCGCTGGCGCCGAGTGCCGGCGAGGCGGTCCACGACAGTGCGCTGCATGAGGCATTGCTCGCGCATCTCCGGGTCCGCGGGGCGTCCTTTTGGGCCGACCTCGTGCGAGCCGCCTCCGACGCGGGCCAGCCCTACGACGACTCGACGGTGCTCGCGGCGCTGTGGGATCTGGTGTGGGCGGGCCTCGTCACCAACGATTCGTTCGCCTCGCTGCGCGCGTTCGTTTCCGGCCGTTCCACCCGCGCCGCGCCGCGAGGGCGCCCCCGCCCCGGGCGTCTCGCGCGGCTCGGGCCGCCCGCCGGTGCCGGCCGGTGGTCGCTCGTCGACTCCCTCATCGACCCGCGACCCGACGCCACCATTGCCGCGCATGCCCATGCACTGCAGATGGCCGAGCGCTACGGCGTGTTGACCCGCGAGGCGGCGCTGGGCGAGGGATCCGAGGGCGGTTTCGCGGGGTTGTACCCCATGCTCAAGTTGCTCGAAGAACGAGGAACGATGCGGCGGGGCTATTTCGTGGCCGGGCTCGGTGCCGCGCAATTCGCGTTGCCGGGTGCCGTCGACCGGCTGCGTTCACCCCGCGACGCGGACCCACCGCCACTCGTGCTCGCGGCGACCGACCCTGCCAATCCGTTCGGCGCGTCGTTGCCCTGGCCCGAGTCGGGGGGACGACCGGCTCGCGCCGCGGGGGCGTTCGTGGTCCTCGATCATGGCCACCTCGTCGCATATCTCGAGCGCGGTGGCCGCAGCATCCTCACATTCCCGGCCACGGGCGACAACGGACGGTGGGCCGAGGCGTTGACAACGCTGGTGAAGGACGGGCGCCTTCGCTCGCTCGAGATCGCGCGTATCGACGCGGTGCCGGCGCGCGAATCCGCGCATCATCCGGCGTTGCTCGCCGCGGGGTTCGTCGGGGGCTATCGCGGGCTCATCTACCGAGGGCATTAGGCACGCGAGCGTCACCGCGCTAGAACGAGGGCCATGACCGAAATTTCCGAGCGTTACCGCAAGGTCGCGGGCCGGTTCACGCAGCGCGTCCGAGCGGTTCCCGACGAGGCGTGGGAGAACCCCGCGCCCTGTGAGGGTTGGGTCGCGCGCGATGTCGTGCGCCACCTCGTCGAGTGGATACCGGGCTTCTTCTCCGCCAGTGATCTGCGCTTCCCACAGGTGCCGTCCGTCGACGAGGATCCGGCTGCGGCATGGCAGGCGATCAACGACACGCTCCAGTCCGCGCTCGACTCCCCCGAAATGGCAGCGCACGAGTTCGAGATGCGCATGGGTCGCGTGCGCGTCGACCAGGCGATCGCTCAGTTCTGCATCGGCGATGTCCTCGTGCACACGTGGGACCTGGCGCGTGCGACCGGTCTCGATGAGGCACTCGATCCCGAAGAAGTGCACAGCATGTTCGAGGGTATGGAGCCCATGGACGAGATGCTGCGCCAGAGCGGTCAGTTCGGCCCGCGGGTAGCGGTGCCAAACGACGCGGACGAACAGACCAAGCTCATCGCGTTCACCGGACGCCGGCCGTAAGGCGCGGGCGGGTGGCCTCGTAGCGCGAGCCGCTACAGCGCAAACACGCCGTCGAGCAAGAGCAGTATCGCCAGCCCGATCTGTACCAACGCCACCGCTCGACCGAGCGCCTTGCTCTCGTGGCGCCACACGACGAGCGTGAGCAGGCCGACGGCAGCGGCCAGCGCGGCGGCCCAGATGCCGTGATCGCGGCCGGTCTGCAGCGCGAGCGCGCCGATCTCGGGACGAAACAGCAACGGCTCGACGCGCTTGCCGGCGAGATCGATGATCGCGCCGGCGACGAGCACGAACCCGGTGGCGATACGCCAATTCGGCGCGGACACATCGAGGCGATCGAGCAGGGGCCCGCTGAACCACGCCAACACGATGACCCCGACCCACGTGACGATCGATGACGCGCCTGCCTTGCGCACCGACTCGCGCCGCAGCGGTGAGTTCACGACCGTGACGAACAACGCGATCGACAGCCACAACGAAGCGGCGAGCGGAGGGTTGCTGTTCGGTGCGAACTGAGCAAGTTCACCCATTGATGATCTCCAGTACTGCGAGCAATCCCGAGGCGGCGTGCTGCTGGTCGTCGATCTGCGTCTTGCCGTGGTGCAGCCAGGTGCCCTGCACGGCATCCGGTCGCACGTAGCTCTGCGCCTCGCGCTCGTCGATCTGGCGCTCGACGAGTAGGCCGGCCGCGCATTCGGCGCGCTCGGCCAACACGTCGGCGTCGCCCTGCAACCGCGGGTCGCGGCTGCTGGCCCGCCACAGCGCACCCAATGCCTCGGTCAACGTTCCCACACCGGCGGCCAGCGCCTGATCGCCGCGGGTCAGCTTGGAGAACCACGAGTTCGTCCGCTGCGACTCATAGCGGATCTGGAGTGATTCGAGTTCGCCGACGCGACGCGCGTATGCCGCCTCGTCACGATCGAGTGCCCGCCACGTCGTGATCTCGGCCAGAGCGTACGAGGACCAGTGGTCAGGTATCGGGGGGAACCATCCCTCGACCTCGTCGCGCTCGGTCGCGACATAGTGCAGCACACGGTCGACGATGCGGTCCCATCCTTCGGTGGGGGCCAGTAGATGCATCCGGCTCAGTGCCCACAGCGTCTCCCCGGTGAAGAACGGCGAGAACTCATCGGGAATCGGGCGGCCGGTGGCCGGATCCCACTTCTCCGCGACCGATCCGTTGGGGAACACATTCACCGCGAGGAAGCGGGCCAGTCCCCGCATGGTGTCGAGATCGGTTGGGCTCTCGTAGCTGAGGGCGGCGAGCCACAGGGCGGACGCGCCGGTTTCGAGAGGTGTCGACGCGTCGCCGCCGCCGAGTGCGGTCCAACCGTCTCGTTGCACCAGAAACCTGCGGGCGTACTCATTGGCTCGTTGCGCGGGCGGGCCGGCGCCCTCGAAGCCCGCCGCGGCCGCCTGGTTGAGCGCGACGATGAGCCCGGCGTGGCGAACGAGCTCGTAGACGGCGACGTCGCGATCGGTCACGGTGTCGTAGCGGTAGATCCAGCGGCCGTCGTCGCCCTGCGTACGCGTCGCCCACGCGATCGTCTCGTCGATGGCGTGGCGCAGCGAGGCATCGGTGACGGGGGCGCAATGTTCGGGCTGCGCGATGAATAGTCGGACCCCGGCCGCGGTGATCGCCCATGCGACCAAACCCTTGCGTAGCCGTCGTCCGTACTTCACACGCGCACAGTAGGGGCATAGCCTCGCCCCATGAGCGAACTCTCCACTACCGAACTGTCTCCTACGGCACAAGGCCAGCTCGCCACGATCCGCCGCGCCTTCGCCGGCATCGCCGAGTTCAGCGCCGACAAGATGCTCGAGCACTACACCGACGACCTGGTGCTCGAGATGCCTTACACCGAACCGGCGGTGACGCTCGAAGGAAAGCCGACGATCCTGAAATATCTGCGGGGCGCGTTCAAGGTGTTCCACTTCTCGATCGACATCACCGACGTCCACGAGCTCGTCGACCCGACGATGCTGATCCTCGAGTACACGAGCAAAGGCACCGTCACCACGACCGGCAAGGTCTACGCCAACCGCTACGTCGGCGTGTACTGGTTCCGCGACGACAAGATCTGCCGCGTGCGTGAGTACTTCAACCCTGCGGTGACGGCGGAGGCGCTCGCCCCCTGAGGCAGCGGCGTCAATACTTCGGGTACGTGTCGGTCAGCAGCATCGTGTAGGCGGAGGTCTGCAACGAGTATCGCTGGAACTTGAGCAGGAAGTCGAACATCCCCCTCGGATGTTTGCCCGTGATCACGATCGCGAACCACGAGACGATCCACACGACGAACGCGGCGATGCCGATCAGCGCGGCGAGGATGATTGCCGGAATCGCCCAGATGATCCGAAGGGCGGTGGTCAGACGGTTCACCGATTCGTCGTACTCGAGGATGTAGCGCGACGGCACCGCGCCCTGCTCGGTGAGAAACGGCGGGAACACGTCGTGCAGCAGACCGACGTAGGACCCCGTGCGGCTGCCGTAGGCCTCGGACGCGACCGTGAAATCCCAGATCCCCTTGTTGCGCTTGCCGGTGAAGACGCAGATGAACCATTGGACGACCGCGGCCAACTGCGCCACGCGATTCCACAAGCCATAGAGGATCAGGTGCGGGATCGCGAGAAAGAAGCGAAACGCGCTGGTGAGACGATTTCGATCTTCGGTATACGTAACGTCGAATACGACTTGTTGCATTGCGTGGCCCCCACTGATTGTTGTGCGCCAACGTAGCTGGCCGCCCGGCAGCACCCAAAAGCCGCTCAGCGCAGGTGGCCCCGGCCGCCGTCGGCGAGCACGACGCTGCCGGTGACATAGCGGGCGACATCGCTCGCCAAGAACACCGCCACCGGGCCGACATCACGCTCGGCGTCGCCCAGATAGCCGAGTGGGATCTCTTTGACGATCGTGTCGGCGGCGCTTCGATTGGCGGTCGCCCATTGCTCCCACGCGGGCGACGTCGTCTGCGGGCTCAACGCGTTGACACGGATGCCCTCACCGCCCCACTCGACGGCTACGGTGCGCGTGAGACTGCGAATGGCGTTCTTCGTGGCGGCATAGAGCGCGAAACCGGACGTGTCGGTCTTGAGCATCACCGACGACACGACGTTGATCACGCTGGCGCCCCGCGTGAGATGCGGACGCGCCGCCTTCATGAAGTTGAACACGCCGAGCAACCCCGTCGACCACAACGTCTCGATGTCGTCGTCGGTTATGTCGAGAACTGCGCCGGGGACGACTTCGTGCGCATTGTTGACGACGATGTCGAGTCGTCCGAATGTGGCGATGCATTCGTCGACGGTTCTGGTCGCATCGTCTGGAATCGCGACATCGGCGATCGTCGCGAGCGCGGAGACACCGCGTGCGCGGACGTCGGCGGCGGTCCTCACGGCGCGGTCGACGTATTGATCGACGACGATAATCGACGCGCCGGCGCTGGCCATGGCGAGCGCGATGCCGCGGCCCACCCCCTGGCCGGCGCCGGTGACGATCGCGATCTTGCCGGCCAGCGCGGTCATCGCAAATACCCACGGCCGCCGTCGAGCATCAGCGTGGTGCCGGTCAGGTAGTGCGCGTCGTCGCTGGCGAGAAAAACGACACCCGGCCCCACGTCGTGTTGCGGGTCGCCCAGATACTTGAGCGGGATCGACGCGAGGTTGATCCGGTACTCCTCGGGATGCTCCTCGCCCCACAGATCGAACGCCGGGCTCTTGGCCAAGGGAATGACCATGTTGACGCGCACGCCGTGTGGGCCCCACTCCATCGCCGCGGTACGCGTGAGGCTGCGCAGCGCTTCCTTCGTCGACGCGTAGAAGCTGAACGTCGTCGTGTCGGGCTTGAGTCCCGTGGCCGCGCCGATGTTGACGACGCATCCGTTGGTGGCACGCAGCAGCTCGAAGCTCTCTTGCATGCACCGCAACGGCCCGGCGAAACCGCTCGTCCAGTCCTCGCGGGCGTCCTCGGCCGTGAGCTCGTCGAACATGCCCACCCGCGGTTCGTAGGCGGAGTTGACGAGGACGTCGAGCCGGCCCCAGGTGTTGCTGACCGTCGAGAGCGCGGCTCGGATCTGCATGCGGTTGGTGGCGTCGGCCACGATGGCGAGGGCATCGGCGCCGGCGGCGCGCAACTCGGCGGTGACCGCATCGAGCTTGGAGCGGGTGCGCCCGAGCACCACCACACGGGCGCCCGCCGCGCCGAGCGCCAGCGCGATGCCTCTGCCCACTCCTTGGCCCGCGCCGGTGACCAGAGCGACACGGTTGCCCAGTTCCACGAGCGGCACCCTATGTGTATCTGGTAGGCCAGTGCCATGGATGACTACAGCGCCATCTGCAATCTCGAAGGTCACTACGCGCACACGTGGGATACCGGAGACGCCGATGGCTGGGCCGCGCTGTTCACCAGTGACGGAGCGTTCGAGATGGTCGGGGTGGGTAGGCGGCCGACACGCCGGTTCGAAGGCACCGCCGCGCTCGCGCAGTTCTGCCGCGATATCCATAAGACCGTCAAGGGTCTGCACCTCATGCACACCCCCGCCGTCGACGTGATCGGTGACAAAGCAGAATCATGGGTGCACTTCGAATTCCGCTCACGCGATCCGCGCGCGGGCCACGCCGAGTTGAGTTCCACGATGGGCGTGTATCACGTGCACTACGTCCGTGTCGGCGCGGTTTGGCGCATGCACGAACGCATCGAGACCGCGGTCAGCCGCAACTCGGCGAGCTACTTCGCCATCCCCGAGGACTGACACGTGGTCGACCGGGGGCCGCTCGCCCACTTGCGCGTCGTCGAGGTCACCGACCTGCGCGGCGCGCTGTGCGGACGTATCCTGGCCGATCTCGGCG
Source organism: Acidimicrobiales bacterium (assembly GCA_035525225.1). GTDB lineage: Bacteria > Actinomycetota > Acidimicrobiia > Acidimicrobiales > WLNW01 > DATLFA01. The sequence continues at coordinate 56,618 of DATLFA010000063.1, forward strand.
CCGACGTGGTCAAGGTGCTGCGCCCGACGCTGGCACCCTCCGAATACGAGTCGACTGCGTATCGGTACCGCAACGCCAACAAACGCGCCGCCGTCATCGTCCTGCACTCGACCGACGATCGCGCACGCTTCGATGCGCTTCTCGACGGCGCCGACGTGCTGATCGAAAACCTCGGCCCCGCGCAACAACGTGCGCATGAACTCGTGCCCGAGCAAGTCGCGCGGCGCCATCCGCGACTCGTGCAGGTGTCGCTCACCGACTTCGGGCTGAACGGGCCCCGCCGCGAGTGGCATCTCGAACCGCTCACCGCGCTCGCGGCATCGGGGACCATGTGGGCCACCGGGTTTCCCGACCGACCGCCGTGTTGGATGCCCGGCTACCTCGCCCACGACTGCGCGTCGGTCTACGGAGCGGTCGGTGCGCTGGCGGCGGTGCTCGACCGCGGTCGCAGCGGCCGCGGCCAACGCGTCGAGGTCAGCACCCAAGAGGCCGCGCTCGCCGGTACGACGCCATGGTCCGTCGCCATCGCGGACTACCTGCACATCAACCCCCGCCTCAACGCCAAGGGCACCCGCAGCGCCGACGGCGCGTACTGGGTCTTGCCGGCGAAGGACGGTTGGGTGCGCACGGTCATCGGCACTCCGCGACAGTGGCAGGGCTTCGTCGAGCTGTGCGACAGTCCCGAAGCGTTCACCGATGCCGAATGGTCCAACCCGGGCTTTCGCCTTGCCAACGCGGATGTCGTGCGGATGATCGCGGAGACGTGCCTCACCGATCGGACGCGTGAAGAGTTGTTCGCGTCGGCGCGTGCACTCGGCACGACGATGGGGGTGCTGCACACGCCGTCGGAGTTCGTCGCGCACGAGCAGACGAAGTCACGCGGGTTCTTCGCGGCGACCGGCTTCGGGGGTTTGGGCGATGCGCCGTTCGCGAGTGCGCCGTACAAGTTGTCGGCAACGCCGGCGTCGTTACGTCGCGCCGCGCCGACTCCGCGTGATGCCGCGTCCTCCGAGGACGGCTTTGCGCCACAACCGTCGCGGTCCGCTCGCGGCGGCGCGGAGCAGGAGGAAGAGGAGGACGCGGGCCTGTTGCTCGCCGGCGTGCGCGTGGTCGAGTTCGGCATGGCGGCCGTGGTGCCCGAGACGTGTGGTGTGCTGTCCGAACTCGGCGCCGACGTGATCAAGGTCGAGTCGACGACGCATCCCGACGTGTTGCGATTGGCGAGCACCGGACTCAACAAGAACTTCACGTTCAACGCGGAGAGCAGAGGACGCGAGAGCGTCGCGATCGACCTCTCGACCGAGGGCGGCCGCGAACTCGCATTGCGGCTGTGTGCGACTGCCGACATCGTGGCCGAGAACTATCGCGGGGGAGTGCTCGATCGGCTGGGCCTCGGCTACGACACCGTCCGTGCGGTGAATCCGGCGGTGGTGTACGTGTCATCGCAGGGCTACGGGCGGGGCGGTCCCTATGGTGAGATGCCGGCGTTCGGCCCCCTCAACGCCGGCTTCGCCGGTCTGCATCACCTGTGGAGCGACCCCGACGCGCCCTATCCGTGCGGCACGTCGCTCAATCATCCGGATCACATCGCGGGCAAGTTGCTGGCGGTCGCGGTGTTGGCCGCGTGGGTGCATCGCCAACGCACCGGTGAGGGGCAGCACGTCGACATGGCGCAAACCGAGGCCGCGGCCTACCTGATCGGTGAGGTGTACCTCGATGCTGCGCTCACGGGCGTCGACCCGGGAGCGCGCGGCAATCGCAGCGACGTCGCGGTGCCGCACGGCGTGTACCCGAGTGCAGGCGACGACGCGTGGATCGCGATCGCAGTACCGGATGACGCGACGTGGCGCGCCCTCGAGGCCGCGGTCGGTTGGCCGACGGATGATTCGCTCGCGACGTTGCCGGCACGCCTCGCGGCGCGCGAGGCGATCGACGAACGCCTGACCGCGTGGACGTCGCTGCGGCCCGCAGCTCAGGCGGCAGAGGTGCTTCAGGCGGCCCACGTGTCGGCGATGCCGGTGATGGGCCCCTTCGATCATCATGGCGACCCGCACCTGACCGAGCGCGGCGCGATCGTGACGTTGCAGCATCCCGAAGTCGGTATCGAGCATCACGTGGCCAACCCGATTCGAATGGAGCTCGCGCAACGCGTCGCGGGCAGCGCGCCGTGTCTCGGCGCCGATACCGACAAAGTGTTGCGACGGTGGTTGGATTTGAGCGACGGCGAGATCGAATCGCTCGCAGCCGCGGGCGTGTGTCGGTGACAGCGGTCGAGAGCCGAGAAGGGAACTTCATGAACCAGATACAAGAGGTGGCTGATCGACTCGCGTTGCGTGCCCTCGTCGAGCAGTACGCGAAGGGCGCCGACAACCGTTCGCCCGAGCTGTTCGGTGGCGCGTTCACGAAGGACGGTGTGCTCAACACCAGTCGTGGTGAGGTGCTGGGCAGTGAGGCGATCGCATCGCTCGCGCCCAAGCTCGGCCGCTATCGGGCGACGATGCACATGATCGGCAACCACTATGTCGACTTCGTCGACGACGACCACGCGACGGGCGAGACGTATTGCATGGCCAGTCACGTGTATGACTCCGACGGCGTCGACCGCGTCTACGTCATGGCAATCCGCTATGAGGACGCGTACGTGCGGACCGCCGACGGATGGCGTATGAGTTCGCGCACGCTCAAGTTGCAGTGGGACGAAGATCGCCCGTTGCGCGAGGGTGACACGTCGAAGAAGCCGGGCTGAGGGGCTATTGCCGACTCATCTCGAATTGCACTGCCGAGCGGTCGGCGATGTTGGGCACGATCACGTCGACGATCACCTGCTTGTGGTCCGGGTGGTCGCGATAGACGATGTAGTCGTCGAGCGTGGCGAAGTCGGCCACGACCGCGAACTCGTAGTTGCCGTCGTTGACGCCGACATCGCGGCCGAACGCGTACGAAGCGATTGCCGGTATCGCAGCGGGCAGCTTCGCCAACGCCGCCTCGACCTCGCCGATCGTGCCCACGGACGTGCCGTCCTTCCAGCGAAACATGACGCAGTGACGGATCATTCGGGTTCTCCTCGACGGCCGTGGTCGGCGTTTCGGCCGCCGGGGCTATCGTTACATCTCCACGCCGCGGGGTGGAGCCACGAGTACCGTCCGGTCAATGGCATCCCCGAAGGACTTTGCGCAGCAAACATGAACGATTCGAGGGGGCACCTACCGGTTCTCGTCAGGCCCGCGCGATGAGCGTGGTCGTGCCCATCGCGGTCGTGTTCGTGATGGTGGCCTTCAACGCACTGTACGTGACGGCGGAGTTCGCGACGGTTGGATCGCGGCGGTCACGGGTGCAAGAGACAGCCGAAGCCGGCAACGGCGCGGCGGTCCGTCTGCTCGCGATCTTGCGCGATCCGGCGCGTCTCGACAACTACGTCGCGGCCTGTCAGATCGGAATAACGCTGAGCAGCCTGGTGGCGGGCGCGTACGGTCAGGCACAGCTGACGCCACTGCTCGAGCCGGTGTTCGGTGCGGGCGGTCGTGCTGTCGCGGTGCTGATCGTGTTGGTTGCGATCACCGCGTTGCAGGTGGTTCTGGGCGAGTTGCTGCCGAAGACCGCTGCGTTGCGGTATCCCGAGCGGTTGGCGATGTTGACGTTGGCGCCGATGCGGATCAGCCAGTGGCTGTTCCATCCACTCGTTGTGGTGTTCAACGGTTCGGCATTCGCGCTGATGCGTTGGTGGAAGTTGAGCGTTGATCACAGCCATGCACATGTGCACTCGCCGGAAGAGTTGGCGGGCCTCTATCGGGCGAGCGCGGCGGGTGGGCTGATCGATGCGTCGGAGCGCGACATGTTGGCCGGGGTTCTCAATGTCGAGGATCGGTTGGTGCGCGAGATCATGACGCCTCGCCGTCGGCTGGTCACGGTGCGAGGCTCGCAAACGGTCAGCGATGCGTTGCGCCGTCTGGCGCCGAGTCCGCATTCGCGGTTCCCGGTTGTCGACGACGCTGACGAGATCGTGGGGATCGTGCACGTGAGGGATCTGTTCGCACGGGCTCAAACCGATCCGATGCGCACGGTCTCGGATGTCGCTCGTCCTGCCTTGGCGGTGGCCGAGGTGTTGACCGTCCCTCGATTGTGGCGGTCACTGCACGACGAAGAGCAGCACTGTGCCGTTGTGGTGAACGAGTATGGCTGGGTGGCCGGCATGGTCACTTTGGAGGACGCGCTCGAGGAGATCTTTGGTGAGGTGCACGACGAGTTCGACGACGACGTCGAACCGATCGTCGTGGTCGCCGGTCGCGTCTCGGTTCGCGGGGACGTGTTGGTCGACGTGCTCAACGACCGCTTCGGACTTGCCATCGATCCCGACGATGCGGACACGGTGAGTGGTCTGCTGTGGCACGAACTGGGCCGACTCCCCGAGACCGGTGACGAAGTGCGTCTGGTGCCGAGCGGTGTAGTCGTACGGGTAGATCTGCTCGACGACCGTACCGTTGGTCGAGCGAGCTTCGACCTGCCGGGCGGCGCCGAGTGATCGGGTCCGTTGTCGTCCCGATCGTGGTGATCCTCGTTTTGGTCGTGGTGAACGGCGTGTTCGTCGCCGCGGAGTTCGCGTTGGTGGGTGCCCGGCGCAGCCGCTTGGAGTCCATGGCCGGCCGGGGCAACCGCGCGGCGCGTTGGCTGGTCAGCGTGTTCGACCGACCGATGGGCAAGGACCGCTATATCGCGATCGCGCAGCTCGGCATCACATTGGCGAGCATCGGGTTGGGCATGTACGGCGAACCGGCGGTCGCCGGTTGGCTCTACGGGCCGTTCGAGGACTGGGGGCTGTCGTCGACTGCGGCTCACACTCTCGGCTTCGTCATCGCGCTGAGCGCGATCACCTACATGCATGTGGTGTTCGGCGAGATGATCCCCAAGGCTCTCGCGCTTCAGACTCCCGAACGTGTGAGCATTCGGGTTAATCCGGTCATGCAGGTGTTCGGGATGCTGTTCCGACCGATGGTCGCCGCTTTGAACGCGATGGCACTGGGATTGATGCGGCTGTTGCGTATCCCCGAGCCCGACAAACGACTCGCGTTGTACACCAGCGCGGAGCTTGCCATCGTCACCGACGAGGCCGCCGACAGTGGACAGCTCGGAGCGATGCAGCGGGACCTGATCCGCAACATCTTCGAGCTCGACGAGCGCACAGCCGAAGAGCTCATGACGTCTCGCTCGAGAGTCGAGGTGTTCAGCGTGACTGCGACACCAGAGGAGATCGCGGCGCGGATCGCTGCGTCGCCGAGGAGCCGTTACCCCGTAGTCGATGGAGACTTGGACCGTGTCGTGGGCGTGCTGCACATCAAAGACTTCATCCGAGCACACCAACAGGGCCTCCCTCTCGACCTCGAACGGCTGGTGCGCCCGGCGACGAGCGTGGCGGCTTCAGCGAGCGCAGAGCAGCTCCTGGCGCAATTCAAACGCGACCGGATGCACGCAAGCCTGGTGGTCGACGAGTTCGGTGGCACATTGGGTTTCGTCACCCTCGATGACATCATCGCCGAGGTCATGGACGTCCACATCGCCGCCGGGTCCGATGTGGTCCGTCGCGACGACGGATCGCTCACCCTCGACGGAGAGGTCACCCTCAGCGAGCTCCGCGACCACCACAGGATGACCATCGAACATCCCGACGTCACCACGATCGCGGGGCTCGTGCTTGCACAGCACGGCACTGTGCCGGCCGCCGGCGTGAGCGTCCGCTACCAGGGTTACGACCTCATGGTCGAGCAAGTCGAGGGCCACAAGATCACTCGTGTCGCGGTCCGCCCGGTCATCCCGACCATCGGTAGCTGACCGGCGCGACGGCGTCAATCATCGGGGTCGCCGTGGTCGATCTCGCCGGCACGTTCGTCACGGGCCGCCCATTCGAGCAACTCGTCGATGCGGAACACGGCCTGGTCGATGCTGGCATGGAGGTCGCCGATCTCGGCAAAGCGTTGAGGCATTGTGCGAATGGTGAATTCGGCTGGGTCGACGTCGGCGACTTCGTCCCAGCGGATCGGCGCGGAGACCCGCGCATCGGCTACGCCGCGCACCGAGTACGCGGCCGCGATGGTGTGGTCGCGCGCGTTCTGGTTGTAGTCGACGAAGACCTTCGCCGGGTCGCGGTCCTTGCGCCACCATGTCGTGGTCACGTCGGCGGGAGCCCTGCGCTCGACCTCGCGCGCGAACGCCAACGCCGCGCGTCGAACGTCGGTGAACCCGTGTTCCGGCGCGATGCGCACGTAGACGTGGATGCCTTTGCCGCCGGTCGTCTTTGGCCAGCCGACCGCGCCGATCTCGTCGAGCAACTCGTGCGTGACGTGGGCGATGCGCCGCACGCGGTCGAACGGGCAGTCGGGCATCGGGTCGAGGTCGATGCGCCATTCGTCGGGCTTCTCGGTGTCGCCGCGACGTGAGTTCCACGGGTGAAACTCGACCGTCGACATCTGCACCGCCCAGATCACTTCGGCCAATTCGGTGACACACAGCTCGTCGGCGTGTAGCCCGTAGCGGGGAAAGTGCAATCGCACGGTGCCGAGCCACGGTGGCGCGCCGGCCGGCACCCGCTTCTGATGCACCTTCTCGCCGCTGAGGCCGGTGGGGAAGCGGTGCAACATGCAGGGGCGCTCGCGCAACGCGTTGACGATGCCGGGCCCCACCGCCAAGTAGTAGTCCACGAGATCGCGCTTGGTCGCGCCGATCGCCGGGAAGTACACCCGATCGGGGTTGGTGACGCGCACGACGCGCTCACCGACTCGAACCTCCACCGCCGGCGACTTCGACTGGGCCACGAACGCACGGTATCGGGCCCACGTCGGACCGACCCGGACTGTACGTTGTCGCCACGAGGTGGCTGATGTCCGAGTCTCTGCTGGGTGTCGACGACAAGGTGGCGATCGTGACCGGCGGCCGTTGCGGTGTCAGCGGACACTCGACGCGGGGCCGACATCGACGCCATGGTGCAGACAATGGCGGCCTACGGCGCGGCGAAAGCGGCGATCATCAACTTCACCTGGACGCTCGCCGTCGAATTGGCCGAATACGGCATCCGGGCCAACGTTGTCGTGCCCGCATTCGTCACGCGACCCGGCATGGTCTGGGGCGGATCGCCCGAGGAGCAGCTCGCTCTGGCGAAGAAAGTGGTGCCGATGGGACGCGTGACCAAGGCGGAAGACGTTGCCGGCGCGATCCTCTGTTTCGCGTCCGATCTCACCGGCTACTCGACCGGCCAGATGATCGTGTGCGACGGTGGCCGGCTGTTGACCAATCCGATCTTCGCCTGACGGACGAACGGGAGAACCCATGCACTATCGCGTCTTCGTGGATGACGACGGCCGTACACAGTTCGAGCCGCTGGATCTCGCCGCCGCCAGCGCCGCATCCATTTCGACACGCTGTCTCTTCGCCACCCGACCACCGGGGGCGGTGCAGGATTGGCACAACGCCGACTCGCCCATGTTCGTCATCACGCTGAGCGGCGAGATGGAAGTCGAGATCGAAGGCGTTCGACGGCAACGATTCGGCCCCGGCAGCGTTCGCCTCGCCGAAGACACGATCGGCACGGGTCACGTCTCCCGCGTGCTCGGCGACGAACCGTGGCAGTTCGTCGTGCTCGTACTCGACTGACACGTCCTAGCGCAGATTCCCGCCATGACGTATTCGGGTGTTCGACGGTCGCGGTTGGCGCTTTGGCAAGACGGGGCTATCGTTGCATCTCCACGCCGCGGGGTGGAGCAGTCTGGTAGCTCGTCGGGCTCATAACCCGAAGGTCGCGGGTTCAAATCCCGCCCCCGCCACTCAGGAAAAGCACTAAAAGCACTTTCAGGCCCGGATCGCAAGGTCCGGGCCTGATGCGTTTTCGAGCGATGGCACAGAAATGGCACAGCTCGCAGCCGCACGTGCGCCGTGCGCAATCCGATAGGTGCCGTTAGAGCCGAGGCCTCGCACATGCCCGCCAGGGTTCGGCCGTGCCTCGGAGAATACCGTGTTGAGCGCGTCAACTCCTTTGGGCCGGGAAACAGGTGACCATAGGTTCCGAGCGTGACCTGAATCGTACTGTTTCCAAGCCGCTCCATCATCGCCCTCGGGTGTCGCTCGCCAGTTGGAAGGGACCGGGGTTCCGCCAGTTGGATGGGGGGTGCCTGGGTTTGGTGACGGCGGCGTGAGCTTCGCGCTGGCCGCCGGCGGGGTCAACTGTGGTGGGGTCGTTGCCGGGTGCGGTAGCTGTCTCCTTCGATGATGAGTTCGTGCGCGGCGGAGGTGAGCCGGTCGATCGCGGATTGTGCGAGGAGCGGGTCTGTCATGAGCGCGATCCATTCGTTCGGTTCGCGGTTGGAGGTGATGATCGTGGATGCTCGCCGGTGTCGTTCGACGACGATCTCGTAGATGTCGGCGGTGTCGTTCGCGTCCATCGCGGTGAGTGCGAAGTCATCGAGTATGAGCACGTCGACGCGGAGGAGTTTGCGGACCTCGCCGTCGTGGCTGTTGTCGAGTCGGCTCACGCGTAGCCGTTTCAACAGTTTGTCGGCGCGTTCGAAATGGACGCTGTGCCGCCGTCGGATCGCGGTGTGCCCGAGCGCGGTCGCGAGGAATGTTTTGCCGATGCCGACGGGGCCCATGATGATCACGTTGTTCGCGCCGTCGATGAACCGGAGACTTGCGAGTTCGTCGAGGAGTTTTCGGTCGTAGGTGACCGCCGCGGTGGCGTCCCACCGGTCGAAGTTCATCGTCGGGTCGAGACTTGCTGCTTTCGCTCGCAGCGTGGCGGACGCGCCATCGCGTCGAGTGACCTCGTCGGACAACACGATCTGCAAGAAGTCGGCGTGCGACAACTTGTTCGCCTTTGCGAGCGCGAGCCGTTCCGGGAGCGTGGTGAGGACTTGGCCGAGCTTGAGTCGCCGCAGGGTGGCGGCGAGATCGGGATCGATGGTCGGTGTGGTGTTCATGAGCGGACCTCGTTGCGTCGGGCGGCGTAACGCTGGCTGTCCCTCGCGAACCTCGCGGTCGCGACGATCACGTTCGACCGTGCCGGCGCCGCTGTCGCGGTCTCTTCCTCGAGCGCCCGTTCCAGCATCCGTCGCAACACGTTCAGGTCGATCGACTCGGCATCGAGCAAGCGGCGGGCCGCCGCCTCGACCCGTTGGTCGTTGTAGGTGCGGCAGAAACCGATCAGCTTGTAGACGCGTCGCATCGTGGTCCACGGCAACGGATCATCCAAGATCTTCGCGGCGAGTTCGCCGACCGCGCGACCGTGCACAGCAGCATCGCCGATGAGGCGTTCGAGATCGCGCAACGCGTACGCGCTCACGTGCGCGGGGAGATCGTCGCGATCGGTCGACCGGCCGCCCGGTGGCTTGCGAGGGTGAGTTTTGATGAGGTTTCCGTGCTGATAGAGCTTCACGAGCGCCCTGTCGGCCCGCACATCGACCTGCTGGCCCCGCCGGTCACCAGGGATCGAATACAGGGCTTTGGCGACCTGGACATGATGATCGCGAGCGACCTTCGCCGTCGTGTAGAGCGGCACGTCATAGGGCTCGGCTGGTGCGGGGAGCAGGTGCGCGTGTTCGTGTTCGGTGAACGCCATCAACGGTTGTTGATGCGTGGTCCCGTGCACCCGCATCCCGGCACGGGTGCGGCACCACAACACCGCCGCCTCCTGCGCGATCGCCAAGTCGGCGAAGCTCTCACCAGCCCAAAACGAGCCCTGCACGAACTGGATCGCGCGCTCGACACGACCCTTGTCCTGCGGGGCACGAACACGCGCCGGATCGATCAGGAAGCCGCGTGCTTGCGCGTACTCGACGAAGGTCTGGTTGAACACCGGATCACACCCATCGGCTTTCGTCACGACCGGCGTGAGGTTGTCCGGGACCATCACGTGGAATACACCGTCGAAGAACGCCCACGCCGCTTCACAACCGGCGATCACATCCGCCGTCTTCTGACCATGCGTGAGCCACACGAACATGTGCCGCGACACCACCGCCGTGAACACCAACGCCCACACCCGACGGCGCTTCCCGGTTTCATCGGCGAGGTAACCGAGCTCACCGAAGTCGACTTGCACCTCACGACCAGACAGCCCGTCAGCCACCGGCACCGTCGACACCGGCGGCGGCCCAAACAGTTCAGCGACATACCGGTGCAACGTCCGCTCCGGCAACACCACACCATCGCGTGCGAGCAGCTCGTGCATCTTCACGACCGGCACACCACCGCTGTGCCAGCCGCGCAACTTCTCATGCGCACCAACAGCGACCTGCCAGCTATCGCCGTGACGATCAGGACGATGCTGCGCCAAACGCAACATCACTACACCAACGAACACATCATCGAGCTGACCGTCACCACCGGCACGATCCAACCCTTCCTCAACAGCGGTCTCAACGATCCGACGGATCGTCTTACGATCCGGCCGCACCATCGGCTCGATCGTTCGAAAGCCATAACCCGCAAGCCACAACCGGAGCACTTCTCTAACCTCGTACATAGGGATCTCCCGGAACGCCATCAGCGCCCACACCGCCTCTCTTGTCCGAAGACGACAGGCGGCGAGAATGACCGTCCACGGCACCCCCACCGCGGACCCCTACAACGAACTGCCAGGCGGTCCTATCTACCTGGCGACACCCCGGTCCCATCTACCTGGCGAGAACCCACCGAAAAGGTCCCATCTAGCTGGCGGGCGACAGCCCTCGGGTGGGTGCCCTGAGCGATGAGCATCGCTGCGTAGGTATGCCTCAGGTCGTGGAAGCGCGTGCGTTCAGGTAGCCCGGCGCGCACGACGGCGGGCTTGATACGACCTGCGGACGAACATGCACTTCACCTCGAAGACCAAGCCCCTTCGGTCCGACGATCTCGCCGACTTCGTCGAGGCCTACTCCCCGGAGGAACGCAGTCGGCGGGTCGAGAGCGAACGGTTCCGCTGCTTCACCTACGACGAGCTCGTCGCCCGGGACAAGGCGAACCGCGACATCACGTGGCTGCGCGACAAGTCCCTCTCGCCGAGGCCGCAGCGATCCTCAAGGAAGCAGGCAAGTACGGGTTCGATCACTCCACGGCGGCTTTCGCTTCATACATGGGTCACAGCACCACTAACAGCGGGGCCTTCCGACAGAGGCTCGCAGCGTTCCGTGACTGGAAGTTGATCGCTGGTCGAGGCGACAGGCTCGTGATGACCGACATCGCTCGAATGATCGCTCATCCGACTGACGATGAGGCTGACCGCCGGGCGCTGCAGACGGCCTTCATGAACAGCCCGGTGTTCTTCAAGCTCTTCGATGAGAGCGCTAAGGGAAAGCCTCTTGCGGCAGGACCCCTCGGGAATCGAGCTGTGCTCAACCTCGGGGTAGCTCCCGGCTCCAAGGACAAATTCGTGCAGTCGTTCGTCGATAGTGCAGTCGCTGCCGGCCTCGCGTCTATCAACGAGGACGGACAGATCGTCCTGGCGCCCCTCGACGTCGGTGCTGACGGCGGGCAGCAACCGAGCGAGGAGCAGTTCATCGACAACCGGCAACCCGGCCTGTCATCGCCGGGGCGGACTCAGGCGGTGGCTCGGCAGGGAACCCCAGTTGTCCATCAAACCTGGGCCATCGACGGTGGCTCGATCGTCTTCGAGATCCGAACCGACAAGCCTCTTCCGGCCACGGCGTTCACCACGGTGGGCGAAGTGGTCGCGAGTCTTGAGCACTTGGCCGAGACGCTCGCACCCCGCGCCCCCCAGGGCGGTGTCGAGGCCGAGGAGCCGGAGTCGTGAACAGATGACCGTCACCTCCCGGAAGGAGCCTTCGAAGCCGTGGAGCATCCACTTCTTTCAGCGCGACGAGGCTGACGACGCTGGGCGCACTGTGCCGGCGATGGAGTTCCTCGACTCGATCCCCGCGAAGGTCGCGGCAGAGATCCACGCGGTCCTCGACGCTGTCGCAACAGCGCCGCCGCCTTCCTTCTCGGGCGGCGGCAAGTGGGAGGCGATGCACGACGACATGGCCGGCTACTTCGAGGTTCGAGTCCAGGGTGGCGGTATGAACCACCGGCTCTTCTGCGTCTTGGAGCGCGACGCTAAGGATCTCGGGGGATCGAGCATCGTGTGCATCGACGGATTGTCGAAGCCTCCGCGCACGCCGGCTCACCCGAGGGACTACCGGCGGGTCATGGGCTACGGCGCCGAGTTCCAGAAGCGGCGGACCGTGCTCGAGTAGTGGAAGCACCTCGGCGGGGGGTGGGCAGGATCTCCAGGTCGAGAGCTCCGGCGAGCGCCACCATGGTCGTGAGCGTGGGGTTCGGCCTCTCCGCCGAGAAGAGACGGCGGATCGCCTCCGGCTTCACTCCAGCCCGTCGAGCCAACTCGGCCTTCGTGAGATGCAGTTCCTCGCGACGTGCATCAAAGACGCGGATCACCGCATCGATCTGCGCGATTCGGTGACGTGCCTCCTCGTACGCCTGGCGGTACTCAGGATCCTTGAGGCGACGAGCGAAGTAGCGCTCTGCGCCGGTCTGTGTCGCTGCCATGCCACTGAGGGTAGCCGTAACGTCTACGTTACGCACGTCACCCCGCACCGGTTCCAACACACTGCCACTTCCAGTCGCCCTCGAACTGATCACGCGGGCCGATCCAGAAGTCCGCGAACTCGTGCGCGCGCTGCAACTTCAGATAGGGGCAGAAGAAGGACGGGTGGTTGTTGACGACCGTCTCCATGGGCAAGTCCGAAGCGAAGGGTAGTGCCGCCGATTGGCCGGTGTTGCCCGTCGCCGGGCCTCACCGGTCGAGTACGAGCGTTGCAGTCACCGCGCGGTGCGTTTTCGGGGCGCTTCTAACAGGGTGCTGAAAAGCGTCTGCTGTGGCGATGCTGAGGGTTATCACGTTGCGGCGGCCTCAGTTCACCAGTTGGTGCCGGTGTGCTGGTCGGCTTCGGCCTGCCGGTTTGCCGGTTGGCTCGGCTTGCCGGCTCGGT
>DATLFA010000069.1:0-12406 GCA_035525225.1 Acidimicrobiales bacterium
GGCTTCGCCGTCAACTACCTACTCGGCGGCACCGAGACCACCCGCAACCTGATCGCGCAAGCGTTGCTGGTGTTGCTCGAGCATCCCGATCAGCTGCGCCGTTTCGTCGACGGGGAGGTCGACGCCGCGACGATGGTCGAAGAGCTCCTGCGGTGGGTGACGCCGGTGCTACATCACTCGCGCTGGTGCACTCGCACTGTCGAAGTGGCAGGCAAGACGATCAATGCCGGGGATCGCCTCACGCTGTGGATGGTGTCGGCGAACCATGATGACGAGGCGTTCGACCGTGCGGATGAGTTCGACATCGGACGCAGCCCGAATCCTCACGTTGCGCTGGGTGGCGGCGGCCCGCACTTCTGCCTCGGGTCGCACCTCGCGCGCCTCGAGAGCGTCGTGACGTTCGAGACCCTTCGGCCGATACTGTCGTCCATGAAGTTGACCGCGCCGCCGCAGCGCGTGCGCTCGAACTTCATCAACGGCATGAAGCACCTACACGTGGCGGTGGGCTGATTGCGCAGGTCACAGCGTCGCTGCGCTACCTGAGGCCACGTCAGGGACACGAGCGGGACACACGGCGCCTCGTGTGAACGCCCGCTCGACCACGGCGCGCGCCCGGTCGTGGTCCGCCGGCATGAGATGCGCGTACACCGACAGCAACATCGCGGGGGAGTGCCCGAGGTACTCCGCTGTAGCCGCGACCGACACACCACCCGAAAGCAACGTCGACGCGTACGTGTGGCGCGTGTCGTGAAACCGAGCTTTCGGGAGCTCTGCCGACGCGCGCAGGTCGCGCCAGATAACGCCGAATCGATGCCGGCGCACCGGCGAACCATCCTCGTGCAGCAGCAGACCTTGCTCGCCGGTGCCGTGGCGTTCCACGTGCGCCGCGAGCGCGTTGACCACGGGATCGGCGAGGGGTACGACGCGCCGCGACCGTGTCGTCTTGGGCGGCCCAAAGGCAACAGGGCCCGCGTTGCGCATCACGAGCTGGCGGTCGACGGTCAGCGTCCGACGGAGGAAGTCGACTCGGTCGACAGTGAGGCCCGTCGCCTCAGATTGGCGAAGGCCGGCACCGAGGCCAAGGTCGCGTGGATACTTTGACACCGATGTCGCCCTCGTCAACGAAGTCATCTGATCCGACTGGCCGCTCGAATTCTCTTGAACGCGCTCCTTTCAACCGGCCCGCAGGGCGACCAGTAGCAGCACCGAACCCACGCCGCACGACCCGACTCCAATGACCACCAGCGGCGGTCGTAGGCGGTCGAACAGATCGGTGTATCTCCTTGCCGCTAAGGGCGCGAACTCATCTCGCCGGTCAGAGATCTGACGATTCCGCGAATCGTCAGGCTCCTTCGACTGATAGCGGTTCGCGCTCCCGAACCATCCGAGAAAGGCGAAGTAAAGGCAGGTGAACCCCATCGCAATCAGCGCTGCCGCGAGAGGGACCATCGGTTAGCAGTCCGCACTTTCAGGACCCACTGTTGCTCATCGTTGCTCGGCAAGCCGCTGATTCATTGCGGTCGCGGCTCGTTGCAGTGCTTCGAACCCCTGGCCCCGCCGAAATTCAAGGACTCGAACTTGTTCAAGGGCGCGCACGTCGCCTGACGAGAACCGAACCCAGATCGAGAACCACGGCACCACATGCGGTGTGCGATCGACGAAGAAGTGCGTGATCTCCATCGCAGCGAACTTGCGTCGTCTTAGGTCTCCATGCTCGGACAGCACGTCAGTCGTCAACGAGACATGAGCGCGTACCGTGCTCACCAACGCCCACACTCCAAGAACGACGCTACCCACCCCCAGCACGTACATGAGTGCGTCCACAAAGACGTTAGGGTGGACGGAAGGCTCAGAAGACAGGAGCATCGACACACCTGCCAACACGAGCAGTGGGGATGCAATGAAGGGTGGGATATTGGCAATCGGTGTCCGTACTCGGATCTCGGACGGACTCACCTCGACATGGACTCGCTGGATCACGCTGACTTAGCAATCGTTTTGTTGAGGACGGACTGAGGAGACCGCCGTAATTCGCAAGGGTGGAACAGATGGAGCGTCGTTCGGTAGAGCCGAACGACCCCCTTCGCGAAGGCGACCGAGGGCCGTACATCCGCTTGACGTTCGGCGGCGCCCGTACGATCGCGGCGATGGCGATCTCGGGACACGAGCGGGACACAAGACGAGGGAAAGCGACGTCAGGCGATGTCAGGTGACGTTAGCTATCCTGCCTGGTCAGCCGCTACGACCGCCGCGTCGCCGCAGGTCCCGCGAGTGCGCGTTTTCATCAACGGCATGAAGCACCTACACGTGGCGTTGGATAATCGAGGCAACGCAGTACGTACGTCGATGTCGGTCGGTTCCAACACGAACGGCGGTTTCCTCGTCCCGACGCACCTCGATCCGACGATCATCTCGTCGAGCAGTGGCTGGACGAACCCGCTGCGCGAAATCAGCAGAGTGGTCACCCTCACCGAGGGCACGACGTGGAACGGTCTCACGAACCCGCGGTATTCGTTGGCGATCAAACGGTTGGGTACTGCGGTGTCGTCGTCGTTCACCGGTGATATGACGCAGGCTGTGTCGGATCGGATTTTGAATCGTCCGGTTGTCGAGGATGATGATGCGCCGTCGACGGTGACGACCACGGCGCTCGACCCGGAGATCATCATCGGTGATTTCTCCAGTTCGTGATCGTCGACAAGCCCGGCTCGATGCGTGTCGAGACGGTGCCGCATCTGCTCGGTTCGAACCGTCGCCCGATCGGCGCACGCGGCCTCTACGCCTACTGGCAGACCGGTAGTGAAGCGACCGTCGAGACCGCGTCTCGTTTGCTGCTCGACAAGACGTCGGCCTAGTTCTGGGCGTTAACGCGTGCCGTGAGAGTCGGCAGCGAAGGCCAGCACGTTTTCCGCTCTCCTGAGCGCCGGCCTGCGCCCAAGTTCGCAGAGGCGTCGCGCCGGTCCCCCCTGCCCGCGCGCCGCCTCTGTTCACGAGGTTTGGTCGGCAGCGAACACGGCTACCGGGACTGCCGAACCCACCAAAGGGTCCGAAGGGGAAGGGGCCCGCCGGTGACTGTGGTCGGAAACCGGTGGGCCCTCTTTCCGCGGTCACTTCTTGAGCGGCGCAGGGGCGCGCAAACTACGCCTGGCCTTGCACCTCATAGACAAAGGCGCTCTCCGCCGTGACTCCCGGCGGACGTCTCATCTCGCCGGACTCCAGACGTTGCAACATCGCCTCGGCCTGCTCGCGGGATTCAAAGACCACGATCCCGACACCGCGACCGTTGTCTCGGTCGGCGGCCCAAACCCCGCTGACGAACCCGGGGGCTTGCTTCACATTCGGAATGACTTGACTTTGCAGCGCCTTGCCCGCGGTGTCGACGTTTTCGATGCGGACGTTACTCACCAACGCAAACGGCATAGGTATCTCCCCCTAGATTCTGTTGCGCAAAGTCTTCCACTGTTGTTCCTGACATGCGCTAAAGAGCAAGCGAGCACGAGGGGTTCTTCGCGATTGTGCTCAGCGTGAACCGCCGCGGCACCTTGTCACCGGTCCGGCGTTTCACAGTAGCCGTGCGGGTATCGCTCCGATGCCCCTAACGTTCAAAAGGGGTGAAGCGCTGCCGGATCCTCCGAAGACTGGCAGGGCTTCTCTGATTTCCGGTTTCAGTCTCGGACGCGCGGGTAACTGCCACTTCGGGCGGATATGCACCGCGATAGGAGCCCTGCTGGAGTTGGTCCTCGGGCAGGGCTCCTTCGCGTACCCCTTTCGGGCTAGTTTCTTCGGGCGATGGCGCTCGCTTCGGTCAACCTCCCTGGCTGGTGCAGCCCGGAAGCGGTGTATGTCGCGCGGGATCTGCTGCTCGAGATTTACCGCAAGGCGGCATGGGCGAAAGACGGTTTGTGCCGTGAGTACCCAAAGGTGAACTTCTTCCCGAAGCAGGGCGGCGCTGCGGAGCCCGCGAAGTCCATCTGCGCGATGTGTCTCGTCCGGGTCGAGTGTTTGGCGTGGCGGTCGAGCGGGACGAGTCCGGCAACTGGGGCGGCACGTCGCAGAAAGAACGACGGCTACTCGGCAAGATCGCATCGCGCGGCGCTCTTACCCCAAGTCCTTGATCAATTCGATGACCCGATCGGCTGCCAGTGCAACCTGTCCGGCCTGAGTGGCCCACCAAACGAAGCGCTCCATAAGCCAGGCCGGAACCCAACGGTCCCGCTCGACTCGGGTCGCTAGTCGCTCGAGGTCAGCGATGAACTTGGCCGCTGCCTCGGTGCCATCGGCTTCGACCGATTGGAGGATTTGCCGACATCCGTCTTTGAACTTCTCCGCTTGTTCCGGGGTGAGAGCGATGCCTTTGCCGCTCATCATCACGTCATCGAGTTCCGTGATGTTGGCCGTTTCGGTTACTGGCTCAGGCTGGTCGGTCAGGGCCGCAGGCTAGACGCGTAGCGGCCCCCACCGCGTGCAAGAGCCGCGCCCCGCCCTCTAATGGGGGCGCGGCTTCTCGCGTCTTAAGCCCTGTTCTTGAGCGCGCCGATCGCGCCGGCGATCACGAGCGCGCCAGCGACGATCGTCAAATACAGGCCGCTCGCAGGTTGGATGAGGTCGCCCTCGCTGGACACGTCGGCGAAGTCGTAGACGCCGATGCCGCCGATCACGAGGCCGAACACCAAACTGAGTATGCCTCCGCCTCTCGTCAACGGGACAGAACGCGCGATCGAGAAGAAGCCGAGCAGAGCGCAGCCGACGCCGACGAGCGCAGTGATCTGCCCGTCGCCGTCGATGCCGTCCTTGGAGGCCGAGAAGAGTCCCGCCGATAGCTTCGCCCACGGCATGAACGCAGCGACCGCTGCGAGCGCGCCGCCGGCGAGTACCAGGGCAGGCCATACTCGAGCGTTCAGCGGAGCGGTCTCGGGCTGCGCAGCGGGTGGCCGGACGGCTCGGGCCACATGGTCGGTCCACTGCGCGCCATCGAAGTAGCGCTGCTCGAACTCCCCTGTCGGATCGGCGTGCCACCCAGCTTCCATTGGCGCGCAGTCTTGCACGACCGGTGACACAGCCGTGACACAAGATGTCGCGTAGCGGTGCGTTCTAGTGAGAAGTGACGAGCGGGCAACGGTGCAGGTCAACCAAGAAAATGGCTAGAAGTCGCTGGTCATCGTTTCGCCGTGTTTTCATCAACGGCATGAAGCACCTACACGTGGCGGTTGGCTGATTCGGTCTGGTCATCGTGATCTTCACGTAAATGCTTTGCGGCGCGGCCGACCTCTGCGGCTAGACCGATTGGCTAGCCGACGTCGTCGAGGTCGCGCCGCGGATGCGGACGCGAGAGCGTGCCCGGTGCGATCCGTGCCGAGACGATGAACGCCTCGAGATCGCTGACCTTGATGCGGATCACGCGGCCCATCCGAAAGGCCGGCAAGCGGCCTTCATCAATCAGCCGGTACAGCGTCGCCGCACGCAACCCGAGGTAGTTCGCTGCGTCGGAAGTCCCCAGCCAGCCGGTTGCTTCCTTCACTGCGATCGCAACCTCGCTCGCGCGACGGAATAAGGGGGCCCGGCGCAGGATGTTCGAGGACCACGCCGGGCCCCAGGTTTGCTGACGTACCCCACAGATCGTCACGCGGTTGGCGAGCGTTACAACGAACGTCGAAATGTAACGAGCTGTGACACCGTGACCTATGGCCGATCTGCCCAGGCGCCAGCGCGCCGCACGCGGAGCGGCCCCACCCGCGTGAGCAGTGACGGGCTCACGGGCTGATCGGTTCGTGAAAGTAGTAGCACAAGCCGTCCGGCGCGACGACGAAGAAGACTTGAAGTTGTTGGCCGTCACGCTCGTCAACACGCCAGTTTGCAACGGCGACTCCGCTTGACTCGAGCTCGTCTCTGATCCTTTGAATGTTCGTCACGAGAATTGCCGCGCCATCCTGGGTCGCGTCTCCTCCGTTGACCGCGAACCCGATTCGTGCGTCGTCTCGCTCGAGAATCACGCGGGACACAGGTTGATAGGTCCGCTCGACCTCCGTCATGCCGAAGTGCGTCGTGTACCAATCGGAGGTGCCGTCGAGATCAGCGACGGGCAACGACAAGACGTCGTCTTGGAATGGATGCGCCGCAATGAATCGTGGTTCGTTCGCCATCAGCCGCTACCGATCTACTGCGCCCAAGGCCGTACCTAAGCTTCCCGCGCGCGTCGCAGTAGGGGCAACGCGAACCAGAACGCGACGAACCAGCCGGCGATCAGCGCGCCCGCGACCGCAGCGGTCCGCGACGAGTAGAGAATGTCGCCCACGAGGAAGACGGCGCCACTGACCGCGAACAGGAGAAGCACGAGACTTCCGATCATCATGCGCGTGGCGGTGAACAGCATTTGTGCTTTGTCGACTTCACGAAACCCAATACGGTGATACGCCGAAGGCGCGATCAACAAGGCCGTTGCGGCGGCAGTGCACAAGAGCGTGGCGAAATACACGTTCCGCTGCATCGAGGTGGCCTCGCCGAGCCGCTGGGTGAACGCCACGCCGAGTAGGAAGGCGAACAGAACCTCCGCCCCGGGGATCGCTACCCGTACTTCTTCCAAGAGTTCGCCCAACTCGCGATCTACTCGCTCCTTTTCGCTTTCTTCATGATGTTCGACCTCGGTGCTCATCGCGCAGCCTTCCGCTCTCGGGACCTGTAGCAGGGAGATTTCGTGCTGGCGGTTCATCCCCGGCTGGCGGGCGGCCTAACCATTGGTCCGCCTGAACCGGGTTTGGGCCTGTGCTCGCCGGGCGTCCTCACTGCACGATACGCAACGAGCGGCCGACGCGACGCCCGCGCCTCGCCCCGGTTGACCAAGAAGCTGTCGACCTGACGCACCATTCGCATCATCTATCGTTGCGCGATGATGCGTCCCTTCCCCATCAACGTCGCTGACACCGTCATCGACGAGCTGCACGCTCGCATCCGCCGTACCCGCTGGCCCGCGACCGTTGCCGGCACCGGTTGGTCGCTCGGAGCCGATACCGACTACCTGGACGCGTTGGCGGCGTACTGGCTCGACGAATACGACTGGCGCGCGCAAGAGCGCATGCTGAACGAGCAGCTGCCCGGATGGTTGACCACGATCGATGGGAAGCACGTGCACTTCGGCCGTTGTGTCGGCCGCGGTCCAGATCCGATGCCGTTGCTGCTGTTGCACGGTTGGCCCGGGTCGTTCTTCGAGATGTACAAGATCGCGCCGATGCTTGCCGACCCGGGCGCGTATGGCGGCGATCCGCGCGACGCGTTCGAGGTCATCGTGCCGTCGTTGCCGGGCCACGGGTTCTCCGATGCGCCTCTCGCCGTCGGTTTCGGGGCCGACGAATGCGCCGACGTCATGCACGCGCTGATGACCGATGTCCTCGGATTCGACCGCGGCTTCGTTACGCAGGGAGGCGACCGCGGGGCATTCGTCTCGGCCGGTCTCGGGCGACGCCACCGCCCGTCGATCATCGGTGTTCATCTCAACATGGCGACCGGCATCGTCGGTGCGGGTGAGGACATCAGCGCAGACGAACTGCGATTCCAACGTGACCAAATGACCTTCTTGGCGCGCGAAGGGGGCTACATCGCCATCCAGGGCACGCGTCCACAGACACTCGGTGTCGGCCTCAACGACTCGCCCGTGGGTCTCCTCGCGTGGATCGTCGAGAAATGGTTCGCGTGGAGTGACTGCAATGGCGACATCGAGTCGTGCTTCACCAAGGACGAGCTGCTGACCAACGTGATGATCTACTGGATCACACAAACGATCCGCCCGTCGATGCACTACTACTACGAGCACCGTGCCCAACCGCCGGTCGCTATGCGGCCCGAGCGCGTCGACGCCCCCACTGCGGTAGCCATGTTTCCGCGCGAGGTGATGCAGGTTCCTCGCAGCGCGGTAGAGCGCAAATACGACCTACGCCGCTGGACGCAGATGGAGCGCGGCGGCCATTTCGCCGCGATGGAACAGCCCGACGCTCTGGTGGCCGACATCCGTGCGTTCTGTCGTGAGTTTCGCTGACGGTTGCGGAGGCGAGGGTCGTGACGCAGTCCGTCGACACTCCGCGCAAGAACGGCATCGGCTGGCGCACCATGGGTCCGCGCGACCCCGAAGAGGCACACCGGGCTGCGACGCCGCTCGAGTTGTTCTTCGACCTCTGCTTCGTGGTTGCCGTGGCACAGGCAGGCTCGAGCCTGCATCATGCACTGGTCGAGGGCCACACCGCCGACGCCGTGAGTGCCTTCCCCTTCGTGTTCTTCGCCATCTGGTGGGCGTGGATGAACTTCACGTGGTTCGCGTCGGCGTACGACAACGACGACATCGGTTATCGCATTGGCGTTCTGGTGCAGATCCTCGGTGCGCTCATCCTCGCTGCAGGGGTTCCGCGCGCGTTCGATGATCGCGATTTCGCCGTCACGACGGTCGGGTATTCCGTGATGCGCGTCGCGCTGGTTTCGCTATGGATCCGCGCCGCGATCCAACACCGAGAAGGTCGCCCATCCGCCATGCGCTACGCCATCGGCGTTGCCGCGTGCCAACTGGGCTGGATGGGCCTGCTCCTGTTGCCCGACTCGATACGCCTGATGGGCTGGGCCGTGCTCGTCCCGCTCGAGTTGCTCGTGCCTGTCTGGGCCGAGCGCCATGGCGTCACGCCGTGGCATCCGGGCCACATCGTCGAACGGTACGGGTTGTTCACGATCATCGTGCTCGGTGAATCGGTTCTCGCAGCATCTCTCGCTATCCAGTCCTCACTCGACGCCGGAGAGTCGCTGGCCGATCTAGCTTCGGTCGCCGCCGGTGGTCTCTTGATCGTGTTCTCGATGTGGTGGATCTATTTCGATCTACCCACCGACATAGTGGTCGGCAGTGCCCGCGCCGATTTCGCCGACCGTCGGTGGGGCGCGTTCGTGTGGGGCTACGGGCACCTCGTGGTCTTTGCGAGCGCCGCCGCGGTGGGTGCGGGCCTCGCGGCGGCGGTCGACCAGGCCGCGGACCACGGCGTGTTGTCTGCGACAGGGGCGGCACTCGCCGTCAGCGTGCCCGTGTCGGTCTATCTCGTGAGTGTGTGGGTGCTACATGCCCGGTACAAAGCACCGGGTTTCGTGCGCGCGGGTTCGGTGCCCATCGCGGTTGCGGTGATCCTGGCGGCGAGCTTCATAACCGAGTCGGTGTTGGTGACCGGCTGTGTGTTGGTGTTGCTCATCGTCGTGTCCACGGCGCGCCGCGCTCGCGGCGGTGCGGTGACAGCCCTGTCGCGATGAGCCCGGCCAGCGCCGTCGTGACCAACAGCAGCCGCCAACCATCGTGAAAGTGAGAGAGCGCATCGGGCGCGTCGCCGAGCGCGGCGAACAACAACGAGATGCCGATCGCTGTGCCCAGTTGATTCGCCGTTCGGGCGGTACCACTCGCCAACGAGAGTCGCGGCGCGTCGGCGTCTTGCACTGCGGCCGCAGAGAGCATCGGGAAGATCATCGACACACCGATGCCGGTGATGGCTGACGCGGGAAAGAATGCGGCCCAGTAGCTCGGTGACGCGTCGAGGGCAACGAGATACCAACCGACACCGATCGCGAGCACGATCGCACCTGGCACTGCGACGGCGCGAGCGCCGAAGCGTTCGCCCAGGCGGCCGCTGAATGGTGCGCAGAGTGTGGCGAACGCCGGAGCGGGTGTCACCGCAATGCCGGCTTGCAACGCCGAATAGTCCCATACGTTGCGCAGGAAGAGCACGTTGAGCAACTGCATGCCGCCGCCTGCGATGCCAAAGACGGCGAGGGCGACGATCGACACCGAGAACATGCGATGCCGGAACAGATCGAGCGGCAAGATGGGCTGGGGATGCCTCTGCGAACGCCTCACGAGAGCGAGCAGAGCGGCCATGGCGGCAACAAACAGGCCGACGACCGAACGCGACGTCCAACCCCAATTGTTGCCTTCGGCCACCGCGAGCGTGATCGCGGCCATTGCGAATGCGGTGAGAAGGACGCCGAACACATCGATGGCGGCGTCCTCGCTGCCCGGGCCGC
Organism: Acidimicrobiales bacterium; assembly: GCA_035525225.1. Lineage (GTDB taxonomy): Bacteria > Actinomycetota > Acidimicrobiia > Acidimicrobiales > WLNW01 > DATLFA01. The sequence continues at coordinate 10,033 of DATLFA010000069.1, forward strand.
TGCGGGGCAGATGCTTCCGCCCGATCAGCCATGTGATGGCGGCAGCGACCGCGCCGAAGAAGAACGTGCCGCGCCACCCACCGGCATTGACCACGAGTGCACCGAGTGTCGGGCCCGACGCACCACCCACGGTGTTCGACACCGACCAGAGGGTGACCGAACGCAACCGATCGCGATCCTCACTCACTTCGAGAAGGAGCCCGAGCGATGCCGGCACGATTACCGCGCCGCCGACTCCTTGTAGCACCCGACCGGTGATCAAAAGGCCCAGGGACGGAGACACCGCGGACAACAGCGCGCCCGCCGCGAAAAGCGCAAGACCGTAGTTGAAGACCAGCCGGCGTCCGTAGCGATCGGCGATGCGTCCAGAGGGGATGAGCAGCGCTCCGAAGGCGATCGTGTAGCTGGTGACCACCCAGGACAGTGTCCGCAACGAATAGCCGGAGAAGCGTTCCTGCAATTCCGGGAACGCGACATTGATCGTGCTCAAACTGGCCGTTACGAGCCATGACCCGAGACCCGTCGACAGCAGAACCCACCGCCATCGACGGCGCGCCGCGCGCGACGTCGACACCGCTGCGTTCATTGCGGCCCACCGTATACCCATCCGGCTGGGACACTGATCGACCGATCTGTTAGACGTGTCCTTGTGACTTGGGCGCACTGGACCGATGGCGAATTGGCGAAGGTCCGTGAAGCGGGTCGCTGGCGTCAGGTGCGTCCACTCGATGCACGGGGTCCCGAAGCAACGGTCGACGGCCGGGCGGTCATCGCATTCGCTTCGAACGACTATCTCGGCCTGACGATGCACCCGACTGTCATCGCGGCAGCCCACGAAGCACTCGATCGATGGGGTAGCGGTGCGGGGTCGGCTCGCCTCATCGTGGGGAGCCGGCCCATCCATCACGACCTCGAACAGGCGATTGCAGAGTGGCGTAGGTGCGACAGAGCGTTGCTCTTTCCCACCGGCTACGCGGCGAACCTCGGTGTCCTGAGCGCACTCGGTGGCCCTGACGTAACGGTCATGAGCGACGAGTTGAACCATGCGTCGATCATCGACGGGTGTCGACTCTCGCGATCGCGCGTCGTCGTGTACCCGCACAGCGACCTCGACGCCTGTGCGAGCGCGCTCGCCGCCAGCAGTGGCCGGCGCATCGTCGTCACCGACACCGTCTTTTCGATGGACGGTGATGTCGCTCGCGTCGACGAGCTGGCGGGTCTCTGCGTCGCGCACGATGCGTTGTTGATCGTCGACGAGGCTCATGCCGTCCTCGGTCCCGAGATGCCCGCGGGCCTCGAGGGTCTCGCGCTGCTGCGCGTCGGCACCATGTCGAAGACGTTGGGAGCGCTCGGAGGTTTCGTCGCGGGCGCGACGGATCTCATCGACTTGATCGTCAACCGCTCGCGACCGTTCATCTTCACGACCGCGCCCACTCCGGCGGACACCGCTGCTGCTCTGGCCGCGCTGGCGATATGTCGCAGCGACCAAGGTGACGCATTGCGACAGCGGCTCCGCGCCCACATCGGGCGAGTGCGCGCGGGGCACCCGTCGCCGATCGTGCCGGTCGTGTTGGGCGACGAATTGGCGGCCGTCGCCGCCGCCGCGTCACTCCTGCAGCAGGGTCTGCTCGTGCCGGCCATCCGACCACCGACCGTGCCCGCGGGGACGAGCCGCTTGCGCGTCGCTCTTTCCGCGGCGCACTCCGACGCAATGGTCGATCGGCTCGTCGCCGCGCTGGCATTGCTCGACCCGGCTAGCGCGCAACTGCGGGGCCCGTGACGGGGCGTCCGGCGATCACCGTTGCGGTTGCCGGCGTCACCACCGATGCCGGTAAGACGTGGCTCGCGGCCGAGATGCTGGCGCAGTTCCGGTCCATGGGTTGCCGCGTGTCGGCGCGCAAGCCGGTGCAGTCGTTCGAACAGGGCACCGCCACGACCGACGCCCACCTGCTTGGCGCGGCGACCGGTGAAGCGCCGACCACCGTGTGCCCGGTCCATCGCTGGTACCCGCTTGCGATGGCACCGCCGATTGCGGCGCAGCGACTGGGCCTCGCGCCGATCGCACTACATGATCTCCTCGACGAACTGACGTGGCGAGGGGATGCAGAGGTCGGGGTGGTCGAGACCGTCGGGGGTGTCCGTTCACCGCTGGCCGACGACGGCGACAGCGCGGCGTTCGTACACGCACTCGCACCCGACCGTGTCGTGCTCGTGGCCGACGCCGGTCTTGGTGCGATCAATGCGGTGCGGCTGTGCGTCGGTGCGTTGGCTCCCCTCGCGATCACGGTGATGTTGAACCGCTTCGATGGCCGCGACGCCGTGCACGAATCGAATCGCGAGTGGCTCGCCGAACGCGACGGATTGCCGGTGGTGA
>DATLFA010000078.1:0-21633 GCA_035525225.1 Acidimicrobiales bacterium
GATCGAGCGCAACTTGCCCCTCCGCGGCAGCCTCGAGTCGCAGAATCGACTCGGACATCGCCGGAGCGCAGGCCATGTCCAGCTCCCCCGACACAAATACGCGGCCGTCACGCACTTCGATGGTGAACCCGTTTTGAGGTGACATAGCCATTCCCTTCTCGGCGGTGAAGTCGCAAGAAGGGGGCAGGTTCAGGGTCTGGGAGCAGACCGACGACGTTTTGGCGGGCTCGAGGTTCGGGTGTCGTCGCTGCGTCGATCGCGTCGAGTGCCGGCCGGTTTGTCAGTGGTGCCGTCGTGGTGGGTACTCACGGCAGTAGCTGATGGGCCGGTCGCCACTCGTACACGCGGCAGCCTTCGCTGCTTCGTCGAGGATCAGTCGCTCGTCCACGTGTCGAGCGCAGCGCGGAATGCGGCGACCTCGGCGTCGGTGATGGGTCCGCGCTGTTGCCCGTCGGGCGGGTGCCACTTGTCGACGCAAGCGCCGGCGCGCAGCAGCAGCGTGACGACTTCGGGGGCGGCGTCTTTCACGTTCCACTTCGCGCACGTAGGGCAGATGAACCCGAACCTGTTCTCTTCGTACTCGACGCATGCGAACACGGTGACGTCGGCGCTGAGCACTTCGACCGGCCCGCATGTCATGCATACGGCATGGACCTTGCCGGACATCATCGATGTTCCCTCGGTGGCGCTGCCGAGTGCTCCAAGTCGAGCCTCGTCGCGCCCTCGCCCCTAGTATCCCACGGTTACTCATCTACAGTTCTCGGCTGTGACAACCGAGGGCTGGTGGGTTGCGGCCGGGCTTGTGTGCTGGCTTCCGCTGCTGGTGCACCTGTGGCGCTGCAAATGCCGCCGTCAGGCCGGGACCGCAGCGGCCCCCACCGACCGAGCGTGACACACTCTTGACACAGGCCATCGAGAACTCATGCGAACGTTGCGCACTGGCGAGGTGTCGTTTTCCCTGGCCAACTGGCATGCGGAACCGTCGTCGCTGGTCATCGAATCGGCCGAGCCAATTCCCCGCCTATCGGCCGGCTCATCACCGACCACTTGGAGTGATGGTCCAAAATGCCGTCTGAGATCAGCGATTTTAGCGTCCAGCAAGGGTTATCCAGTTGGCTGTGGATAACACCCTGTGTGAGATCCCCGGAGGTTGAGGACTAATGGTGGACTAGCGCGTACGTTCGCGACGCTAGGGGTGCCGCGATTTTGTGTGACCAATCCGTGACCAGCGAGCGCTCCTAGAGCGAAATGCTTTCAGCGTCGCGACATCGCAAGGTGCTGCCCCCAGCTCCCTGCACTGACCACGGCGAGTGGTCACGGGCAATGGACCACGTAGCTGAGCATGTTGCGCAAATCGTCCATCGTCGGTTTCCTGGCCTGGCAGTTCGTGCTGTCGCCGCAGGTGGAGGCCCGCCGGCCCGATGGAACTCGCGCCGTTGCTCCACTATCCCGGAGCACAGCAAGCAGCACGGCGTGCTATCGGAGAGCCGGCTTCGCCCCGATGCTAGAATCAAGGGCCATTGGGAGCTTTGCGCACGGCGCCAAATTGCCAGATCGAGGTTGCCTTGATTGCTTTGATTGAAACCTCGCTCCACCGGCTCGCACACGACCCGTTTCCCGCCAGCATCAGGGTTGCGCGTCGATTCGTGGGGTCATTGCATATCGAATCCGCGTCGGCGATCTGCGACGCTGTTCTCGTCAGCGAGCCGGTCTCGAACAATGCGCAACAACCCGGGTCGGCATATGCGAGGTGCCAGCAATGACGAATCCGTCGCTCGGGCCGGAAGAACAACCCGACGCCGCGCCCGCTGCCCGCAACGACCAGGCAAACGTGGCCGCAGCAGCGGCGTCGACGGGTCGGTCGCGCTCGAGTACCGATGTGGTCGACGCCGCACTGCGGCTCGTCACCACTCTGGCCGACGCAACCGTCGACAACGCCGACGGTGTCAGCGTGACACTAGAACGACACGGTCACCTCATGACGGTGGCCGCAAGCAACGACGCCGTGTTGGCGATGGACCACCACCAGTACGACACCGGTGAAGGGCCTTGCCTCGACGCAAAATCCGAAGGCCGCTGGTTCTACATCGAATCGCTCGCCGACGAAACGAGATGGCCCAAATTCGTGCCACTCGCTCTCGAACAAGGCATCCACAGCATCTTGTCCTCACCTCTGATGACGAGAGAACGACCGCAGGGCGCGCTGAACATCTACTCCTCCAAAGAGCGGGCCTTCGGAACCCATGAACAAAAGCTGGCGGCGCTGTTCGCCGACCAGGCATCAGAGATCTTGACTTCCGCTGACGCCGACGTGACAGAGGAGAACGCAAAGCAACGGTTTGTCGACGCGTTGAGGGCGCGTCAGTTGATCCATCAAGCGCAAGGAATCCTCATGGCCCGCGACGACCTGAGCGCAGATGCCGCAACCGCATCGCTGCACAGCGCCGCCCGCGCCGCTGAGATCACAGTCCTGGAATACTCAACACGACTGGTGGCGTCGATGGGTCACGACCGCCGGCAGCCCTAGGCCGCGCCGTGGGCGACGCGATAGATCCGCTCGAAAAGGCACGACGCGAGGTAGGCCTGTCGGTGTCAGAACTATGGTGGCGGTACTTCGCAATCGGAGGCATGAGCAACGAGCTGGAAATCGAGGCCATCCTGTACCAGGCGCTCGTACCGACAGAATCCGATCGCGACCTACTCGCTGTCGCACTCAACGAACGCATCAGCGAACTCGGCGGCGACCACCCAATCCCCTACTCCAGCGACGATCAACAGAGCCGATAACCCACCGGCCCAAACACCCGTCGTAGCGTACTCGCCTATATCGTGCTGGAGCGTCCGAAAACTCGCCGCAAGAATGCTCATGCGCATGGTGCCGCGCTGGCGGTTTGTCGGGTTCGGCGCACTGTCCAGATCGCGCTCTGCGCGTCGTGCAGCAGACGGACGTCTCCGATTTCGGAGCCTTTGGGCGCTTGACCATGAGCACACCTGGAGAATTCCGACGAGCGGCGTCACGGAGTAATGGTTAGGTCTAGTAGCGCCTGGGTAAGCCGGACCACAGGATGAGGGCAATGTGAGGGTATGAGGGGCAGTGTGAGGCGCCCATGCACGAGGTTAAAGACGCCCGTGATTTCCTGCGTCGGCGTATAGGCGCTGACTGGGAAGTGCGCCTCATGCAGGCCGACGCGCTGCCACGCCGAAGAGTCACACAGAAGGAAACAGACGCTGCGGAGCAGCGGGCGATAGAAATCGCGAGCGAGGTATGCCAGGACTGGACCACCGATTTGCGCGAGGGCGTTGCCGACGCGTGGCGTGTGGTCAGCGCCCGCTCACGATGATGGGCCATCGTCGACGTATAGGTACTGCGGCTGTCATGGACGCGCATCGACAGGATCCTCATAGGCATCGGCGAGCTTCAAGACCCGCTCCAGCGGTGGACTTATGGTGACGGCGCGCTCCGCCGGTACACCATGTTTGAGGCAGAGCAGCGCGCGCACGCCTGCGGCATCGGCAAACGTGACGTTGGTGAGGTCGAACGAAGCGTATGTGGTTGATCGAGCAGCGTATGTTGTTGATCGATCGGTCAGCGGTGTTGGTCGAGTGTCCGGGGTGGCTGCCCGGGATCTCCGCTGCAAGCGTTAAGCAGACATTAACGACCTCGGTAACTGCGATCGGACCATACGACGGGTTGTCGATGCGCTCACTAATGCGCGTCCTGTTGATCCTCGGAGCCCAGCGAAAGTGGTCCGACCACGACCATGTCTGCCGATCTTGTGGCGGTCTCTACGCGCGGCGGGTGGTGGCGATGGCGGGGAAGCCGGGCGGGAGCGCGGGGAGGTCGGGTGGGGTGTGGAAGAGCCAGAGTGACATGGTTCGGTAGCCGTTCCAGTCGTCGTCTGCGAGTTTGAGCGATGCGAGTTCGTGGTCGGTGGCGCGTTGGCGCATGGTGACCATTTCCATTTTGAGTGGGGCTGCACCGGGGAGTTGGAACTGGACGAGGCCGTGGGATGGTAGGACGCCGGGTTGGAAGGTGACGGCTGCTCCTCCGACCGAGATATCGACGAGTTCGCCTTCTCTATCGTCGACGGTGACTTTGGTGCGGAGTGGGATGCGGTGGGCGTTGCGCCGCGAGGTTGCGTATTCGGCGGCGCGGATTCTCAGTGTGCCGCTGACGAGGACGATGCCGGCGAGGGCGAGCCAAGCGCCGGAGGCGAAAGTGGAGGCGGCGCTGGTGCGCCATGGCACCCAGCCGGCGAGGCCGGCGCTGGCGTAGGCGAGGACGGAGCCGACGCCAGCCATGAGTACCCACAGCACGCGGGGGGCGCGGCCGCGGTGGCGTTGATCGGCGCCTCCTTTGGGAGTGACTTCGAAGGTGAGTGTTTTGCGGGCGACGAGCCACCACAGACAGGCGAGGCCGACGGGTACGCGAAAGATGCGTAATGCGAACGCGGTCGGCCATTGAATCTCGCCGCGCATGAGTCGTTTCGAACCCCATAGCCGAGTGACGAACATGGCGAGGAACGCGACGGTGAAGGTCAACGGCGCCGCGGTCGACGTCTCGGCGCCGCTGAGCATCACGGTGATGGGAACGATGAACGCGACGAGGGTGGCGAGGCCCTCGAGCCACCACAGCGTGCCGTTTAGGTATTCGTGGAAGTTGCGCCATGACATCCACCGCTTCGCCGCCCAGAGCCGTTCTCGTACGAGAATTTGCATGGCGCCCATGCCCCAGCGTCGCCGCTGCAGGAGATATTGGCCGGGCGTCGATGGTGCGAGACCGACGGCGAGTGTTTGATGGTGATACGCCGTTTTCCAGCCGAGGCGTATCAACTTGAGCGTGGTGTGCATGTCCTCGGTAATTGTTTCGGTGGCGACTCCGCCGACCTGTTGCAACGCTTTGACGCGCAGTAGCGACGTAGACCCGCACCAGAACGGGCCGGCGCCGGAGTGTTGGCGTGCCGGCATCAACACGTTGAAGAACAAGCCTTGCTCGCCGCTGACGCCGTCATCGTCGAACGCCCCCGCGTTGTAGAAGCTTTGCGGGCCTTGCACCAAGGCGATGTCGTCATCGGCGAACCAACCCAACGTCGCAGTCAAAAACGTGGGCAGCGGGACGTGGTCGCAATCGAGCACCGCAATGATGTCTGCGCCCCCGACTCCGCGTTCATCCTCGGCCCGCAGAACATCGAGCGCGTGGTTCAAGTTGCCGGCCTTGGCGTGATCATGCACCGACCGGTTGACATAGCGCGCGCCGAACGACTCGCACATCTCCGCCACCCAGTAGCGGTCACCGTCGTCGAGGACCCATGTCTCGTGCGCCGGTTGCAACGCGCAGGCCGCCGCGACCGTCGGCGCGATCACCTCCACGGGCTCGTTGAACGTCGGAATCAACACCACCACCCGCATCCCGAGAGGGGCTTCGGTGCACGGTTGCGGCGCTTCGGTGTCGACGCTCCACAACGTGATCGCCTTGATGATCAAGCCTGTCAGCGGCAACGCCTCGAATGCCACCAGCGTCCACGCCACCGACCGGTTCCATCCACCGAGAGGCAACGTCCACGCAACCCGCCACACCAAATAGGTCAGCAGCGACGCCACCGCCGCGACGCCGCCGACACGCGCCATGCGCCGCGAGCGGTCCGACTCAAGACGGGGCGGACCCAGCCGCAGCGCCCACGCCGGAACCGTCCGACCCCTGCGCGCATTGCGGGACAGCAACATCGTGCACTATCGGTTCCCCCTACGGCTTCTTGAGCGCCTTTCCCGATCTACGTCAAGGTGTCGGGGAATGTGTAGCGGATGATTGCGGACGTTCCGGCGATGGAACCTCCGGAACCGGGGGAAGGTCAGAGTCGCTTGAGTCGTGCTTCTCCTGCTGCGGCGACACCCTTGCGCGCCTTGTTCTTCGCCTCGTAATCCAACACGGTTCGGATTGAACGGTGATCGCGGAGTCGATCGAGCTTGCCGGTAATTTCTTTCACGGTCAGCGTGTCGTACCGCTTGATTGGGAACTCGGACGCAGCAGGGGTCGCGTGTGAGGAGGCGCGATTACAGTGGGCGTCGGCGGTAACGGACGCGGGACCTTCGATGACGCTGTCCAGTCGCTGTTCGCGTTCGTTGTGCCGCGGCGGTATTTCCCAGATGGTTCAGCCATCGGCGGAGACTGGAGGGATCGTCTCGGTGGCTGGCCGAGGGGGGTTTCTCTGACGACAGGCCGGTGATGATCACGCTCGCGCCCATCAGCCGCGACGCGTCCACGGCCTCCACGAGATGATTCGCGACGGACGTGTCGACCTCGGGCACGCCGGTGATGTCGATCACGACAACTTTCGCTCGATTTGTGCGGATCCCGCTCAGCAACTGCTCTGTTAGCTGTGTAGCGCGTTGGTTGTCTAACACGCCGATGATCGGCAGGATCAACAGACGTTCACGCACTTGAGGACTGGACGCTGAAAGATCTTGCGTTAGTCGTTTGGCGGCGACGCGCTGATGGCGGCGAGCGCCGAACGGCCATCTCGTACGATCGCGAGATCGCCCAGCGTGACGATGCCGATTGCGGTGCCGTCTTCGATGACCGGCACGCGCCGTAGAGCATGATCGCGCATGAGTTGGGTCGCCCTGTCGACGCTGTCGGACGGAGCCAAGGTAACGACCACTTCGCTGCAGATTTCGCCGACGGTCACCGCATCAGGGGCACAGCTATCGGCGACCGCTCGAATGACGATGTCACGATCAGTGACAATTCCTCGGACGGTGCCGTCCACTTCAACCAACACGTCACCGATATCGAATTCCCTCATCCCTTGCGCCGCTTCCGCGATCGTTGCCGAGGCGGGATAGACGATGGGATTGGTCGTCATGATGTCTCTAATGGTGGTCACCATTCGCGCTCCTTAGGGGACGAAGATTGCCTCGATACCCGACCGCCCACTGGACAAACCGAACGAAGATGCGGTATCACCGCCGACGAAGAGCGGCCGTCGATTATCTGTGATCGCGTTTGGCCCGGACTGAGCCGGGTAACGGACCTCCGGCGGCACACAACGGAACGTCACAACAACGTTGGTGTCACGGGCGCTCGTAGACCTCTCCGGCCTACGGGCGCCCGTTCTAGTTTCCTGACCGCCTGCCGGATCCGGTGCCCGTGTTCGGGGACACCTTGTCGGCAAGGGATGCTCGTAGAGCCCAGATGTACCGCTTCGCGGCCTTCTCGCGGCCCACGCACCGACGGGCCGCCACGAAAACACCAAACACGCAAACGAGGGCTAGCACGAGCCGCATGGATGTTGAACTCAATCTTTTGGGTGTGGGCGGCGCCAATGTTCTTCGAGGCCCAACGCCAAAAGCACGGTGGCGGCGAATATCCAGATGAAAGCGACGGCGAACATGAGCACAGCTGTACCCCTCTTTTCGCCACACGAACCGTGCAAGACGCAATCGCGCGAAGATGTTGCGACGCTCGAGCAGACCGTTTCAAGACGTGGAGAAGCCACTGCGCTTGCACCACCCGGGTGGACCGCAGGTCCCATTCCACGCCTAGCTGTAGACGCATGCGCTCGGCTCGCCCGCGCCCAGTTGAAACTCGAGCGAGTAGTGACCTTCTCTGGCAGCGGTGAACTCGAAGCGCAGCGGACGAATCGCACAGCCGTCCCAACCCTCGGGAAAGCTCTCAGCTACCGCGCCAAACGACCCGAACTCGGCGCTCCAGTCTCGCAGTATGGTCATGCCCTAGTCGGTGATCTCATACGCCGAAGAGGTTCGTGGTCCCATCCGCCGTCGTCGACATGTTCCGCCACAGCTCCATCCATTTGATTCGCATCGAAGGCAGACTCCAACTAATGGGTGTCTAGACCGTGTTCCCGAATGGGGACGTACCACGTTTCGTAGACCGTTTCGGGTTGCCAGACGCTAAGGGGAACCTGCTGGACTTTGAGCCACTTGCGAGCGACCAACGTTGCAAGTCCTTCAACGAGGTGCGAACTGTCGCGCTCCGTCGGACGTATGCGATTCCGAATCCGTTCGAGGGTGGGGTTGGTGCCGCCGTGCCACAGCGTCTCGACCACGTGGTAGTAGTAGCTGAGATCTTCCTCGGTGACCATGCTCCGGCGTTCTGGCCCGAGAGGGCAGTTGGTAGGGGGCCCGGCGCAGGATTTTCGAGGACCACGCCGGACCCCGGTTGTCTATGGGCATACGTTGGATCGTCGCCGTTGCCCTGCCCGTTACCAACTTTTCAGCCAAACTTCATGTGACCGGTTGCCCTGGCGCCGCAGTGAACTCACTAACCTGGCGGACCATGGCGTAAGCGCGCTCCTTCGACGCCCGTTGGCGGTGTTCCTCAGCAAATTCTGGTGCACGCGTCGCCTGGGAGTGGTCGCCAAGCGACTGAAAGAATTCCGCGACGGCTGCTTGAAAGTCTAACGCGCACCGACGAACCTTCTTAACGCTGTAACACTGCACGGGTGCCACCGGCCTCTCCGCCAACAATGTCTTATGCGACCATTGCCCGGGTACCGAGCACCGTGTCTAGAGACGTGTCGATAAAAACCGAAGAGGCTCTGCTCTAACATCCACAGGGGGCGGGGCCTCTTCGCGCAGCCGAGGCAGGTGTCGGACCGTCGGGGCCGAGGTGGACTGCCCTTAGCGATCGGTGGCGGCGGTGGCTTCGTGGGCATCATCGTGCTCGTTATCAGCATTCTCAGCGGCGGCGGCGATGGAACCCGGGACAGCCGGCGCAAAATGTTGGCAGCGTCTCGCCCGATTGATCTCTTCGCGTTCCTGCCGGTCGGGTCTTCACGAACACCGTGAGCAAGGTGATGCTGCACCCCGCTGCGAGCCAAATAACGCTCTCGAATATCGCTCACATCTCCGAGGGCAGCATCGAATCCCAACGGTCGATGCACACCATCTCCTCGACGGGTCGGCGCCGAACCGGGCCGTGAGATCCCTTCGGATATCCGACGGGGAGCAGCGCGGCGATGACCCAACCCTCGGGAACCCCTACGAGTTCGCGGAGCTCGGGCTCGCACTGCCGATACCAGGTGGTGACCACCGTGCCCAATCCGTGGGACCGAGCGGCCAGGATGAAATTCTGCATCGCCGGATAGATGGACGCTCCCGTGTACAACTCTTCCATGAACGGAGTTCGCTCCGCGCAACAGAGCACATACGCAGGGATGTGCTCGAAGCTGTCCACGAGCTCGAACATGCTCCGCGTGAAGCGCGCTCGACGCGAGCTGTCCTGCGGGTCAGGCTTCTCGAGCTTCATCTGGCTCGCGTAGTTTGCCCAGCCGTTCTTGTACGTCTCGCCCAGCAATTGACGCGCGGCATCGGACTTCAACACGCAGAATCGCCACTTCTGCTGATTCGATCCCGAGGGTGCGTACACCGCCGCTTGCAGGCACGCTCGTAGCACCTCATCCGGTATGACGTCGGGACGGTAACGGCGGATCGCCCGACACGTCCGCATCGCTTCCAACAGCTCCATCTCGCTCTACCTCGGCCCGTGTCAAGTGTCGGTGATCGAACTGCGTCCATTGCCGGTCCTGCAGGAACCGAACCCGAGACACGAGCCTGTCACGGAAATGCCCCCGGTCACTGTGGTTTGAGCGAAGTCACCCACCACCCTTTGGGTGAGGAGCTCGCGCGCCATCCCACAAAGATCACACATAGGACGAATTGCCCACTTGTCGATCGTGAAACGGGCCGATAGCTTGCAGCAACTCTGTGGCCCGGACCTTGCCGCGATGAGCTCGTAGAGGAGCGCGCGTGTTCACTGACCAGACAGATACCGCAAACACGGACGCCACGTTCATCGAGGACACGTGTTTGCTCTACGGCCTGCGCGTGCACCAGGCCACGGGCATGGTGGCGGTGCAAGCAGATTGCCCCATACCGGAGGCGTTTGCACTGATCCGTGACCAGGCCGCAGAGGACGGGTGCAGCATCGAACGGACGGCGCGCGACGTCATCGAGCGTCGCCTCCGTTTCGATTGAACGTCGCCAGTCCGCGCCCCGCGAGGGGTCAGTCCCAGCTGGTCGCGCGGGCGGCGATGCGACCGTTCGGATCGGGTCGGAACAGCACGTCGTTGTAGTGGCAGCCGGCTGGTATCCACTCGAAGGTCTTCGGTTCGGCGAACTTGTAGTAGAGCACTCGCCGTCCCGCATCGTCCGACAGCGGTGGCGGCGTGGTGTGCATCGTGTCGCCGTAGTGGAGGGTGAGGTCGCCGGGCTCGGTGTCGAGGGCTACGACGGGAAGGTCGCCTTCTTGACCGCGCGTGAGCCAGTGCTTCGGGTAGCGGTGTGATCCGGCGAGAACGAGCAGTTGCCCGTTCTCGGCGTTGGCCCGGTCGAGTTGCACGCCTGCTTGGATCAGCGGGCACATCACCGGATGTCCACCGACTCCGTCGTCGACGTGCCACTCGAGATCGCCGTTGCCCTTCACGACGTTGGGATTCTTGATGAACACCATCGGTCCATCGAGGCGATCGTCACAGACTCGTAGGTCCGCACCGGCGAGCCGCGCGAACCGCGCGAGCCGAACGTCGTGCGAGAACGCCGCCAGCACATCGGAGAACCGGTCGAGGTAGTTGATGCGAGTGACGACCTCACGTCCGGTGGAGTCGACGGACCACCAGGAAAACCCGTCGCCGGGCGTCGTGTTGTCGCGACACCGTTCGACCTCGGCGCCCAGCAAGGCGACTTCATCCGGCGTGAAGACGTTGCGGAGGTGCAGATAACCGGCGGTCATGAAGTAGTCGCGGAGATCTTCTTCGGAGTCATCGACGGTGAACGAACGCTTCAGATCGAGCGGCAATCCGTCGCGGTCGACCAACGCCGCGGCAGCAACGGCAGGACCGAAGATCTTCCGGCCCGACCACAGCGCTTGTAGCGATGGCTCCCACCGTTTGAAACCCGCGATCGAACCACGAACGAGTCGAGCGCGGCCGGTGTTGATCGCGCCGCTCGCTGTGAGTAGTTCGTTGACGAAGTCGGAGAAACCCTGCGCGGTGATCTCGACCAAGGTTTCGGCGGCGCAATCACCGTCGACGACGCGCATCGACTCTTCGGTCGCGACGTACGTGAATGTCAGACCGTCGGCGAGTCGAAAGGCCAGCGGCGCCGCGCCGCTCAGATCGCCGTCGACAAGGTGCCCGTTACGTTCGATGAGACCGGGCAGCTCGCGGCGATGGTACGCCACGAAGTCGTGCTGAGGGAACGAGCCGGCAATCTCGTCGACCCACGGCAAGGTGGTCGCGTCGCCAATGGTTGCCACGGCACCCCCGAGCGTCTGACTGGTGCTGACCAGCGTAATCGGCGCGCGGCACGTACCGCGCTACCGGTACGGCAAGAGATTCAGCTCGAACCACACCTTCTTGCCCTCGGCGACGGGGGAACTCCCCCAAGACGTCGTTCGGCTGTCGACGATGCGCAATCCGAACCCGCCGAGGTGGTCAGGGGCGGCCTTCATGCGGGGGACATCGGCGGAGGCGTCATACACCTCGCATCTGATGGCACCGCCGGAGTCCTCGACCAAGTCGAGTTCGATCGGCGGAGCACCATGGCGAACCGCATTGGTGACGAGTTCGGACACGACAAGTTCGATGTCGTCGACCACGGGGGGCGGGACTGCATGCGCAACCGCCCACTCGCGGGCGAACCGCCGCGCCTCTGTGACCGCTTGGATGTCCAGGGCCAACCGCACGGGGGCCGCCAATCTGCGCCGCTTCTTGACGCGCGATGGCGTAGCTACCCCGCAACCAGCGCAACGAAACAAATTTACGGCTGTTTGCCCACTGCCGGGTTTCAGACCAAGCCGGTCGGGGCGCGTCGAAGTCCTGCGAGCCGTTGGCGAACGCGTAGCGGCCCCTGCTCGAGATGAGCAGGGGCCGCGATATCGCGTCTACCAGCTTCGGAACCCGCCGTAGTAACCGCCGACCTGGTCGTAGTACGTCTCGTCGTAAGTGGTGTGTTGGAGTTCGTCGAAATCGGGTGCGCTCTTGACTTGGTCCTTCGTCATGGCGACAAAGACTTTGCCCTGTTCCTTGTCCACACGCTCGATCATGCCCGCGGGAACGAGTCGCTTCTTGCCGAAGATCCAAAAGCCAGTGTCGACGACGACGAAGTGCCGGTCCGTCTCCGCTGTCGCGCGGTCGATCTTGCCGATGCTGCCGTCTCTCGCTTCGACGTCGTAGCCAATCAGATCGTCGATCGGCACACCCTTTGTCTGGAAGATCCATACATCAGTCGTACGTTGCATGGTGCCTCGTTTCTCTCGTGTCAGGTGGTTTCGGTACCCCGGCAATCAGCGACCTACACGATCCGTTCGGTGGAATCATCACGCCTCACCCAGAAGGCGACGTCACGGCACCGCGTCACCAGCGCTGAAATACTGGCCTCATGGAAGAGCTCACGAAGCGGGTCGAGACCTTCTGCGAGAGCTACGACCTCCGGGTGCCGATTCTGCTGGCGCCGATGGCGGGCGCGTGCCCCGTGTCGCTGTCCATAGCGGTCGCCAACGCGGGCGGGCTCGGTGCCTGTGGCGTGTTATTGATGCCGCCGCCCGCCATCCACACATGGGCGGAAGAGTTCCGCGCGCAGAGCAAGGGCTCGTTCCAGCTCAACGTGTGGGTCCCCGATCCGCCTCCACGGCGCGACGCCGACGCCGAGCGTGCGGTCCGTGATTTCCTCGGCCGATGGGGCGTCGCCGTCGCAGCCGAGGCGGGCGACGTGACACCGCTCGACTTCGGCGCGCAATGCGACGCGATGCTCGAGGTCCGCCCGCTCATCATCTCGTCGATCATGGGCCTCTTTGCACCGTCGATTGTGGATCGCATGAAGGCCGCGGGCATTCGTTGGTTCGCCACCGCCACGACTGTCACAGAAGCGAGGCAAGCGGAGGGCGCGGGCGCCGACGCGATCATCGCCCAGGGCATGGAAGCCGGCGGGCATCGCGGCGCCTTCGACGCTTCGCGCGCCGAGCAGAATCTCGTCGGATTGTTCTCGCTCGTGCCGTCAGTCGTCGATGCCGTTCGGGTGCCGGTGATCGCAACCGGCGGCATCACCGATCCGAGAGGTGTCGCCGCCGCACTGGTCCTCGGCGCTGCCGCGGTGCAGATCGGCACGGGGTTCCTCCGCTGTCCCGAGGCGAACATCGCCTCCGCGTGGGCCGACGCACTCGGCCGGACACTGCCCGAAGACACGCTGGTGACTCGCGCGTTCTCCGGTCGCGCAGGCCGCACCATCGCGACGGCCTATGCGCGCGCGGCATCCGCCGGCGATGCTCCCGCGCCCGCGCCGTATCCGGTGCAACGCGGTCTCACCCAGGCACTTCGCGATGCAGGCGCCAAGACCAACGACATCGACCGAATGCAGGCGTGGGCCGGGCAATCGGCCGCGATGACGCTCGCCCTTCCCGCCGCCGAAATCGTCACGAACCTGTGGGAAGGTGCTCGCGCGCTTCTCGCATAGGCGGTGGTATACACGCCCTATGCACAGCACCGAGGTTGCGATCGTCACCGGCGCCGGAGGCATGCGCTCGATCGGTCGAGCCGTCGCAGTCCGCCTCGCGCAGGACGGATACGACGTGGTCATCTCCGACTTTCAACGTCCGGACGATCGTGTCGGCGACGACGAGCGAGCGGCGAACTGGGCCGGCCTGGCGAGCGTCGCGGACGAGATCGCCCAACTCGGCCGGCGGGCGCTGCCCGTTTTTTGCGATCTCGCGAACGCGTCCGACGTCGAGTACTTGATCGGTCGAGCCGTCGACGAGTTCGGGCGCGTCGATGTCTTGGCCAACACGGCGCGGGCGTTCACCTATCCGGAGCAGGTCGAGGTGATCAACCTCGCGGTCGAAGCTTGGGATCACGTCAACGCGGTCAACGTGCGGGGACCCATGCTGACTTGTCGCGCCGCGGCCCGCACAATGATCGAAACCGGCATCAAAGGACGCATCGTGAACGTCTCGTCGCTGGCGTCGCACAAACCGACCGCCGGCAGCGCGCCGTATTGCTGCTCGAAAGCCGCTCTCGACATGCTGACCCGAGTCTTGGCGCTCGAGCTGGGACCGCACGGTATCCGGATCAACGCCGTCAACCCCGGCACCATCGCCACGAACCGCGTCAGCATCCAGGAACGAGAAACGGCCGCACGCGAGGGTATCGAGCTCACAGAGTTTCGCCGGCAACAGCTCGCCAATGCGGCCGCCGCGAATCCCCTGCGCCGCGTCGGGCAGCCAGACGATGTTGCCGATGTCGTCGCGTTTCTCGTCGCCGACGGCAGCCGCCACATCAGCGGCCAGTGCATCGACATCGCGGGCGGTCCTGCATGAGGGTTCGCGGGCTCGCAGCAGGTCTGGCCATTGCGGTCGCGACGTCGTGCTCGGCGCACGCGACCGAAGAATCGCTGGACTCGCCGGCCGAGCGCGCGGCGGCGCGTGGCGACGAGCCGGCGACGTCGACGACGTCGACGACCATTGCTGCGAGCACGGCGCCGCCAACGACGACGCCTTCGGCGACGGTCCGCCCGCCGCTCGGTCTGGCATCGTTGGCCGAACTCCCGAGCAAGCGCCCGAGCGTCATCGTGACGCCGACCGGTGTCGTGCTGCCGGTTCTCGCTGTCGAAGACGACGGGCGGCTTCGTGTTCGCACGGTCTGCGGCATCGAAAGCCACTATGCCGGTCCGGGTCGGCGCTACGACCGCGTGCACGTCGTGCTCGACCCCGGTCACGGCGGATCAGACCCGGGTGCGGTGCAAAACGGCATCCGCGAGAGCGACGTCAACCTCGATGTCGCGCAGCGCGCGCGTGCACACCTCGAACGCGAAGGCCTCGACGTCGTGCTCACGCGAGAGTTCGACTACTACGTGCCATTCGTGGTGCGCGGCGAACTCGCACTCAACAGCGCGGCCAAGCTGCTTATATCGATCCACCACAACTCGGGCGGCGCATCGCTCGCTTCTGACCCGGGGACCGAAGTCTTCTACCAACAGCTCGACGAGAATTCCCGCCGCTTGGCCGGGCTGCTATGGGAAGACGTGACCAACTCGCTCCGCGTGCATCCGATTCAGTGGTACAGCGCAGCCGGCGCCGGTGCGATGTTTCGCGAGGGCCGTACCGGCCCCGACTTCTACGGAGTGCTGCGGCGCACCACAGGTGTACCGGCGGCGTTGCTCGAGATCGCGTATCTGTCCAACCCGAGAGAGGCCGCGCTCGTGGCAACCGATGCGTTCCGCGAGGACTCGGCGGTTGCGATCGCGCGGGCGGTCACGCGCTACTTCACCACCGACGACCCGGGCGCCGGTTTCAGTGCACCGCGCAGCGCTGGTCCCCCGACGACGCCGACCGGCGGCACCTCCGGATGCGTCGAGCCACCGTACGAATAGGCCGACCGAGCAACGGGCGGTGTGCGTCGTCGATCTAGATCAGCTGCGGTAGGACATCGGCGGCGACGATGTCGAGCGCGCTGATCGAAGCAGCAAAGCTCGCGTCGCCGGCAGAACGCACACCAGCGACGAGGTGCTGCAATCCCGCCTCTTCGAATGCGCGCATCCCCTCGACGATCTGTTCCGCGGTTCCGTGCAGCGGCGAGCGCGCGGCACCGAGCGGTGACGGCGTCACCACGATGCCGTCGATCAGCGCGACCGTGAGCTCGGCCGGATCCCTGCCGATGTCGGTGGCGAAGGAGTGCAGCCGTGACACCTCGGCGCGCAACATCGTCGGGTCGGCCGAGATCGCAAGGTAGCCGTCGCCGAGCCGCGCTGCGCGTCGCAACGCGCGGTCGCCTTTGCCGCCGATCCAGACCGGTAGGTGCGGCCTCCGTGCCGGCCGGGGGTAGGTGCCGACATCGCGGAAGCGCACGTAGTCCCCTTCGTACGACGCCGCGCCGTCGGCGGTCCACGCTTCGCGCATCGCCTGCAAGTAGTCCTCGGTGACCGACCCCCGGTGTGCGAACACGTCTTCGGACAACCCGAGCGCCGTGAACTCGTCCTGCAGCCACCCGACACCGGCCCCCAGGATGATTCGCCCCTCGGCCAACTGATCGGCGGTGGCGAGCATCTTGGCCGCGGTCAGCGGATGGCGATACGGGATCACCAACACGGCCACTCCGAGCTCGACGCGCCGCGTCGCCTGTGCCAGCGCGCTGAGCATCACGATCGGATCGTGAATGTCCTGCTGCCACGAGTACGGGAACGTGCCGGTCTCGTTGTGCGGATACAACGCCCGACGTTCGCGTGGCAACACGATGTGATCGGTGACCCAGGCCGAGTCGAACCCGGCGTGCTCGGCGTGCACCGCAAAGTCGATGCACGCCCGAGCGCTACGCCCGGTGTCGGGGAAGCCGGCGAAGTTCTGCACCAACGCGCCGACCTTCAGCGACGACGGCATCGGGTGGACTCGAGGCTCAGGCGGGTAGCGCGATGCAGTCGAAGACCTCTGGATCGACCAACGCATGTGCGTTGTCGGCGACCGTAACGCAAACCTGCTTGGCTGCGGCCGGCCGGTTGGCGACGCGAAGTTCGTTCTCACTGCGGAATGGTTGCTTGTCGGTGAGTTCCCACGTACCGACCGTGGCCCCGAACTTCGCCGCGTTGGTGCCGGCCTGCTTGGGCGAGATCGTGTCCCAGAAGAAATGCGCGTGGAAGCCCTGCAGCGACGGCGTGAAGTTCAGTGCATCCCACTCGATCGTGATCGCCTGGCCCGCGATGGCAATTGATCGGATGTTGATGCACTTGACCCCCGGACGCGAGTCGCATGCCCTGTCGAGCGCCGTGGTCGCCGGTGACGTCGTCGCGCCGCCGCCGCCAGTCGTACCGGTTGTCGAGCGTGTGGTGATGGGCGACGAACCCAACGGTGGCAATGTCACGGTCGAGCTTGCGTCGTCGCCGCCGCATGCGGCAACGACCAGCGCCAATGCGGTGACGAGACAAGCGAGCGGTATCCGACGGATACGCCGCGGGCTGCCGGAGAGCGTGGAGTTTTTCACGGTGGTCAAGCTACTGCCTCACCAGCGTCGGTTGGTGGTCATCGTGCGCCAGGGCTGCTCGCTCAACTCCCCGGCACCCGCGTCGGCCGTCGCGCTACGCTCCGAGGGCGGCGCGGGCCATGGCCGCGACACAGCGAGACCCCTGGTGATCGATGTCAGATGTGCACCCGGATGGCAACGACGCAACCGTGTCCCGAGCCGGCAATCCGCTCGCGCCCCGTATGCGGGTGCCCCACGCACGAACGCTGCCCCGGGCCCGCATCAACGTCCTCTTCGATGAGATCTGGGCCCACAAGCTGACGTTGGTCGTGGCGGCTGCCGGATGCGGCAAGACCACCGCGCTGGCACAGTTCGTCGCGCGCTCCGCCGACCCCGTGGCGTGGTATCGCGCCGATGTCTCCGACGCGTCGACGTCGCGCTTCTTGGAGTGCCTCGCTACTGCACTAGCGCCCTGTCTGCCCGGATTTCCCAAGAACTGGGACGATCCGGTCGAAATGGCGCTGGCCATCGAAGAGTGCGCACCGCCGCGCGCCGCGCTGCTCGTCGACGATCTGCACACGTTGCGCGGCACTCCCGCCGAGGCGGCCTTCACCGAACTGCTCGTGCATCTCCCGCCGGCATTCAGCGTCGCGGTCGCGACAAGGTCGCAACCTGACGTCGACGTGAGCCGGCTGCTCCTCGACGGCGACGTCCTCCACATCACGAGCGACGACCTCCGATTTCGGACATGGGAGACCGAAGCGCTTTTCCGCGAGCTCTACGGCCTGCGTATCCCTCCCGAAGAACTGGCGCGTTTGACGCGACGAGTGCGAGGTTGGCCGGCGGGTCTGCGCCTCTACCAGCTCGCCGCGCGCGGCAAGACGCCCATCGAGCAACGCCGGCTGGTCGACGTGTTGAGCACGAGAACGTGGCCGATGCGCGACTATCTGACTCGCAACATTCTCGACACGTTGCGTCCAGAACTACGCGAGTTCCTAATCAGCACGAGTGTGCTCGGTATCGTCACTCCCCAGCTGTCCGACGAGTTGCTCGAACGCAGGGATTCCGACGCGCTCTTGCGCGAACTCGAGGCACTCGACTTGTTGACGACGCCCCTCGACGACACCGGCTGCGCGTACCACTACCACGAGGTGCTGCGTTCACACCTCGAGGCGAGGCTCCTCGATCGCGACGACCGCGCCGGGCGGCGCCATCTCATTCGCGCCGGCGAGCTGCTCGAATCGCACGGTTGGACCGCAGAAGCGCTGCGCTGTTTCGGGCGCGCCGAGGCATGGCAGTCCGTCGCTCGCATCGTCGGCGCCCGTGCACCATCGGTCGGTGCGTCATGGGCATGGCTCGACACCTTGCCGCCGGCGCTGGTGGCCAGTGACCCTTGGCTTTTGCTCTGCCGTGCGCGGGCCAAAGTCTCGGCGGGCAAGCTGGCGGAGGCATTCGAGACCTATCGCGAATTGGAACACGTCGTCGATGCGCCCGATCTCGTCGGTGCGTGCCGGCGCGAGCGCGCGATGTTGGCAACATGGCTCGAGCCACGCGCCGTCCTCACCGACGACTGGCACGGGCGCTTGCGCTTGGCGACGCAGCGCGATCCCGCGCGCGCCTTCGACGATTGCCCGCTCGACGAACCCGGCGCAACGCTCGGCGCTGGTGTGACATCGCTCCTCGCGGGCGATCTCGCGCAGGCCACCCGGCAACTGGCGGCGGCCGCGTCCGACCCCGATGCCGGTCCGGCGCTGCTCGCCGGCGCGCAACTCGCGTATGCGATCGCACTCGTTCTGGGCGCGGGTAGCACTGAAGCCCACCAGATCGATCTCGCAGAAGAAGCCGCCGAACGAGTCGAAGTCGCATGGCTCGCTCGGCTCGCGCGCGCAGCACTCGCGCTCACCAACCGGACCGGCGTACTCGACGGCGACGAGCCCGTATGGGCGATGTGCGACAGCGACGGTGACGAGTGGGGTGGTGCGCTTGCGCTGTTCTTCAACGCCTGGCACGCGGTCAAGACGGGCGACCAGATCTACGAGACGACGATCACCGAAGTGATCGAACGCTTTCACCGCCTCAACGCACCGGTACTCGTGTCGTGGGCACAGTCGCTCCTCGCGATCGGCCATGCTCGGTCGGGTCGCGCCGAGGCCACCAAATGCGCCACCGTGGCCGAACGGCGAGCGCGGGCCTTGCAAGTCGCCGGTCCACGCGCTCTCGCGGTCTGCGCGCTCGACCTCATCGAGGGCTCCGAGCGAGGCCTCGCACTATTGCGCAATTGCGCAATGGAACCGTCGGGCTTCATTCGCCGGGTCGACGTGTTGACCATCGAGGGCACGTTGTCGGTACCGCCGGTCGCCGCGCACCGTGTGCAATTGTTCGGATCATTCGAACTTCTCGCCGGTGACGACGTGATCGACCTCAAGTCCCTGCGACCGCGAGTGCGCTCGCTCGTACGATTCCTCGCGCTCAACTCGGGCAAGCTCGTGCATCGCGAGGCGGTACTCGACGCGCTCTGGCCCAACGCCGGTTTCGACTCGGGTCGCTCCAACTTGCACACTGCCGTATCGGCCGCGCGCCAGGTACTCGAGCCGTTCGCGTTCACGATCGAGCGCGAATCCGACTCCTACCGACTCGTCACCCCTCCC
The DNA here is from genome assembly GCA_035525225.1 of Acidimicrobiales bacterium. GTDB lineage: Bacteria > Actinomycetota > Acidimicrobiia > Acidimicrobiales > WLNW01 > DATLFA01. The sequence continues at coordinate 19,610 of DATLFA010000078.1, forward strand.
GGCACCACGTGGGACACGACAGAATTCCAGACGGCGCTACAGTCCGCGCACAAGGCCCGTGCCAGCGGTGACAGTGCACGCGCCTACGACGGCTACGCGCAGGCCCTGTCGTTGTACACCGACGACCTCCTCACCGAGGAGGGCCCGAGCGAATGGATCGTCGCTCATCGTGATCGCTCACGTCACGAGGCCGTCAATGCCGCTATCGCGGCCGCAGAGATCGCCTTGGCGAACGATCGCCATGCCGACGTCATCACGGCATGCGAGCGCGCGGTCGTGCTCGATCCGTGCGCAGACCGTGCGTGGCGCCTATTGACCTCGGCGTTCGAACGAAGCGGATCACTGGCGTCAGCACAGCGGGCGCGCCAGGCCTATCTCGATGTGCAGCAAAAGCTGGGCATCGACCACAACGGCTCTCGCGGCGACGCGATCGCAACCGCCGCGGCGAAGTAGGACTTCCCGGACTGACGTTCAGGCAATGAGTACCGTCGAGGCACCGACGATGTTGCACGTGGGCGCGGGCGCAGGATCGTTGCACGTTTGCACCGGGTCACCGACGTGCGCCGCGGGCTGGTTGTTGATCAACACAGTGGGGCTACCCGGCCCCATCACGGTGCCAGTGTTGGTCGGTGGCATCTGAAAGGTGCCGGCGGGTGGGATCGGTAGGTGGGGCGACGTGTTCGTGGCCGTGCTGCCCACCATCGCTGCCGGTTGACCCTCGATCAGGACGTTGGTCGAACAGGCACCGGTGATCATGCCGCTGAAGGGGTGCGGACCTGGAGTCGGCACCGGCCCACCGGGCGAAGGAACCAACACGATGTGGATGTCGACGCCCACGACACTGTCGTTCATCTTTGCCGCTGGCTGACCCATCGCGCGCTTCCTAACCCTTCTCGGTGAAGAACTCGATCTCGGTGATTGCAAGGGGCGAATCGGGCGGCGCGTCGTAAGACGACACGACTACGAGCTGCAGTCGAGTAACGGGTTTACCGGTGTCCAGCTTCACGTGTTGACCATCGATCACACTCACACCGCCGATGGTGGCGATGCGGCTGTCGCCGAATGTGAGTTCGCGCTGCTTCTGGGTGCCGTCGACGAACTCCATGATGGCAACAACCTGCCGCGCCCGGCGGAAGAATCGATAATCGTTGTCGGCGTTGAGCGCGCCGTTGCGGACAATCACTTCGCTCAGGTGCACGGGCACACCGAATGCCATCGTCAACGACGGCTGCTGATCCTGCGGCTGTGACTGCCAGTATGTCAGTGGGTTGAGATCGACCGCACTCGTAGACGAATGGCCTTCTGCTTCGGTGGACCCTTGCGTTTGCGGCGGCGACACACTCAGTGTCTTCGGCGGGTCGACGATGTCGATCAAGGCCTCTTTGCGATCATTCATCCAGCCACGCGCTCCGGGCGCCGCCACGTACAAGAGCGTGAGCCCGATGACGACGAGGGGGGCGACCCGACGCAACAGCAGCGCACCCGCCGTGAGTCCACCGAAGGTCTTCGCCCCCCCCTTCTTCTTCGTGGGTTCGAGCCCGCCGCCTTCGATCGGCTGCCCGCAGCGCGCACAGAACTTTCGATTCGACGTATTGATCTCACCGCAGCGATCGCAGATGAGATCGCCCGGCTTCGTCTTCTTCAGATTCGCCGGCAACACCGGCGGAGGTCGCCGGATGATGTCGGGCGCGTCGGGCACTGCGGCCGCCTGCAGGGGCGCACCCGGCGGGATCGGGGGCGGGGTAGCTGACGCCGACGGCGGGGTCGGCGACACCGGTGGCGCGCTCGGCGGCACCGGCGCAGACACGGGCCGCGGTGCTGGGGTCGGCGCGGCTGGTTGGTGCAACGGCGCGACGAGCGCGGAGGCATCGGGTCGCGGTGGAATCGGTGGAGTGGGTGTCGGCGGAGCCGCAGGCGCGCTCGCAGCCGGAGTCGGCGCGCTCGGCGGCGCGGTTGGCGCAGCCGCAGGCGCGCTCGCAGCCGGAGTCGGCGCAGCCGCAGGCGCGCTCGCAGCCGGAGTCGGC
>DATLFA010000033.1:0-50008 GCA_035525225.1 Acidimicrobiales bacterium
TGGGCCGCGAGGCGAAAGCGGCGTTGGCCAAGTCGACCGTCGCCGACGCGACCTACCGGGTCGCAGCGCGCGTGCCGTCCTCGGGAGCGACGCCGCCGCCGCCCTACGACCTGATACTCGAACGCGGCCTCGCCAACGGCGTCAAGCTCGGTGGCTTCTCGGCGGTGATCGAGGTCTCGTGCCCGGCGCCGCACGGGCTCGACGAGCTCGCACGCTGCGTCGAAGGTGTGGGTGAACGGCTCGGCTCACTGATCGATCGTGAACGGTCGAGTGCCGTCGCCGGTACTGATCTGGTGATCCTCGACGGCGGCGGACCGGTGCAACTGTTCTATTGCATGCGTCGCGCCGGTGACACGACCCACGAAGCGTTCTGCGACTTCTGGGCGAAGCAGCACACGAAGATCGCGACGACGACACCGGGCCTCACCGGTTACCGGCAACTGCACGCCAACCTTGGACAATCGCGCGTCGCGGCCGAGGCGGCCGGGTTGCCGCTATCGGAGATCGACGGCGTCGCTCTCGAATGGTTCAGGGCGATGGACGGCTTCGTCAGCGCGGTCGGCGGGCCGGCCGAATACACCTCGGCCGCCAAGGCGTCGGAAGAACAGTTCAACAACCTCGGCGGTGCGACGTCGATCGTCGGCACCGTGTTCGAACGCAGCAACGGCCGAGGCGGTTCGCCGTGGTGACCGAGCGCCGGCAATGAGGGTCGGTATCGGCCTGCCGACGATGCTCGCGGGTGCCGATCGATCGCTCGTGCTCGAGTGGGCGCGACGCGCCGACGCCGGCGGGGTGTCGACGCTGTCCACCGGCGAGTTGCTGACCACCGCCAGCTACGACGCCATCGTGGCGCTGAGCGCGGTGGCCGCGGTGACCGAGCGGGCCCGCCTGATGACCAACGTGTTGGTGGTGCCGTTGCACAACGCCGGCATCCTCGCGAAGCAGGCCGCCACGCTCGACAACCTGAGCCTCGGGCGCCTCACACTTGGTGTGGGGGTCGGCGGGCGCAAGCCGATCCTCTACGAGTTGACGAGCGATCCGCTGGCGCACGCCAACTACCCCGACTTCGCATCGGCACCCGCGCCCTACGAAGGCCGCGCCGCCCGTTGCGAAGAGCAGGTCGCCTACATGCAACGCATATGGCGCGGTGAGTCACCGATGGACGGCGTGCCGCCGATCGGGCCGGCCCCTGTTCGTCCGGGCGGCCCCGAGCTGTTGTGCGGATCGTTCTCGCCGCCGGCGATGCGCCGCGCCGCGCGTTGGGCCGACGGCATCACGAACTTCGACCACGGCGCCGACGCGGCGAAGGTGGGCAAGGACTTCGCCATCGCTCGCCAGGCATGGGCCGATGCCGGTCGCACCGATGAGCCGCGTTGCGTCGGCTCGTTCTTCTTCGCGCTCGGGCCCCGTGCTGGCGTAGGCAAAGAAGCATTCTTGAATTCGCACTACGCCCATCTGTCGGCCGAAGGTAAGCAGCGCATCGGCGCCACCATCCAGACCACGTCCGCAGACGTGGTCACCGCCGCATTGCGCGCGTTCGCCGACGTCGGTGCCGACGAGGTGCTGCTCGTGCCGATGATGCCGGCGCTCGATCAGGTCGATCGGGTCGTCGAGTTGCTACCGATCGATCAATGATCCGAACTCGCAGCACAACGTCGACTTGGATTCGACGTTGTGCTGCGAGAACGGGTGGAACCGGGGTTCAGGGGGCGGTGCGGTCGAGGTAGTCGGGGCCGGCGGTCGCGCCGCCGTCGATCACGAACTCGCTGCCGGTGCAATACGCCGACTCATCCGACGCCAGGAACACCGCGAGTGGCGCGATCTCGTCGGGGCGCGCCAAGCGCCCGAGGGGCCAGCCGTCAACGATCTGCTCGGCCGGACGCAGCCGCATCTTGAGGTTGATCGCGGGTGCGGCCATTGCCGTGCTCATGCCACCGGGCAGGATCGCGTTGACGCGCACATTGCTCGGGCCGAGCTCGACGGCGGCCACACGCGTGATGCCCCGGACAGCCCATTTCGTCGACGCGTAGCCGGCGACGCCCGGAGTACCCCGCAACCCGTCCACCGAACCGATGTTGATGATGGATCCACCACCTCCACCGGCGATCATGGCGCGAGCGCCTGCCTGCACGCCCAGGAAACAGCCGATCTGGTTCACCTCGACGCTGGCGCGGAAGTCCTCCACCGGGTAGTCGAGGACCGGGCCGACCAGCAGCACCGCGGCGTTGTTCACGACGACGTCGATGCGACCGTGCTCGCGCACGACGTCGTCGATCGTTTTCGCCCAGGCAGTCTCACTCGTCACGTCGAGTGGCGCGAACGCCGCTGACGCGCCGAGTTCGCGGGCGAGGGCGCGACCCGCCTCGAGTTGCACGTCGGTCACGATCACATGTGCGCCTTCGGCGACGAATGCGCGCGCCAATGCCGCACCGAGTCCACCGGCGGCGCCCGTGATCAATGCCACCTTCCCCTGCAGTCTCGTCACGGCGATGAATGTAGTCTGCACCGCCGACGCAAGACGAAGGGGTGGACACTCATGGGGGTCGAGGACGACCGCAAGATCGTCGACGAGTTCTTCGCGACGCGTTTCACCGACAAGGCCCGCGCGCGCGAGCTCGTTCATCCGGATGCGATCTGGATCATCCCGGGCTCACTGCCGCTCTCTGGTGTCTTCGAGGGTCGCGACGCGATCTTCGACGTCTACCTGGGGACACACACCGACGACTTCGAGACGGTGACGTCGGAGGTCACGCGGACCATTGCCGAGCCCGGTGTCGTCGTGGTCGAGTATCACGCCACCGGGCGCACTCGCAAGGGTCGCGACTACGACACCGTCTACTACTACGTCGTCGACGTCGCCGACGGGCATATCGTCAAGGTGCGCCAGTCGCTCGATACCCAATACGCGCAGCACGTGATCTACGACTGAGCCGTGAGGCACCGAGTTCTCGAGGTAGGGCCTTGATCGACCCGGGCATCGGTAGCGCGGCGATCGCCTGGATGGGCGACGTCGCGGGTGGAACGGTGACCCGCGCCGAGCGCTTCGTTCACACGCGGCCGATGTGGGTCGTCGACGTGCGCCGCGCCGACGGGTCCGTCGTCGAATTGTTCGCGCGCGGTGATCGTGGTCCGGCGTCGGCATTGAGCGCGGTGTACGACCTCGCACGCGAGGCGGTGGTCGTCGAGGCGCTGACACGGGCCGGCGTGCCGACCCCGCGATTCGTCGCGTATGAACCCGACGCGAAGATCTTGTTGCTCGAACGGGCGAAGGGTCGCAGCGACTTCGTCGCGATCGCCGACACCGATCGCCGGCAACGCATTGCCCGGCATTTCATCGAAGTGATCGCGGACCTGCACTCGCTCGCCGCCGACTCGCTCGGCCTCGACGCGCTCGGTATTCCTCGCACGGCCGATGATATGGCGCTCGCGGAGCTCAGGATCGGTGAGGCGCTCTTCGACCGCAGTGGATGCGCGGCCGAGACGATCGTCACGCTGAGTCGTCAGTGGCTCTACGAGAACGTGCCCCGTGCGGAGGCCAGCCCGTGTTTCGTGCAGGGCGACACCGGGCCGGGCAACTTCATGTTCGAAGGTGACCGGGTCACGCATCTGGTGGATTGGGAGATCGCGCACTTCGGTGACCCCATGGAGGACCTCGCGGCGATCTGCGTCCGCGACATGGTCACGCCGTTCGCGCACCTCCCCACTTTGTTCGCTCGCTACGGCGAGGTCAGCGGCACCCGGGTCGATCTCGACCGGGTGCGTTATCACCGAGTGTCGAAGTGCGTGCGCTCACTGTTCGCCATCTTGAGCTTCACGAGCGAGCCGTCCGACGCGCCCGAGTTCGCGATCTGGCAAGCATGGCGCCTGCTCTACATCAAGAGCGCGTGCCAAGCGCTGGCCGAGGCGATGGGTGGCGCGGGCTCCGTCGAAGTCCGGTCGCTTTACCACGACGCGCATCGACAAGTCGAAGCAGCGCGACCGGCCATGGGCGAGTTGGCCGACCGGGCGTTCTCGCCGATTGGCTGAACTCGCTCTGCCGGAGGACGCTCGGCCCTAGGATCACGACCGGGTGCGAGGGGGCCGCGATGCGGAGAGTCGTAGTGATCGGCGCGGGATCGGCGGGGTGTGTCGTCGCCGCCCGATTGAGCGAGGATGCCGATACGTCGGTGGTGCTGCTCGAGGCCGGTCCCGACTATCCCGACGTACGCGCCGCGCCCGAAGACATCCGCAATGCCTTCGTATTCGCCGGCACCGATCACGACTGGGGCTACGTCGCCGACGGCGTCACGGCACGAGCGGATGCGGTCAATCTGGGCAGTACGTCCGCCGCGATCCCGGTGCTGCGGGGCAAGGTGGTCGGTGGGTCGTCGGCCGTCAACGGTACGTCGGCGATGCGATCGACGCCGAGCGATTTCGATCGGTGGGTCGCCGCCGGCAACGACGACTGGTCGTGGCGCGACGTGGTGCCGTTCTTCCGCCTGCTCGAGAACGATCCCGCGCCGGGCGAGTGGCACGGCACCGAGGGACTGTTGCCGATCCGTCGTTTCGAAGGTGAACAATTGCGGCCCATACAGCAAGCGTTCCTCGATGCGTGCGCCGCGTGTGGCATTGCGACGGTCGAAGATCACAACGCGCCCGGCGCCATCGGCGCGGGGCCGATCCCGGTGAACCAACTCGACGGTGTCCGGCAGAGCGCGGCGCTGACGTATCTCGATCCGGTGCGCCATCGTGAGAACCTGACGGTGCGCGCTGACGTGCTCGTCGATCGGGTCGAGATCGTCGATGGTCGTGCGCGCGGCGTGCTGCTCGCCGGCGGTGAGGTGATCGAGGCCGACGATGTCGTGCTCTCCGCGGGCGCGTACGGCAGCCCGGCGATCCTGTTGCGCTCGGGGATCGGCCCTGGCGACGAGCTCACCGCGCTGGGTATCACGCCGATCGCCGACCTTCGCGCCGTCGGCAAGAACCTGCGCGATCATCCGATGTTCGTGGTGGCAGTTGCGTCGCGCGCCGACGCGATCGGCGCGCTCGACCCGCCGGTTCAGACCATGCTCACGATCGCGTCACGCGGTCCATCGACGCAGGAGAACCTCGACGTCGAGATCGCGATGTTCACTGTCGTGGCCGACCAGGTGTTCTTCGGCATCGGCATGGTGCGGCCGAAGTCGGTCGGCGAGATGTGCCTGACGTCGCGCGACCCCTCTGCCGCGCCGCGCATCCGCTTGAACTTCTTCGACGACGAGGCCGACCTGATCGCCATGGTCCGCGGGGTGCGGGTCGTGCGCGATCTCTTGGCGACCGATGCGCTCGCGCCATTCGTGGGCGAAGAGCTCTTCCCCGGACCGAGTATGCAAGACGACTCTGCGCTAGCGGAGACCATCAGAGCAACGCCGACGTCGTACGCGCACGCGACGGGCACCTGCCACATGGGCCCACACGCCGACACCTCGGTCGTGGGTCAGACGGGACGAGTGCACGGCTTCGAGAATCTGTGGGTCATCGACGCGTCGATCATGCCGGCATTGCCAACGGTACCGACGAACACGACCACCATGATGCTCGCCGAGCGATGTGCCGCGTGGCTGCGTTAGCCGTGGGATTAGCAGTGCGCTAGCAGGCGCCCGTCGCCGGCGCATCTTCGTCTTCGACGATCGCGAACGTGAGCTCGTGGCGGTTGTTGTGCAAGTGGAAGAGTCGCGCGCCGGGTAGGGCAGCGAATGCGCGGGCGAGGCCGTGGTCGGTCTCGCCTTGGAACTTCACCGTGACGACCATGTTGCGCACGCGATCTGATTGCTGCCATCGATCTACGAGCGAGAGCAACCGCCGCGGGTAACCGATCACGTCACTGCACAGCCAGTCGAGGTGATCGAACGCCGACGGCTCGAGCGCGAACGCGCTGTCGGTGCGCCACTCGACGTTGGCGAGACCGCTCACGCGTGGATCGAGCGGTGCCTTGTCGACCGCGATGACACGCGCGCCGCACTGCGCCAGCAACCATGTCCATCCGCCCGGACTCGCACCGAGATCGAGGCACACGTCACCGGCGGACGGCCAGCGGTCGAGCCGCACCAACGCTTCCCACAGCTTCAGATACGCGCGGCTCGGTGGCCCGTCCCGATCTTCGACGAAGCGGGGCTCACCGTTGGGGAACGGGCTCGAACACCGCGTCGACGCGAGCAGCAGATCCGGGGCGAGCAACGTCCACGAACCGAGCGGCGCCGCCGGCGCTCGGGCACCCACGAGAAGGGGCTTGGCCGACACGTGGGGCAGGCGTTGCGCGATCAGCTCGGCGCGACCGCGATGATCGGGCGCGTAGAGCGCCCAGTTGCGCTGGCGGCTGCGTAGCGCCCTGGCGGCATCGCCGATCGAGGAGATCGAGATGCGTTCGGCGTCGAACCACGTGTTGATCGCCCACGCGGCGTCGACGCGCTCGTCCGCTACGAACAACCGCCGGTGACGGCTCGTGACCCCGACGCCGGCCAACGCCAATTCATCGGCCAGTTTGTCCTCGTAGCCCTCGGAAGCAAGGTACGCGGTGGTCACCGGCACAGCGTGGCAGAGAAACTCAAGACCCGCGGCTGTCCGCCGATTGGATGTAGCTCTATGGCTATCGACTACGCGCGCCTCGACGCGATGCCCGTGGACCGCCGTGTCGTCGCCGCCGGTTGCGCCGGAGCGTTGTTCGCCGCGCTGCTCATCGGCATCCTGGGCTACGGAGCGGGGCAGCTCGGTCCGACCAGCGTCGGCGCGTTCACCACCAGCTACGACCAACGCGTGCTCGACGATCCACTCGAGTTGCTGCTCGTACAAAGCGATGGGCAAGCCTTCGCCTCGCTCGCGCGGGACCCGCTGCTGGCCCGCCCCGAAGTGTTCCGCACCGACGCCGAAGCCGCGTACCGCGCGCAACGACCGTTGCTCCCGTACGCGGCGTGGGCCCTGTCCTTCGGCCGTAGTGGCTGGGTGCCCCCGGCGCTCGCGTTGTTGGCGGCAGCCGGCACGGGCCTCGCCGTTGCCGGTGTGGCGCGGTTGCTGATCGACCGGCGCGCTCCCGCGAAGTGGTCGCTGCTCGTCTTGCTGTTCCCGGGAACATATGCGGCGCTCAGCTATTGCGGCCCCGAGCCGTTGGGCTGCGGCCTCGTCGTCTGGGGCCTCGTTGCGTGGTCGAAGCGGCGAATGGTGCCGGCCTTGGTGCTGTTCGCGCTGGGGGGACTGTGCCGTGAGACGCTGTTGCTCGTTCCGGCGGCGCTGTTGCTGGTCGCATTGCGCCACCGCCGCCTGCGCGAGTTCATCGGCCTCGCCTCGACGTTCCTTCCGTATGTGCTGTGGGTTGCCGTCGTCCGCCTCCGCGTCGGCGCGCTGCCGACCGACGCCGGTCGGGGACGCCTCAGTGCACCGTTCGCGGGCATGATCGATGGCTTGTCGATCGCGACCGGGGAGACGGTGGCGTACGCCGCGATCTGCCTCGCCCTCGGTGCGTGTGCGTTGGCTCTCGCGCACCGGGATCCGCTGTGCATCGTGGTCGCGGTGAACCTCGCATTCGCCACGGTGATGGGCAGCGAAGTGTGGATCAATTGGCCGTTCTTCGGGCGCGTGTTCCTGCCGCTCGATGCGCTCGCGTTGGTGGTCATCGTGGGGAAGGTGCTCGGTGGTCCGCCAAGTGACACGCGTTCGACGCCATCCGCGCCGTTTCAGACGCGGCGGCTGGCGTCCGCACCGCGACAGGGCTTCGCGGGCGTCGTCGGACCCGGCGTCGCCTCGGGTGGTGCGTCGAAGTAGTAGAGCAGGATGCTGCCGCCGATGGAGTCGACGGGGCAGTACGCGCGCAGCCACGACAGCTCATCGCGATGTAGCGCGGTGAGGTTGGTGACACTCACGGCAACCCAACCGTCGAGCGTGGACGGTGGTGTACCGATGAGGGGTTGCACAGAAGCCGGCAAGGTGAATCCCCGAGCGCGCACGATGGCCGCCGCCGTTCGATGTTGCTCGGCCCAGTGGATGAATCGCTCGACGTCTTGGCCGTAGTCGACATTGGAATCGGTCACGAAGCGATACGCGGGCGTGAAAGGCGGGGGAGTCCACGCCAACGAATGGGGCGTCGCCATCCAGACGAAGCCCACCTGCACTGCGAGCGCGAGTACCCCAAGTGCGCGACGGATGTTGGCCCCGCCGACGAGTGCTGCCGGTGCCGCACACACGAAGAACGCCGCGATGATCGGGAACGCGTACCGCAGACCAAGATTCAGCGGTTGGCCGAGCAGTAGGAGGCCCAGTGTGCCCGCGGGCAACCACAGCGCGGCCAAGACTGTATTGCGCGTCGCGCCGTCGACGCGCCGTAGGCAGAGCAGGCCGGCGACGCACACCGCGATGGTGATCAGCGACAACTTCGCCAAGGCAACGGCGGGGAAAAACCACACTCGCGAGCCATCCCACGCCTGTCCGAACGCGTAGGCGGGCCGCTCGTCGGATGTCACGAACAGGTACGCGAGCCCGGCGCGGAACTCTTGTGGCAGCGGCAACGTCAACGCCGCGCGTGCTGCGAACGAATCGTGCTGCGCAGTTGCGACGACGGCGTCGAAGCGCTCCCTGATTTCGCCTGTGGGCGGGGTCGGGTCGATTCCGCGGTAGAAGACCCACACGAGCGCAAACGCGACGATGCCGACGGTGGCCGCGTTGCGGAACGCGGCGCGCCAACTGTGTCGCAAACTGACGATCAAGGCGGCCAACACCACTACGCCCACGATCGGAAGTGCGTTGTGTCGCGTCAACATCGCCGCTGCACACGCGACCCCACACAACGCAGCCGTCACCGGATTCGGGTCGTCGAAAAAGCGCATGAGGCGATATGAAACGAAAAGCAGCGCGACCGTGAACGCAATATCGATCATGGCGAAGTGCGAGAAGCCGATGAAGACCGGCGTCGTGAGCCAGAGCGCGGCAGAGGTCGTGCCGCCCCACGGCCCGGCGAGGCGGCGACCGAACAGGTAGAGCAGCAATGCCGCCGTTAGGCCTTGGGCAATGGCAACGCTGCGCGCGAGGAGCAGGACATTGTGGAGTCGCCCGGCGGCCCGGTTCTCGGCGATGAAACGATCGGTGTAGTCGAACCATGCGCCATTGCGGTAGGTCTCGTCATTCGGGATGACAGGATGCGCCAGCAGCGCGGGTAGCGCGCTGAGCACTTTGGGCAGCGGCCCGTGCTCAGGATTCATGCGGAAGTCGCGACGCGCGACGATGGCGATACCCGAGGCCACGTCGACTGCCTCGTCGACCGTGGCGCTGTCGTGACTGGCCTCGAGGAAACCGATCGTGGCGAACTGCGCCATCAGAACCAGCAGCAGCACGTGGTGCACGCGCGGTCGCAGATCGGGCCGCGCCCTCATCGCCGCCAGCCTCGCCGTCGTCGTCAGACTGGGCCCGTGACGGGGGCCGACGACCGTCGTCACGGCCGTGTCGTCCGTGCCGCGTGGGGAGTGACCGCGCCCAGCGCGGCGACGATCAGCAGCCCCATCATCGAACGGGTTGCGCCGAAGTTGAGGCCGATGACGTTGCTGTTCATGATGGCAGAGAACGCGACGAGCACCGCGACGATGCCCGAGAGCGGATGGCGCAGCCGATGACGAGCGAGGACGAACGCCGCGACCCCGAGCGCGCTAACCGTCGAGACGCAGCCCCAGAGCTCTTGGTGATCCAGCCAGTGACGCGACGCGGCGCGGACGAGGCCGACGAACGGGAGGCCGAACTCGTTGACTCCTGCAGGATCGGGAGGCAACACGATGCGCAGCACGGCGGCCCATGCGACGACGGCGGCAGTCGCGGTACCGGCCATGAGCGCCGAGCGTCGCGAACGGTTGCTCAGATACCAACCGATGAGAACGAGCAGCGCGACTTCCTTCGTGAGTACCGCGAGGACGGCGCACGCGAGTGCGCGCCGGTGACGCGATCGCGCGGCGAAGGCGATCGCGCCCAACGCGAGCGCGAGCGCCAGCGCATCGGCGACGGTCACGCGCAGGGACCAGAACGCTCCGGGCGTCGCGGCGAAGAATGCGGCGGCCCACGGGGGCCCGCCGAGCGCGGTGCTCAGTGCTCCGGTCGCGAGACATCCGAGGAACAGCGCCACGATGCCGACGACGACGAACGCGATGATCAGCCCCGTGCCCCCACCTGTTGGGTGCAGCGCCCACGCGAGCAGCGGGAACACCGGCCGCTGCATGCGGTAGCGCGGACGATCGAGATGATCAGCGTTGTCTCCAACGTGCAGCGGATCGCGCGCGACGACGTAGTACTGCTGGCCGTCGAGACCGACACCCGTCGGCAGGTCGTCGTCGGGGAAGTCGGCGCGTATGACTTCGGCCGACGGGCCCTCGGCCCCCGGTTGGATGAAGTCGAGCGGGTTCGCGCTGCTTTGCGCGACGTGCAACAACACGTATGCCGACATGCACAATGTCGCGAGCGCGGCAAAGCGGACGATCGCCTCCCACGGCAACGACGGCGCCTGATCGAGGCGGGCTTCGACGTCGATCGTTGCCGCGGTCATCGAGACCTCGCCCGTTCCAGAAGGCCGAACCAGACCGCCGTCAGGAGAAGACCGATGGGGAACACATACGGGTACGCGTCGAATATGAAATAAGGGACTACGAGCACGAACGCCGCGGCCACTTCGCGAGAGGCCCGCAGGTAACGGCGGGCGAGGAGTAACGCGACTGCCGCGATTGCTGCACCCGCGAGCACGCCCGCTTCGGCAGCAGCGTGGAGAACGATGTTGTGCGCGGGCAGTGGGGCATCGTCACCGTTGGCTGCAAGCGCGATCGCGTATCGCCCGGGCCCGACGCCGGCGAGGGGATGTTCACCGATGAGCTCCACGCCCTCGCGTGCGCGGTCGAGCCGCCCGCTGTCGGCGGATTGCACGTTCGTCGACGTGCTCGCACGGCTGTACCAGCCGTCGCCCATGGTGAGGCCGGTGGTGGCGACGCCCGCGAGCATGACGCCCGCGGCGAGCAGGTATGCGCGGTGCGATGCGTCGTCGCGTCGAGCGCGGCGAGGCCAGGCCAACGCCACGACCGCCGCGGCCACCCCGATGGCCGCTGCTCGCGAATACGTGACCCCGAGACCGGCGCTGCAGGCGGCGATCGCCAACAGCCACGGAAGGCGTCGCGGTGTCTTGCGCAGAGCGAACAGCGCGGCGACGATGCCGATCTCGAGGAGTACCGCGAGGTGATAGGGGTGCGTCAGACCGCCGCGGCCCGCATACGACGACCCGAACGGATACAGCGGGCCGTCGAACTCCAGCCATCGCAGACCGAGGGGACCGCCGTTCGCAGACTGCGCGATCGCCAACAGCGCTTGGGTCGAGGCGACGATCGCAACGAGCGCTTGCAACCTGGTCAGCCAACGCAGCGGGGCTGTGACCAACGCCTGCGCGACGAGTGCGCCCACGCCGATGCGTGCCGCGAGCTCTGCGCCGCGCGGCGATGGGTGCACCGCGAATGCGATGACGCCGGCCGTGCCGAGCACCGTGATCGACAACGCGAGCGCCGACCCGGCCGCACGACGAGCAAGTCCCGCGACCACGGTGCCGTTCGCGGTTCGCTGTGTGTCACCGGCGCTGCGCTGCGTGAGCAGCGCCGCGATGCGGGCCAGGCCCGTCAGCACCAACGCCAGATCGAACAGCTGGACGCTGACACGCTGGTTGAAGTCTCCGTCGCCTCCGGGCGCCGCCCAGGCGACGGTGCCCGCGGCGATCGGCACGAGCACGATCGTCGCGACGAGGAGCGCGAGCGCGACCTCGGAGGGTGAGGGTTCGCCGCGGGCCAATGCCACCGGCGTCGCGGGTGTTGCGAGCTCGCTCGGGCCTCGGGGCGGAGGCGCGACCGAGACCCCGGTGGGCAGGCGCGACGTCATAGGTCTTACGTCGGCATACTGGCCCCCGCCTTGAGAGTCGCGGGGCCCGAGCGGCCGCCGTCAGAGCGGAGTTGGAAGGAGAGTCCAAACATGCGTTCGATGGTTTGCGTCTGCGGGATAGGCTGCCCTTCGTGACTTCCAAGCTCGTCATCCAAGGCGCACGCGAACACAATCTCAAGAACGTCGACGTCTCGTTGCCACGCGACAAACTCATCGTGCTCACCGGTCTGTCTGGCTCGGGCAAGTCGTCGCTCGCGTTCGACACGATCTACGCCGAAGGCCAACGGCGCTATGTCGAGTCGCTGTCGGCGTACGCCCGCCAGTTCCTCGGGCAGATGGACAAACCCGACGTCGATTTCATCGAAGGACTCTCGCCCGCGATCTCGATCGACCAAAAGTCGGCCTCTCGCAACCCGCGTTCGACGGTGGGCACCATCACCGAGGTCTACGACTACCTGCGCCTGCTGTTCGCTCGTATCGGCATCCCCCACGATCCCGAGACCGGCGAGCGCCTCATCCGCCAGACACCGCAGCAGATCGTCGATCGCATCATGGAGTTGCCCGACGACACGCGCTTTCAAGTGCTGGCGCCGGTCGTGCGGGGGCGCAAGGGCACCTACGACACTCTGCTCGCCGATCTGGCGTCCAAAGGCTTTCAGCGGGCGCAGGTCGACGGGGTCACGCACGATCTCAACGAACTCGCGGACACTCGTCGCGGCGGTGGCAGCGCGGGCCTCGACCTCGCCCGCTACGAGATGCACACGATCAAGGTCGTGGTCGATCGACTCGTGCTGCGACGCGACATCGAGCGCCGGCTAACCGAGTCGATGGAGACGGCGCTGTCCTTGGCCGAAGGCGTGGCCGAGATCGAGATCGTCACCAAGGACGGTGAAGCCACCGAGAACATCATCTTCTCGCAACACTTGGCGCGGCCGAGCGACGGTAAGTCGTTCGAAGAGCTCGCACCCCGCAACTTCTCGTTCAACTCGCCTTACGGCGCGTGCGACCACTGCGACGGGCTCGGTACGGTCTACGAGGTCGACCCCGAACTCGTGGTGCCCAATGGCGATCTCACCATCGCCGAGGGTGCGATCGCGCCGTGGGCCAGCGGGCACAGTCAGTACTTCCACCGGTTGCTCGACGCAGTGTGCGAACAGCTCGGCGTCGACAACGGCACACCGTGGGTCAAGCTGCCGGCATCGGCGCGCAAGGTGTTCCTCTACAGCGGCCTCAAGAACCGCGTCGAGGTCAAGTTCCGCAATCGCTATGGGCGGGTGCGGTCCTACAACGCCAACTACGAAGGCATCATCCCGTACCTCAAGCGGCGCCACTCCGAATCCGAGAGCGACTCGGCCCGCGAACAGATCGAGGGCTACATGCGCGAAGTGCCGTGCCCCGATTGTGGGGGCGCGCGCCTCAAGCCACTGTCGCGCGCGGTAACCATCGGCAACTACAACATCTCCGACATCTGTTCCATGTCGATCGGCGAGGCCGCCAAGGCGCTCGAGGCAATGGAGCTCAACAAGCGCGATCGCATCATCGCCGAACAGGTGCTCAAAGAGATCAATGCGCGCCTGGGTTTCCTGCTCGACGTGGGCCTTGACTACCTCTCGCTGTCGCGCAACGCGGGCACGCTCGCGGGCGGCGAAGCGCAGCGCATCCGGCTGGCCTCGCAGATCGGCAGCGGCCTCGTCGGCGTGCTCTACGTGCTCGACGAGCCGTCGATCGGCTTGCACCAACGCGACAACCAACGACTGATCGACACGCTGGTGCGCCTGCGCGATCTCGGCAACACGGTGTTGGTCGTAGAGCACGACGAAGAGACGATCCGCATCGCGGATCACGTCGTCGACATCGGTCCCGGCGCCGGTGAGCACGGCGGCGAGATCATCTACTCGGGTGCAGTGGCGGGCTTGTTGAAGAACAGACAGTCGATCACCGGCCAGTATTTGTCGGGCCGGCGCAGCATCCCGCTGCCACAGCGGCGGCGCCTGCCCGGCACCGACTGGGTCGGCGTGCGCGGCGCGCGCGCCAACAACCTGCGCGACATCGACGTGCGTTTTCCGCTCGGGTGCTTCGTGGCCGTCACCGGCGTATCGGGTTCGGGCAAGTCGACGTTGGTCAACGACATCCTCTATCACGCGCTGATGCAGAAGATCTACAAGTCCAAGGTGGTCCCGGGCCTGCACAAGAAGATCGAGGGCATCGAGTTGCTCGACAAGGTGATCGACATCGATCAGTCACCGATCGGTCGTACGCCTCGCTCCAATCCCGCGACCTACACCGGCGTCTTCGACCACGTGCGCCGGCTGTTCGCGGAGACCACCGAATCCAAGGTTCGCGGCTACCTTCCCGGGCGGTTCTCGTTCAACGTCAAAGGCGGTCGCTGCGAGGCGTGCCAAGGCGACGGCACCATCAAGATCGAGATGCACTTCCTGCCCGACGTCTATGTGCCGTGTGAGGTGTGCAAGGGCAAGCGTTACAACCGCGACACGCTCGACATCACCTTCAAGGGCAAGAACATCTCCGAGGTGCTCGAGCTGTCCTGCGAAGAGGCGGCCGCGTTCTTCGCCAACCAGCCGGCGATCGCCCGCCATATGAACACGTTGGTCGACGTGGGGCTCGGGTACGTGCGTCTCGGGCAGCCGGCGCCGACGCTGTCGGGCGGCGAGGCACAGCGGGTCAAGCTGGCGAGCGAGCTCGCCAAACGCTCGACCGGCCACACGATCTACATCCTCGACGAGCCGACCACCGGCTTGCATTTCGAAGATGTGCGCAAGTTGTTGGTCGTGCTGTCGCGCCTCGTCGAGCAGGGCAATACGGTGCTCGTGATCGAGCACAACCTCGACGTGATCAAGACTGCCGATTGGGTGATCGACCTCGGTCCCGAAGGCGGCAGTGGCGGGGGCAGCGTGATCGCCGAGGGCCCGCCCGAGGCCATCGCCGAGCACCCCCACAGCCACACCGGCCGATTCTTGAAGCCGATGTTGGCCCGGCCGTCGTCCAAGCAAACGGGCCGTTCGAAGGCGCAGAAGGTCTCGATGTAACCCTCATCCTGTCGTCCCGGCCGGCCGATGTAGAGGTATGGCGAGCGGCGGGAGACGCTGACGGTGCGCAGAGTGAGTCGAATCTTGCTCGTGGCCGGCATTGTGACTGTCGTCGGCGCGTTCTCGAAGCTGCACGCGGCGAGCCACTCCTATGACTTCACCGAGTCGTCGCGCTTCGGTTGGGCCGTGGTCTTCGCCGGCGCCATGGCGGTCACCGCCTATCTCGGGGGGCTACCCGACCTTCCGCGGCGCCGCGGAGCAATTGCGCTCACCTCGACGGTGGCGGCTTGCACCGGCGCCCTGTCGTTCTCGGCGCTGCAACTCGCGGTCGGTGGCGCGCTCTTGCCCCGCGCCGTCGTTTTCGCGACAACTCTGATCCTGATTCCTTGGTACGGGCTCTGTTCGGTGCTGGCGAGCGACGGCCGATCGCGCGACGAGGCCCGTGACCGCGTCGTCGTCGTGGGCAGCTGGGCCGACGCCGCAACCTTGGCGGTCGAACTCGAACATGCCGAGCGACCGGCGACGGTCATCGATGTGTTGTCGCTCGAAGAGGCTCTCGCCGGCCTACCGAAACGGGAGGCGCTTATCGAGTCGGTGCGAGCAGGCGATGCGACGGTCGTCGTACTCGATCGTGACGCGCAGCTGAGTCAATCGATCATCGATCAGGTAGCTCGGCTCCACGAGAGTGGCGTGCGGGTGCGCACGCTGTCACTGTTCTACGAGGAGTGGCTGGGCAAGCTGCCGGTGTCCGAGCTCGAGCGCGTGTCGCTGATGTTCGATATCGGGGAGTTGCACCGGGTTCGCTACAGCCGTGTGAAGCGCGTCCTCGACGTGTCGATTGCGACGGTCGGCGTGCTGGTCCTCCTCGCGTTGACACCGTTCGTCCTCGCCGGCAACCTCTGCGCGAATCGGGGGTCGTTGCTGTTCCGCCAGACCCGAGTCGGCCGCAACGGCACGCACTTCACGATCTACAAGTTCCGAACGATGGCCGCCAGCGACGTCGAGATCGGTACGTGGACCGAAGAAGATGATCCTCGCATCACACCGTTCGGCCGGCTGCTGCGCCGCAGTCACATCGACGAGCTTCCCCAGGTCGTCAACGTGCTCAAGGGCGACCTCGCAATCGTCGGGCCCCGCCCAGAGCAGCCGCACTACGTCGAGCAACTCGAGAACAAGCTGCCGTTCTACCGACTGCGCCACCTCGTGCGGCCGGGGCTCACCGGCTGGGCACAGGTGAAGTATGGCTATGCCGGCAATGAGTCCGACGCTCTGGAGAAGCTGCAATACGAGTTCTACTACCTGCGCCGGCAATCACTCGCGTTCGATCTGCGAGTGATGGTGCGCACGACGCGCAGCGTGCTGCGCGGAGCGGGGCGATGAAGGTCCTCGTCGACGCTCGCATCGAGTCCGGTCGAGCCGGAGGACTCGAGCAGGCGGTGATAGCGCTCGCCACGTCGCTTGCGCGCAGTGAGGACCAGCGCGACGAGATTTCGTTTCTCACGCTCGCGGGCGGTGACGGCTGGCTTCGCGACCATGTCGGTGACGGGCACATCGTCACGTGTGGTCAAAGCACTTTGCGTCAGCACTTCCGTGATCTGCGGACCTCGCCGGTTGGGCGAAGGTTGTTGCGGCTCGGCGCTGAGGCGCGGAATTGGTCGACGGGGCCGTCCCGCACGGTCGAGACCGTCGGCGGATATTCCGCGGATGTCATCCACTTCCCCATTCAGAACGGCGTGCCCACGCGAGCGCCCTTCATCTATCAGCCGTGGGATCTGCAGCACCGACACTTGCCGCAGTTCTTCACCGGGGGCGAGCGTCGTCGACGCGACATCGTGTATCGATCGCTGTGTCGGGCCGCAGCTGTCGTGGTCGTGCCCACACAATGGGGCAAGCAAGATCTCATCGACACCTATTCCATCGACGAGACGAAGATCTCGGTCGTCCCTCCGTCTGCGTCAGTACTCTCGCTCGGTCCGGCGCCGACGGAAACCGAGATTCTTGCTGCACGGTCTGTGGTCGGCCCCACCGACTACGCGCTCTTCCCCGCGCAAGCGTGGCCGCACAAGAACCACGCCACGTTGATCGCCGCGATCGCGTTGCTACGCGCGCGTGGCACAGATATCGCTGTCGTGTGTTGCGGAGCCACGAACCCGGAGGCAGTCGCTGCGCTCGAGGCAGAGGCAGGGTCGGCGGGCGTGGGCGACCTCTTGGTCTTTCCCGGCTACTTACCGCAACAGTTGATGCGGCCGCTGTACGAGGAAGCTCGTTGCATGGTGTTTGCTTCGTTGTTCGAAGGATGGGGACTCCCAGTGATCGAAGCGTTCGAATTGGGTATCCCTGTCGTCACGTCCCATCGGGGTTCGTTGTGTGAGGTCGCCGGCGAGGCCGCCGAGATCTGTGATCCGGCGAGCCCGGAGAGTCTCGCCGAGGCGATCGCGCGGGTGTGGTTGGACGAAGGTCGACGCGCCTCGCTGGTCGAAGCGGGCCGGGAGCGGGCCGCTCGCCTGACGTGGTCATCGATAGGGGACTCGTACCGGAGGATCTATCGATCAGCTGTCCAACGAGAGTCGATGCTCGCCAGGGATGTTCGACGATGAGCCGGTCGTCGCGGCTCGTATCGGTGGTCATCCCGGTGCTGAACGAAGAGCTCGACATCGGGGGTTGCCTCGCCGCGCTCGCGTCGCAGACGTTTCCGCCTGAACGTATGGAGATCTTGCTCGTCGACGGTGGCTCGACCGACGCCACCGTGGAGGTAGCCCGCGCCGCAGCCGAACGGCATGGCCTGACGCTGCGAGCGCTCCCGAATCCGCTTCAGCTGCAGAGCGCAGGCTTGAACGTGGGTCTCGCCAGCGCAGCAGGAGAGGTCGTCGTGCGCGTCGACGCTCGCAGCATCGTTGGCTCGAACCACGTCGAGCGCTGTGTCGAAGTGCTGTCCGAGCGGCCCGATGTCGGCGCGGTGGGTGGCGCCCAGATAGCGCGAGAACGCAGCAGCCGGCTGGTCGATCGGGCGATTGCCCGTGCGCTCAACAATCGCTACGCGATGGGCTTCGCTCGCTATCGCCGCCGAGCAGAGTCCGGCGCCACCGACACCGTGTGGATGGGTGCATTTCGTGCCGTCGACCTACGCAAGGTGGGTGGCTGGGATGACACCGTCGCAAAGAACGAGGACTTCGAACTCAACGAGCGGCTGCGACGCCACGGCTTCGTCGTGTGGTTCGACACGGGCATGACTGCGCACTATCTCCCGCGCAACTCGGTCGGGGCAATTGCTCACCAATACTTCAACTACGGCTCGATCAAAGGTGCGATGTGGGCCGGCAAGTGGCGTCCCAACGCGCGGCAGGTCGCTCTGCTTGCGATGCCCGTGCTCGCGGTGGGCGCAACGGCGGCAGGCATGTACTTCGTGGGTTGGCTACCGGTCGTGTGCGCGGCCACGCTCGGCGCGGGACTGCTCGACGCGATCGGCAACTGGGGCGCGCCGGCGTCGCCGCTCACACGCGGCGCAGCCATCGCCATCAACGTTGTGATTGGTGGCTCGTGGTGGCTCGGGGTGGTGCGGGGCTGGAGTTCTCGGTCGCGGCCACGGAGTCGACCGGCTCCTTCGGCCGCGACAACCGCTGCAACAGTTCCGCGTTCAAGCCGATCCGGTGCCGAACTGACGCAGTCGCACCGATGACACCGGCGAAACGCGCGTGCAGCGCGGATGTCGTGTACTTGAGACCCCGCGCGGCAACGATGCTTCCGTCGGCGGTAAGCCGGCGCGTCGCGTGGCCGGTGTGGCGTAGGTGCGCCCGCCCTCCGATGAGGCGGTAGTTGTAGTCGGCGTCGGCACCGCTGTAGACGGCGCGCTTGCCTCCACCGTGGGAGTAGTCGTGGTGTTGGTGCACAGCGAGCACAGCATCGGTGGCGTCGACGACGGGAATGCCGCGCTGCAGTGTCTGCCACACGATCCAGTGGTCGTACCCGGGGCGACCGATCACGCATGGCAAGAGGTCGGGATACTGGCCTACCGGAAACGCGAAGTAGTCGACCCATAGCGGCGAATTGAGCGTGCCGCGTTCGGCGACATCGGCCCGGACCGACGCTTGCCACGAATCCCCGAGTTCGCTCAAACGCTGGGCCAGTTCGAGGTCCCACCGCTGACCGACCAGTAGGAACTCGCGCAGTTCGCTCGATACGCGTCGGACGGCTGTCACGAAGTCGTCCATGAGAATGATGTCGGCATTCACGAAGCATGCGATCGGAGCGCGCGCGTGCTGCTGTCCGACACGCCAAAGGTCCGACAGGAGTGGGATACCGGTTGCCGTCGTGGCGACCTCGGGCACATGACGCAGACTGTGCTGACGACAGATCTCCGCCGTTCCGTCATCGTTGCCCACGAGGGTTATCTCGACTGCGGGCCGTAGCGCGATCCAACTCTCGATGGCATTTCGTTGAATGCGGTCGAACTGGCCTTCGAAGCGTTTCGGTGTCGCGAAAATCGATACTTCGGCCATCACAACACTCCTCTGCGACCTCTATCGGCCGATAGATCGATTGCTGTAGACATCGGTACAGGAGAGTGAGTTCGTGAGTTCCTCGTGCCCCGCATGCCAGGGTCACTGCACCTTCTTCGCCTCGGCGACCGTCCTCGGCAAGCACGAGGCCGCGTACCTTCGGTGCGCGAACTGTGGGTCGATCCATATCCCCGAGCCGCACTGGCTGGACGAGGCATATACAGAAGCGATCGCGTCGACCGACATCGGACTCGCCGCTCGTGCTATCGACCTCAGCCAGATCATCTCTTTGGTGATCACGATGTTCTTCCGCGATGCGAGGCGCTTCCTCGACTACGCCGGTGGCAACGGGCTACTCGTCCGGCTGATGCGTGATCGCGGCTACAGGTTCACGTGGAACGATCCCTTTGCCACCAACTTGTTCGCGCGTCCGTTCGAAGGTTCGCTGGAGGCGACATACGACGTCGTAACTGCGATCGAAGTTCTCGAACACCTCACGCAGCCGCACGACACGTTGGGCGAGTTGTGCGCGCTCGCGCCGACCATCATCGCGACGACCGAGGTGCTACCTGAACCGGCCCCTCACCCGAAAGACTGGTGGTACTACTCGCTCGGGTCGGGTCAGCACGTCACGTTCTACACACAACGTGGTCTCGATTCGCTCGCGGCGCGACACGGCCGACGCGTCAGCAGCGGTGGCAATGTTCACGTGTTCGCGGACGCGACGCTCTCGCCGTTGCTCCTGCGACTGGCCACCTCGGGCCAGGTAGCGCGCTCGTTGACACGGCTGAGCCGTCGCCCGTCGTTGTTGCCCGAGGACTACCAGTCGCTCACGGGACAGTTGCCGAACTGACTTTCGTCGGGCGGATGCTCAGGTGATGTCGAGCATGCGTTGCAGCGCCACGCGGGCCCATTCGGCGGTCTCGTCGTCGACCGTGATCTGATTGACGACCTTGCCGTCGACGAGGTTGTCGAGCACCCACGCGAGATGCGGCAGGTCGATGCGCGACATCGTCGAGCACGGGCACACCAGCGGGTCGAGCGTCACGACCGTCTTGTCGGGATGCTCGTGGGCCAAGCGGTTGACGAGGTGGATCTCGGTGCCGATACCGAACGCGGTACCCGCCGGCGCCTGCTCGACCGTGCGGATGATGTAGTCGGTCGACCCGACGTGATCGGCGATCTTGCAGACGTCGCGTGAGCATTCGGGATGCGCCACGACGAGTCCGCCGGGGTGTTGCTGGCGAAACGTGGCGACGTGCTCGGGGCGGAACCGCTGGTGCACCGAACAGTGGCCCTTCCACAACAAGAACGTGGCGTCCTTGCAATCGGCCTCGCTGAGCCCACCCAGGTCACGGCGCGGATCCCACACCCGCATGTGCGTGTCGTCGTAACCGAGGGCGAAGCCGGTGTTGCGACCGAGGTGTTGGTCGGGGAAGAACAGCAACTTCTCGCCCTTCGCCAGCGCCCATTCGATGACGGCACGGGCGTTGGTCGAGGTGCACACCGCGCCACCCTCACGACCGACGAACGCCTTGAGGGCCGCCGACGAGTTCATGTAGGTGATGGGCACCAGCCCTTCGATATCGACGACACGGCCCAGTGACTCCCACGCTTCTTCCACTTCGTCGATGTCGGCCATGTCGGCCATCGAACATCCGGCGTTGAGGTCGGGCAGGATCACCCGCTGGTGCGCCGCGGTGAGGATGTCGGCCGACTCGGCCATGAAGTGCACGCCACAAAAGACGATGTAGTCCGCGTCCGGATGTTCCTGGGCGAGCACCGACAGGCGGTACGAATCGCCGCGGGCGTCGGCGAACTGGATCACCTCGTCGCGCTGGTAGTGGTGTCCGAGTACGAACACTCGTGATCCCAACTCCGCCTTGGCCGCGCGGATGCGGGCAGCCAACTCGTCGGGGGTTGCGTCGGTGTACCGCTCATGGAGCGGGCGTTGCAGCCGCAGCATCTGAATTTTGTCTCCCTCCAGGAGGACTCCGCTCATGACCGGTGGGGACAGCCAGGTCGCCTCGCCACGGGGTTGTCGGTCACGGAGTTATGTAAACGCCGGATACCTGGCCGGCTTCCGGTCAGCATAGCTTCACGAAACCTGGCGGCGCATGACGAGGGCAGCCAGCCGGCGACGGCCAGCTTGTTCTGGCGCGTTCGGTCGGATTCGACCGCCTCCCGGGTGGAGTGCACGCCGAACCCGTCGCCCTCGATGAAAACCCGCTCGGCGCGGTAGGCGAGGTCGAGGCGGATGTTCGGGCCGCCGAGGGTCACCCTCAACTGGCGCTCCGGCAGCGGCACGCGGTGGCGGCGCAAGATCTGCCAGATGCGGAGTTCGAGCTCGCTCTCGGTGGCGCCGAGGCGGGGTGTGCGCAGATCGAGCACCTGTTGAAGCGCAATGACGCCAGGCCGGCCGGGACGGGCGACTTGTTCGAGACGCCTTCGCAGCCGACTACGGTCGTGAGCCGATGATGCAGCGCGCGCTCGAGCGCTGATTCGAGCACGGTCGGGCTCACCACCGCGCCGAGGTCGATCAGCGTGCGGGTGGCGGTGGTGCAACGCAGGCCGCGGGTGCGACAGACGTCGGCCGAGATCGGGTCACGCGAACGATGGAGGATAAGGCCTGCGGCCCTTTGCGATTGCCGCAGTCCCACTGTGATCTCCGGCGATGTCGGCCCACGGTCGAGCAATTCGAGGAGAGCTTGTCGGTTGTCAGGGCGTGGTCGATCTGTCGATGAACCCGCGCTGCTTCGCCGATAGCGCCAGCATGCGTCGGGTCGTCCATGCGTCACAGTTGACCGAGGGGGTGTGACATTTCGCGGCCAGGGGTGTCGGCGGGGGGCCGTAGGCTGGGCTTGTGGTCCAGCGCCCCGCCAATATCCCCGACGGACCGGGGTCGTATCAGTTCAAGGATGCCCAGGGGCGCGTGCTCTATGTCGGCAAGGCCAAGAGCCTGCGGTCGCGGCTGTCCAACTACTTCGTGAACCCGGCGCTGCTGACGCCCCGCACCGCGCAGATGGTGACCACGGCGGCCACGGTCGAATGGATCGAGGTGCGCAACGAGCTCGAAGCCCTGATGCTTGAGTTCAACTTGATCAAGCAGCACCGGCCGCGGTTCAACATCCGCCTGGTCGACGACAAGTCGTATCCGTTCCTCGCGGTGACGCTCAACGAGGAGTGGCCGCGCGCCATGGTGATGCGGGGCGCGAAGAAGAAGGGCGTGCGCTATTTCGGCCCCTACGGACATGCCTATGCGATCCGCGAGACGCTCGATCTGTTGCTGCGCACGTTCCCGATCCGCACGTGCAGCGAGCACAAGTACGCACATCACGCCCGCCTCGGGCGCCCGTGCCTGCTGTTCCACATCGAGAAGTGCGCGGGCCCCTGCGTCGGTGAGATCGACCACGCGAGGTACGACGCGCTGGTGCAAGAGCTGCTCTCGTTCCTCGATGGCGACACCGACGAGGTCGTCGAGCGCCTCGAAAAGCAGATGTTCGCATCGTCGGACCGCATGGAGTTCGAACACGCGGCCCGGCTGCGCGACCGGCTCACCAGTGTCCGCCGCGCCATCGAGAAGCAACAGATCGTGGGCGACCGCAACGAGAACATCGACGTCATCGGTATCGCCGACGACGAGCTCGAGGCCGCGGTGCAGGTCTTCTTCGTGCGCAAGGGCCGGGTGGTCGGGCGCAAGGGCTTCATCGTCGACAAGGTCGAAGATTTGACCCCTGCGCAGCTCGTCGATCGGGTGCTCGAGGGCATGTACGCCGAGGAGCCCCCGCTCGGCATCCCCAAGCAGGTGCTGGTGCCGTGGGACGCCGACGAGCGTGACCTACACGAGTGGTGGCTGTCGGAGCTGAGAGAGACCAAGGTCGAGATCCGGGTGCCGCAACGGGGCGACAAGCGGGCCTTGCTCGAGACGGTCAACCGCAACGCGAAAGAAGAGTTCACGCGGCACCGCCTGCGCCGCGCCACCGATCACAATTCGCGGGCACAGGCGCTCAACGAGCTGCGCGATCATCTCGAGCTGCCCGAGGCGCCGCTGCGCATCGAATGCTTCGACATGAGCCACGTGCAGGGCAGCGACTATGTCGGGTCGATGGTCGTGGTCGAAGACGGTTTGCCGAAGAAGAGCGACTATCGCCGCTTCAAGATCAAGTCGGTGCCCGGCAACGACGACTTCGCCGCGATGGAAGAGGTGTTGACCCGGCGTTTCACTGCCTACCTCGACGACGTCGCCAAGCCGGTCGCCGAACGGGGTGGCAAGTTCTCGTACCCGCCCCAGCTGCTCGTCGTCGATGGCGGCAAGGGTCAGCTCGGCGTGGCCGTGCGGGTGTTGCGCGAGCTCGGCCTCGAAGACGAGATCCCCGTGTGCGGCTTGGCGAAACAGTTCGAAGAGGTGTTCGTGCCGGGGCGCAGCGAGCCCATCCGCCTGCCTCGACAATCAGAGGCGCTCTATCTGCTGCAGCGCATCCGCGACGAGTCGCACCGCTTCGCCATCGCGTATCACCGACAGCTGCGCAACAAGCGGATGACGCGCTCGGCCATCGACGACATCCCCGGCCTCGGCCCGGCGCGCAAGAAGCGGTTGCTCAAAGAGATGGGCGGCGTCACTGCGATCAAGCGGGCAACCATCGACGATCT
Organism: Acidimicrobiales bacterium; assembly: GCA_035525225.1. Classification (GTDB taxonomy): domain Bacteria; phylum Actinomycetota; class Acidimicrobiia; order Acidimicrobiales; family WLNW01; genus DATLFA01. Next base: position 24,086 of record DATLFA010000033.1, read on the forward strand.
CAAAGCGCTCGCGTGGCTGCCCGACCAGGTGGCCAGTGCGATCTACGAACAGCTGCACGCGCCTCCGGCTGCGGGCGCGGCCGGTGCGTCGCGGGTGGCGGCCGCGCTGGCGCATCTGCGGATGAACGATGAGTGATCGGGACCTGTGGGAAGCGCACGCACAGTGGTGGCAGGACGGGTTCACCGAAGGCGCTGACCCTGAGTACGACGAGCAGATCATCCCGCTCGCGGCCGAACATCTCGCCGGCGCGCGACGCGTGCTCGACATCGGCTGCGGAGAGGGCCAGATCGCCCGCGTTGCGCAAGAGACAGGGGCGAAGTTCGTCGTCGGTGTCGACCCGTCCACGGCGCAGGTGCGCGAAGCGGAGCGGCGCGCTGGCGGGCCGACGTATGCGCGCGCCGAGGCATCGGCGCTGCCGTGCGCGGACGGTTCGTTCGATGCGGTCGTCGCCTGCCTCGTGTTCGAGCACATCGTCGATGTCGACTCGGCCATCGCCGAGGTGGGCCGGGTGTTGGCGCCCGGCGGCCGCTTCCTGTTCTTCCTCAATCACCCGCTGTTGCAGACGCCGGGCAGCGGCTGGATCGACGACCACATGCTCGACCCACCCGAGCAGTACTGGCGGATCGGGCCGTACCTCGTCGAGTCGATCGAGATCGAGGAGATCGCGAAGGACGTGCGCCTCCCGTACGTGCACCGGCCGCTGAGCCGCTATGTCAACGCGATGGCCGCTGCGGGCGTCGTCATCCGTCAGATGCACGAACCCGCGCCGCCGCCCGGCTTCGTGGCGCGGGCGACCGAATACGCCGACGCGGCCACCATACCTCGGCTGCTTTTCATGCACTGTGAACGCACCTGAACGCGACGAGAGCCAGTAGGGCCGCAATGTCCGGTAGCCTCGTCATCGATGAGCGAGATCGTCGTCATCGCGGGGTTGTCGGGGGCGGGCCGCAGCACCGTCGCGAACAATCTCGAAGATCTCGGCTGGTACAAGATCGACAACGTGCCGCTCGCGCTCGTGCCCCTCGTGGCCGAGCTGCCGTCGGCCGCCGGCGGCAAGTACGAGCGGATGGTGATCGTGCTCGGGACCACCGGCCACGACGAGGTGATCCCGGCGCTGGCCGCGGTGCGTCACAACGGTGTGAGGGTGCGCATCGTGTTTCTCGAGGCGGCCAGCAGTGTGCTCGTGCGCCGTTACGAGAACACGCGCCGCCCGCATCCGTACGCGATGGCCAAGAGCGTCGTCGACGCCATCGAGGACGAGCGGCGCGCACTCGAAGAGGTCAAGGCCGAGGCCGACATCGTCATCGACACCACCAACCTCAACGTGCATCAACTGCGCGATCGCATCGTCGACCTGTTCGCCCACGAGTCGCCACGGGTGGGGATGCAGACGCGGGTCGTTTCGTTCGGCTACAAGCACGGTCTGCCGATCGATGTCGACATCGTGATCGACTGCCGGTTCTTGCCGAACCCACACTGGGTCGACGAGTTGCGGCCGAAGACGGGCCGCGACGAAGCCGTCGTCGCCTACGTCATGGGTCAGGCCAGCACGGCGCCGTTCCTCGACCGCCTCGAACGGTTGTTGAGCCTGGTCATGCCCCAATTCGTGCAAGAGGGCAAGTCATATCTGACCGTGGCGTTCGGCTGCACCGGCGGCCACCACCGTTCGGTCGTCATTGCCGAGCAGGTGGCGGCCATGCTGCGCCGGCTGGGCTACGAACCGACGGTGTCTCATCGCGATATCGACAACTAGCTCTCCGCTCTGCCGGGGCCGCTCGGGCCCTGGTCGTCCTGGCGGGTTATCGTGCGCCGAGGTGGCCAGCGACGATGTGGCATTCGGACACAACGCGTGCTGCCATAGAGCGACATTTTTCGCCCCTGAGAGAGGATCTTCCGCATGACCGTCCGCGTTGGGATCAACGGCTTCGGCCGCATCGGCCGTAACTTCTTCCGCGCGGCGAAGAAGCTCAACGCCGACATCGACTTCGTCGCCGTGAACGACCTCGGGTCGGTGGCGGCGATGGCGCATCTGTTGAAGTACGACTCGGTACTCGGTCGCCTCGACTACGACATCAAGGTGCACAAAGACGGCATCTCGGTCGACGGTGATGTGCTCGAGGTGCTGGCCGTGCGCGATCCCAAGACGTTGCCGTGGGGCGACCTCGGTGTCGACATCGTCGTCGAGTCGACCGGCATCTTCACCGATCGCGAGAAGGCCGCGTTTCACCTCGAGGCGGGCGCAAAGCGCGTCGTCGTCAGCGCTCCGGCCAACGGTGCCGATGCGACGTTCGTCTTTGGTGTCAACGAAGACACCTACGATCCGGCCAAGCATTTCGTGGTGTCCAACGCGTCGTGTACGACCAACTGTTTCGTGCCGATGGTCAAGGTGCTCGACGATGCGTTCGGCGTCGACAAGGGTCTCATGACCACAGTGCACGCGTACACCGGCGACCAGTTGTTGGTCGACGGCCCGCACAGCGACATGCGTCGCGCTCGTGCCGCGGCGATCAACATCGTGCCGTCGTCGACCGGTGCCGCGCGGGCGACCGGGCTCGTGTTGCAGTCCATGAAGGGTCGTCTCGACGGCACGTCGTTCCGAGTGCCGGTGGCCGACGGATCGATCACCGACTTCACCGCAGTGCTCAGCCGTGAGGTCACCGTCGCGGAGGTCAACGCCGCGTTCAAGAAGGCAGGCAAGGATCGCCGGCTCGGCAAGGTGCTCGAGTACAGCGAGGAGCCGTTGGTGTCGTCCGACATCGTCGGTTCGCCGGCATCGTGCACCTTCGACGCCGGCCAGACGATGGCTATCGGCAACCTCGTCAAAGTCTGCGGTTGGTACGACAACGAGTGGGGCTACTCCAACCGTCTCGTCGATCTCGTCGCCTACATCGGCAAGAAATCGCCGAAGCGCAAGGTCGCCAAGAAGTGAAGGTCCCCCAACTGGAAGACCTGGGGGACATCACCGGCAAGAGCGTGCTGCTGCGAGCCGATTTCAACGTGCCGCTGAAAGACGGGCACATCACCGACGACCTTCGCATTCGGGCTGCGTTGCCGACCATCGAATGGCTCGTCGCGCACGGCGCCAACGTCACCGCGTGCAGCCATCTCGGTCGGCCCAAGGGCAAACCCGATCCCAAGTATTCGATGGAGCCCGTGCGGGCGCATCTTGCCACGATTGCACCCTCTGTCGGACTGTTGGAGAACTTGCGCTTCGTTTCCGGAGAGGAGAGCAACGACCCGGCCTTCGTGCAGGAGTTGATCAGAGGCTTCGATGCCTACGTCAACGATGCATTCGGTGCGTCGCATCGCGCACACGCGTCGATCGTGGGTCCACCGCAGTTCCTGCCGTCGGCGGCGGGGCGGCTGTTGGCCAATGAGGTCGAGGTGCTCACCGGCCTGCGATCGCAACCGAAGCGGCCGTTCGTCGCCATCCTCGGCGGAGCGAAGATCAGCGACAAGCTCGGTGTCGTCGAAGCGTTGCTCGACGTCGTCGACTCGTTGATCATCGGCGGCGGCATGTGCTTCACATTCCTCAAAGCTCAGGGCCATTCGATCGGTGCGTCGCTGTGTGAAGACGACATGGTCGAGACCTGCGCGCGGCTGCTCGCATCGGGCAAGGTCATCCACCTGCCGAGTGACATCGTGGCGTTGGGTCCCGGGGGCAAGATCGGCGATCCGTCAGCGGGCGGCGATGTGCGCCAACTCGGCGTGAACATCCCCGACGGATGGATGGGCCTCGACATCGGCCCGGGCAGCGCGGCCGAGTTCACCGACGTGATTCTCGACGCGCGCACAGTGCTGTGGAACGGCCCGATGGGTGTGTTCGAAGACCCTCGATTCGAAGCAGGAACGCGCACGGTCGCGCAGGCAGTGGCCGAGACGAAGGCGTTCACGGTGATCGGCGGCGGCGACAGTGCGGCCGCGGTCAAGGAGTTCGGCTTCGCCGATCGGGTCGACTGGGTGTCGACCGGCGGCGGCGCGTCGCTCGAGTTGCTCGAACAGGGCGACCTGCCCGGGCTCGTAGCATTGCGCAACGCACCGAACGCGCCCGCATAACGCAGAGATAGCAGCAGCTCGACCCGAGGATGGACATGAGCGCCCGCAAACCGTTGATCAGTGGCAATTGGAAGATGAACCACAATCACTTCGAGGCGATCCAGACAGTGCAAAAGCTGTCGTACGCGTTGTCGAAGGACGACTACACCGAGGTCGACGTCTCGATACACCCGCCGTTCACCGACCTCCGATCGGTGCAAACGGTGCTCGAGGCCGACAACATCCCGGTCGCGCTCGGTGCGCAGCATTGTCACTGGGAAGAGAAGGGCGCGTTCACCGGTGAGATCTCGCCGGCGATGCTGGCAAAGCTGAACGTCAGCTACGTGATCGCCGGGCACAGTGAGCGGCGCGAGCTCTTCGGTGAGCTCGACCCCCACGTGAATCTCAAGGTTCGATCGATCCTCAAGTGGGGGATGACCCCGATCCTGTGCGTGGGTGAGACGTTCGAAGAACGTGAAGCGGGGACCACCGAGGAAAAGGTCTCGAGCCAGACGGTGAATTGCCTGGCCGACGTTTCGGTCGCGGACGTGGCCCGGCTCGTGATCGCCTACGAGCCGATCTGGGCGATCGGCACGGGCCTCAACGCCACCCCCGAGGATGCGCAGGCCGTGTGCGGGTTCATCCGGGACCTCGTGCGCGCACGGTGGGGGGCGGACTGCGCGGCAGCCGTGCGCATCCAGTACGGCGGGTCGGTGAAATCGTCCAACGCGGCGTCGCTGATGGCCATGCCCGACATCGACGGGGCGTTGGTCGGCGGCGCCAGCCTCGATGCCGACGAGTTCGCCCGCATCTGCAACTTCCGCCTGGCGTAGCGGCCCCGCCAGCCTCCGGTAAGCTGACCCGCATGATGGTGCTGACCCTGATCCTGCACGTGACCGTCTCGATCGCACTGGTGTTCTTCGTGCTGCTGCACAGCGGTCGGGGCAGCGGTCTGTCCGACATGTTCGGTGGCGCACTCGGCGCGACCGCCGCCGCGACGAGCGTGGGCGAGCGCAACCTCGACCGCATCACGGTCATCCTCGGGCTGACGTTCGCGTTCACGACGATCTCGCTGGCGCTGTTCCTGCGCTGACGCCGCGATCAGCGGCTGCGTGAAAGGGGCCATTCGACCTACGTCGATTGGCCTCCATCTGTCCGGCGATCCTGCCGATGATGACGTGTGGACCACTGTCGTTTTCGACCGACCATTCGACGTTGGGCGTCTCTCGCAATCTGTTGTCTTGTGGTCGCCGCGTGCTCGAGCCCGAGTGGTGATGACCAGGCCGAGCCGGATGTCAACGCCAAGCGACTGACCGAGGTCGACAAAGAGGGCCCGCACCAGGGCGGCACGTTGACGATGGCGCTCACCGGTGTGGACAGTCTCGATCCCGCGCGTGCCAACGAAGCGTCGCCCGGGCAACGGGTCGTGCTCGACATGCTCTACGACGGGCTCGTGCATTGGGACAGTGCCGCGAACGCGCTGACGCCGGCGCTGGCGACGGCGTGGAACGTGAGCAACGACGGATTGACGTGGACCTTCGATCTCACGGCGAACGCGCAGTTCTCGAACGGCCGGCCGATCACGAGCGCGGACGTGAAGTTCTCGCTCGAGCGGCTCGCGGCGCGGGGCACGGCCGCTCTGTCGGCGGTGCAACTCGCGGGGTTGAAGGGCTACGCCGATTTCATGGCACGCCGCACCGAAGGCATCGCCGGTCTGGTGGCGACCGACCCGGGCAAGGTCGTCATGGTCCTCGATTCACCGTTCTCGTCGCTTCCCGAACTGCTCGCGAGTCCTGCCTTCGGCGTGGTCGCGAAAGAGACCTTCGACGCGACCGGCGCGATCGTCGGCTATCCGATTGCGAGCGGGCCGTTCACCCTCCGCAACCGAACCGCGGAAAGGCTCGAGTTCGTCCGGGCACCTCGGTCGCGGGCGCTACTCGACGGCGTCAATGTGATGCTCGCGGCCGACACCGAGGCGAGCTATGCGATGTTCGTGAATGGCGATGTCCAACTCGCGTCGACCTCCCCGGGCCAAGTGCTCGAAACTGCGGTTGCCAATCTGCGTTCGAACAACGGTGGCAGCTTCTTCTACGGCATGAACGTGACCTCGCCGGCGCTCGCCAATGCGGTGTTGCGGGCGGCAATCGTAAAGGCCATCGACCGTGACGCGATAAGGGCGAAGTACTTTGCGCAATCGGGCGATCGGGCAAACGGTCTCATCCCTCCGGGCTTGGACGGCTATCGCGACGATGCCTGCGGCAACGCGTGTGTATTCGACGCCGCCGCGGCCAAGCAGATGGTGACCGCGGCACTCGCGGGTGCGACGGCACCGACGATCCACGTCGACTACTACACCGATGCGACGGGACGCGAGGCAGACATCGCAAAGACGGTCGCGCAAGCGTTGGTGGCGGTCGGATTGCCGGCCGAGCCGCGTGGCCATACGTTCGAGGAGTACGACGCGTTCGTGGCGAGCGGAGCCGCGGAGCTGTTCCGCTTCGGATGGGTCGGCACCTATCTGTCGCCCGATGCGTATCTCACGCCGTTGTTCGGCTCGGCAACCATCGACAATGTCTTCGGCGTGAAGGATGCAACCAGCGATCAGCTCATTGCCAGTGCCCGCAGCGCGTCCGATCCGGGTGCACGCACGGCCACGTACGTAGCGCTCGAAGATCGAGTGCTGAGCCTGGCGATCGTCGTGCCCATCGTGCGGTATCGATCGGTGCATGCGGTCGGCGCGGGCGTGCGGGCTGTGACGAGCGATGCGGAAGGGCTTTTCGACATCGAACGGATCTGGCTCGCGAAGTAGCGTCAGCCCGGATGGATCATCCGGAGATCGACGCCGAGTTCCTCAACCAGCTGACGCCAGAGCACTTCGCCGGGTTCGTGGGCATGCGCGTCGTCGAGGCGAGGCCCGGATTCGTACGAACCTCTCTCGACATCGAGCCGCACCACCTCGCCGCGAACGGGTTCCTGCACGCGGCGGCGGTGATCACCGTCGCTGACACCGCCTGCGGGTTCGGCGTGCGCACGATCCTGCCCGAGGGCGCAGCGGGGTTCACCACGATCGAGCTGAAGAGCAACTTCCTGGGTACTACCCGGGAGGGTGTGATCGTCTGCGACGCCACCGTCGCCCACGCCGGACGTACGACACAGGTGTGGGACGCGGTCGTGCGGGCAGGGGAGCGCAAGATCGCGCTGTTCCGCTGCACCCAGCTGGTGTTGTATCCGAGCTGAAGCTGGCCATTGCCGGCTGACGATATGAAACGGGGGCGTTAGTGGACGATGTAACCGGAGTGTTGTCGGGTGTGCGGGTGATCGAATGCTCGCTGCTGTCGCCGAGTGGAGTCGGACAGCATCTTGCTGATCTCGGTGCCGACGTGATCAAGGTCGAGATGCCGGGGGAAGGCGACTATGTGCGCAGGGTCTCGTGGCCCGTGATCGACGGGATCTCGCTCGAACACTGGCATTGGAATCGCGGTAAGCGCAGCATCGCGGTCGATCTCCGTACCGAAGATGGAGTGGGCGTCTTGCTCGATCTCGTGCGAGGCGCAGACGCCGTGGTCGAAGGTATGCGCCACGGTGCGCTCGATCGACGAGGTCTCACGTGGGACCGGTTGCGCGCCACCAAGTCGACGATCGTGTTGTGTCGAATGTCCGGCTATGGCAACAGCGGGCCCTATCGCGACATACCGAGCCATGGCCTCGCGTTCGACTCGATCGCCGGCATCGCTCCTCCCGCGACGACTCCTGACGGTTTTGCTTCGATTCCGCGTCACACGTCGGTCGGAATGCACGCGGGAGCGCTCTACGCCGCATTCGGTCTCGTCTCCGCGATCTTGCACGCGCGCGCGACGGGACAGGGACGCGTGTTCGAAGTTGCGCAGGCCGACGCGGCGATTGCGTGGAACTGGCTTCATGTCGAAGGCGCAGTTGCGTACGAGCGACCCGAGGACGAAGTGAGCGGCAGCACCGGTGACGGTGTGCGCCGCGCGATCGGGTTCGACGACTTCGCCGACGCGGTGAGCTACCAGTACTACGAGACCATGGACGGGCACATCTTGTTCATGGCATCGGAGCGCAAGTTCTGGCGCAACTTCTGCGAGGCTGTGGGCCGGCTCGATCTCTTCGATGCGAACCCGGGACGCGAGGTCGCAGACCACGCGCTCGGGAACACGGCGCTGCGTGCGACGTTGGTCGACATCTTCCGCACGAGGACGACGCAGGCGTGGATGGCCTTTGGCGAAGAGATCGACGTGCCGATCGCGCCCGTTTACAACGCAGACTCGCTCCGCAAGGATCCGCACGTCCAGCACCGCATCGAATGGCTCGCCGCGGGCACCCACGGCGCAGATCTCATGCGGACGCCGATCAAGTTCCTGGACGAGGGGCTGCCGACACCGGCAAAGGCACCCACCGTCGGCCAGCACACCGACGAGGTGCTGCGCGAAGTCCTGGGCTACGACCAGGCCCGCGTCGACTCACTGCGCAGGGCGCACGTGGTGGCCTGACCCGCCCAGGCGATCGCCACAGCAGGGACGAAAGGCCGTGGGGCGGGGGAGGGGCGCCCGCTATGCTTCGAGGCCGCACCGGATGCGGTGTCCACGTCGGAGTGGCGGAATAGGCAGACGCACCAGCTTGAGGGGCTGGCGCCCGCAAGGGTGTGGGGGTTCAAGTCCCCCCTCCGACACTGTGAAGTGGCTGGCCACAGGACCTCGGACCGGGTTGATCTGCCCGATTGGTCACAGAATGGTCACGAGAGGATCGAGATGACCGAGCTGCCGCCAGCGTGGCGACCGGTGACCGAGGCTGAGTTACTACGCGCCGCTGAGGCAGGACTCCTGAACGAGGGAACTTCGCGCCTTGAGCTCAAGCGGGAGATCGAAACGGGGCAACGCGCCAACAAGGAGCTTGCGAGGGACCTGGCCTCGCTCGCAGTCGCCGGTGGGCTGCTTTTGCTAGGCGTTGTTGACGAAGCGGCTCGAATTCCGGGTGACCCGTTGAGTGCGCTCAACCCAATCGACTTGAGCGGCCTACCCGAGCGGGTCGAACAGGTTGCGCTAACGCGATGCGACCCGCCGTTGTCAGTGCGATGCGTGGAGATCGTCTCGTCTTCAGGACATGGGTATCTTGCAGTCCACGTACCGCTCAGTCCGCAGGCACCTTATATGGTCGACGGGCGTTACCTCGGTCGCGGTGAGAGAACAAAGCGCAATCTCACGGACCCTGAGGTGGTAGCGCTTCATGCGCGTCGCGAGCTCCTCGATCGAGATGCCGGCCAAGCCTTGGACGAACATGTCGATCGCGATCCCTGGTCACAAGCGAACAAGCCTCGCGACGCGGCGCACCTTTACTTCGTGGCGGAGCCGCGGCACGCTAGCGCCTCGATGCTTCTCGACGTCGTCAATGGCGGCGGGAACGGTCCAGCGAACACTCTCATGGGACTCGTCAGAAAGCGCGCGAACGAGACGCCCCGATTTCATTCTCTCTGGGCGCCAGACTTTGATAGTGCCACCAACTTCGCGCGTCGCTCAGATGGATGGGCATTGTGCGGGCATGGCTTCGGGCCGGGGCGCACGTTCAGTGCCGACATGCGTGAAGACGACTTTATCGAGATCGAACTGTCGGAGAAGGGCGTAATCCGGCTGTGTTGCGGGCGAGCATCTGACCTGCTCAAGTCCGACAGCAACCAATTGCTTTTCGACGTGCTGATAGCGGGACTCGTCTGGCGATCGCTCGGGTTGGCGGCAGACATGTCGGAGGCCACCGGGTACGGAGGTCAATGGGCACTGGGGCTCGCTGTTAGCGGTTTAGCCGGTAAGGGCTCCTTCGTTCTCCGCGGGCGACTTCGAGGCAGTGACGCCCCTCTATATCCGGATGACGACTATCGAGAGTTGACTTGCGCAACCACCGAGGAACTTGCCGCCAACCCGAGTCGAGTGACACACGCCTCGTGGGTCGACTCCTGCGAACACTCGGAACTGACCAACACCGCGAGCTAGCGCCCTTCGTCGGAGTGCCGGAACCGTCACAGGAATAGCTCGGCCACAGCCTCGGCAGCTTCGCGCTGCATGCCTGCGGTGACGTGGCTATAGACGCCGAGCGTAATGCCGATCGTGGCGTGGCCGAGTCGTTCCTGAACGACCTTTGGATGAACACCGGCCTTGAGCGCGAGTGTCGCCCATGTGTGTCGCAGGCCGTGAAGTGTGAGCGGTGGCAGCTTCCATCGTTCGATGCGCCGGAGGAATTCGCGCGATACGCGTTCGGGGTGGAGAGGGTCGCCGTCGACTTTGCAGAAAACCAGATCGTGGTCGCGCCACCCGGCGCCGATCAGAATGCGTTCCTCGAGCTGGTGCAGCCGATGCGCGCGGAGGGCTGCGATCGTGCCAGCGTCAAGATCGACAACGCGTGTTCCTCGACCGGTTTTGGGTGCACCGAGCTCGACGCGGTGCGCAACAACGATCACCGTCTGTACAACTGCTGCCGTGGCAGCGTCGAGGTCTACGTCGGACCAACGCAAACCGAGCGCCTCACCACGTCGCATCCCGGTCGTGGCGAGCAGTACCCAGAGTGAGTAGTAGCGATCGCCGCAGCCCGCCGTGCGCGCGAGGAAGTCGCGAAGGACGTCAGCGCGCCAAGTAGCCATCGGGGCGACCGAGGATGCGCTCGCGCGCGGTGGGTCGGATGAATCGGCGGGGTTGCGCGCGAGACGTCCCCACTTCACCGCGTCTTTAAGTGCGCGGTGCACGATGGTGTGTACGTACGCGACTGTGCGGGTCGCGAGACCGCCGGGCTGCGACTGGTTGCCATCACTGAGAAGCTCGGAGTAGAGCCGGTTCAATGTCCCTGCGTCAACAGCCTGTAGGAGCGTGTCACCGATGCGTGGTATCACGTGGGACCCTGACGTTCCGCGTGTAGCTGTACAGCGTCGCAGGTCGAACTGTGGGCACGATTGTCAGAAGCCATTCCTCGAGGTAAGCCGAGAAGCTTTGACGAGACGGTGCGACAAAGGTACCTGTGCGGAGCGTGCCTTTGATCTCGTCAAGAGCGTCAAGCGCTTCGCGTTTTGTGCGGAATCCTCGCCGTCGAAGTTGCACACGCTTCGCCGCTCCAGGCGGTGTCGTGTCCACGACGAAGTGCCAGTTGCCGGACGCGCTGCGCCTAACCGAACCCTCGCGGCTCATCTCGTCTCTCGATTCCGTTCGCGACGAATGCGCTGAGTATGACGACGTGCGCAGGAACGCGAGCAGTAGCGCACCGCGCGGGTTCTGTGCTGCGCTTGCTGCGCACGTCCCTGCTGGCGAACGAACCAGTTTGGACACGTAGGGTCACAGCAACGACGCGGAGGAAGCCCCTCCAACAGCAGGTTGAACGCTTGCATTGCAATTGCTTCACACAGCCCGACGGCAGCAGGACCGTCGCTTGCGAGGTCGACTCGGACATGATGCCAAGCGAGGAAGCTGGTCATTTCGGTCGCAAACAATCGCCAAAGCTTCGTGTCATCGTCGAACGCGCCGCGCGCGTAGTCGGGAGGCCAATCATGCTTCTCGACTAGGCGCGCTCGAAGGCTGCGTTCTAGCCACGCGTCCTGGACCGGGGCACCATTCAGGTAGCAAACGACATGCCGCGCCAATGCTTTCACGGTCGAAAGTTCATGAATCACTTCTTCGAGCGAATAGGCCGATTCGAAGCCAGCCATGTCCTCCGTTGTTCGACCGCGCTCGCCGTTGACAAGTCCGTGTGTTGTCACGAAGCGGATCACGGCTTCAGCATCCGACAAGTCAACGGCTTGAAGCTCCCTTATTGAAAGCTCCTCTGCCAGCTGAACGCTGAAGATTTCGGGGATCTCGTCCACTTCTGCCACAGCAACTCTTGAGAGTCCAGCGTGCACAGACCAAACATCACTTCCGGCACGGGCAGCGCCGCTTCGGGCCACAATTGGAACGGCGGCGAAGCACGAAATCGTTGCAGTTCGTCCCTTCCATTGGCGTCCATCTCGGCGCGCAACGCAGCGCGATCGTGGCCGCGGTCGCGGCGTCGGGCGACGAGCTCGTCGCCGTTATCGACGACCCCGGCCAGTCGGGGAAGGACTGCAACCGCGCCGGCCTACAGCGCGCGTTGCGGATGATCGCCGATGGTGACGCCGATGGTCTGATCGCGACGCACCTGGATCGGTTCACTCGCAGCGTCCGCGACATGAGCGATCTCATGGAGTGGTTCTCGCACCACCGCTACACGCTGCGTCTGCTCGACGTGGGGGTCGACTCGTCGACCGCCGCGGGCGAAGTCGTGCTGACGATCATGGCCGCGGTGGCGCAGATGATCCGCAAGCAGACCGGCGAGAAGACGCGGGCCGTGCTGCGCGACCGCAAGCGTCAAGGTCTGCCGATCTCGCGGCCCGCTGCCCCATCGCCGATCGTCGAGCGGGTCAAGGCGCTGTACGCCGATGGGCTCGGGTTCACTGCCATCGCGCGTCTGCTCGACGCCGAGGGCGTGCCCACTGCGCGCGGTGGCGCCTGGCAGGCGTCGACGATCCAGAGCATTCTCGGTCTGCGCCAGCCGTCTCGACGCAAGCGGGCCGACCTCCCCGAACCGAGCCGTCGCAAGCGCAAGAAGGTGGCGGCATGACCGATCCCGAACCGATCCCGATGGTCGAGCGATGGAAGGACGACATCGCGCCCACGATCATCAAGCGCGCGGCACGGTGATCGAGCCCGAGATAGGGTCGGTTGTGTGAATGCGGCAGAGCTACGATCTCGCGAACGCCTTTAACGCGATACGACACCTTCGATCATTCGGTACGAAGCGACTCGAAGCCTCTGCCTGCTCGAGATCGCCGCGTTCCACCGCAGCCAACAACGCTCGCAACTGCCGAGCCGCCTCAGCCGCCGTGTCTCGTTTCATACCCGGACCTCGAGCCTCGCGCGCGCATCATTTTCGCACACGACCGATCGTGGCTTAGGAAGGGCCGGGGCGTGCCATTTGACACACCTCCGTGCCCGGGGCATATCGAGATGCTATGCATGATCTATCAGGCGCTGCGGGGCGTCGCCGCCTGGGGGAGGCCAGAATGCCGCTGATCAAGCGCATTTTCGACACGGACCATCACATCACTCCGCCACCGGACCTCTGGACGAGCCGGATGCCGCAGAAGTTCCAGGACCGCGCGCCTCGGCTGGTCGACCTCGAAGACGGAACCCAAGCGTGGTCGTTCGAAGGCGGAGAGGTGCTGCACCTCTTCGGACTGGAGAACGTGGGAGCGAAAGATCCGCGGGAACTCCGATGGCGCGTCAACTACAGCGAGTTGCAGGCCGACTACTACGACCCCAAGGCACGGCTGCTCGCGATGGATATCGACGGAATCGACGCCGCGCTGCTCTTTCCCAGTGTGGCGGGGCACATTGCCGTCGTTCGCGACGACGAGCTCTACCTCGCGTGTGTCCAGACCTACAACGACGGAGTATGGGAATGGGTCCACGAGGGTGACCCGAATCGCATCTTTCCCGCGGCGATGATCCCCAGCCGCAATCTCGACGAGGCGATGGCCGAACTGGCACGCGTCGCCGAGCTCGGGTTCCGCCACTTCAGCTTCACGATGTCGCCGAGCGGCGGCAACTACCCTTCGCCCGAGGACGACCCCTTCTGGGCGCTGGTCCAGGAAACCGGTATGGCCATCAGCATGCACGGTGGAGGTTCGGGCCGCGTCCAGCGGCCGGCACCGCCGGTGGGCCAGGCCGTGAAGCCCGAACCGCCGGTTCGCGATCAGGAGATGATCGCGGCTGGCCGGGCCAGCGGACTGGGCGCGCAGATGGCCCTCGGTTGCGTGATCATGACCGGCGTACTCGAGCGATTCCCCGACCTCAAGATCGGTCTCGTCGAGACGAGCGCCGGCTGGCTGCCCTCGTTCGTCGAGCAGCTCGACGCGCTCTATCTCCAGCACCGCTGGCTGGGGAACAACACCCTGCGCCGCCTGCCGAGCGAATACGCGCGACAGGTCAAGATCAGCGTCGACCGCGAGCTGCAAGGCATCAAGTATCGCGACCACATAGGGGTCGACAACTTGATGTTCGGCACCGACTATCCACACATCGGCAGCTTCTGGCCGCATACTCGCCAGTATCTCGACTTGCTGCTCGACGACGTACCCGAAGAAGACGTCGACAAGATCCTCTGGAGCAACGCGGCGTCGCTCTACGGCGTGCAAGAACCCGCACGAGTCTGAGGACGGACGACAATGGGCTCCAACGGAAAGCGCGACCCCGTTGTCGACGCCGCGCAATACCTGATCGAATCACCAGATCTCTGGATCAGCGGTGTTCCGTCGAAGCTCGCCGACGCCGCCCCCCGAGTCGTGTCGCTACCCGATGGTGGCGAGGCCTGGTCGTTCGAGAGCGGCGCCTGGTTGCGCCCGCTCGGCCTCGAAGTCGAAGCCGGCCGAGGCCCGATCGACGTGCGCGGATCCGGCCACTCGTACTCCGACATCCGGGAGGGGATGTACCAGCCCGTCGCACGGCTCGCCGATATGGCGATCGACGAGGTCGACGCCGCATGCGTCTTCCCGACATACGGTCAAGATCTGCGCTACCTCCGCGATCGAGCGCTGCAGGTGGCCTGCGTGCGCGCCTACAACGACGCGGCGTGGGCGTGGGCCCGAGCCGCAGGGGGCGACCGCCTCATCCCGCAGGCGCTCGTTCCCGCAGTCGGCCTCGACGAGGCTGTGACCGAACTCGAACGAGTGGCGGCCATGGGTTATCGAGGCATCGTGTTCTGCGGATTCCCCGCCATGGGCGACAAGCCCCAACCCGAGGAGGACCGCTTCTGGGCTGTGTGCAACGAAGCGGGGCTGGTGGTGAACCTCGTCGCAGGTGGGCCATTGGCGGGCGATCTCGTGCCAGCCGCACCGGCCCGCTATGTCGGTCCCAATGGTCGCGCACGGGCTGTCGACATCCCCATCGAAGTCGCGTGGACGCAACAAGCGACGTCGAAGAACGTGAACCTCAGCTGGCTCGTGCTGACGGGCGTGCTCGAGCGTTTCCCGTCGCTTCAGCTCGTGATGGTCGACACCGCCGCCGGCTGGCTGCCCACCTGCGGCGAGCTACTGGACTGGAACTATCGCTACGCGCAGTTCATCGCGTTCGCCAAGCTGCGATACCGGCCGAGCGACTACATCAAACGCCAAGTGAAAGCGACTATTCGCTCCGAGCGGCGCGCGGTCGAGGCCCGTCGCGACGTCGGTACGAGCGCAATGATGTGGTCTTCCGGATATCCGCAGAGCAGCTCCACCTGGCCGAGCTCGCCGCATGCGCTCGATTCGCTGTTCAGCGGTGTGCCAGCCGCGGATCGCGCCGCGATGCAGGGCGGCAACTGCGCCGCGCTCTATCGCATCGCAACGGCCGAGAAGGCAACCACCGGCCCGGCCGCCTCTCGTCGGAATTGAGCGCCCGATGAACGACCGCGGGACGCGCTCGGAAGCCGAGGACCGCGCGGCGATCGCCGAGGTGCTCGCCCGCTACGCGGTCGCGCTCGACAGCCGCAACTTCGGCGATCTGTTCCACTGTTTCACCGAAGATGCGCTGGTCGAGTACGCGGGCGTGCGGCTCGCTCCGGGCGTCGATGCGGTGATCGAACACGTCAAGGGGCTGGCCGACATGGCTGCCAGCCAGCACAACATCGGCACCATCTCGGTGGATGTCGACGGTGACCGAGCGCGTGCGATGTCGTACGCGATCGCACATCTCGTTCGGGTCTCGCCAGGGGGCCACGATGTCGCACATCGCGGCTTGTCGTACGAAGACGAGCTCACACGCACGTCCGAGGGCTGGCGCATCGCACGCCGAACGCACCGGGTGCATTGGATGACCGAAGCGACTGCGTCAGGGCCTGTCGAGCCCGTGCCCACTCGGAGCGAGCTTCTTTGACAGTTCGCGACGTTCGGGCCTACGTTGTCACTGCTTGCCCGTTTGTCATGACGCGGTGGCGTTCGCGGGTGTTGTGCGTCGTCCCGCAGGTGTCAGCGGGCGAGCGGGCACTGCGAGCAGGGGGGCGAGCATGGCGCGCGTCATTCTGAACCGACTGGCGGCGACGATACCGCTGCTGTTGCTGGTGACGCTCGGCGCGTTCTTGCTCGGCGAACTCTCCCCCGGTGATCGTGCACAGGCGCTCGCGGGCGACGACGCGACGCCCGAGGCGATCGAGCTCATCCGAAAGGATCTGCGTCTCGATGACGCTCCCCCCGTTCGCTATGTGCGATGGCTGGGTGACGTCGCCACCGGCGATCTCGGCATCGAGACGCGCTCTCGCCGGCCGGTCGCGGACGAGCTCCAGCGACGCTGGCCCGTGACCGCGAACCTGGCCCTCGCGTCGCTGGTCATCTCACTGCTGATCGGTATCCCCTTGGGGGTGATACAGGGGGCCAAACCGGGCAGCAAGCTCGACAAGTTCCTCCTCGGCGTGGTGTCGATAGGTCTGGCCACGCCCGCCTACCTCATCGCGACCCTGATCATCTTTTACTTCGCGGTCCGATGGAGGTGGCTGCCCGCGCTGGGCTATGTGTCGTTCAGCGAGTCGCCGACCGAGTGGTTCCGCCACATCATTGCGCCGGCAACCACGCTCGCGATCATCGGCGCAGCCGAGATCGCGCGGCAGTTGCGAACCGGTCTGGTCGGCGTCGCGCAGGAGGACTACATCCGGGCCGCGAGGGCGAGGGGGCTCGGCCCGGTGCGCGTCATGGGCAAACACGCGCTGCGCAACGCCGCGATGCCCGCCCTGACCATCGTCGGGTTGCGCATCGGGCACATGCTCGCGGGCGCGGTCATCATCGAGCAGATCTTTCAGTTCCCTGGCCTCGGGTCATACGCGCTCGCCGCCGTGCAAAATCGTGACTTCGTCGTCGTGCAGAGCATCGTGCTCGCCGTCGCGGTGATCATCATCACGGTGAACCTGATCGTCGACCTCGCCTACCGGTTCCTCAATCCGAAAGTGCGTCTGTCATGACTGATTCAGCCGTTGCCGTCGAGCCCGGGTTCGCGGGCGCCTTCGATCAGCCCATCCGCGCCGGCGACATCCACGGCTGGAGACTCGTGGTCCGGCGGTTCCGCCGGCAGCGCTTGGCCATGGTCTGCCTCGTCTTCGCGTTGTTGATCAGCCTCGCCGGTGTCCTCGCGCCCTGGATCGCTCCCTACGACCTCGGTGAGTCGACCTCGAAGTTCATGACCGGTCCGTCGCGTGATCACCTGCTCGGCACCGACCAAGCGGGCTACGACACGTTGAGCCGCGTGTTGTTCGCCACGCGGACCTCGATGTATGCGGCCCTCCTCGCCGTCGCCCTCGCGGTCGCGGGCGGCACACTCATCGGCCTCGTGAGCGGTTACTTCGGCCGGTGGGTGGATACCGTGCTGATGCGCATCATCGACGCGATCATGGCCTATCCCGGCCTGCTGATGGCGATGGCCGTCGTCGGTGCGCTCGGGCCCGGCATCACCAATGCGATGATCGGCCTGTCCGTCGCGTTCATGCCCGGCTTCGCCCGCCTCGTCCGCGGCCAGGTGCTGGCGGTACGCGAAGAGGCCTACGTCGAGGCGGCGCGTGTCGTCGGCGCGAGCGGGCCACGGATCATCCGCCGCCATATCGTGCCGAACATCCTGTCGGCATTGATCGTCCAAGCGTTCATGGCCATCGGGTTCGCCCTGCTCGCCGAAGGCGCGTTGGCCTTCATCGGCCTATCGGTGCAACCTCCCGATACCAGTCTCGGCAGCTTGATGCAGCGCGGGTTCACGTTGATCAACGTCACGCTTCGCTTGGCGTTGATCCCCGGCCTGGTGATCACTGTTCTCAGCTTCTCGTTCAACGCCATTGCCGACGGGCTCCGCGACGCGCTCGCGAGGCACGAGTTCAGCCCCGAGATCGTGATGTAGGCAGATAGATGTCGCTCTCGACGGCCAAGACGTCTTCGTCCCTGACCACTGCGACCACACCGATACTCGATGTGGTCGGCCTCAGCGTCGATGTGCACCGGCGCGAAGACGCAGTGCGGATCGTCGACGACGTGAGCTTCAGCGTGCCCGCCGGCCACACGGTCGGACTGGTCGGTGAAAGCGGTTCGGGCAAGAGCGTCACCGCCATGTCCATCATCCGCCTCCTCGCGCCATCGCTGCAGATCTCGGAGGGGCGCGTCGTCTTCGACGGTCGCGACCTCCGTTCGCTTTCGCCGAAAGAGATGCGTGCCGTTCGCGGCAAAGACATCGGTGTGGTGTTTCAAGACCCGCAGAACAGCCTCAATCCTGCGTTCACGCTCGAGAACCAGATGGTCGAGACGATCCGCGCGCACCTCGACATGTCGAAGAAGGAAGCGCTGGCGCATGCGATCTCGCTGCTCGGCCATGTCGGCATCCCCAACGCCCGGCGCCGCATCAAGGATTACCCGCACCAATTCTCGGGCGGCATGGCGCAGCGGGCGATGATCGCGCTCGCGATCGCCTGCCGTCCCAAGCTGCTGATCGCCGACGAGCCCACGACCGCGCTCGACGTCACCGTGCAGGCACAGATCCTCACGCTGCTCGAATCGCTGCAAGACGAGTACGGCATGACCATGCTTCTCATCTCGCATGACCTTTCCGTCATTGCCGAGATGGCCGACCACGTGGTCGTGATGTACGCCGGCGAAGTCGTCGAACGGGGCGACGTGGTTGGCACGCTCACCGCGCCCCAGCACCCCTACACCGAGGCACTTCTCGCGGCGCAGCCCGAAGCCAGCAGGAAGGGCGATCCGCTCATCGCCATCCCCGGCATGGTCCCCAACCCCGATTCGATGCCGGCGGGGTGTCATTTCGCTCCGCGCTGCGGCTACGCAACCGAACTGTGCACTGCCGAGCACCCGCCGCTCGACCGCGTCTTCAGCGGATCGCCCAACGCTGCGTCGCGCTGCTTGTACCACACCGAGCTTCGACTACACGGTGTTACCACCCAGCGCACCGACGCGGAGGTCAAGGTTCGGCCCGAGCGCAGCTATGGGAAAGAGTCGGTTCTCGAGGTGCGCGGGCTGTCCAAGACGTTTCCGCTGCGATCGGCGAAGCTGTTCGAGCGAAAGTCGACGCTCGTTGCCGTGGACGATGTCAGCTTCGACGTCGGTCAGGGCGAGACGCTCGGCCTGGTCGGCGAAAGTGGTGCGGGCAAGTCGACGGTCGGTCGCCTCGTGCTGGGCTTGACCACGCCGACATCGGGATCGGTGTTGTTCCGGGGAGAAGATCTCTCGAAAACTCGACGTCGCAAACGGCAAGCGATTCGTCGCGACATCCAAGTGGTGTTTCAGAATCCCTATGCGTCCCTCGACCCGATGATGACCGTCGGGCAGACCCTTTCCGAACCACTCGAGGTCCACCTCGATCTCAACAAACGAGCGCGCGAGGCGCGCGTCGCGGAGCTACTCGGCCACGTCGGGCTCGGAGCCGAATACGCCGACCGGTACCCGCATGCCCTGTCGGGTGGGCAGCGCCAGCGCGTCGCTATCGCGCGAGCGCTCGCACTCAACCCTGGTCTGATCGTGTGCGACGAGCCCGTCAGCTCTCTCGATGTGTCGACCCAGGCGCAGGTGATCAACCTGCTGCGCGACCTGCAAGTGCGCTTCGGCATCGCGTATCTGTTCGTCGGCCACGATCTCTCCGTCGTGTATCAGATCAGCGACCGCGTCGCGGTCATGTACCGAGGACGCGTCGTCGAGATCGGCCCGGCCGAAGACATCTACCGCGATCCCCAGCACCCGTACACGCAGACCCTCCTCGCGGCGATTCTGTCGATAGACCCGCGCGAGCACCGGTTGTCGAAGGCCATTCGCGAGCAGTCGGCACCCGACTCGCCCGGAGGATGCCCCTTCGCCCACCGCTGTCCCCATGTGATGGAGGAATGTCGCACACATGTGCCGGACGGCATCGAGACCACGCCCGGTCGCACCGTGTGGTGTCGGCTCTATGGCCCCGAGGTATCCGAGCAGGCGCGCGCGACCGACGATGCGACCGACGAGCGGATAGGTACGTGACCGAGAATCCGAGCACCTACGTCATCAGCATCACGCCGTTCGATGCCGATCGGCGTCTGGACGAACCCGCATTCCGGTCGCACCTGCGACGCATGGCCGACGCGGGCATCGGCGTCTATGTCGGCGGGGGCGGCAGCGGCGAAGGCTTCGCGTTGTCCGATGCCGAGCACCGCCGCGTGCTCGACATCGCCGTCGAAGAGCTCAAGGGGACGGTGCCCGTACGCGCGATGGGTATCGAGCCCCGCATGGCGAGCCAGATGGTCGACTACCTCGGAGTCGCCAAAGCCGCCGGTGTCGACGCGGCGCAGATCTACTCGCTCGATCAGGGCCACGGGCATCAGCCGACGATGGACGAGGTCGAGCAGTACTTCACCGACATCCTCGACGCCGTCGACCTGCCATCCGTCGTCTCGACCCACCAGTCGGTGGGCTACCGCATCCCCGTCGGGTTGCTCGCCGGTCTTGTCTCTCGCTATCCCCATGTGGTCGGCATCAATTGCAGCCACGGAGACCTGCGGTACGTGATCGATCTCGTCGATGCCGTCGGCGACCGGGTCGAAGTGCACGTCGGCGGGCCGTTCCAGGCGCTCGCCGCGCTCTCGATCGGCGCCAACGGCTACCTGTCGTCCGAGGGGAACCTCGCACCTCGGCTGTGCGTGTCGGTGATCCGCTGCTACGAGCGGGGTGACCTCACCGGAATGCTCGACGCGTTCGCTCGTGTGGCGCGCTTGTCGAGTGTGCTCTACGGGCGGGGCGGCATCCGGGCCACCAAAGCGGTGCTCAACCACCTGGGTCTGCCCGGCGGGTACCCGCGACGCCCGCAGCTCGAGGTACCGCCCGCCGCGGTCGCGGCAATCATGGAGACGCTCGAGGCACTCGACTTGGCCGCGACGGAAGGGTGGTGATTCACGGCGCCCAACGCCCGACGAAAATACGAACTAGGTTCTCTCACAAGCTTTGCAAACATGGATGAGCCTCGCCGGCTGCCGCGGCTGCCGCTAAGGCAAAGGGGGGATACACGTGGATCAATCGAGCAATGAGCGCGAGCGGCTCTCCGGCATGTCACGCCGCCGACTGCTGCAGATCGGCGCGGCGGGCACGTTGGCGCTGCCCGGCCTCTCGGGGTTGTTGGCCGCGTGCGGTGACGATGGCGACGGTCAGGGCGGCACCGGCACGACGCCACAAGGAACCGGAACGAGCCCGGCGACCACGGCAGCAACCGTGCCCGCCGATCGCACGGCCATCTTGAAGTTCGGGCAGATGCGAGGCGAGAGCTACGACCCCATCCGTTCGGTCGCGGTCGAATACGTGCAGCTGAACTCCATCTTCGACACCCTGCTCGGAGTCTCGCGCGAAGACTCGACGCTGCAGCCGAGGCTGGCCACGGAATGGGCCGTGACCGGCAACCGAATCCGGCTCAAGCTGCGCAGCGGCGTCGTCTTCCAGGACAACACGCCATTCAATGCCGACGCGGTCAAGTTCAGCATGGAACGCGTCATGAACGACCCGAGCTCGAACACCAAGACGCGCCTCGCGAACGTTGCGGGCATCGAGGTGATCGACCCTTCGACCGTCGAGATCGTGATGAAGACGCCCGCGCCCGGGCCATTGCTCCTCCAGTTGACCGACCGGCCGGGCATGATCGTGTCGCCGACGGCGGTGCGGGCCGCGGGCAGCAGCGATGCATTCAGCAGGAAACCGGTCGGAGCGGGCATGTACAAGCTCGAGGGCGACTGGAGACCACGCGAGAGCATGTCGGTCCGCGCGTGGGACGGCTATTGGGACAAAGACGCTCAGAAGTTGGGGGGCATCGACTTCACCGAGATCGCGTTCGCAGCCAAGGTGAACGCGCTGCGGTCAGGAGCCGTCGATGTGCTCGGGTTCGAAGGCGCGGACGTCGCCGTGCTGAAAGGAGACTCCAACGTGCGCGTGGCCGTCGGGCCGGGGCCCACGATGCGCGGACTCTGGATCAACACGACGATGGCCCCCTTCGACAACGCGCTCGTGCGGCAGGCCATATCGCACGCCATCGACCGCAACGCCGTCGTCGCGGCAATGACGCAGGGGCAAGGCGAGCCGCGACACCAACCCTTCGGGAAAGACTCGCAGGCATACGACCCGGCGCTCGAGAATCGCTGGCCTTACGACATCGACAAGGCCAAGAGCCTGCTCACCCAGGCCGGGTTCGCCAACGGAGTAACCTTCCAGTCGATCATCGGCGGTACGGCGACGACTTACGTGCAGTTCGGCGAAGTGATCCAGGGTCATCTCAGACGGGCCAACATCAACATGGACCTGCAGCTCGTCGACCAGGCCCGCGCGATCCCGATGCTGTTTCGTGACGGCAACAGGGGTGTCGCCGCTTCCGCGCCGATCGGCGGCGGGGCGCACGCTGCGAATACCGACCAGTTCATCCGAGATGGCTTCCTGCGCGAAGGCGTCATCAACGCCGGTGGTGTCGAAGTGCCCGGCGTGCGCGAGCTCATCGACCGCGCCGCGGCGGCCACCAATGAAGACGAGGCAAAGAGCCTGTACCGGCAGGCCAACAAGATCATCACCGACGGCCTCTGGCAGAACATCGCGGTCTACGCCGACGCGGCGGTCACGGGGTACCAGAAATACGTCGGCGGCATCAGCAAGGCCTTTGTCGATACCGACATCAACGGCAACATCTTGCGGGGGATGTTCATCTCGCAGGGCAAGGTCGATATCGGGAACTGACGTGGCAGCCCGGCCCGGTTCTTGCGAGTTGTATGCACACTGTCGCGGCCCGGACAGGGCGATCTGCTGTACCTCGCCGCGACCTCGCGAGAGCGGTGGCTGCCCACCGAGCCGGACATCTCGTGTATCACCTAGGCATGTCGCGTCGATGTGAGGGGCCGCCGAGTCAAGCGGGCCCGGCGCAGACTCCTCGAACGTGACTGCGCCGGGCCCTTGTTCACCGCGATCGATCCGCCCGGAGGGCGATCTCGCCGGTCCCGATGCGTAACCTTGAACGGTCCCCGTCTTGAAGGCGTCGCGTGGATGCAGAAGTAGCCGGCATTCCGACCGTCAAGCCGCGAGCGCGACGACCTCGCGCTCGCGGCGTTGCGCAGACAGTGAGTTCGTCACCGGGCCTGCAGCGCGTGCTGCACGTGCTCGGCGACGCCGACTGCGTTCAAGCCGAACCGGGCGAGCAGGTCGTCACGACGACCATGAGGGACGAACTCTCGGGGCAAGCCGAGCGTCGTCATCATCGGTCGCGGCCCGGCGCTGGACTCGGCCAGCGCTGCGGTGACTCGCTCGCGAGCACTGATAGCGCTGAAGTTAACAGCAGCTGTCCGTCGCATGTCGCGCTCCTCGCGTGCGGGCTACGGCTATCGGCCGAGGTTAATCATGCAATTCTATGATGAGGACGCTGGCTCGACCCGCGGAACCTCGCGATACACACGTCAGAGAACTGCAGCCGGACGACTGGATACCGATCAGTCGATCTCGCGTATGCGCGGAAGGGCACGACCAGTGTGACCATCAGCGCGATCACAGTGATAGCCACAGCGACATCGGGCCGGTGAAACCAACGCCGGGTCTGCCCAGAGTTTGGTTGACTCGTTTGCTTGAGAGCTTTCAGGCCGCGTGAGCGGCGTTGTTCAGTGTCTCATATTCGATTGGGGTGAGTCATCCGAGGCCGCGTTGTCGGCGGCGTCGGTGGTAGGTCCGTTCGATCCAGATCACGATGGCACCCCAAGCGTCTGCGAGGCCGCTTTGGCCCTTGTGCGAAGATGATGCGCGCGAGAGGTGCGCGTTCGCTGCGTGACGAGCGGTGACGCGATTGCCGCTTCTTTCGTTACGCCGCACGCGTAGGGCATAGCACGGTTCCTGCGGTCGCCGATTGCGCCGCGCCGAGAGTACATGGCCGTCCACTCGACGACGTGCAGGCTGCGCGAGCATCCGCGGTCATAAGTCGTTCATTTGCCGAGCCGACGCGTGCGCCGCTGACGACGGCAGCGTGACCGTGCCCTGCTGACCACGAGGATCGAGCTGCGCGCGGCTGAAGTCCGGATTCAACACTGCGACGGAAGCCGAGCAAGGCATCCCGACGCCCTACAGTAAAGGCCAGGCTATGAGGACTACCACCGAGCTCGACCGGATCGCCAGGGACGGATGCCGACTGTTGCTCGGAGTGGCGCGCTTGGGCGACCGCGACATCAGAGGGTGGTGGAGGAGCTCAGCGATGGACCGTGACGTCGGGCGCTTCGTGCTTGGCAACACGTTTCCCCGCACGGCCCGGCTCGCTGGTGCTGAGCTGGTCGTTCTGTCAGCAGCGCGCCGTCACCGTCAGGTCCTCGAGCGCCCGAACGCCGTTCACCTCTTCTCCGATCGGCTCCATTTCTATCGGTGGACGACAGCGTGGATCGCTGAGCAGAAGACTGGCGTAGTCGACCAACTGATCGACGAGCTCGAGGCTTGGACCGACGCCGACGTGGCATCCGCAGCTCTCGCCGACTGGGTCGGGGTGCCGCCGCCGTCGGCCGAGACCGTGGCGGGCGCGTTGAACCTCGGCCGGATCCCCGCATCCGACCTCGACGACCCCGAACGTGTGCTCATCCTCGCTCGGTCGATGGCGGCCTGCTACGTGACGATGAGCGAGTTCTCGCCACCGTACGTGAACGTGAGCGAAGGCTGATGCTGAGTTCGCGAATCTTGAAAGGCGGTGCGCTCCTCACGGATAGCCGGATCTTGGTCGAGCAGTGGGACCTCGCTGCAGACAGCGTGACGAACCTCGCACGCCTCGTCGACCAGAACCTGCTCGCAAAACGCTCGGCAACCCGAGCCCACGATGTCGTCAACGGCGTGCTCCGGCAGCGTCTCGTCGACCCAGGCACACACGTGATCGCAGCGCTCAAGGAGCTCGTCCGCCACCCTCGCGCCTTCACAGAGGCCTGCTACTTCGAGGCGACCCGAGCTGACGCGCTTCTCGGCGCCTTTGCCGAAGGCCCATTGTGGTTCTGGTTCAACGAAGGCCGTATCGGCGTCAGCCTCGCCGAGACAGAAAACTGGCTAGCCAAGCTGACCTCCGAGGGCGTCCTGCCGGACTGGACCGACCAAGTCCGCACCCGAGCGGCTCAAGGCCTCTTGGCGACTACACGCGACTTCGGCATTCTCAAAGGGGCCGTTCGGAAGGAGTTCGCGTCGCCCTCGCTGAGCCCGAGCGGCTTCGCCTATGTAGCGTTTCGACTGCACGAGCAAGGTGTCGTCGCGCGCGGGCTCGCCGTGAGCCCAGTGTGGCGCCGTTGGCTTCTCCGGCCCGACGAGGTCGAGCACCTGTTCGCCGAGATCGCGCACCTCGGGGTGCTGCGCCGGAGTCAGGCTGGCTCGGTCGTGCGCTTCGATTGGGAGCTGCCCTCGCTAGTCGAGGTGGCGCATGCCGTTGCCTGACGAACTGACTGCGATCGGTCAGCGGCTCGTCGAGTGGTTCAAGCGACCATCCGGATCCACTGACGCGGCGCCATACCACGTGTACGTCTACCCGCCCAACAAAGAGTGGGATGTTCGTCGCGACCTCGGTGAATTGGCGGCCTGGCTTGCCAAGTCACCACGCGAAGTGCCGAGCTTGTCCATCTCACTCGCCGACGTCCTGTGGCGGGCAATCGACGAGTCAGGCTGGACGGATGAGCTGTTCAGCCAGGAGCGAGAAGCAGCACACGATTCGTCGTCGGTCGACGAGGACATCGCGAGTGTCCTAGCGGTAGTTGCGACGGGTGTCATGACTGAAACGCGTGCCGGCGGGGACGTCCGCGATAAGCGGCGCACTGCGGTGCGCTTCGGACACCTTGTTTGATCTGTTTCGGACGCTTTGGTTTATGGCCGTTGGACC
>DATLFA010000025.1:0-52099 GCA_035525225.1 Acidimicrobiales bacterium
CTCCGTCTTCGGAGGCTCGACCACGGCGAGATACTGGCCGCCGGGCAGCACTTCGAGGCCCTCGATGACGGGGGCGTTTTCGCTGATCGCCTGACCGAGGAGTCCGGATGCGGTGTCGTCGACGACGGCGGACAGGTTCACTTGCGCGTAGGCGAGCTGGTTGGCGAGCGCTCCGGTACGCGCCACCTGGGCTTGGCCGCGCTCGGAGTACGGCGAGATGACGGTGCCGCCGGGATGTTGCGGGACACCGTTGCTGTCGGGGAAGCCGGCGTCGACGATCGCAAAGAGCTTTTCCATTGCCGCTCGCACTTCGAGGTCATCGACCCCTTGGCGCGCCTTGAACACGATCGTCCCGGACTGGCCGCCCGTGCCGAGGTCGGGGAAGTGCTCCTCCAGCACTGCGAAACCCGCGGCGCTGCCAGAACCCGGCACCTCGGACGATCCACTGAAGTGCGAGCCCACGACGCCGGCCGCGCCGAAGATCGTGAAGAGTGCGACGAGCCAGAGGCCCACCGCCTTGATGCGGTGGTCGAAGCACCAGCCGGCGACACGGGCGAGAGCCGTGGCTGGCGGTTGCACCGGCTCAATGCCACTACCGGCTGTCAGGGACGTCGATGGACTCGTGGTTTTCGTCGATGTGAGCATGAGTTCATCGTCGCCAAAATGGCCACCGAGCACATCGGGACTGTGGCTATTCGCGACCGACCGATCGAACGATCTGCACGCCGTACTTTCGGCCGATCCGCAGACCTTCCCGGTTTCTCTACGCTGGCGTCGTGCTCAGAGACGCGGTTCGTTCGTTATGGGCCGAGCCCCGCGCGCCCAACCCGCCGCGGCGGGTATGGCGCGACTGGGCGCTCGTCGCCGTGCTGGTTCCGACAGCGGTGCTCGAAGGGGTCTTCCGTGAGGAGTTGGCGTGGCGTCCTGTGGCAAGCGGGGTTTGTGTAGCGCTGGTGTTCACGCTGTTGTGGCGGCGCACCGAACCTCTCGTCATGGTCGCTGTCGCGTTCGGAGTCCTTTCGATATCCAGCATCGTTGCCTTGGTCGGTGCGGAGGATCCAGTGGGGCTGTACACCAACCTGTTCGTTCTGCTGCTCCCGTATTCGTTGTTTCGATGGGGGGCCGGGCGCGAGGCCGTGATCGGGCTGGCGATCCTGCTGCTCGCCTTGGTCCTCGGCATATCCGCCGACTTCACCGGCGTGGTTGATGCGATTTTCGCGGGCGTGTTCTTGCTCTTTCCCGCCGCCGTCGGCGCTTCGGTCCGGTACCGGGCCAACGCCCGGACCCGCGGGATGGACCAAGTCAAGCTGCTCGAGCGCGAGCAGCTCGCACGCGAACTCCACGACACCGTCGCCCACCACGTCTCCGCGATCGCCATCCGCGCGCAGGCCGGACGCGTCGTTGGCGCTTCCGATCCCGCTGCCGCGCTGGACGCCCTCCTCGTCATCGAACAAGAGGCATCGCGGACGCTCGCAGAGATGCGGGCCATGGTTGGCGCGCTTCGCCAGGGGGAGGAGGCCGACCTCGCCCCTCAGCGAGGCGTCGCCGACATCGAGCGACTCACCGAGCGCGCCGGGGAACGGCTCCGCGTGGAGGTCGATCTCTCGGGGAAACTCGACGGACTCCGGCCGTCGGTCGACGCCGCCCTGTATCGACTCGCCCAGGAATCGATCACGAACGCGATCCGACACGCGCGCCACGCAACCCACATCCGAGTCACGGTCCGCGGTGAGGATGATTGCGTGCGGCTCACCGTTGGCGACGACGGCGACACGGGCGCATTCGATCCACGCTCATCATCAGGGTTCGGGCTGATCGGTATGGCCGAACGAGCAAAGCTGCTCGGCGGCACCCTCGAGGCCGGACCGAACCGCAGCCGAGGATGGACAGTGCAAGCAGTGCTGCCAAGAGATCGTGAGCGCTCATGACCCTCCGAGTGCTCCTCGCCGACGATCAGGAGATCATCCGAACCGGGCTCAGAATGATCCTCGACGCGCAACCCGAGATCGAGGTCGTCGGCGAAGCAACCAACGGGCGCGAAGCAGTGGCGCTCGCGCGCCAACTTCGACCAGACGTGTGCCTGTTCGACATTCGCATGCCCGAACTCGACGGTATCGAAGCCACTCGACAGCTCGCCGGCCGTGATGTCGACGATCCGATGGCGGTCGTGGTGATCACGACCTTCGATCTCGACGAGTACGTGTACGGAGCCCTCGAGGCGGGGGCGCGTGGTTTCCTACTAAAAGACGCCGGACCCGACCTACTCGTGCAGGCGATCGAGGCTGCGGCCCGAGGGGACGCACTCATCGCCCCGAGTGTCACCGCCCGGCTCCTTGCCACGTTCTCCACCACACGAGCTGCGACGCCACGAGCGCAGCCCATCGAGCCGCTCACCGTCCGCGAGGAAGAGGTCCTCGTGACCGTCGCCCGCGGTCGAACCAACGCAGAGATCGCGGACGAGCTCTACATCAGTCTGAGCACCGTCAAGACCCACCTCGCGAGCCTGATGAACAAGCTCGGCGCACGGAACCGGGTCGAGATCGCGATGTGGGCCTACGAAACCGGTCGCATGGCCAGTTGACCACCAGTGAGAATTCGGCACCCAGTCTTGGGACCACTTGGTGAGCTGGGCAAGGTCACCCTGATCCGTCTGCCATCAGCGCACCTCGACGATGGCCACTGAGTCCGGAGGTAGGACAAGGGCGTCGTCTTCGACAAGGGACGCAAATGAGCTGGCCACGATCTGTGCATCGGCTCCGACGCAGATCTCGCAGTCGTGGATGCCTACGTTGATCAGAATGCGCAGCGGTCCGCGTGTGATAGCGAGGGTGCCGCGTTCGTCCTCGGTCTTGATGTGGATGCTGTCGAGACGCGGGTCGCTCAGCGCGGGGAATTGTCGCCGAAGCGCAACAAGCCGGCGGTACCACGCGAGGAGCGCTGCGTGCGGCGCCCGTTCACGCTCGTCCCAAGCCAGCTTCGACCGTTCGAAGGTTTCCGGCAGCTGTGGATCCGGAACCTCGCCGGGATCCCAACCGAAATGAGCGAACTCGCGTCGTCGTCCCTCACTGACAGCGCGGCCGAGCTCGGGGTCGGCGTGGTCGGTGAAGTACAGAAACGGGCAACTCGCCGCCCACTCTTCGCCTTGAAACAACATTGGCGTGAAGGGCGAGGTCAACAACAGGGCAGCGGCGACATACAGCCGGCCCTCGTTCATCAGGGCGCCGGCGCGCTCACCCAAGGCCCGGTTCCCCACTTGGTCGTGATTCTGCGTGCACACCACGAACTGGTGACCGGTCAGGCCGACCGGGGATCGCCCATGATGGCGGTGACGGTGCGGCGACCACGTGCCGTCATACACCCATGCCTGACGCAAGGCTTTCGCGAGCAAGTCGAGCGAACCGAAGTCGCAGTAGTAGCCCGAGCGCTCGCCGGAGAGCGCAGCATGGAGCGCATGGTGCCACTCGTCCGCCCACGCGGCATCGAGCCCGTATCCCCCCGCGTCGGGACTACGCACGAATCGCGGATCGTTGAGGTCGCTCTCCGCGATGAGAAACAGCGGCCGGTTCACGTGAGTCGCCAGAGCATCGACTTCGCCCGCCAACTCTTCGAGCACATGTTGCGCCGATTCGTCGACGATGGCGTGTACCGCGTCGAGCCGCAGACCGTCGATGTGATAGTCGCGCAACCACATCAGGGCGTTGTCGATCACGAACGCACGCACTTCATCGCTGTCCGGTCCGTCGTAGTTGATTGCGTCGCCCCAATTGGTCTGGTGACGATCGGAGAAGTACGGCCCGAACTCGCTGAGGTAGTTGCCCGCGGGCCCGAGATGGTTGTAGACCACATCGAGCACAACCCCGATCCCGCTGGCATGGCAGGCGTCGACCAGGCGTTTCAGGTCGTCCGGCGTGCCGTAGGCATGGTGTGGCGCGAAAAGGTCTACACCGTCGTAACCCCATCCGCGCGTACCGGAGAACTCTGCGATCGGCATCAGCTCGACGGCGTCTACCCCGAGCTCGACAAGGTGAGCAATGCGCTCGATCGCCGATACGAACGTTCCTCCGGGCGTGAACGTACCGATGTGCATCTCGTAGAGAATTGCCCCGCGCAGCGAGAGTCCCCGCCACTGGCGATCGCGCCATTGGTACGCGAGATGGTCGAACACTTGCGACAAGTCGTGCACGCCGTCCGGTTGCGATTGCGAGCGCGGGTCGGGCCGAGGGGGCGAGCCATTGATCGAGAACCCATAGCGGGTACCCGGCCCGGCGGCGTCCGCGACCCGACGGAACCACCCATCGGCATCACGAGTCATCGCGAGGGGATCGCTGTCGATGACAACCTCGACGCGGTCGGCCCGGGGAGCCCACACCGCGAATTGGTGGCTCACCGGCTCTCCCGAACGAGTATCGCGGCAGGGAATCGAGCCAACAGATCGTCGAAGGCCCGTTGGCCGCCGTCGACACGCTCATTCGAGATCAAGTCGAACCATGCGCCTGCAGGAAGTCCGACCGAAGTGTTGCGCCATCCTTCGGCACTGCGACACGGGGCTACCACGGCGAGCCCGCCCCGCGCGAACGCAACGACGTCTTCACTACGGGATCCTTCGACTGCGAGAGGCTCGTACGCGTCGGATTGGTAGAGCGCTGCGTGCTGACGTCTGTGCTCGAGCGCGCGGTGGATCAACCACAGCTTGGGACGACCGACATCGAGGCAACCGAACACCTCGTCAGGCGGTGCCGACTGTATGTCTGCGAGCAATTGTCGCCGTACTCCGTAATCGACCGACCGCCGGTTGTCCGGGTCGACCAGGCTGAAGTCCCAGATCTCGCTGCCTTGGTAGAGGTCGGGCACCCCCGGACACGTCATCAGCAACGCGGTTTGTGCAATCGAGTTTCGGTACCCGCGTTCGATGATGCGGTGCATGCTGGCGAAGCGCTGCACCTCGTCGACGAACTCGTCGTCGGAGATGATCGTCCGCACGAATCGTTCGAGCGCGTCGTCATAGGCAGAAACTGGGTCGAGCCATGAAGTGTGAACCTTGGCCTCTTTGGTTGCCTTGGACATGAATGCCACGAGACGATCGGCGTCGAGCGGCCAAGCCCCGATCAGCGTTTGATACAAGAGGTATTCGGCATTGCGGTCTGGCCATTCGCCGACGCGGTGGCGATCGTTGAGGTTGGCCCATCGCTGCGTCGCGTCGCGCCAAGCCACGGGCATCTCGGAGAGCACATTCAACCGTGCCCGTACGTCGGCGCTGCGTTTGGTGTCGTGCGTCGACAGTGTCAACATCGACTGCGGAAAGTTCTTCGCGCTCGCAGCGGTCCGTTCATGGAAGTGCGCGATCGGCTGGCCGAAGACGCCAGGATCTCCACCGACCTCGTTGAGAGAGATCAGCCGGTGGTAACGGTAGAACGCGGTGTCCTCGACGCCTTTCGCGACGACGGGAGCGGTGAGCTGCTGCAGACGCTCGGCAAACTCGATCTCCCTCTCTCCGCGATGTTCGCCGACGGCCAATTCTCCGATGAACGTCAGCAGCTCCCGATCGATATCGCGACGACGATCGATGGCTCCCGACACCGCGGACGCGACGTGGAGACGGTCGGCGGCTGAAGCTCCGGACCCCGCGTGTAGGTACGTGCGGTACACAGGAAAGTGGGCGACGATCTCACGAATCGCGCCGCGCAGATCGCGCCTCGTATGATCCCGATGCCGCCGATGGCGATCGGTCACTTGCGCCAAAAGGCCCGTGAGCCGTTCGACCTCCGCCGCGAGCTCCTCGAGCATGATCTGCTGCTTGGCGGCATAGACGACTTCGGCGAACGAATCGGTCTCACCCGAAAAGGCGGTGTAGCACTCCGACATCTTTTCTTCGTTGGCCGAAACCACGAAGAGAGCGTTGACCCGTGTCACGAAGTCGTACCCGGATGTCCCCGCGACAGGCCATGTTTGGGGAAGGTCCTCGTTGGGGGCGAGGATCTTCTCTACGATTGTGTAAACGCCGCCGGTCTCGTCGGAGAGTGCCCTCAGATAACTCTCGGGCTCGCGCAGCCCGTCGACGTGGTCCACACGCAGCCCATCGACCGTGCCATCACGAACGAGGTCGAGGACCAGCGAGTGCGTCTCCCTGAACACCTCGGGATCTTCGACCCGCACCCCCACGAGCGTCTCGATGTTGAAGAACCGTCGGTAGTCGAGTTCCTCACTCGCCGCCCGCCAGTAGGCGAGGCGGTAGTTCTGCCTTTGCAGCATGAGATCGAATCGATCGGGATCATGTGCCAACGAATCCATCTCTGCGTCTATCGCAGCGCCGATCAACTCGTGTGTGTCGCACAGACGAGCAAGTGCGCTCTCCAAGCTCAGCTTCGTGCTGTGGCGCTCCATCACGGCCGCGTGGTCGGTTATACGAGAATCTGGCAGACCTCCGAATGCCTCGGCCAGCGCGGCGAGGTCGGACGACCCAGCGCGCCGGGCCGCACCGCTGAGGAGTTGATCGACGGTCTTGGGTGACACGGGCAGTCGGTGATCGTGATACTGCAAGACGAATGCGCCACCGACACGGGCGAGGCGGAGTTCACCCGCTTCGAGCACGCGTCCGTAATGGTCGCCGAGAACAGGTGCGAGCACGGTGAACGCCGACCGATCGTCCGGCCCGTCCCAATCGATGTCGAAGAAGCGGGCATAGCGGCTGGCGTGCCCGTTCTCCAGCACGTCCCACCACCAGCGGTTCGCTGGATCGGCGCCCATGTGGTTGGGCACGATGTCCAATACCTGCCCGAGCCCGGCGCGACGCAGTTCACCAACCATGTGTGCGTGCCCCGGCGCGCCTCCCAGTTCGGTGTTGAAGCGTTGGGGATCGACGACGTCGTAACCATGGGTACTGCCGGCGGCCGCTTGAAAGTACGGAGAGCAATACAGGTGCGTGATTCCCAGCGCCGCGAGGTAGTCAGCGAGGGCGGCCGCCGCATGAAAGGGAAACTGGGCGTGCAACTGCACGCGATACGTCGCATCGATCGTCACGACAGCCTCTACCCCCGGCGATGGTGACCGCAACCCTTTCTACTAACCCGATGGGGGTTATGACTAGCCTGTTCGGGGTACAACGTGCTCGCGCAATCAAAACCGCGTATTCGCGCCATCAAAACCGCGTACTCGCGCAATCAAACTCGCGTAATTAAGCTCGCGTACTCGACAGGAGAGGGAGGCGCGTCCGATGTCCCGGGTTTCTGGACCGCGTGAACGAGGCACTCTTCAGCGAAACCCCACTCACCTTTCGCGCGCCAACGGTGGCGGTGGAGTCCGAGTTGACTTACCCGTCGAACGCCCTTCGCGCGTCATCATCGAGTCAGTATCGCCCTCGGTCGACGAGGGACGCTTTCCGGCCAAGCGCACACTGGATGACGTTGTCGACGTCGAAGCCGACGTGTTCACCGAAGGGCACGACTCGGTTGCCGCAGTGCTTCGATGGCGCCACGAGAGCGAAACGGACTGGCGCGAGGCAGAGATGGCCTTCGTCGAAAATGACCGATTTCGCGGGCAATTCGTCGTCGATCGCCTCGGTTCTTACCAGTTCACGGTGGAGGGGTGGATCGATGAATTCGCCACGTGGCTCAGTGCGGTGCGCTCTCGCATCGCGGCGGAGCAAGACGTACGGCTCGATCTTCTCGAGGGTGTGCAACTGCTCGAGCGATCCGTCGGGCGCGCCGTCGGGACCGATCGTGTCGCGGTCGAGCGCTTAATGGCGGAGATCTCCGCCGGCGGCCTCACCACGATCGATGACCAGGCACTCAGGGCTCTCATGAGCCGGCTCGACGGTCGCAGTTCATCGTGCGAGCTGGCCGAGCCGCGCCGGATCACCGTCGAACGACCACGCGCACGTTTCTCGTCATGGTATGAACTCTTCCCGCGTTCGACGAGCTCGGAAAGGTCACGACCGGGCACGTTGGCCGATGTCATCGATCGGCTTCCGTACGTTGCGTCGATGGGCTTCGACGTTCTGTACCTGCCGCCCGTGCATCCGATCGGTTGGTCGCATCGCAAGGGCAAGAACAACTCCGTGACCGCCGGTCGCGACGACGTCGGCAGCCCATGGGCAATAGGCGCCGCCGAGGGAGGTCACGAAGCCGTAGATCCCGCGCTCGGCACGACGGACGATGTTCGCCGACTGGTCGAAGCGGCGGATCGTTACGGCCTCGAGGTTGCCCTCGACCTGGCGTTGCAGTGCAGCCCCGACCACCCCTGGGTTCGGGATCACCCGACGTGGTTCCGTCATCGTCCCGACGGAACAATTCGCACCGCCGAGAACCCGCCGAAGCGCTACGAAGACATTTTTCCGCTCGACTTCTCGAGCGAAGACTGGCAGGATCTCTGGTTGGCCGTGGCCGACCTTGTCGAGACCTGGATAGCGAGAGGCATCAAAATCTTTCGTGTCGACAATCCGCACACGAAGCCGTTCGCGTTCTGGGAGTGGTTGCTGGCCACGACGCGCCAAGGCCATCCAGACGTCATCTTCCTGTCAGAAGCGTTCACCAGGCCCAAGGTCATGCACCGGCTGGCCAAGCTCGGTTTCAGCCAGTCGTACACCTACTTCACATGGCGCCAGAGCGCGAACGAGCTCCGCGAGTACTTCACCGAGCTTCGTACCGGAGAAACGCCCGAGTACTTCAGACCGAATGCGTGGCCAAATACGCCGGACATCTTGACCGAACAACTTCAAGAGGGAACACGAGGAACATTCATTGCTCGCTTCGTGCTCGCAGCGACGTTGTGCGCCAACTACGGCATCTACGGGCCAGTTTTCGAGCTCGGTCTACGCGAGCCTCGTCCGGGTAGCGAAGAGTATGTCGACAGCGAGAAGTACGAGGTGCGGTGGTGGGACCTCGATCAGCCGCACAGCCTGCGGCACATCATCGCCGCGGTGAATAGCGCTCGGCGTTCTCACACCGCGCTGCAGTCCGATGCGACGTTGCGGTTCCATTGGTCCGACAATCCACAACTGCTGTGCTATTCGAAGACCGCGGACAGCTCCACTTGTGCTCGTCCAAACCAGTCGGATGCGCCGGTAGTCGTCGTCGTGAATACCGATGCGCGGCATCGGCAGGCGGGGTTTATCGATCTCGATCTCGAGGCCCTCGGGATCGGGCCGCGCCAACCATTCACCGCGCGTGATCTTCTCGGCGGCGCCGTCTATTCCTGGCAAGGCAGTCGCCAGTATGTCGAGCTCGACGCGCTGCGCCAGCCTGCGCACCTGTTCGAGCTTCGCCCGCAAACGACCAATGACGAGAACGAGATCTATGTATCAACGGAGTCGCTATGAGCAACGCCTTGGCGGGCGCGCCCGATTGGTACCGCGACGCGATCATCTACGAGCTACACGTGCGTTCGTTCCTCGACAGCAACTCGGACGGCAGCGGCGACTTCAACGGCCTGACACAGAAGCTCGACTACTTGCAGCAGTTGGGTGTTACCGCGTTGTGGCTGCTGCCCTTCTACCCGTCGCCTTTGCGCGACGACGGGTACGACATCGCCGACTTCGAAGATGTCCATCACGCGTACGGTGACCTCGCTGCCTTCCGTCGCTTCCTGCGCGAAGCCCACCAACGTGGCCTGCGTGTTATCACCGAGTTGGTGCTCAACCACACGTCCGACATGCACCCGTGGTTTCAAAGAGCCCGCCGAGCCGCGCCCGGCAGCCGGTGGCGAGACTTCTACGTCTGGAGCGACACGCCAACGCGCTATCCAGAAGCGCGCATCATCTTCGGCGACTTCGAGACCTCCAATTGGACCTGGGACATCGAGGCACAGGCCTATTACTTCCACCGTTTCTATTCACATCAACCCGACCTCAACTTCGACAATCCCGAGGTCCGCAAAGTCGTGACCCGCGTTCTCGATCGTTGGCTCGGCATGGGTGTCGATGGCCTACGCCTCGACGCCGTGCCTTATCTGTACGAGCGCGACGGCACGAATTGCGAGAACCTGCCCGAAACGCACGCCTTCCTGCGCGAACTCCGGGCGCACATCGACAAGCGCTTCCCGAACCGGCTGCTTCTGGCAGAAGCGAACCAGTGGCCCGAAGACGCAGTCGCGTACTTTGGCGACGGCGACGAGTGCCATATGGCCTTTCACTTCCCCCTGATGCCGCGCCTGTTCATGGCCTTACAGATGGAGAGCCGCGTCCCCGTCGTCGACATCCTCGAGCAGACGCCGGCGATTCCATCGGGCTGCCAGTGGGCCATGTTCCTCCGCAATCACGACGAGTTGACGCTCGAGATGGTCACCGACGAAGAACGCGATTACATGTATCGCCGCTACGCCGCGGACCCCCAGGAGCGCATCAACCTCGGAATACGGCGAAGACTCGCTCCGCTATTGCAGAACGATCGGCGCAAGATCGAGTTGCTTTCCGCGCTCTTGTTTTCTCTGCCGGGCACCCCTGTCATCTACTACGGCGACGAGTTGGGCATGGGCGACAACGTCTTTCTCGGCGACCGCAACGGTGTACGGACACCGATGCAGTGGAACAGTGACCGCAACGCCGGCTTTTCGCGGGCGAACCCTCAGCAGCTCTATCTGCCCGTCATCATCGATCCCGAGCACCACTACGAATCGATCAACGTCGAAGCGCAGCATCGGTCCCCGTCGTCATTGTGGTGGTGGATGCACCGCATGATCGCACTGCGCAAGCGCCACGCTGTCTTTGCGAGAGGATCATTCGCGTTCGTCGAAGCCGACAACGTCAAGGTCCTCTCTTTCGTGCGGTCGCCCGCCGACCCGGAAGACGGCTTCGAAACCGTCCTCGTCGTGGCGAACCTCTCTCGCTACGCGCAACAGGCAAGCATCGACTTGCGCCGCTTCGGGCCGGTCGAGATCGTGGAGATGTTCGGCCAGACGCCCTTCGTTACGCCGCACGAGCATCCGTACGTATTGTCCCTTGCTCCCTACTCGTTCTACTGGCTGCTACTGAAGACCCGCGATCGGGTTACCGACCAGGGCAGCCTCGACGGTCCACCCCGTATCGATATCGCAGGAGGCGACCTCCTCACCGACAGGCACCGGCCTGCGCTCGAACTTGCGCTGCGCCGCTACATCGGCCAGCAACGGTGGTACGGCGGCAAGAAGCGGTCGATCCAAGAAGTGAGGGTCGACGACGTCATCCCTTTGCGTATCGGCGGGCGCCGACCCCGACAGTGCCTCTTCCTTATCCACGTCGAGTTCGCCGACGCGGAGCCCGAGACGTATGTGGTCCCGGTGTCGACGGTCAATGTCGACGCCGCCCAAGACGACACGACGATCGCTCTGCTCAATACTCATCACGGCCTCAAGCGATTTGTGGCCGGCGTCGATGACGAGCAACTGAATCACGCGATCTTCGAGATCATGCGCCGAGGCCTCACCGTGGCCGGGGGGCATGGGCGCATTGTGGGGCGCCCCACGAAGATGGGCCGAACGCTCAACATCCGTACCACCGACCATCCCGCTCGTGCTATCAACGCGGAGCAGAGCAATACAAGCGTCGTGTTCGGCGATGTGGCGATCACGAAGCTGATCCGCAGGATCGAGACCGGGATAAACCCGGATGCCGAGTTGAGCCGGCATTTGACCGATAACGGCTACCTCCATACCCCGCAGTTCCTGGGCAGCATCGAGTACGAGACACACGGAGCACCTCCCGCCACGCTCCTACTTGCCTCGTCGTTCGTCCCCAACGAGGGCGATGAGTGGAAGACGACGCTCGATGAGATGGCGCGGATTCTCGAGTCTTCGGTACTACGCACGCCGGTGAGCGGAGACTGGCCGACGCTGCTCCTCGGTAGCGATCATCACGAGGCTCCGCCGGCCTGGCTCAACAAGAGCGCAACGCATCTCTTCGCACGGGCGCAGCTTCTGGGCGATCGTACCGCCGACCTTCACCACGCGCTGAGCGACAGCACCGAACCAGACTTCCGTCCCGAGCCCTTTACGCGCCTGTATCAGCGCTCGCTGTATCAAGCCCTACGCGGCGAGACGCGCGAGACCATGCACCGGTTGCGTAGGGCGTCACTGAGCGGCGTGGCGCTCGATCTTGCCCACGAAATCTTCGCGGGTGAAGACGTCATCATGCACGACTTCACCCGATTGGCGAGCGAGCTCATGGAGGTGTCGCGAATCCGCATTCATGGTGACCTCCACCTCGGGCAGGTATTGGCCTCGGGCAACGATGTCACCTTCATCGACTTCGAGGGCGAACCGGCGCGTCCCTTGGGGGAGCGCCGCATCAAGCGATCAGCGCTCCGCGATGTTGCGGGCGTCGTGCGCTCATATGACTATGCTGCCCGGCAGGCCCTTCAAGAAACCGTTGGACGCGGCGTCATCAAGGACGGACACGAGCACGACTACGCCACGCATGCGACCTTGCTCGGTGCATGGGCCGGGCGCGCATATTGGGCCGGCTACCGCCAGCGGGCCGATGACAGCGTCTTTCTTCCCCGCAGCATGGGCCACACGGAGTTGCTACTCGAGGTCTACGTTCTGCAAAAGGCGATGTATGAAGTCCGCTACGAGCTCGACCGGCGTCCCGATTGGGTAGAGGTTCCGTTAGCGGCCCTGGCGCGAATGGTGAACGAGATCAGGATGCGAAGCGCATCATGAGCGTGATAGGCAACGCGGATCTCTACTACTTCGCCGAGGGCACTCACCGGCACTCGTACAATTTCCTTGGCGCACATCTCGACGCGAGTGGTGTCCATTTCGCGGTGTGGGCGCCCAACGCCTACAAGGTCTACCTAGTCGGCGATTTCAACGATTGGATCGACAGGATAGAACTCCATCCGGTCGATAGTTCGGGCATCTTCGTCGGCCACTGTGACGAGGCAAAGGTGGGCGATTGGTACAAGTACGTCGTGATCGACCGCGCCGGTGCACGCCATGAGAAGGCCGACCCTTTCGCCTTCGCTTCGCAGCTGCCCCCGGGCAATGCGTCCACCGTGACCGCACTCGACTTCGAGTGGCATGACAAGGCATGGATGACCGCGCGGGCCCTGCGCACTCCGACCGTCGAGCCGGTCGCCATCTACGAGATGCACCTCGGTTCATGGCTGGGCCGCAGCGAGACCGGTTCGTTCGCGACGTATCGAGAGATCGCCGAACCTCTTGCGGCTCACCTCGCCGACGGTGGCTTCACGCACGTCCAATTTCTTCCCATCATGGAGCACCCCTTCTATGGGTCGTGGGGCTATCAGACGAGTGGATACTTCGCGCCGACGGCACGATACGGCACGCCACAGGACTTGATGTTCCTGATCGACACGCTGCACGCGCACGACATCGGTGTCATTCTCGACTGGGTGCCCTCACACTTCCCCACCGATGCGCACGGCCTCGCACAATTCGACGGCACGCACTTGTACGAACACGCCGATCCTCGACTCGGTTACCACCCCGATTGGCACAGTGCGATATTCAATTATGGACGCAACGAGGTTCGCAGCTTTCTCCTCTCGAGTGCGATGTTCTGGATGAATCGCTACCACGTTGACGGCCTGCGGGTCGACGCGGTCGCGTCGATGTTGTACCGCGATTACTCCCGCGCTGCCGGGGAGTGGATACCGAATGCGAACGGCGGGAGGGAGAACCTCGAGGCGATCGGCTTTCTCCAGCAATTGAACACGGCCGTGTACGCGGAGAACCCCGGCGCCATGATGATCGCGGAAGAATCAACGGCTTGGCCGATGGTGTCGCGCCCTGTCGAATACGGCGGGCTCGGCTTTGGCTTCAAGTGGGACATGGGGTGGATGCACGACACGCTCGAATACATGCGTCGTGATCCTGTTCATCGCAAACACCATCATCACGAGTTGACCTTTCGCGCGCTGTACTACACCACGGAGAACTTCGTGCTTCCGCTCTCGCATGACGAGGTGGTGTACGGGAAGCGATCTTTGCTACGTCAGATGTGGGGCGACGATTGGCAACAACGAGCACAGTTGCGGCTGCTGCTCGGCTACCAGTACATGCAGCCCGGCAAGAAGCTCTTGTTCGCCGGCGCCGAGCTCGGTCAGCCGAACGAGTGGGACCACGAGAACCGCATGCCGATGGAACTCCTGGCCGACCCCCACCACGGCGGAATTCGTCAGTGGCTGGCCGATTTGAACTCTTTCTACCGCTGCCGACACGCGCTTCACGCCACCGATTGCGTGGCGGGCGGGTTCGAATGGGTCGACGCCGATGACACCGCGCACAGCACCTTCAGCTTCCTGAGGCGCGACGAGGGCTCAACAGTGCTCGTCGTCGCCAATTTCACGCCCCAGCCATGGCACAACTATCGCGTCGGAGTCCCCACCGGCGGCCGGTGGGACGAAGTGCTCAACAGCGACGCGCTGGTCTATGGCGGTAGTGGCGTGGGCAACGCAGGGGGTGTCACCGCGACTCCGCTCGCCCACCAGCAGTTCTTCCATTCGTTGGTCATAACGGTGCCACCGCTGGGCCTGGTGGTATTCGCACCACAACCTGTCGAAAATCTGGCGTAGGTCTGCGCTCCCGAGGGCACACGGCTGTCACCTGATCCCCGCAGTTGGGGCAGAGTGAGGTGATGGGGGCATCGTCGGGAGGGAACTCGGGAGCGCGGGCACGCATCGACCCCAAGCACGTCGTGATCGTGATGCATGTCGCCGGCAACTTCATGAGCGCGCTCGACATCACGATCGTCAATGTCGCATTGCCGTCGATCGGGCGGAGCCTGAACGCCACTTCGTCGGCCATCGAGTGGGTCGTGGTCGGCTACCTGTTGAGCTTGGCCATGTGGATCCCCGCATCTGGTTGGTTCGGCGATCGGTTCGGCACGAAACGCGTGTACCTCACGGCGATGGCGATCTTCACGTTGGCCTCGGCGATGTGCGGCGCGGCGCAGACCCTCGACCAGCTGATCGCCGCGCGCGTCCTGCAAGGCGTCGGTGGCGGCATGCTCACGCCCGTGAGCTCCGCAATGCTCTACCGCGCGTATCCGCCCGAAGAACGAGCGCGCATCGCACGAATCATCATCATCCCGACCATCGTGGCGCCGGCATCGGGCCCGATCCTCGGCGGACTGTTCGCCGATCATCTGACGTGGCGTTGGGTCTTCTTCGTCAACGTACCCATCGGGATCGTCATGGTGCTCTTCGGCATGTTCTTCCTGCGCGAGCATCGTGAGTCCTCGGCGGGCAAGTTCGACGCGGCGGGCTTCGTACTCTCGGGCGGCGGGCTGGCCCTGCTTCTGTATGCACTGGGAAAGGGGCCGCGCAGCGGTTGGAGTTCCGCGATCGTCCTGACGACCGCGGCGCTCGGGATCGCGGCCCTTGTCGCACTCGTCGTCGTCGAGTTGCGCCACAGCCGGCCCATGCTGCCATTGCGCATGCTCCGCGACCGACTCTTTCGAGCGGTCAACATCGTCTCGTTCTTCACGTTCTCCGCGTTCTTCGGCTTCCTCTTCATCGTCCCGCAGTTCTTGCAGGATGCCCGGGGAGAGTCCCCGCTTCACGCCGGGCTGACCATCTTCCCGGAAGCCATCGGCGTGCTCGTGTCGGCGCAGTTCATGTCTCGGCTGTACCCACGGGTCGGCCCCCGCCGCCTGATGTCGGGTGGCCTCTTCGCCGTCGCGGCGACCATGTTCATGTGCTCGTTCATCGGTATCGACACCAACTCATGGCTCATCCGCCTGTTGGTCTTCGCTGTGGGTTTCTCCATTGGTCCCTGCATGGTGTGCGTGCAAGCTGCGGCCTTCGCCACGATCGCGCCCGCCGACACCGGCCGCGCCACCGCGATCTTCAATGCACAACGCCAGGTCGCCGCGGCCGTCGGCGTCGCGCTCATGGCGACAGTTCTCGCGGCGCGCCTACCTGACGGGAGCGTGGGAGGTGCAGCGAGTCTCGGCGCCTTCCGCACGGTGTTCCGCGTCGGCGCTCTCGTTGCATTGCTCGGAGGGTTCGCGGCACAGATCATCCGCGACGCCGACGCCGCGCCGTCGATGCGTGCGCGCGCCAAGGTTCGTCACGACAAGCCGAGCGCGTCTGCCGCCGAGGCCAGGTAGTCGATGTGGCGATCGGCGGTATCCAAGCCGAGACCCATCGTGACAATCGAGACATGGGTTCCACCTGCCTCGCGCCAGGCATCGATCTTCGCCGGGAGCTCGCCCACGCCGCCGCGAGTGAGCGCCGTATAGTCCGCGCCGAAGTCCTCGACCGACCTGCCGTGGCCGCCCACGCGATCACGCATCTGTTTCCAGGCGTCGATGCAGTAGTCGAGGCCGCCGCCGAAGATGAAGCCGTCCGCGAGCCGGGCAGCCCGTTCGAACGCCGCTTCGCCGAATCCGCCCAGCCAGATCGGGATCGACCGCGCGGGCTTCGGCACGAGCGACGCTCTGTCGACGCGGTCGAAGCGGCCCGAGAAGTCGACGACGGCTTCGGTGAACAACCGGCGAAGCAGCTCGATCTGCTCCTCCTCGCGGGCGCCGCGGGTACGGAAGTTCTGACCGAGGGCCTCGTATTCGACGTGGCTCCAGCCAACGCCCACGCCGAGGCGCAGGCGGCCGCCCGACAACAGATCGACATCGGTCGCCTGTCGCGCCACGAGCGCGGTCTGTCGCTGCGGAAGGATCAGGACCCCGGTGGCGAAGTGGATTCGCTCGGTGATCGCGGCCAGATACGCGAACATCACGAACGGGTCGTGGAACGGGTCGTGTTCGGTGTAGGGACCCGTCAGCGGAGGCGTTCGATCGGCGTGGACGGCACCGAGCACGTGGTCGTACGCGAGCAGGTGATCAAAGCCGAGATCCTCGACCGCCCTCCCGATCCGGCGAACCGCGTCTGGATCTCCTCGAAGTTCGGTCTGCGGGTACACGACACCGATCTGCATGGGCTTCAGCTTGCCACGAGGTTGAACCAGTGCCGATTTCTGACCGTACTCTCACCTGTCCCATATCGAAAGTACAACCGACAACGCGATGATCAGGAATATGAGAAGACGAACCAAAGTTGTGTTGGCGCTCTGCGCGATGGTCGTGATCGGCGCCGCCGGCGGTATCTGGTGGTTCCTGCGCGATGACGCGCCGCCACGGGTGTCGCTCGAAGCCGCGGCAGAGTCAGCCACCGGTCAGACCGGCACGCGCGAGGGAATCGCGGGCGATTGGTCCGTCGACGCCGACAGCGGGACATTCGACTTCGAGACGGCGACCGGCACCTTCGCCGGGTTCCGGATCGAGGAACGGCTGACCGGCATCGGCTCGACCACCGCCGTGGGACGCACCGGCGAAGTCTCGGGCAAGATCACCATCGAGGGCACGACGCTGATCGCGGCATCATTCGAAGTCGACACCGCATCGATCACCACCAACGACCGCCGGCGCGACGACAATGTCGCGAGCGCCTTGTCGGTCACGCAATTCCCGAACGCTTCGTTCGCACTCACCGCTCCGGTCGAACTGGGTGCCGACGCGGCCGACGGCAATCCGATCGCCATCGACGCGACGGGCACGCTCACCATCAAGGGCGTAACGAAGAACGTCACCATTCCCATCGAAGCGCAGCTGGTCAACGGTACGGTCGTCGTCATCGGCTCGACCGACATCGTGTTCTCGGACTATGGAGTCACCGTGCCCCGCAGCCAGATCGTGCTGTCGGTCGAGGACCACGGTGTCGTCGAGTTCCAGCTCCTCCTGCAACCCGCCTGAGGACCCTTGTCGCCATCGCCAGGACAGCCGACCAAGGCTCGCGTACCGTGGACCGGATGAGGTCGACGACGTGGGGCATCGGAGTTCCGGGCGCGCTCGGGGCCGAAGCCATCGGTCTTCTCGCGACGTTGGCCGAGCATTCGGGCTACCAGAGTTTCTGGTTCAACTGCATTGCCCCACACGCTGATCCGGCCGCTCTCTTGGACGCGGCACTCGCCGGCACCCACCGCATCGAGATCGGCGTCGGCGTAATCCCTCTCGACGGTTACCCGGCCCC
This sequence comes from Acidimicrobiales bacterium, assembly GCA_035525225.1. Lineage (GTDB taxonomy): Bacteria > Actinomycetota > Acidimicrobiia > Acidimicrobiales > WLNW01 > DATLFA01. Next base: position 17,958 of record DATLFA010000025.1, read on the forward strand.
AACGCTCGCAGCAAGCCTGCGCGGCGGTCGCGCCGACGACTCGCGGATCGTCCTCGGAGTCGGGTCGGGTGCCACGCGTCCAGGCGCACTGACGCGAGTGAGTGAAGGGATCGCTCAGCTACGAGACGCTTTGCCTCGAGCGCGAATTGCGGTCGGAGGAAAGGGTCCACGGATGGTCGCGCTCGCAGCAGCGGTCGCCGACGCGCTCCTCTTTTCGATGCTCAGACCAGACGAGGCACCGGCGGTCACCACGACTGCGTACAACTACCACCGCGTCGCGCTCGATCCGGGAGCGCGACACCGCGTGCACGACGAGATGGTGTCGCACGGTGTCTGGCCGGGAGACGCCGACATACCCGATGAGCGCGACCTTCTCGGCACGGTATTGCCATCGCGATCCGGCGCGCACGACCGCGTCGACACAGACCTCGCGGCTTACCCAGCCCACTGGCGTGCCGTACTGCGCGCGTTACCGTCGCAACCGAACGAGCTCGACGAATGGCGCGACCTCTTCTACCTGCTCGCGCCGGGTGACTGACGCGCTCGCCGCGCAGGCGTACGCGACGTTGCGCCGTGAATTCTCGGTCGCCGGTCACCGCGGTCGAGGGTTGTTCCACGAGCACAGTGGCGGCGGTCGACACCGTGCCCTCGCCTTCAATTGGTCCTTCGCCCACGCGTTTGCCGCGGCGATCGATGTGTACGGGCTCGGGTGCGGGCCCGCGCAGTCAGAGATCGACGACCTCATGGCCGGGCTGAATCGTTACTGGGACGAGCGGCGAGGGACCGGTCTCCCGGCATACAGCAGCACCGTGGTGCGGCGTCTTCGTACCGGCGCCAAGTACTACGACGACAACGCGTGGTCTGGCCTCAACCTCATGCGGCTTCATCGGATGGATCGATCGCGGCCGGGCCTTCTCGCACAAGTGTCGGCTGTTGTCGACTTCGTGCTCGACGAGCACCGCCGCCAGCAGTCGGGCGCGGTCCACTGGCAGCAACAAGTCGGCAACGCGTCGCGTCAGCTCGGCACCGTGGCCAACGCGGCCAACGCGCAGCTGGCGTTGCGCCTCTACCAAGCAAGCGGCGAGGCGCAGCACCTCGACCTCGCGTTGGCGATGTACACCTGGGTCAACGAGTACATGCGAGATCCAACGAACAATCTGTTTTGGGACCACGTCACGCGACCCGAAGGGCGCGTAGACACGACCCAATGGTCGTACAACCAAGGGCTCATGATCGGCGTCAACGTGCTCTTGTTCCGCACGACGACCGACCACCAGTACCACCGAGCATCAGTTGCGATCGCGGAAGCCGCTCTCGCCACGTTCGATCTCGAACGGCTGCGCGCCGAGCCGGTCGAGTTCGCAGTGATTCTCTTCCGCAATCTCATATTGCTGACCACCGTTGACGACGACGCGACGCGCCCCGCGCGCATTCGTCGCCGGGCGGAGGAGTACCTACAGTTGCTCCTGCCGGGTGAGGGCGAGCGGGAGCGCCTGATCGAGAGGGCGGCCATCGTGGAGATGATCGCGATGCTGTGCTGGCCGGCGGACCGGTACGACTTGCTCGTCTGAGCGGCAGACTGTGGGCATGGTGAGCTCGGTCGAGGACGCGCGCAAGGCATTCGCCCGCCAGGCGTGGGGCGACGCCTACGCGCTACTCGTAGTTCTCGAACCGCTGTCAGGCGACGACCTCGAACGCCTCGCCGTCGCCGCTCATTTGGTCGGCCGCGATGATGAAACCACCCGCGCGTGGGAACGCGCACATCATGAACGTGCTCGTGTCGGTGACCACGATCGCGCTGCGCAATGCGCCGCGTGGCTGGCAATCGGCCTGATGGTCCGCGGCGACATGGCGCAGGCCGCCGGCTGGTTCGCTCGCGCCGCCAGCCTGCTCGACGAGGTCGGGGGCGACTTCGCGGCGCGCGGCTATCTCCAGGTTCCGCTTTTCCTCGAGACGTTGGGGAGCGGCGATGCCGTCGGGGCCTACGCCGTCGCGGACGAGATCGTCGCGACCGCCCGGCGCTTCGACGACAAGGATCTCCTCGCGCTCGGGATACTCGGACGCGGCCAGGCGTCAATCGCGCGGGGCGACATCGCACGGGGCATGAACTTCTTGGACGAAGTCATGGTGTCGGTGGCCACCGGCGACGTTTCGCCCATTCCTGCGGGGATCGTTTATTGCGCCGTGATCGAGGCATGCATGGATGTTCTCGATCTGCGGCGGGCGGCCGAGTGGACGGATGCGCTCGACAACTGGTGTGCAGGGCAGCCTGATCTCGTGCCGTACCGCGGTCAATGCCTCGTGCACCGCTCGCAGGTTCTTCAGGCGCACGGCGCGTGGACGGAGGCGGTCACCGAGGTAGAGCGGGCACGGGAACGGCTGTCCGAACCTGCCCATCCCGCCCTCGGCCTCGCCTTCTACCAGGAGGGTGAACTCCATCGGTTGTGCGGCAACCTGGCCGACGCCGAGCGGGCGTACCGGGCCGCCAGCGAACAGGGACGGGAACCCGCGCCCGGCTTCGCGCTTCTTCGGTTGGCGGAGCGGAAGTTGGACGCCGCGGTCGCGGCCATAGGACGGATGGTCGAAGAGAGCCGCGGGCAGCTCACGCGTCCGACGATGCTCGCGGCGTTCGTCGAGATCATGCTCGCCACCGGCGACATCGACGCCGCCCGCGAAGCCGCCGACGAACTCGCCGCTATCGCCGACACTGTCGAGGCGCCACTCCAACATGCTGTCGCCGCGTACGCGACCGGATCGGTCCTACTTGCCCAGGGTGAACCGGCGTCCGCGCTCGCCGCGCTTCGCCGCGCTCGCGCCTGGTGGCGCGACCTCGAGATGCCTTACGACGTGGCGCGTGCTCGTGTGCAGATCGGGCTGGCCTGCCGCGCGTTGGGTGACCAGGATGCCGCCACCCTCGAGCTCGACGGCGCAAGCGTCGCATTCGAGCGGCTCGGCGCCCGGCCCGATCTCGATCGAGTGACCGCCTTGGCAACAACCGGTGAACAGGCGCGCCCGGCTGGGTTGACCGAGCGCGAGTGCGAGGTGCTGCGCCTCGTCGCCGCGGGCGACAGCAACCGCGAGATCGCGACAGTGCTCTTCATCAGCGAACACACCGTGGGCCGGCATGTGCAGAACATCTTCTCGAAGCTGCGCGTCTCGTCGCGGGCCGCCGCCACCGCCTACGCTTACGAACACGGACTGGCCTGAGCACATCCAGCAGGCGTGGTCAGAACGCACCACGCGCCTCGCGCCCTGAAGATGATGGATCTGAGCGATGCGGCGCAACTCGCCGCTTTCGTACCTTGCTCCAACCGGGTAGATGCACCCGCTTACAAGGAGTGCAAATAAATGCCGATTCAACAGATGGAGACGACTGTCGACCTCGCAACGGTGGCGCGGCTGAGCGAAGCCTTCAACCGGTGCTTTTCGACACTCGACGCGGGTGACGACGTGTTCTCACCCGACGTGTTCTTCGACTTGTACCCACCGTTCTGGCGGTTCCAATTCGAGGGTCCTGCCGCATTCGTGTCGCAACTGCGCGTCATCGCCGAAGGCGAGCCCACCGCTCGTATGCTGCGTGTCGTCCCGACCGCGACGGGCTTCGTGCTGGAGCACGAAGAGACACAAGGAGGCGCCAAGGTCGAGGTGGCGCGCCGCCTCTGGCTGTGCGAGGTGCGCGACGGCCGGATCACCGAGGCGGTCGGCTACTGCAACGGCGGTTGGGACGACGGGCTGCGGGCCCGCCATGCGGCCGAAGCCCCGATGCTGCGACCCTGACCGGAGGAGACGACATGACGCTCGCGGATCAACAGACGAGTTTGACACCACAAGGGGTCCTCGACGCCGCACGTGCGCTGGGACCGACCATTGCCGACCGCGCCCGGGAGATCGAAGCAGCCCGCCGCGTGCCGGTCGATCTGCTCGACCAACTGATCGACGCCGGTTGCTTTCGCATACTGCTACCCACCACCCATCACGGTGTCGGCGCGGACCTGCCTGCTGCGATGCGAGTTTTCGAGAGCCTGGCCCACGCCGACGCGTCGGTTGGCTGGACCGTGATGATCGGAGCGGGCGCGTGGTGCGACCTCGCTGGGCTATCTCGCGCCGCGTTCGACGCTCTCTTCGATGGCGACCATGACACGATCGTCGCCGGTGCGTTCAATCCCACTGGTTCGATCGAGGCCGTCGACGGCGCCTACCGAGTCACGGGCCGGTGGAGCTTCGCCAGTGGCTGCCAACACGCCACCTGGATCTTCGGTAACTGCGTCGAAGGGATCGTCGACGGTGTCCCCCGACTTCGCGGGGTCGTCTTCTCGCGCGAGCAGGTCACCATCGAGGACACATGGAACGTGTCCGGTCTCGCCGGCACCGGCAGTCACCACTTCAATGTCGACGGCGTGGTTGTACCCGCGGAGCGGACGTTCAAGCCTTTGGCCGACGAACCTTGTCTCGATGCACCGATCGTTCGCATCCCGCCGCCCGCGGCGTTCTCGCTCGCGATAGCCAGTGTCGCGCTCGGCATCGCGCAGGGTGCGCTCGACGACATCGTGGCGCTCGCGCGCGCCAAGGTGCCACTGCTCGCCCACGCGCCGCTGGCGGCCAACGCCCAGTTCCATTTCGAATTGGCCAACGCCGACACGACACTTCGCGCCGCCCGGGCGCTGATCTACGAAACCGCCACGGCCACGTGGGCCGGCGCAGTCGACGGAACACCGCTCACGCTGGAAGAACGGGCACGGATCCGCGCCGCGGGGGTGTGGGCCGTCGAACAAGCCGCGGCCGTGGTCACCACCGCGTACCGCGCCGGCGGCGGCACCTCGCTCTACGCCGATTGCCCGCTACAACGACGCCTCCGCGACATCAACGCCGTGACCCAACACTTCCTCGTCAAGCGGGACACGCTGAGCACTGCAGGCGCCATCCTCGCCGGCCAAGACGTCGAGGTCATGGTGTTCTGAGTCGCGAGCTACACGCTCAGCCGCACCGCTCCGTGAACCCGACTCTTCCCCTCGAGCTCGAAGCGGTAGAGCGCAGCCGCGTTCTCGTGTGTGAGCTTGGCTATCTCCGAGTCAGGAAACGAGCCCACGCACTCCTGTAGCCGCTGCTGAGAGTCGGGCCAGGTCGAGTCGGCATGGGGGTAATCGGATTCGAGCATGATGCGATCGATGCCGATCTCATGCCGCTGTGACAGAGCGAGGGGGTCGTAGAAACTGGTGAACCAGAAATTGCGTCGCAGCAACTCTTCGGGCGTGTATGGCTCGTTCGCCCACTCCTTGCCGAGCCCGTCGGCGACGTAGATGTGGTGCTGATATCGGAATCGCTCGAGCAGCATCAGGATCCACCCGATGCCGCCTTCGGACAGCACGATCTTGATGCCAGGGAACCGCAACGGGATCTTGGCGAAGATCCAGTCGAGGCAGGCCTGCATGGCGTTTATGGGGAACAGCGCCCCGAGCACCTGCGGCGGCGAATTCTTCGATGGCACCAATGTTTGCGATGACGAACCGACGTGCAGATTGATGACCGTATCGGTCTCCTCGCACGCATCGAAAAACGGGTCCCACTCACCGCTGTAGAGAGAAGGGAGGCCGAGTCGCTCGGGATTCTCGGTGAAGGCAACTGCACGAAACCCACGGTCGGCGTTGCGGCGGATCTCGGCGGCGGCCAGCAGGGGATCACGCAACCAAGTCACCTGGCACGGGACGATGCGAGCCGGATAGGGCGAATACCAGTCTTCGTACAGCCAGTCGTTGTACGCCCGCAGCGATGCCAGCCCCAAGTCTCCGTCGGCGAATCCCGCGAAGCGCTGCCCACTGAATCCGAACATCGTCGACGGGAAGTTGAGCGACGCACTGATCCCGGCGATGTCCATGTCCCTCACACGTGCGTCGATGTCCCACGTGCCGCGGCGTATCTCGTCGAAATTGACGGGGGCCACACACCATTGCGATGCATCCCAGCTTTGATGGGCATCGGTCGTGAGCAATGGTGCCGAACGATCTTCGAAGATCCAGTAGTCGATCCCGTCCCGGCGTTCGACGCGAGGAGCACGGTCTGCGAACCGTGACGGAAGGCGACCGGTGAACGTGGTCGGTGGCTCTACGAGGTGATCGTCGACGGAGATGAAGTCGTAGCGCCATTCGCGTGGTTGCGGGTCAGGGCGCAACCGGTCTGGCCGCTCCCCGGTGGCGTAGCTCATCACGGTGTCGTCGTAGTCCACCATCGGGGCTCCTCACGCGTGCGACCTAGGGCGCTGCTCATCCGACACGTCCGCAGCAGCGCGCGCTACGCCGGCGCCTGCGAGGTGGCCGCAATGATCTGATCGAGGACGGATTGGTCCGGAAGCTCGGGCAAATCGACGGTAGGTAGTTGCCGTAGGCGCTCGAACGCCTTCGCGATGAACTCACCTTCGATCACGGGGCTATGGCAGGACGCAATCGTCGTGATGTCGAGGTTCTGCACCCGGTCGACGATCTTGTTGTACTTCGCCGGATCAGACCAGGTGATCCACGGGCTCACCGCGCCCAGCGCGAACAACATCAATCCGAAGTACCAGAAGTCGTGATCGAGATCGGCGATGCCCATCGCCTTGTCGGGTAGCGGTGTCGCGAACGAGTCCACGGCCCAGTACACCTTGGTCTGCGGGTCGTACAGCCCTCTCGTGGTGGGCGAATCGAACACCGGGGGCCGAATCGCCACCAACGAGCGGTCGCCTACGTCGAACGACTCACCGTCGGTCACCCACCGACACCGATGGAGGGGAAAGTCGAAGCAGTTCGTGTGGCGTTCGACCATGGCCCAGCTGCACACGACGGTCGCGTTCGGACATGCCGTCAGCGTCTCGTCGAGATTGCCGGTGTGGTCGACGTCGTCGTGGGAGAGGAAGACCCACTTCACGTCCTTCGGGTCGACGAGCGAGAAGACGTCTTCCTGCCACTGTTTGCGATTCGCCGGGGTTCCGGTGTCGACGACGACCGGTTCGGACCCGAGGATCACCATCGAATTGAGGTAGATGTCGAGCGGCTGGCCCAGGGCGGGTTGCACCTGATGGATCACAAAGGTGTCCTCGGCGATCTTCGTGGGTGGAACCGCAACCGTCGGGGCGAGCGGCGGAAAGGACAACGACCCTGGCGTGAGCGTCTGCGTCTGGTTGGCGTTCATCGTGACTCCATCACTGGGCAAAAGTTGGCGAGAGTATTTCATATCCACCGCCCGTCGGCTCTCGATCATCTGAGATCGTGCTCGTACGCGAAGGTCGCGGCCGCGGTGCGCGAGGTGACCCCGATCTTGGTGAAGATGTTGGACAGATGGCGGGCGACAGTGCGCTCGCTGAGGTGGAGCGCCACCGCGATCTCTCTGTTGGTCGAGCCCGCCGCCACGAGGCTGAGCACTTCACACTCTCTCTCGGTGAGCCCCGCGGGAAGTCTCGATCGCGTGGTGAGGTCGCGGAGCTGTTGCGCATCGATGGCCGCGCCGAGCCGGTCGAAGATGTCGGCCGCCTGTTTGAACGATTGAGTCGCGCCATCTTCATCACCACAGTTGCGACACGCTTGGCCGAGCAGCAGTCGTGCGGTGGCGACCTCATACGGCACCTCGAGCTGGCTCCAATGCTGGAGGGCCCGGTGCAACGTCGCGCACGCATCACCGGCGTTTCCCTGCGCGAGCTGAAGTCGCCCGCGTGCCGACAGCGCGGCGGCCGACAGCGCAGGGCTCTTGTATTCGTCCGCGATGCGTTCGAGCTCTGATGCGGAGGCGTCGGCGGTGTCGAGGTCGCCGGCCGCGACCGCGATCTGCACGCGGGCAGGCAGGAGCCTGGCGCAGGCCAGATCGCTCCACGTCTGCTCGCCGAGGAGTCGCGTCACGATCGCGGTCGCGGCGTCGATGCGGTTCTGTGCGAGCCGGACGAGCGCGAGGCCGGGGCTCTGCTGACCGCAAATCGCTTCGGCCTGCGCGAAGGCTTCTTCCGCGCCCTGCAGGTCGCCGAGCCGGCGCCGGATCTCGCCGATCTCGGTGTAGCCCGCGGCGACGTTGCCGACATGGAAGCCATCGAGCTCGGCGCACGCTCGTCGTGCCTCACGTTCGGCCGCCGTCCAGTCGCCCCGCAATTGCAGCAGCGCCGCGTGATGCACCCGGCAGATGCCCGGCCACATCGCCAATGGATGGGTCTCCGACCAGCGCAACGTGGCCTCCGTCCACTCCGCGGCGCGTCGAAGATCGCCGAGCTGCTCGCACGCGCTGATCATGCTGCAGTGCACTTTGCCGGTCGTGTAGGGGCCGAGCCGGCCCTCGACCGCGGACAGCATCGCCTCGTCGAGGTGGCCGAGCCCTTCGGCCAGCTGTCCCGCGTCGATCAGCACGCGGCCGATCGTCTGAAGCGCTTGCGCCTCGAGGTCGGGCGACGGCAACTTCCGCCCCAGATCCAACGCAGTGCGAGTAAGCGCCAGCGCCTGCTCGAGCTCACCGCTGCCGTGCGCGACTTCCGCTTCGCGAAGCAGGAGGCCTGCGAAGGCCGCGCAATCCGGCTCGGTATCGAGCGCGCGACGCGCCCGCCGCAGCCACGCGCCGGCGATCGCCGTGCGCGTCTTGATCATGTGATGTTCATAGAGCCAGACCGCGCACTGACCAGCGCTGACCTGGTCGCCGCTTGCCTCATAGCGGGCGTAGGCCTGTTCGCGGGCGCCGATGCAGTCGTCGAGACTTCCCAGCCACCACGACGCCTCGGCCACCACGTCGAGCCGATCCGCCTCGCGTGCCCCCTCGGCGACACCAGCGGCCAGCGCGAGATCGAGGGCCTCGGCCCAGGCGCAACGATCGAGGGCGGCCTGAGCCTGCTCGATGCCGTCGAGCCCGTCGTCGATTTGGTTCTCCGTCAGGTCGGCCACCGCCTCCACCCCGCCGTCGGATACGGATACGACGCTACAGTCCGGCATCCTCAGCCGGCGGCGAGCTGCTTGGCCAGATGGTCGAGCACCGGCATGATGTCGGCGGTCGGGCTGAACTCGAGGAACGTCACGCCTTCATCGGTCCACCCAGTGTGACCGGCAGGCCAGTAGTAGACGTCGCCGGCGCGGCTCGTCTCTTCTCGCCCGTCGGCGTAGCGCACGGTGATCGATCCTTCGAAGACCTGACCCCAGTGGGGGGACTGACAGCGGTCATCGGGAAGCCCGACGAACAAAGGGGTGAAGTCCACGCCCGCCGGCAGCTGGATGTGACGGGTATAGATGCCCCCGCACTCGATGCCGCGGGTCTCGATCCCATCGAGTTCCATTTCCACTGGGATGTCCTTGTAGGTGAAGTGCATCGCTGTCTCCTTGGTTGTCGGACGGCTGCCCGGTTCGTGCTGATGATGCGCCGCCGGCGCTCGAGCGCGCATCGGGCACGTCCGCCAACTTCGATGCGTCCCCCGGATAGGACGTGGGTAGATCACGCCACGAAGTGCGGAAACGACGGCGCATCTCCCCGATGCGCCGTCATGGCGATGAGCGCAAGATGGCACCATGACCGACAGCACCGACGCAACTGCCCCCGGCATGTCGCGGGCCGAGCTACTCATCACGCTCGGCCGCGATCGAGAAGCAGCCGCGGCGGCGATCATCCAACCGGAGACCCTGCAACCGGAGACCCTGCAACCGAAGACCCTGCAACCGAAGACCCTGCAACAAGGAGCACCAATGGACGGAACCCAACAACTCGACGAACTCATGCCCGTGCTTCATGGACTCGTCGACCGCATCTCGCCCGATCAACTCGATGACCAGACGCCGTGCGTCAACTTCACGGTGACCGGCGTCCTCGAGCACATGATCGGCGGCGCCACCGCCTTCGCTCCGCTGTTTCGAGGCGAGGGGCAACCGACCGCTGCGGGCGCGCCCACCACGACGGGAACGCTGCAGGATCGGTGGCGGGCGGCGATGGTCGACCTCCTCGACGCGGTGCACACTGAAGGCGCGGCCGAGCGAACGATCGCGGCTCCCTTCGGCGAGGTGCCCGGTGCGGTATTTGCGCGGTTCGTCGCGTTCGACGGTCTCGTCCACGGCTGGGATCTCGCAACAGCTACGAACCAGCCATACGCGCCGCGCGAAGAGTTGGTGCGCGAGGTGGACTCATTCGCACGTCAGGCGCTGGCACCCGGCATGCGCGACGGCGACACGTTCGCCGCGGAGACGGAAGTGCCGGCCGACGCCGGTGCATTGGAAAAGCTGGTCGCCTTCAGTGGGCGCCAGGTCACGAACAGAGAGGCAGCACGATGACATCTACCATGAGCGTCGAGGACCTCGGCGTGATCAAGAGTCGCCAGCAGGCGACATGGGCCAGCGGCAACTACGCAGTGATCGGCACCACGTTGCAGATCGTCGGCGAGTCGCTGTGCGAAGCGGTCGATGTCGCCGCGGGCTCGCGGGTGCTCGACGTGGCCGCGGGTAACGGCAATGCTGCATTGGCGGCGGCGCGCCGCGGTTGTGCGGTAACCGCGACCGACTACGTCCCCGAACTCCTCGATGGTGCGCGTCGACGCGCCGACGCCGAGGGCCTGGCGATGGACATCCGCGTCGCGGATGCCGAAAACCTTCCCTTCGACGACAGTTCCTTCGACGCGGTGTTGTCGACGTTCGGAGTGATGTTCGTGCCGGATCCGCCGCGCGCCGCGGCCGAACTCGTTCGCGTGTGCCGGCCCGGGGGCTCCATCGGGCTGGCCAATTGGACGCCCGAGGGGTTCATCGGCCGCATGTTCAAGATCGTCGGCCAGCACGTGCCACCGCCGGCCGGAGTGCCGTCGCCGCTGGCGTGGGGCACCGACGGGCGGTTGAGCGAGCTTCTCGTTGGTACCCGAATCGACACCGCCCGACGCCACTTCGTGTTCCGCTATCGGTCGGCGGACGATTTCTTCGAAGCGTTCAAGACGTACTACGGGCCGATCGTGCGAGCATGGGACACGTTGGACGAGGCCGGCCGCGAATCGTTCCGCAGCCAGCTCATCGCGCTGGCCGATGAGAGCAACCGCGCAACCAGCGGCGCGCTCGCCCTGCCTTCCGAGTACCTCGAGGTCGTCGCCCGCGTCGGCTGACCCGAAGATGGGCGAACTCGCAGCACAACGTCGGACCGTGTCCGACGTTGTGCTGCGAGAACAATTATTCGATCGAACAATTATTCGATCCAGGCCTTGTCGAACATCATCGAGGTGCTCACGGTCGGACGGATGCCGTGCACGTTCTTGGCCCAAGCGATGAACTCGGGAGTCGCTTCGTACACAATTGAGGGCACCTCGGTCTTCCAGATCTCGTGGATCTTGTCGATGGCGGCCTTGCGCTCGGCGTCGGTCTTGGCTTCGCGCACGATCTTGACCTGAGCGTCGAACAGATCAGGGATGTTCATCGTCTGGCCCGGGTTCGTCGATTGGAACGACAGACCCATCGCGATGTCGGGTGCTTCTTCGAAAGTGCTCAAACCCCAACACGCGACGTCGAAGGCTTTGGTGTTGCTCACCTGTGCCACGAGTGCGTTGACATCCTGGCTGTTGTTGAGCACCACCTTGAAACCGGCCTGGGTCAACAGGGTGCTCACCGTCTGCGCGAACGCGACACGGGCCGGCGCGTTGTGACAGTTGAACCGCACCGTGCCATCCCACTTGCCCTCGGCTTTGACCTGGTCGACCAACGCCTTGGCCTTTGCCAGATCGGGCGTTGTGGTCGGCCCAGGGGACGCCCATTTCGAGTCCTTCTGGAACAACTCGGTGCCCGGGAACGACGCACCTTGGTTGGCCCTCTCATTGATGATGTTGACGTCGATGGCATAGCCGATCGCCTGACGTACGCGGCGATCCGAGGTGATGGTGTCGACCGAGATCACGCCGTCGGGCTTTCCTGCGCACGACGCTGCGGGCAGCCCACCCCTGCAGATGATCTGGCCATTGTTCAGCAACAACACCCCGCCGAGCCACACCAAGTTGAGGTAGCCGTCCACGTTCGCTTCACGGGCCGCCTTGACGACGGCCGCCTCACGGAGAAAGCCGACCTGCAACGTCCCGGTCTTGATCGCGTCATAGGTTGCCTGTGCCCCCAGGAGCACCACGAACTTCAAGGAGTCGAGGTACGGCTTGCCGCCGTAGTAGGCATCATTGCGAACGAGGTTGATCGACTCTTTGGGCCTGTACGAATCGACCTTGAACGCACCGGCGCCCACAGGCTTCGTGTTGAAGGTACAGGTATTGGGCTTGTAGTCGTCGGTGGCTCCACAGGCGGCCTTGATCGCCGTCGGCGAGGGGATCATGCCGGGCATGTAGGCCAACAGATACGGGAAGTTGCCCCATGGTGCGTTCAGAGTGAACTTCAGGGTCACCTTGTCGACGACCGTGTACGTCTTGATGTTGTTGACGAGGCTCGACGAGCGGCCGCCGAACGTGACGTGACGTTTGAGTCCGTAGGCCACGGCTTCGGCGTCGTAGTCGGTGCCGTCGGTGAATTTGATGCCGGCCTTGAGCTTGAGTGTCCACTCGCTGTTGTCGGCATTGGGTGTCAACGACTCGGCCGTCTGTGGCTCGTACTTACCGGCGACGGTGTCGTAGCGCATGATCGTGTCGTAGATCGCCATGAGCTCGGTGTTGCCGGTCGTACCGCCACCATTGCTGACGACGGGGTCGAGCCCTGCCGTCTCGCTATACATGCCCATCGTGATGCTGCCGCCGGTCTTCGGCGCCAGCGTGGTACTGGCGGTCGTCGCGGCCGCGCCCGCGCCGGTCGTCGTCGGACTCGCGTCGTCGTCGCTGCTGTCGCCGCATGCCGCGGCCGCGAGTGAGAACACACAGATCAGCACCAAGGTGCGACCGAGATATTTGTGCCGCATAAATTTCCCCCTATGAACGACCGGCTGGTACCGAGCGTCGGTCACATCCTTGCCGAGCGGACGGCCCGTTGCACAACAAGCTCGTCGGGGCAGGTCGTTGCGCCTCGCGATCTCCCGCTGGCATACTCGTCGGAGTGGCGACTCGGACCCTGTCGAGCTACCGCTCGTTCGCGCCGCCGCGAGCACTGGCGGCACACCTCGAATGCATCTGGGTGCAGACGGTCGGCCCGGGCGACGGGACCTACGAACAGCCCGTGCTGCCTGACGGCTGCATCGACATCGTGTGGTTCTGCGACGAGCTCATGTTGAGTGGTCCCGCCACTCGCCCGTTGACCCTTCATCTGGCACCCGAGACGCGGAGCGTGGGTCTGCGATTCTCGCCGGGAACCGCACCGTCGCTCGTCGGTGTGAGCGCCGCGGAACTTCGGGATCAGCACGTCGCGCTCGACGATCTGTGGGGCCGCGCCGGTGCCGAAATCGCAGCGCGGTGCCTCGAGACCGATCGCGAGGAAGTCCGCGTGGCGATACTCACAAATGCGCTGCAGCGACGCCTGGCCGAGGCCGAACCCGTCGATCCGGTGGGCCTCGCCATCGCGTCCTTGATGACCGGCCATCCCGATCGGTCCGTCCCCGCGCTGGCCTCCGACATGGGGCTGAGCGAACGGCAACTCCGCCGACGCGTCGAGGATGCGGTCGGCTATTCGCCCCGCACGCTGGCGCGCATCTTGCGCTTCCAACGATTTCTCGCGGCCGCTCGCGCGTCGAGGCCGGGACGCCACCTTGCACGCCTCGCGGCCGACGCGGGGTACGCCGATCAGGCGCATCTCACCCGCGAGAGCCGCGAGTTCGCCGGGCTACCGCCGGCGGCGTTCTTGGAGCGGGAAGCTCGCCGCCTCGGCGACTGATGTCCGAATCGTTCAATACAACGACATGTTCTGAGCGCATGATGAGCGCATGACCACGAACAACACACCTCGCGGACAACTCGATCTCGTCGGCATTGTCGTCGAGGACATGGCCCGCTCTCTGGCTTTTTATCGACAGGTCGGCCTCGATATCCCTCTGGACGCCGACGAGCAACCGCACGTCGAGGTGTCGTTACGGGGCGGTCTGCGCCTCGCCTGGGACACGCTCGAGACGATCCGGTCGTTCGATCCCGAATGGCGGCCTCCGGCGAACGGTTACCGAATGAGCCTGGCCTTCCGGCTGGACACCCCGGCAGAGGTCGATGCGCTCTACCGCGCGCTCGTCGGCGAGGGCTATGAAGGCCACAAGCCTCCGTGGGACGCGTTCTGGGGGATGCGCTCCGCCGTAGTTCACGACCCCGACGGCAACGGGGTCGACCTGTTCAGCGCAGCAGCGACCACACCGACCGACCGGTGATGCGGAAGTCGTACAGGGATATCCCGACGGCTGCGCCTTGGCGCGCGGCGGCAACGAAGCTGCGGTACTGCTCGGCCGTGGACGACCCCCCGATGCCACCGATCACATGGACCGGCGCGTTCGGCTGTCCGAGATTGGCGCGGAGGCGGGTGATGTTCTCGGCCGTGTTGCGCCGAGGATCGCGATACCCGGAAGCCACTGTGCGATCGGTCCAGTACGCCATCGGCAACCACACGTCGTAGTACGGCGCCAGTTCGCGCCACGGGAACCGCGGCCAATACTGCGGGTTGACGACGTCGAGCAGAACCGGCGGCAAGACGATCGCGCCGATCGCGGTGCCGGTCTCGGCTCGCAGACGCCGCGACAACTCGATCAGCGCGGCGTTGCGGCGCGTGGTGTCCGGTACGCCGGCTGTCCATTCGATGTCGACCGCGAGCCCGTCGAAACCCTCTCCCCTGGAGCGGAAGTCGCGCATCGCCCGCAACCTTCGGAGGTCGTCGTCGATATCCGTGAACGACGGCAGGTACCACGCCACGACCTTCATGCCCTTGCTATGGGCCCGGTTGAGAAACGCACCGAGCAGACTCGGCGCCTCGAGTACGCCCGACGACCGCGGCGAATCCATCGACGCCTGCAGATACAGCGTACGAATGCCTGCGGCCGCCATCGCGTCGACCGACGCGGGCGTGAGCTGCGGAGTGCCCGTCCCCGGGCCGAAGGCGGGCGCGAAGTCGTACACGTCGACCCATGTACCGAGTTGACGGTAGGCCGAGATATCGCGTGCACCTTCGCGACCCGGCATCGCGAGCACCTGGCCGACGAGGATGCGATTCGGATCCGCGATGCCATTGACGCGGGCCAACTCGGCTGTCGACACTCCCAGGTTTGCGGCGATGGCCGTCAACGTGTCGCCCGGTCGGACGGTGTAGGAGGAAACCTCGGGCGACGCCTCTTGCCCGGGCACCTCGATCACCTGGCCGGCATCGATCTTGTCGGGGTCGGAGATCCCGTTGGCCCGGGCCAACTCCGCGGTGGATACGCCCACTTCGCGGGCGATGCCGCTCAGCGTGTCGCCTCGGCGCACCGTGTAGCCGGCGCCGGCGGGGGCGGCGAGGGCGGCAACGACGACGACGATCGTGACAAGCCGGACCAGTGCGCGCATGAGTACCTCGAGCCCGCCCGCCGGTGCAGCGTATCGCTGCTCGTGCGGATCTTCTACGCGCCCGGCTCGCCGGCGGCTCACGTCGGCGCCTGGCCCAAAGATACATTTCCGGGCGTGAACGACCAGCCAGACACAGTTCTCGAAGGCATCCGCGTGGTCGAGCTCGCCATGTTCGCGTTCGGTCCCGCGTGCGCGGCAGTGCTCGGCGACTGGGGCGCGGACGTCATCAAGATCGTGCACCCGAGCTTCGCCGACCCGATGCGCGGCAACCCCGTCGCAGGACTGCCCGATCGCGACGACGACCTGTCGTTCATGTGGGAGCAGCTCAATCGCAACAAGCGATCGATGACCCTCGACGTCGCCACCCCCGCCGGCCGGGCGGTGCTCGACGAGTTACTCGCGACGGCCGATGTGTTCGTCACGAATCTATTGCCCGACAGTCGCGACCGACTTCGCCTGAACGTCGAGGACGTGTGTGCCGTCAACCCGCGCCTGATCTACGCGCGTGCCACGGGTCAGGGGGATCGTGGCCCCGAACGAGAGCGCGGTGCGTTCGACCACACTGCGTTCTGGTGCCGATCGGGCATCGGTCATGCCGCATCGCTCACCGCGGACGAGTTCCAGGTGTTGATCGCGCCGGCGCTCGGCGATCTCACCAGCAGCCTCGCGCTCGCCGCGGGCGTCGCTGCCGCGCTACTGCGGCGTGAACGCGCCGGTGCCGGCGGGGTCGTCGATGCCTCGCTCCTCGGCACCGGTATGTGGATGCTCTCGCCGGCGATCGTCGCGTCAAAGCTCTACGGCATCGACTCGCTGCCGCGTCAGCGCCACCGCGAAGCGGGTATGCCCCTCATCGCGGCCTACCGCACCGCCGACGGACGCGAGGTCTACATCGCCGCAGTGCGCACCGATCTCGACTTTCGCAACCTGTGCGAGTGCCTGGGCCAACCCCAACTGGCCGATGACGACCGGTTCTGTAGCACGCTGCTGCGTTCGACCAACAACGTCGCGCTCGTGGCGGCGCTCGACGAGATCTTCGGCGCGCATCCGCTCGGTCATTGGATCGATCGGTTCCAGCGCCTACGCACGCCGTGGGCGATCGCACAGACCGCGCGTGAAGTACACGACGACCAACAAGTCATCGCCAACGGCTACCTCGCGACCGTGCTCGCGCAGGGCCGTACACCGCTCGATCTCGTCACGTCACCTGTGCAGTTCGACGACCGCCCACCGACACTGCAGCCCGCACCCGAACACGGCGCCCACACCGAAGAGCTGCTGCTCGAGCTCGGCCACACGTGGGACGACATCGCGGCGCTACGCGAGACCGGCGCCCTTGGCTGAAGGACCGCAGTCGGCGGGTGCAGACCCGCAGCCGCAGCTCCCGCTGGCGCGCCGATAGTCGGTGACCGCGCCACGCTTGTCGAGCTCGACGACGCAGCAGCGCTCCAACAGTTCTTTGAGCTCGCGCCGGGCACGTTGCACGCGGGACTTCATCCCGGAAACCGATAGACCGAGCGTGTTGGCCGCATGCTGGTGAGTGTGTCCCTCGACGTCGACCCGCATCAGCGCATCGCGTGCTGTTGCGGGAAGCTGTTCGAGCAACGGCTGAAGGCAGCGGGACAGCTCGCGCGTCGCGTCGTTCGGCCCGCCGTCGGAGAGCTCCGGATCGGGCCAGCGGTCGTCGTTGTCGATGGGTTCGTGGGCGTGGCGCGTTCGGTAGTGGTCGATCACCGCGTTACGCGCTGATGCGTACAACCACGCGACAGGGTTGTCGGCGCGCTCGAGGGCGCCGGAAGCAATGCTGCGCACGACGACGTCCTGTGTGATGTCAGCAGCAACTTCGCGATCGCCGACTCTGTTTGCGATGAACGCTCGAAGCCGATCGAGCGTGTCGGCCCAACCTTCTTCGAGCCCGTCGGGCGCAGCGTGTGTTCGGGTGGGGTGGTCGTGCATGCGCTTCTCCTCCCCTCTTCTGACGAAGCTAGACCGAAATGGACGCACACCACTCGCTGCTGCGTCCATTCGTGAGGTCGTTCGTCATCGGCGGCGAACCCCGCACCGGGCGGGAGTGGTCACGATGGAGAGACCTCATGAAACCAATGCAAACCAGCCGTGTGCAACTTGCCCTGAACGTGGCCGACATCGATGCCGCGACGCGCTTCTACCGCGACATGTTCGGCGTCGAGCCGGCCAAAGAGCGTCCCGGCTACGCCAACTTCGAGATCGTCGACCCGCCGCTGAAGCTCGTGTTGTTCGAGCAACCCTCGGCCGCTTCGCCGCTCAACCATCTCGGCGTCGAGGTGATGTCTTCGACCGACGTCGTCGCCGCTGCTGATCGGTTCCGCACCGCGGGGCTGGCGCACCGCATCACCGAATCCGACCGCTGTTGCCATGCGGTCCAGGACAAGGTGTGGGTCGACGCGCCCGACGTTCCGCTCGGCGCGTGGGAGTTCTACGTCGTCCTCGCAGACGATACGAGCGAAGGCGCAGACGGCGGCGAGAGCACGTGCAGCTCCACGGCACCCACACAAGGCGCGGCGTGCTGCAGCGACACCCCGGTGGATGCTCGATGAGCGCCGCAGTCATCGCCGTCGACGGGTTGCGTGTCTCCTACGGGAACATTCAGGCGCTCGACGGCATCGATGTCGAGGTCGCACGTGGTTCGACATTGGGCGTGCTCGGGCACAACGGCGCCGGCAAGACCACGTTGATCCGAGTCCTGACGACACTCGTGCGACCCGACGCCGGCCGAGTACTCGTCGACGGCTTCGATGTCGTCCGCCAGGCCGACCAGGTTCGTCAGCGGATCGGCGTGACCGGGCAGTACGCGGGACTCGACGACTTTCTCACCGGGCGCGAGAACCTCGAGTTGCTCGGCCGTCTTGCCGGCCTCGGTCACGCCGCGCGCGCAAGGGCCGACGCGCTCATCGAGCGTCTCGATCTGCAAGACGTCGCCCAGCGGCGCGTCGGCGAGATGTCGGGCGGTTCTCGCCGGCGGATCGATCTCGCGGCCAGCCTTATCGCGGCGCCGTCGGTGCTCGTCCTCGACGAACCCACCACCGGGCTCGACCCCATCGCCCGCTCGGCGCTGTGGGGCGTTCTCGAGGATTTGACGGCGAACGGCACGACGATCGTCCTCACCACCCAATACCTCGATGAGGCCGATCGCCTCGCCGACGACATTCTCGTGCTCGCCCACGGTCGAGTCGTCGCGCGGGGTGAACCGACCGAGCTCAAACGCATCGTCGGCGACAAGGTCATCACCGCGACGATCCCGGCGGCGCACGTCGACCGCTTGCTACGGCGCCCGAACACGGAGCGAAAATTGAGCAGCGACCGTGTCCGCGTCTCATTCACCGCCGACGATGCCGCCACCGCGGCCGACGTCGTTGCCGATCTCGGCCGCGTCGGCGTCGACATCGGCGACCTCACCGTCATCTCGCCCAGCCTCGATGACGTTTTCACCCACCTCACCCTGACAGGAGCCGGAACATGACAGCGCAGACGATCAACGCAACCACCACGATCAGGCCGGCCGCTTCGCGCCCCACCGCCCGCCGAATCGGCCACCAGTTGGCCGCGTTGGTTGGCCGCAATCTGCGGACCACGGCCCGAGTGCCGCAGCTACTGATGTTCTCGCTGACCATGCCGATGGCGATGCTGATCCTTTTCAGCCAAGTGTTCCGGAGTGTCGCCGACAGTCCACTGTTTCCGAGCGGCGTCGCCTATATCGACTTCCTCACGCCGGCAATGCTCGCGATCGCGACGGTGATGGCAGGCACCAACGTCGGAGTCGCCGCCGCTATCGACCACACCAACGGTCTGCACGATCGGTTCGCCACACTGGCGATGCCCCGCGCACTACCGGCGATGGCCCGCACGATCAACGAGACGGTCTTCACGATCGGACGCGCGGTGCTGCTCGTTGGGGCCGCCGCGGCGCTACTCGGCTTCCGCTTCCACGGCGACGCGGGCGATGCCCTCTCCGCGCTACTGGTTCTGGTTGTCCTCGCGGGCGCGATGAGCGCCCTGTTCGGTCGGATCGGAAACCGGTTGCAGCGACCGGATGTCGTTCAGTTCGCGGGAATGATGGTGATGATGCCGCTGATGTTCGTGTCCAGCGCGTTCGCTCCGCTCGACACGATGCCGCGCATCATGCGGTCGCTCGCCGCATGCAATCCGGTCGCACATGCCACCGACGCGCTACGCGGCCACGTGCTCGGGACGGCAACCCTCGGCGACACCGGCGCGGCACTCGCGGCAGCGACGGTCATGTGGTTGGTCGTCGTCATGATTCCCGACGGCTCGAGTCACCGGTCATCCTTACGATCGTCGAACTAGTGCCGCGACCGTCTACGGTGGGGGCATGGAGCCCGGCGACGCGTTGCAGAGCGCCCGCATCGAGCTCGACGACGATGCCGGTGCGCTCTACGAGTTGTCGATGCGCGCGGGCTGGGGCGACGGTCTGCCGCTGCTGCCCGCGACCGAGGCCCGCGTGCTCGAGCTCATCGACGTCGCGTACCACCCACCCGAACACGTGGTCGGCGCACTGCCGCCTCGGCGCGGCGTGGCCACCATCGAGAAGATCGCCGTCAACGCCGCGATGGCGGGCGTCGAGCCGGCCGCGTTCGGCTATGTCGTCGCCGCGCTCGAGGCACTGACGCAGCCCGACCACAACCTCTACGGCCTCGTCACCACGACGTCGAGCGCGACCTCGGCGCTCGTCGTCAACGGTCCACGCCGGCGCGAACTCGGCTTCGACCACGAGGCCGGTTGCCTCGGCGGCGGCGCAGGACGGGGCTCGATGTCGGTCGGGCGCGCCGTGCAACTGTGCCTGCGCAACATCGGCGGTCAGCACGCCGGCACCACATCGAAGACCGTTTTCGGCAATCCGGCCCGTATCACCGGCCTGTGCTTCGCCGAGTGGGAAGAGCGTTCGCCTTGGCCTTCGCTCGCGGTGCAGCGCGGCTATGCGAGCGACGACGAAGTCGTCACTGTGCACGCGGCCAAGGGCTTGTTGATGTTCGCCGACGGCAACACCAGCGACGCGCGGGATCTCGTTGCGCTGATCGCCAAGACGCTCGCGTATCCGCTCGGCAACGCGTTCCACGGGCCACCCGGGCGGGGCCAGACCGTGTTGTTGGTCAACCCGATGTGGGCCACGCGCTTCGACGCCGCGTTCCCCCGGCTCGACGATCTGCAAGCCGAGCTCCGCCTCAACGCATGGCAGCCCATCGAAACCTGGCCTGCCGCCGTGCAGGCAACGCTCGAAGAGAAGGGGCGAGTCGGTCCGGGCGGCCGCGTCGTGATGCACGATTCGCCGGACCAGTTCGTCATCGTCGTATGCGGTGGCCTCGGCAACCTGCAGGCAACCGCGCTGCCGACGTGGGGCGACACCACCATGCAGTCGGCGCGGGTCCGCCGCTGAACAAGATCAGGGGTGGTCGGAGACGAAGTAGGTGAGCGAGCGGATCAGACCGTCGTCGACTTCGAACAGGTCGACCACGTGCATCGTGATCCCGTTCGCCAGATCGATGTACACCTCCGCGAGCACCCGGTTGCCCTCGACGGCGAGCGGTGCGGCGGCTCGCGGTGCGGGCGACGCGTTGCGGATGGAGTGCGCGTAGAAGTCCGCGATCGCGGGTCGCCCGCTCACGATGGTGCCGAGACCGACCAGACGCGCGTCCTCGTGGAACAACGCCGCGACATCGGGATCACCATTGCGCATACAGGCGAAGTACGCCTCTGCAATATCGCCCGCGTTCGTCGCCATGGCGCCAGTCTCGCGCAGAGGCGCCCAGATACGTACCGGCACCGTTACATTGCTGCAGAGCGAGCACGGGGGCAGAATGAACACGACCGAGACGGCTGATCTGCCTGGCGTTGTCGATCCGACCAGCGTCGCGTACTGGGAGGACATTCACGGCACCCTCGGCCCGTTGCGCGAGCAGTGGCCGGTCGTGCGCTCGACCGCGGGTGTCGTCGAGGTGTTGCGCTACGAACACGGCGAGCCGTTGCTGCGCGACCCGCGGATGCGCCAGGCGCTGCAAGGGATGCTCGCCAACCAGGGGATCACATCAGGCCCGCTCTACGAGTGGTGGCAGCTGATCATGAACAACCACGACGTCCCCAGCCACACCCGCCTTCGTTCACTCGTCGGGCGCGCGTTCACCCCCAAACAGGTCGAGCGAATCCGCCCGCGGGTCGGCGCGATCGCGCACGAACTGGTGGACGCGCTGCTCGAGCAGGGAAAGGTCGATGTGCAGGCGACGTTCTGTCATCAGCTTCCGCTCGTGGTCCTGTGCGAGATGCTCGGGCTGCCGCCCGAAGACCATGCAGTCGTCGAGCGGTGGACGACGACGGTCGCACTGGCGTTTTCGGCGGTCATCCCGCCGAGCACCGTGAACGACATCGAGCGCGCGGTGGTGGACTTCAATGCGTACACCGAAGGGCTCATCGAGCGCCGCCGCGCTGCGCCGGGCGACGACTTGTTGAGCGCGCTCGTCCTCGCCGAGGAGTCCGGCGACCGACTGACGCACGACGAGCTACGAGCACTGATCATCAACCTGTTGTTCGCCGGCCACGACACGACCAAATCACTGCTGTCGATCGCGATCTGGTTGCTGATGACGCACCCCGACCAACTCGCGCTCTTGCGCGACGATCCCTCACTGCTCAACGCCGCGGTCGAAGAGATCGCGCGCTACGAGACACCGATCAGCGGCATCCCGCGCGTGCCCTGCGAAGACATCGTCGTTGCCGGTGTGTCGATACCTGCAGGTTCATACCTCACCGTCAGCGTTCCCTCGGCAAACAGAGATCCCCGCCGATTCGACGATGCCGACCGGTTCGACGTGACGCGCACCGACAACCGCCATCTCACGTTCGGCTTCGGCATACACCACTGCGTGGGCGCGGCCGTCGCTCGCGCCGAAGTCCAAGAGGCACTGCGGGTGCTCGTCGATCGGGTCGACCTCGAGCCCGCCGGCGAGGAACCGAGATGGGTCCCGTTCGCAGCCGCGCGTCGATTCGAGTCGCTCCCGGTCGTCGCGCGGCCCGCTTCAGCGAGGTAGCGGCGCCGCGGTCGACTCGTCGGGTGCCGGGAAATCCCACGGTGCCGGCACGTGACCGACCCGGCACACGACGGCTTGCCCAGTGCCCCCACTCCGCAGCAGCGACACGACTGCGTGCGCGATATCGACAGGCTCGAGCATCGTCAGCGACTCCGTGCGGAACTGCTCGACGACTTCGGCATTCGATCGGACCATCGGTGTGTCCGTGACGGTCGGGCACACCGCGTTGATGCTGATGTTCCGCTCCGCGAGCTGAGGGGCGAGGCTGCGCATCAGGCCGATCACGCCGTGTTTCGTCATGCCGTACACCGGATCGGCCACCGACGCCCGCAGGCCGGCTATCGACGCCGTCACGACGATGGCGCCTCCGTTGCGCGCGAGCAACTCGAAGCAGTAGCGCACGCCGTAAGTGACGCCGGCCAGGTTGACGCCGAGAGCGCGCGTCAGCTGCTCCGGCGCGAGCTCTTCGATGAGTCGAGGCCCGCCTCGCACTCCCGCATTGAGGAATGCGATGTCGAGACGGCCGTAGTCCCGGTCGATGCGCGCGACGACTTCGGTCCAGGCCGACGCGTCGGCCACGTCGATCGGAATGAACGGCAGATCGAGTGAACGCGCCGCTCGCTCGCCCGCCGCTACGTCGACGTCGAGGAGGATCGGAAGAACACCGGCGGCCGCCAGCGCCTCCGCCGTGGCGTAGCCGATGCCCGACGCGCCTCCCGTCACGATGGCGCGCTTGCCGGCGAGCGAGTTCATCACCTGATCATGGCTCAGCCGCCCGCGGGCTGCAGCCCCGACGGCATGCGCGGCAACGACTGACTCACGGCTAGGGTCCCGTACGCGGAGGGAGGGGAATGGCAAAGCCGGCGATCATTTCAGTCGATGACGATGCCGCTGTCTCGGCCGCGATCGGGCGCAACTTGCGTGACCACTACGCGTCGGAGTACCGGATCCTGCCCACGACCTCGGGCGCCCAAGCACTCGACCTGCTGGCGAAGGTGGCGCTGCGAGGACAGCCGGTGGCGTTGATCGTCACGGATCAGAAGATGCCGGAGATGACCGGCGTGGAATTCCTCGAAAGGGCCAAGGAGCACTGCCCGGGCGCCAAGCTGGTGTTGCTCACGGCATACGCCGACAAGGATGTCGCGATCAGAGCCATCAACGAGATCGGGCTCGACTACTACCTGATGAAGCCCTGGACTCCTCCCGAGGAGCAGTTGTTCCCGGTGCTCGACGATCTGTTGGCAGACTGGCGGCGCGCCAACCCGACGGTCACGAACTCGGTGCGCGTGGTTGGCCATCGGTGGTCCGAACGATGCCACGAGATCCGCACGTTCCTCGCCCGCAATCATGTGCAGTACGTGTGGCTCGACATCGAGCGTGACGACGAGGCACGGCGCCTGCAGGAACTGGCCGAGGCCACCCCATCGGATCTGCCACTCGTGCTCGTCCCCGACAAGGATGCATTGCGCGCACCGACGACCCTCGAGGTCGCGTCGGCGTTGGGTCTGCACACGAGCGCGGAACACGTGCTCTATGACCTCTGCATCATCGGTGCCGGCCCGGCCGGCCTCGCGGCTGCGGTGTACGGCGCGTCAGAAGGCCTCCGCACGATCGTCGTCGAGCGCGAGGCACCCGGCGGGCAGGCGGGGCTGAGTGCAGCCATCGAGAACTACCTCGGGTTCCCGAAAGGACTGTCGGGTGCCGATCTGGCCCACCGCGCCGTCGCGCAAGTTGGGCGGTTCGGCGCCGAAATGGTGCTCGCCCGCGACGCCATGCGCCTCGAGGTACGCGGCCCGGTGAAGGCACTCAGTCTCGGCGACGACGCCGAGATCGAGTCACGGGCAGTCGTCGTCGCAACGGGTGTTTCCTACCGGCGCCTCGATGCACCGGGCATCGAGTCGGTCGAAGGTCGGGGCGTGTACTACGGGGCCAGCGCGGCCGAGGCCGCGGCGTGCTCGGGAGAGGATGTCTACGTGGTCGGCGGCGCGAACTCCGCGGGGCAAGCGGTGCTCAACCTTGCCCACTACGCGCGCCGGGTGGTGATGTTGGTGCGGAGCCACAATCTCGACGTGTCGATGTCCAGCTATCTGATCGAACGGATCGCGGCAGCACCCAACATCGACCTGCGCGTCCGCAGCGAAGTGGTAGAGGCGCGCGGAGACGGCCATCTCGAGGCGATCACGATCGCCGACATCGATTCGGGCCAACGCAAAGAGTTCGACACCAACTTCTTGTTCGCGTTCATCGGCGCCGCCCCGCGGACTGCCTGGCTCGGCGATGAGATCGCGCGCGACGACAAGGGTTTCGTGGTCACCGGTCGCGGCGTGCTGGCGAACTGCGAGGTCTCTCGCTGGCCGTTGCTGCGAGATCCGTTTCCTCTCGAGACGAGCGTGCCGGGCGTCTTCGCCGCGGGCGACGTGCGTCTCGATTCGACGAAACGGGTTGCCGCGGCGGTGGGAGAAGGCGCGATGGCGGTTGCGCTCGTGCATCAATACCTGGAGACGATGTGATCACGGCCGCCGACATCCGCTCGACGTTCCTGTTCAACAGTCTCACCGACGAGCAGGTCGAGGACTTGATCGCCCACGGCGAAGAAGTGGTCTTCGGTGTGGGCGACGTGCTGTTCGAGGAGGGTCAACCGGCCGATTTCCTGTGGGTGTTCATCGAGGGACGGGTGCAGCTTTTTCGGCGCGTCGAACACGAAGAGACCACGCTCTTCGCCATGGAGCGGCCGGGCCAATGGGCGGGCGGCTTTCGCGCGTGGCACAACGAAGCCAGCTATCTCGCCACCGCACGCGGCGCGGAGCCGGGTCGCATGTTCAAGCTCCCTGCTCCCGCGTTGAGCGCCCTCGCCCATCAGTGGTTCCCCTTCGGCGTGCATTTGATCGAAGGCATCTTCCAGACCGTGCGCCGTTTGGAAGGGCTCAATCGGGAGCAGGAGAAGTTCGTTGCCCTCGGCCGGATTTCCTCCGCGCTCACCCACGAGCTCAACAATCCTGCGGCAGCCGCGACGCAGGCCGTCGAATCGCTCGACTACAACTGCCACCACATGTTCGAGTCGCTCACGAAATTGGCGACCCACGAACTGAAGGCCGCCGAGTTCATCGACCTCGAGGCCATGCGCCGTGACCTCGAAGAGGTACCGCCGTCGAACCACGACCCGCTCGCGCACGCCGATCGTGAGGATCAGCTGGCCGGCTGGCTCGAGACCGAAGGTGTCGAAGCGGCGTGGCAATTCGCATCCACACTCGCCGCAGCCGGGGCTGACATCGACTGGTGCCAACGCATCCGCGAGGTCGTCGGGTCCGAGAGGCTCGAAGCGGGCCTCGAGTGGGTCACGAGTGCCGTGGCCGTGAACACTCTTTTGCGCGAAATGCGGGAATCGACGTCGCGGATCGCCGGGCTCGTGAGCTCGGGGCGGACGTACACACAACTCGACCGTGCCGCCCGCCAGACTCTTGGCGTGGTCGACGGCATCGAGAGCACGCTGACGATGCTTCGCCATCGAATTGGTGACCACGTACGCATCAGCAGGGCGTACCAAGACGAACTGCCGCAGATCGACGGATACCCCGGCGCGCTCAATCAAGTGTGGACGAACCTCATCGGCAACGCGATCGACGCGATGGACGACCGCGGCGACTTGACCATCTCGGTGCAATCCGACGGCGACACCGTGGTCGTCGAGATCACCGATTCCGGCAAGGGCATGACTGCCGAGGAACAAGCTCGCGCCTTCGAGCCCTTCTTCACGACGAAGGATGTCGGCAAGGGCACCGGACTGGGTCTCGACATCTCGCGCCAGATCGTGCACGACCGTCACGGGGGCCAGATCTCGATCGTCCGTTCGGCGCCGGGCGAGACGGTGATCCGCGTGCGCCTGCCGGTCACGCAGGACTGATCGACCCGGGCACTGTGGCAGACTCGTAGAGGACACGAACCTCGGGGGGCGAGATGACCATGCTTGTGCCGGCCACGCTCGACGACGACGCGGACTATGCGCTCGACGATCTCGAGGACCTCGACGAACGGCTCGCCCGACTACGGGCGACGAAGCCGGCAGCATGGGTCCGATGCTTCGGTCAACCCGCCGTCATCTTCACCAGCTACGAGCTCGTGCACGCGGCATTCAAAGACGAAGCCACCTTCCCGTCGGCCGAGTTCTACGGCAACACCGTCACCGACGTGATGGGCCGCAACATGCAAGCGATGGAAGGCACCGAGCACCGCGTCAACCGCGCCCTCGCGTCGCCGGGCTTTCGCCAACGGCTCATGCCGCCGTTGATGAAGCCGCTTCTCGAGCCCGTCGCCCACGAGCTGATCGATCGATTCGAGCCGCGCGGCCGCGCCGATCTCGTCGCCGAGTACACCCGCGCGTATCCGGCCAAGATCATCCTGGCCATGCTCGGCCTGCCGCAACACGCCGAAGACGATGTCACGCGGTGGGCCCTCGGCATGCTCGACATCCAGATGAACTACCAGCACGCGCTCACCTGTTCGAAGGAGTTCGAGGAGTTCGTACGGCCGCATCTGCACGAGCGGCGAGACAACCCCGGTGACGACTTGTTGTCAAAGCTCGCAATCGAGGAGATCGATGGGCAACACCTGACCGACACCGAGATCTTTGCGTTCTTGAAGCTCTTGTTCCCCGCCGGCGCGGACACGACCTATCTCGGCCTCGGCAGCACCATCTACGCGCTGTTGAAGAACCCCGATCAACTCGCGCGTGTCGTCGCCGATCCTGAAGGACTGTGCGCGGCGGCCGCCGAAGAGGGCGTACGGTGGAGCCCGCCGGTGCCGCTGCTGCCGCGGCGCAATCGCCACGACGTGGTGTGGAACGGCGTGGCGATACCCGCGGGGACGCCGCTCATCTTCGGCATCGGTGCGGCCAACCGTGACCCTGCGATCTGCCCGGATGGCGATCGTTTCGACATCGACCGCCGACCACCGGTCACGCTCACGTTCGGATTCGGCGTGCACTACTGCCTGGGCGTGCACCTCGCTCGCGCCGAGCTCGAGATCGCGTTACGGGTACTCGTCACGCGGCTCCCGCGGTTGCGCTTCGACGGCGACGCCACCGACGTCCGCATCGGTGGATCCTTCATCCAACTCCTGCGAGGACCGAACAAGCTGCCGGTGCGCTTCGACTGACCGAACTCGCAGCACAACGTCGGACGTGGTCCGACGTTGTGCTGCCAGAACGGATGGGTCGAGGGTTCCGTGCGGGGGGTCGAGGGTTTTAGGTGCGGGGGGTCGAGGGTTTTAGGTGCGGGGGCGGGTGAGGTGGCGGCCGGCGCGGTAGCCGAAGGTCAAGCCCGAACCGAGCGTCGCCCCGGGGCCGGGGTAGGAGAAGCCGAACACGTTGGACATGACATTGCCGCACGCGTAGAGGCCGGGGATCGGGCGGTCGCGGATGTCGAGCACCTGCGCGTCTTCGTTGGTGACGGGGCCGCCCTTCGTGCCGAGACAGCCGAGCGTTTGTGGCATCACGTAATACGGCGGTTCGAGCGGACGCAGGTTGGGGTGCGGTGAATTGGGGTCGCCGCGGTAGCGGTCGTAGGGGTCGTCGCCGCGGTGGAACTCGGGATCGGTGCCGCGGGCCGCGTTGCGGTTGAAGACCTCGAGTTGTTTCGCGAGCCCGTCGGGATCGATGTCGGATCGCTCGGCGAGCTCGGTGACGGTGTCGGCGCGGATCAACCAGTCGGGGTCCGCGGTACCGGGGTTGAGGCTGCCGATGCGAAAGTTCTCGCGCAGCGCGGCGTCGAAGAGGATGTAGCTCGGCATGTTGGGATGCTCGTAGGCCAGCGGGTCGAAGGCCTTCATGATGACGCCCATGTCGCTGTAGTTCATCGACTCGTTGACGAAGCGACGACCGTGGCGGTTGACCATCATCGTTCCCGCCCTTCCCCGCCACAACGTGGTGGTCTGGTAGTAGGGCTCGCCGTCGTAGATCTGTCCGGGCTCGTGCATGACGACGTCCCACCAGGCGTTGGTCATGTTGCTGATCGCCGCGCCCGCTTCGAGCGCGAGGCCCAGACCGAGACCCAGCCCCGTCGGTGGGCTCGCCGGTGTCAGCTGCGGAATGCCGAGAAAGCCGCGCACCATCTGCGCGTTCCATTCGAAGCCACCCGTGGCGAGCACGACCCCGAGCCGGGCCATGTGCTGTTCGCGCCCGCCGTCGCGCTCGACCTCGACGCCGACCACCCGGTCGCGCTCCTTCAGCAACTTCACCGCAGACGTGCGCAGTAGCGGGGTGACGCGACCGAGCTTGCGCCCGGCGTGCAAGAGGCTGGCGACCAGCCCCCTCCCCCGCATGAGCGCGCCCTGCGCGGCCCGCTGCTCGGCGATCGCGGGATCGATATCGATGCCGGTGCGCTGCATGTGCGCCAGCTCGGCGCTCGTGTGGAGGTTGGCGTGGAACGGCGACGCGATCGCGGCGTAGGAGTTGCGTATCGCGTCACCGAACTCGCCCATCTCGTGCGCGTAGACGATGCGATCGCTCTCGATGCAGCGACCGCCTTCTTTCGCACCGTCGAAGGTGGGTTGGTAATCGGCCTGCGTGTACCGGCAGCTCATGTCGAATTCGGCGTTGGTCTCGAAGAACTCGATCATCTCGTTGGCCGAATCGACGAAGGTCGACAACATCGACTCCGCCACGAACCCGTTCGTGAGCGTGCGCAGGTAGGTCAAGGCGTCGTCGCGAGAGTCCTTGAAGCCGGCTTCGGCCATGAGCCGATTGTTGGGAATCCACAGCGCGCCGCCCGAATACGTCGTCGTGCCGCCCAGACGCTCGGTGCGCTCGAGCACCAACACCTCGGCCCCGCCGACCGCCGCCGTCAACGCCGCGCTCATCCCCGCGCCGCCCGAACCCACGACGATCACGTCAACCTGCATTTGGCGCCCCCTCTTGTGCCTGGGGTCCACGGTCTTGCGGGCCAGGGATCGGCGTGAGCGGCACGTTGTCGGCCGCGCCCTCCCACGCGGGCGAGTGGACCCGGCGAGCGATGCGCCAGCCATCGGCAGTGCGCACGAAGCGGTCGTGGTAGGTGATGCCGCGCATCCGCAACTGCAACGGCTCTCCCCGAACCCCGTACACGACCGCCCTGCTCTGCACGTCGGCCTCGTCGCCGTCGATCTTCACGACCACATTGCCGAAGCGGTGGGTGCTGCCGATGACCGGTGCACCGCGCAAGGACGCGAGGAACGCGACGATGGCCGCCCCGCCCGGGCCGGCGGGCACGCCGGCGAAGCTGGCCGTCGCGTCGTCGGTGAAGCACGTCTCGAGCAACGCGTCATCCTGAAAGTCACACGCGTTCGCGTAGCGGATGATGACATCTTCGATCTCGATGCGGTCCTCGATCGCTCGCACCCGTCGTTCGAGGTCGTTGGGCTCGGTCATTGCGCCTCCACATTGCTCAGTGCGCTGGCCGGCAATTGTGGCCGCACGTCTTGGACGAATCGGTGCATCTGCTCGAGGATGGCCTCGGTCGTCGGCCCGGGGGGCATCGCCAGCTCGAGATGTTGCACACCGAGCTCGGCCATGCGGGCGATGTCGTCGACGACCTTCGCCACCGGCCCGACGCCGGGGGGCGCGCTCGGGTAGTGCTCGTCGTTGATGAAGAACCGCATCTGATGGGCCAGCGTCACCGCGGCCGGGTCGCGTCCCTCGGCGACAATCATGTCGCGCAGCTGCTGCCACTTGTCGCGGATCTCGTCGTGACCGAGGTAGACGGCGAGCCAGCCATCGCCGAGGCGCGCGGTGCGGCGCAGGGCGAGCTTCGTGTTGCCGCCGATCCAGATCGGGATCGTGCCGCGGACCGGCTTGGGCAAGAAGTGCAGTCCGGGCTTCAACTGGTAGTGCTCGCCGTCGAAGGAGGGCGAGTCGGATGTCCACAGCTCGCGCATCAACCGGATGTATTCGTCGGTCACCGCGCCTCGTGCTTTGTAGGGCGCGTCGAGCGCCTCGAACTCTTCCTCCATCACACCGACGCCCGCACCGATGATGATGCGGCCTTCGGTGAGCACGTCGAGCGACGCGAAGAACTTGGCCGTCACCACCGGGTTTCGATACGGCACGACGAGCACGCTGAGCCCGAGACGGATGCGTTGCGTGCGGGCCCCGAGCCAGGCCATGACCGCGAGCGGATCGAACACCGGCTCCGCGCGGATCTCTGTGCCGTTGGGCTTGTCGACCACCGGGTACGACGAGCCGGTGTACGACGGGAAGATCACGTGGTCGCCGAACCACAATGCGTCGAACCCCGTTGCCTCGGCGAGATCCGCCACTGCGGCCATCGTCTCACGGCTGATCGCGAGACCGGGCGGAAACGGTCGACCGAGGAACGCGTCGAGCCCGATCCCGTGATGCATGTTGGGGCAATAGACGCCGATCTCCATGCGACGGTCCTACCACGATCCTGCGCCACCCCCCGCCTAGCGTACAGATGTTCGACTAGACTCCGGCGGGTGCGGTCCTTCCCGACGATCCTGCATGCGGATCTCGACGCGTTCTACGCGTCGGTCGAGCAGTTGCTCGATCCGTCGCTGCGGGGGCGGCCGATCGCCGTGGGGGGCGGGGTGGTGCTCGCGGCGTCCTACGAAGCGAAGCGGTTCGGGGTGCAAGGTGGCATGGCCGGTTGGCGGGCCAAGCAACTCTGTCCGCAATTGACGTTCGTCAACGGACATTTCTCCAACTACCAACGCATCGCCGATCAGGTGATGGCGGTGCTCGACGATTTCACGCCGCTCGTGCAGCGCATCTCGATCGACGAGGCGTTCCTCGACGTGGCGGGTTCGGTCCACCTCTTCGGCCCGGCCGAAGTCATCGGCACCGAGATCCGCCGCCGCGTGCGGGGCGAGATCGGTCTGCCCATCTCCGTGGGAGCCGCCTGCACCAAGCATCTCGCAAAGGTCGCGTCGCAGGTCGCCAAGCCCGACGGCTTGGTCGTGGTGGACCCGGCGCACGAGCGGGCGTTCCTCGACCCCCTGCCGGTCGGGCTCATCTGGGGCATCGGTCCGGTTACGCAACGAAAGCTGGCCGAACGTGGCATCCGCACCATCGGTGAGCTCGCTGCGTCCCCCGACGAATCGCTGCGTGCGCTCCTCGGGCAAGTGCTCGGGGCCAAGGTGAGCGCGCTCGCCGCCAACGACGACGAGCGACAGGTCCGGCCCACGGGCCGTGCGTCGTCGGTCGGCGCGCAGTCGGCGCTCGGCCGGCGCCAGGCAACGCCCGATGTGATCCGTCCGGTGTTGGGACATCTCGCCGATCGCGTCGCCGGCCGGCTGCGGGCCAAGCGCCGAGCCGGGCGCACGGTCACCGTGCGGGTGCGGTTCGCCGACATGCGCGCCGTGACGCGTTCGCGCACGCTGCCGTTCGCGATCGCCACGACGCTGACCCTCACCGAGGTGGCCGAAGCCCTCGTGCAGACCGCGCTGTCCGACCATGCGACCGAACGGCAGATCACGCTGCTGGCGATCTCTGTCTCCAACCTTGTCGACCAACCGGTGCTGCAACTCGAGCTACCGCTCGTGCCGGCACCTCCCGACGACGCGATCCGACCCGGATCACGCGTCGGCGCGACACGATGGGCGGTCGATCAATCCATCGACGCCGTGCGGCGGCGCTTCGGCCACACCGCAGTCGGCTACGCCTCGATCGTGCTCTCCGAGCACCGTTCGGTGCCCGACGCGTTTCGCGAGCTCGCCGAACACGAATTGTGAACCCGTCGCCTACTGTCGGCCCACATGAAGCTGGCCGGCGCGTTTGCCCCACTGCGACACCGGAATTTCGCCGTGGTATGGACCGGCTCGTTCGTGTCCAACGTCGGCACCTGGATGCAAGCGGCGGCACTCGGCTACTACACGGTGCATCTCACGCAGAGCGCGGGATGGGGCGCCGCAGTGGCCTCGGCAGAGTTCGCGCCCACCGCGCTGCTCGGATCATTCGGCGGCGCCATGGCCGATCGCTACTCGCGCAAGGCCATTTTCATGACGGCCACGCTCGCGCAAGCGGTGTTCGCCTCGTTGCTCACCTTTGCGATGGCAACGTCGACCATCAGCGCCCCGGTCATCGCGCTCTATGCCCTCGCCAACGGGTGCATCTTTGCGCTGGCGTTCCCCGCGTTCCAAGCGATCCTGCCCGAACTGGTGCCGACGTCGGAGCTAGGAGGAGCGGTCGGGCTCAGCTCGGCGTCGTGGAATCTGGGCCGCGTGATCGGCCCGGTGGCCGGGATCTTCGTCTATCAACAGTGGGGCATCGAATGGGTGCTGGCGGTCAACGCCGCGAGCTTCTTCGCCGTCGTCGTCGCGCTGATGACGATCACTTTGCCGAGACAGAAGTACGCGCCTGCCCCGATACTGCGAGCTATCGCCGAAGGGTTCCGATTCGCGAAGAACGAGCCGGGCTTGCGCATCACGATGCTGGCGTTGTGCCTCAACAGCCTGTTCGTCGCACCGTTCATCGGGCTGATCCCGGCGGTGGTCGAGAAGGTCTTCCAGGGGGACAAGAGCGACGTGGGCTGGCTCATCACCGCGCAAGGAGTGGGCGCGGTCATCATGGGCGTGTTGTTCGGCCAGGTCTCGCGCCGCTTCGGTGTGCGGCGGGTGATGCTGTTCGCGATCATCGCCGGGCCGATCGCGCTCATCGTCTACGGACTCGCGCCGAACATCCCCGTTGCCGTCGTCGCCATCTTGTTCGTCGGCGCGCTCTACTTCGCTGCGCTGTCGAGCTTTTCCACAACGGCGCAACTGCGGGCGCCGGCCGCGCTTCGCGGTCGCATCGTCTCGCTCAACCAGGTGATCCTCGGCACCGTGTACGCGCTCTCGGTGAACGTCGAGGGCCAGCTCGGCGACCGCTTCGGGCTGCGGCGCGTCACCGTTGTCGGAGCCGCGCTCTCGCTCGTCATTCTCGCCGTCGTGCGCATCGTCCGGCCCGGGTATTCGAAGGCACTCGACGAGCCACCCGCTGCGCTTCCCGAGCCCGCGTTACGGGGCTGAGCTCCCTTCGGGACGTCCCCGCGGCGACGTTTTCGCCGCCGTAGTCGACAGCTATGCGCTAGCCGACACCTCAACGATGCGTATCGCCAGGAGTTCGATGCCCACAACCAATTGATGCGAAGCGTTCGCGCGCACATTGCCAGCGAAGGCTTTCGCGGCCTCGATCGAATCGAATGTGACTAGGACCACCCCCTCGCTGGCCGCGCGGTCCAACGTCCAGTAACCTGCCACGAAGCCAGGCGAGGCCCGAACGCCGGGCACGATCATTCGATTCAGTCCCTCTCGCTGCTCGGTCTCCTGTGAGAGATCCATACGAAACGTCGCCAAGGTTGCGTGCGTCGGAATGTTCATGTGCGCATCTTGCCTGTGCGGTACCGCACTGTCGACAGCGCTGCTTCACGGGTGGCTTCGTCGCCCTCGGCACTTGAGGGGTGAGATTACGAACGTGCGAGGTTGTCGGAGTCGATCTGACTCCCGAGTTGCCCGCTGCGCGAGTTTGCCGAACTCACAGCGCTGGACACCACATAGTGAGGTCGAGGACTACGAGACGCGCTAGCAGGGTGCTGAAAAACAGCTCGGGGTGCTCGCGTTTTGTTGCGGGATGGAAAATAATGGGGGTATGCGTGGTGTACCTGATCCTCAGTTGGCGATGTTGACGACGTTGAGCACGGAGGAGTTGATCCCGGCGGATC
>DATLFA010000026.1:0-18197 GCA_035525225.1 Acidimicrobiales bacterium
GGGCACCTCATGCGCAACCGCCACGGCGGGCGCCGAGCGCGGGTTCGGGGCCGAGCCAAAGTCGATGCCGACTTCAACCTCCTCGCCGCCGCCACCAACCTCGCCCGACTCGCCATCCTCGGCGTTCACTCAACGACGAACCGATGGGCGACATGAACCAAGATCCGCCACCAACGCCATGACGCAAGAACCATGACCAGCCATCGCCACGATCGATGCCGCGCTCACCCCGACCGAGGGTTCTCGCCGAGCCCCCCAGCAGCCCAACCCCGCACCCAAAACAGCCAAGCCCTCTTCAACCACTCAGCAATCGGCCGTTTCACACCAACCACCTAGAAGGGGGGCACAACGGCTTGATTTTGGCACCCACCGGGCCGATGGAGACGGGTCAGCGCACGATTATGGACCTGCCTCGTAACACCTCGAAATGGGATCGCCGGGTAAACGCCGCCGCGGGGCGGCTGCGCACGAGCGACAAAGTCATCGACGTGGACGCTCCGCGGCCCGGGTCGTTGATTCCCCCAGATCTCGCACCCGAGGACGTTGCTGCGACCGAAGCGTTGCTGCGTGCCGCATCCGCGAACCATCCATTCGAGGCGACGCTGCTCGTGCGCCGCATCCGCAGCAGCGAGACCGCGTACTATCGGCTGTGGGTGCGCAGCGACGACCATGGTGTGCGGACCGATCTCATACCGGACACCGCGCTGACCGATCCGCTCACCGCGTTGCCCGGGCGAGGCGTGCTGAGCGAAGAGATCCGTAGCGCGATCGAGAGGTCGACACCCGACCAGAATGTTGCAGTGATACTGCTCGGCATCGATCGCCTCCGCGCGGTCAACGAAGCGCGTGGCTACCACGGTGGCGACGAGTTGTTGCAGTGGATCGGTTGGACCCTTCAACGCAGGGTGCGCGACGCCGACTTCGTCGGGCGTCTCGGCGGGGACGAGTTCGTCGTCATCGCGACTGGTTTGCGCGGTGAGGACGAGGCATACGCGTTCGCCGATCAACTTCGTGCGTGCACGACGACGCGCGAAGCGATGACCGGCCCCGCCAACGGCGTCACCCTCAGCGCCGGACTCGCCGTGGGCGACGCCAGCCGTTCTCCCGACGAGTTGTTACTCGAAGCGGACAAGGCGCTCGCCGTTGCCAAACGCGATGGACGTGACCGCACGCAACTCTACGACGCTCGCCTCGGTCAGATCACCCAACAGCGGATCAACGCCGACGAGCGGCTGCGACGCGCGCTCGAGGCCGGAGCGATCGACAACAACTACCAACCCATTCTCGAAACGGCGACCGGCGCGATCGTCGCCATGGAAACACTGATCCGGCTCGCCGACGACAACGAGCTGCCGCTGCGTCCGTTCGAGATCCTCCGCGCCGCAAAGGACACGGGTCTGCTCGGTCAAGTCGACATGCACGTGTTGACGCAAGCATGCGGAGCGATCGCGCACTGGGTGACATTCGCACCCGAGCTCGTCTTGACGCTCAATCTCCACACGAAACAGTTCCGCGACCCGAAGCTCACGATGGCCGTCGCCCACGCGACCAAACGCGTCGGCCTCAGCACCGAGAACCTCGGATTCGAAGTCGACCAGTCGATTCTCGCCGACATGAACGAAGCCTTCCAGATCACCCAGCGGTTGCAGGGCATGGGCGTGAAGATCTACATCGAGGCGTTCCAGGGCAGCGCCGGTGCGATCAAGAAGGTCAAGGAGCTTCGGCCTGACGGTGTCAAGCTCGATCGCCTACTCGTCGCCGCGCTCGACGAACCGTGGGGGCGAGCTCTCGTCGAACCCATCGTGCGATCACTCGTCGACGACGACATCGAAGTCACCGCCGTGGGTGTCGCGACGCACGTGCAACTCGACCAGTTGCGGGACATGGGCTGTCAACGCGTGCAGGGCTACCTCTTCGCGCCCCCACTGCCCGCGGCGTTGGCGCAGGCGACACTCCTCGACAACCGACGCACGCCCGTTCCGACGTCGTTGTTCTAGAGCCGCCTCGGCACGTTCACGCCGGCGCCCGAGTCATCTGTCGTGTTGCAGGCGCTGGTTGAGTCGCGCTGCTTGTCGCGTCTGATGGTCGCGTTCTGCGAGGTTGGGCGCGTTGCGAGCGGCGGCGGCATAAAGGCGGGCAGCGAGTTCGAGATCGCCGTTCTTCTCATGGAGGTACGCGGCGACCGCAACGTGGCGCGGGACGTGTTCACCGACCTCGGCCAGTGCCGCCAGTCCTGCGGGCGCGCCGTCAGCCTCGCCGACTGCGACCGCACGGTTGAGCCGGACGATCGGAGTGTCGGCGAACCGGAGTAGCTCGTCGTACCACTCCACGATCTGGACCCAGTCGGTCTCCTCGACACGCGAGGCATCGGCATGGAGCGCGGCGATCGCCGCTTGCGCCTGGTATTCGCCGAGCCGATCGCGCGCGAGCGCAGCTTGTGCGATGTCGACTCCCTCGGAGATGAGCCCGGTGTCCCACTGGCTGCGGTCCTGATCGGCGAGAGGCACGATGCTTCCGTCCGGTCGGGAGCGGCTGCGGCGGCGGGCATGGTGCAGGAGCATCAGCGCGAGCAAACCTTGAACCTCGGGGTCATCCACCGAGGCAGCCAGCTGCCGGGTCAGTCGGATCGCCTCTGCCGCTAGGTCGATGTCGCCGGAGTAGCCCTCGTTGAAGACGAGATACAGCACCCGCATCACCGTGCCCACGTCGCCGGGACGATCGCCACCGGCCCGACTGACCACGCGCTTCGCTCGGCTGATGCGCTGCGCCATGGTGGGCTCGGGCATGAGGTATGCCGCAGCGATCTGGCGTGTGGTGAGGCCACCCACGGCGCGGAGGGTCAACGCAACCGCCGACGACGACGGCAGATCGGGGTGCGCGCACAGGAAGTAGAGGTGCAGCGTGTCGTCGGCGCTCGGGATCGCGCCGGCCGGCGGTTCGGTGTCGAATCGGAGCTCTCGGTCGCGGCGCGCAACGTCTGACCGCGTCATGTCGAGGAAGGCTCTCCAAGCGACCGTGATGAGCCACCCCGTGGGATCGGCGGGCAACTCGTGGTCCCACGCGGAGAGCGCCCGGATGAGCGCCTCTTGTACCGCGTCCTCGGCCGTCGCGAACTCCGCACCGCGACTGACGAGGACGCTCAAGACCCGTGGGACGAGCTCACGTAGCTCGACGTCGTCCACGGTCACTGGGTGACGGTGGGCGGCGCGGACAGGAAGGGACGGACCTCCAGCCATTCGTGGATCGGCTTGCCGCCGGCCCCAGGTGCTGCCGACAGCTCACCGGCGAGCTCGATCGCGCGCTCGTAGCTGTCGACGTCGATCACCATCCATCCCGCGATCAAGTCCTTCGTTTCGGCGAACGGGCCGTCGGTCACCGGCGGCCGCCCCTCGCCGTCGTAGCGGACCCATACGCCGTCGGGCGACAGCGCCTGTCCGTCGATGAACTCGCCGCTGCTCTCGAGCCGAGCAGCGAAGTCGTTCATGAACCGGATGTGTGCCTCGACCTCGTCGGGCCTCCATTGGTCCATCGGGACATCGTTGACGGCCGCCGGCGCGCCTCGGTAATGCTTGAGCAACAGGTACTTGGCCATGGTGTTCTCCTTGTGTGACACCGACCCTGCCGGCCGGATGCACCTAGGACGGAGCAAGGCCCGAATTCTCGACATCGTCGCCGGAAATTCGCCACGAAAGTTCGGACGGAGGTGTCAGGGCTCGAGTTCGCCCGACGGGTCGCGCCGCGGCCGATTCTCACGGCCTTCGGTATCGATGACGTCGTCGCTGATCACCACGCGCGACCACAATCCCCCTGCGCTAGTTGCGCGGCCCTTGTAGAAGTCGAGGCGCGACCGGTAGCGACGGATCAACAGGCCGCGCAACGCGATGCGGGTCGGAGGGAACACCAAGAGAATGGCGGCGGCGTCGGTGACGAATCCAGGTGTCAACAGCAGCACCCCGGCGACCAAGAGCAACAGCCCGTCGACGACGGTCTTGGTCGGTACGTTGCCCTCGGTCAACTCGCGCTGGATACGCATCACGATGGTCAGGCCTTGGCGCCGCACCAGCCAGGCGCCGACCACGCTGACCAGCACCAGCACGCTGAGGGTCTCGAGCCAGCCGAAGGCGTCCGCCACCTTGAACATGACGATGAGCTCGGCGACCGGTATCAGGATGGCGAGGAGCAGCACGACCACGAACACGCCCGCATCGTAGGGCGCTACCGTCGATGCATGGTCCCGGCGACGATCGACGACATCGACTCCTCCTGGCTCGAGGACGTCTTGGCCGGAGCCGGCTTCGGTCGGGTGTGGCTGAACGACATCGCGGTCGAACCGCTCGCGGTCGGCGTCGGCCTGCTCGGGTCCGTCGCCCGCGTCCGGCTCGTGCACGACGACGAGGGCGCGCCCTCGACCGTGATCGTGAAGTTACCGTCGCAGGACATGCGGGCCCGTTCGATCGCGGATCAGTTCGGCTACTACCGCCGCGAGGCCGGCACGTACCGCGAACTGCTGCACGGCCTCGCGCGTGACGAGCTGCGTACTCCGCGCTGCTATGGCGTCGTCGACGGGCCGGTCGGGCCCGTGCTCGTGCTCGAAGACCTCCCCCACACCAACGGTGACCAAGTGGAGGGGGCCAGTCGCGAACAGGCACTCGCCGCCGCCGAAGTGCTCGCGAACATCCACGCGCACTTCTGGGGCAGCGATGCCCTGCAAAGCCATCGATGGCTACCCGGCCCGACCGACGAGGTGAT
The DNA here is from genome assembly GCA_035525225.1 of Acidimicrobiales bacterium. Taxonomy (GTDB): domain Bacteria; phylum Actinomycetota; class Acidimicrobiia; order Acidimicrobiales; family WLNW01; genus DATLFA01. The sequence goes on from DATLFA010000026.1 coordinate 4,750, forward strand.
CGCCGGCTACGGCCGATTGTTCGAGTTGACGTGGCCGATGTTCGTGAACACCTTCGGATCGCACATCCCGCGCGAGCACCTGGGCGCGGCAGAGCGGGCGATCACGCACTTCGACGCGGTCGCACAGAGCTTCGCTCAGGCACCCCAGACGCTGGTCCACGGCGACTTCCGGCTCGACAACATGTTGTTCTCTGCCGGTGCGCTCTCGCCCGACGAGCCGGTCGCACACGTGCTCGACTGGCAACTCGCGGCGCGGGGACGGGGCCCGTACGATCTGGCCTTCTTCGTCGCCGGCAGCGTCACCGCGAACCAGCGGCGCCTTCACGAGCGGGCCATCATCGAGCGTTATCACGGATATTTGCAGCTGGGCGGGGTGAGCGACTACAGCCTCGACGACTGCTGGCGCGACTACCACTGGGGCCACGTGCTCAACCTGCCCAACCCCATCACCGCCGCGGTTGCCGTGCCTCCGGGTAACGAACGCGGCCGGCAACTGCTGGCGAGCAATGCCGAACGCGCGCTCGCGGCCATCGCCGACTTCGACCGCCGGGGCTTCTTCAATGCCTGAGCGGCATCCCTCGGAGCGGGAAGCAATGCCTGACGGCGCCGAGCCAGCACGGCCGCCGTCGGTGGATCGGTTGGCGCGTTCGTTGGCCGACACCGGTCTGCCGCATCCGCTGCTCGTCGATGTCGCCCGCCGCGCAATCGCGAGGGGCGACTTGTCGTCGGTCGAGACGCGCGCCCGCGCCGACGCGTCAGCGCTCGCCCGCACGTTGCTGCAACCGGTCATCAACGCGACCGGCGTATTGATCCACACGAACTTGGGCCGGGCGCCTTTCGCGCCGCCCTTGCATGCGGGATACAGCAATCTCGAGCTCGATCTCGCTACCGGCGAGCGTGGATCGCGCCACGCTCATGCCGCCAGTCTCATGGCGCGCGCGTGTGATGCCGAGGCCGCGATCATCGTCAACAACTGTGCTGCCGCAGTGCTGCTCGTCCTCGCGGCTCTGGCCAATGGTCGCGGCGCGGTCGTGTCCCGAGGTGAGCTGGTCGAGATCGGCGGCGGATTTCGCGTACCAGAGGTGATGGCGCAGTCGGGCGCTCGGCTCATCGAGGTCGGCACCACGAATCGCACTCGGCGAGCCGACTTCGAACGCGCCATCGCCGAGCACGACGACATCGCACTGCTCATGCAGGTACATCAGAGCAACTACCGCATCGTCGGTTTTACCGAGTCACCCGAAGCGCGCGAGCTCGCCACGTTGGGTCCGCCGCTCGTCGTCGACATCGGCTCGGGCCTTCTCGACGCGGCCTGCCCTTGGCTCGCCGACGGTCCGCCATCGTGGCTCCGCGACGAGCCCGCGGCGCGCCAGACGCTCGACGCGGGCGCGGCGCTCGTGACCTTCTCCGGCGACAAGCTGCTCGGCGGCCCTCAAGCAGGCATCGTCGCGGGCCGCGCCGACCTCGTACAACAGTGCGCCAAGCACCCGTTGGCCCGCGCGCTGCGACCGGGTGGTCTGGTGTTGCAGTCAATGCAGCACCTCGCACTCGCGTACCTGCGCCGCGACGGGGATGCCATCCCGTTCTGGCGAGCAGCGACGGCGACGGTGGCCGAATTGCGCGAGCGGGCGGAGACGCTCGGTCGCGGCAAGGTGGTCGAGTCCATGGCGGTGCCCGGTGGTGGCACGCTGCCCGGAGTCGAGATCCCGTCGATCGCGATCGCGCTCGAGGGTGACCACACCGCGGCGCTGCGCGCGGGGTCGCCGGCGATCATCGCCCGGGTCAACGAGGGCGCAACGTATCTCGACCTCCGCACGATCGATCCATCGGACGACGCGCACGTGCGCGCGGCGTTGGCCACACTCTGATGCACGTCATCTCCACCGCGGGCCACGTCGATCACGGCAAGTCCACGTTGGTGCACACGCTGACCGGTATCGATCCCGATCGTTGGGCCGAGGAGAAGGCGCGAGGACTCACCATCGATCTGGGTTTCGCGTCATGCAAGCTGCCGTCGGGCCGCGCTATCGCCATCATCGATGTGCCGGGTCACGTGCGCTTCATCAAGAACATGCTCGCGGGCGTCGGTGCCGTCGACGCGTGCATATTCGTCGTCGCGGCAACAGAGGGATGGAAGCCGCAATCAGAAGAGCATTTGCGCATCCTCGAGTTGCTGGGCGTACAGCACGGTGTGGTCGCTCTCACCAAGGTCGGCGTCGCCGACGACGACCTTCGTGAACTGGCTCGGCTCGACGTCGAAGAGCACGTTGCCGGCACCTTCCTCGAAGGCGCCGAGCTGATCGAGGTCGACTGCATCGACGGCATCGGCGTCGACGATCTGCGATCGGCGCTCGACCGATTGCTCGACTCGACACCGGCCGCCGCGGACGTCGGGCGACCGCGACTGTGGATCGACCGCGCCTTCGCCGCGAAGGGAGCAGGGACCGTCGCGACCGGAACGTTGACCGGTGGCCGTCTGCGCGTCGACGACGAGGTCGTGCTGTGGCCGGCAGGCCGCCTGGTTCGCATTCGGGGCCTTCAGAGCCATCACGAGAGCCGGACCAAGATCGGTCCGGGCAATCGTGTCGCCGTCAACCTCTCGGGCCTGTCCCACGAGGACGTCGAACGGGGCCATGTCCTCGTCGCGCCCGATCAGTGGCACGTCACCCAGCGCGTCGATGCGGAGTTGCGAGTGCTCGATTCGCTCACCCACGTGGTGTCTCGGCGAGGCGCGTACGTGGCCTACGTCGGGTCTGGTGAACAGCCCGTCAAACTGCGCATCCTCGGTCCCAACTCGATCGCGCCAGGCCAGGTCGGCCTCGTGCGCATGCATCTGCGCGAGGGCGTCCCGCTGTTGCCCGGCGACCGGTTCGTCCTGCGCGAGAGCGGACGCGCGGAGACCGTCGGGGGCGGCGAGGTGCTCGACGTCGAACCGATCGTGCCCGCGTCGCGGGCTCGGCCCGATCGGTCGGTGGACCGCGTGATCGCCGAGCGCCGGTGGATCGAGCCCGAGCGGCTTCGCCTGCTGACCGGCGAGCGCCGTGCCCCGACCGTCGGCAAGTGGGTCGTCGATCCCGCCGACCTCGAGCGCATCACGGCGTCGCTCCGCGATCGCGTCGCGGCCGCCGGGCCCCTGGGCCTCGACGTCGCCTCGTTGAACGAGCACGAACGTGCTGCGCTCACCCTGCTCGACGAGATCGCCGTCGAGAGCGGTCGCGCCCGGCCACGCGGGCAAGCCGACCCGCTCGCGGATCATCCGTACGTCGCCGCGCTCGAAGCTTCGCTGCTGGCGCCGCCCGACCCCGTCGGCGTCGACCGCGGCGAGTTGCGGGAACTGGTCAAGAGCGGCCGAGTCGTCGAGGTCGACGGTGTGTACTTCTCACCCGCGGCGTTCGACCAGGCTGCCGCACTCTGCGCGCACCTGCTGCGCGACCACCCGGACGGGTTCACGGTCGCCGACTTTCGCGACGCGGCCCACAACAGTCGCAAGCACGCGCTGCCGATCTTGAACCGCCTCGACGGCACCGGCGTCCTGCGCCGACGCGGCGACCAGCGCATCGCCGGGCCCCGCATGCCGTAGCTTTCCGCTCAAAGGGCCGCTCGGGCCTGCCGCGCAGCTACTTGGTCAGCATGCCCCGGCGTTCGAGCTCGTTGAGTCCACCCCATATGCCGTGCGGCTCTCGGATGCGCAACGCGTATTCGAGACAGTCCTTACGCACGGAGCACGACGCACAGATGGCCTTGGCCCGCTGCTCACGCTCGGCTTTCTCGTCTTTGCGCTCGAACGTCGACGGCGGGAAGAACATCACCGCCTGAGGCCCGCGACAGGCTGCTCTCACTTGCCATTCGACTTCAGAAGCTTGCGTCGCCACGGCCACAACTACCCCCGTTTCGGGACCATATCCCCGCCCCTAGCCATCGCACAAGGCGAAACCCGTCTCAGGTAACATACCCGCCCCCTCAGGCGGTTCCCTCCGTCGCGTGATCGGACTCTGGAGCACTCTTGCGGCTGCGGGCCCGCTCGCGATAGTCACGCGCTGCCCCCTCCTCGGGTTCGACCTCGAGCACCAGTCCCTCGATCTCGGCGACCCGCACGCCCGCCCCCTTCTCGATGGGCGTCGCACGATTGGTTCGGGCCCGCCACAAGGCATCGCGTACCCGCACGACCCCGTCGGGATCGACGTTGGTCTCGGCCGTGCCGATCTCGCCGATCATCCATTCACGGCCGATGGTCGGCGTCGAAAAACGGGTGCGGACCATGGCCGGCATGCCCTGCACCATGCCCAACAGCACCCCGCCGATGCCGGCGATGTACGCGAACCAGGTCATCGACACCCCGTCGTACAGGAAGAACGACCCGACCAATAGGCACGCCGTGCCGATGCCGGTCCATACACGCGGCACACCCGTCTGGACGTCCACGGCGAAGCCGAACATCGAGAACACGAGCAGCGCGACCGCCCACCACCGCGCCGGTAGAACGTCGAAGCCGTAGCAACCGAGCACGAATGCGCCGGCCCCGACGACGCCCGCGATGCCGACACCAGCCGTGTAGAACTCGAAGATGAGGAGCCCGAGCCCGATCAAGAAGAGCAGATAGGCAACGGGTGCGCTGGCGACACTGTGGAGCTGATTCGACAGCAGCGGCAGGGCCGAGAACACGACCGGCGTGAGGGGCTTGACGGTCGGTTGCTCGCCGCTGGTGTCGATCTCGGTGCGGAAGCCGGGCAACTCGATCAGGAACTGACCGATCGTCGGCGCCGCTGACGCGCCGACGAGCGCTGACTCATCGGACCCGATCGTGTCGTTGCGCAGGCGCGCGATGGTGTCGTCGCTGAGCGACGTCGGGAACGCCGCCTTGTCGAGAAGGCTGGAACCGAAGCCACCCAGCCGCGACTTGGGGGCGATGCCGACCGTGTCGGCCAGGAGTGCGAGCTGCGCTGCGCCCCCCCTCGCCTTGGCACCGCTCGGGCCTACCCAGACCCCGATCGGCACATTCGCGTCACGTACGCGCTCGGCCAGCCGGACGAAACGTTCGCGGGGCAGCACGTCGCCACCACTGTTCAATTGCATCACCAGGTAGAGCGCGCCGTCGTTTTCGGCCGCGGTGATCGTGCGCTCGATGTAGTCGGCGACGATCGGGTCGATCAATCCGGAAACCTTGATGATCGGCACGAAGTCGTCGACGGTCGCGGTCGGTTCAGTTGCTTGCCGCTCAAAAGGCCGCTCAGGCACTTGCGCTGTAGCGGGCGATGTCGTGAACCCGATGACCAGGCCGACACCGATGGCGACGAGCGCAGCTAGCCTCCGCAACCGAGGCACGATTGGTGGACCCGGCACAGTTCTTCTCCGCATCTCGAGTAGTCATCGTTGCCGGGAAGGGCGGGGTCGGCAAAACCGTGGTCGCCGCCGCGTTCGCCCGCGCAGCCGCCGGATACGGCCTCGCTACGACGATCATCGAGATCGAGGGGCGTAACAGCGTCGCCCCGTCATTCGATGCCCCGTTGTTCGGTTACGACGAGATCGAGCTCGCCCGGGGCGACAAGAGTGCTGGTCGGGCCCCTGTCCGCGGCCGCACGATCACCCCTGACCTCGCGCTTATCGAGTATCTCGAAGATCACGGGCTGCGGCGGGTGGCCCGGCGGATGGCCTCGACCGGAGTGCTCGAGGTGGTGGCCACTGCCACACCGGGTATCAAAGATCTCTTGGTGCTGGGCAAGGTCAAACACCTCGAACAGAGCCGCCACGCCGACCTGTTGGTGCTCGACGCACCCGCCGCGGGCCATGCGCTGAGCTTCCTCGACGCGGCCCGTGTCCTGCACGACACGGCGAAGGTGGGGCCCATCCACCACCAAGCGGTCGAGGTCCTCGCCATGTTGCGCGACCCCGCCCGCGCCCAGGTGATCTTGGTGACCCTCGCCGAGGAGACACCCATCAACGAGCTCATCGAGACGGCCTACCGGCTCGAGGACCAGCTGCGGGTCTCACTCGGGCCAGTGGTTGTCAACGGTGTGTTGCCGGCACTGGCCGACATCGAGCGCGACCCTGCGGATCTCATCGACGCCGCGATCGTTCCCAAGGCGCAGCTGTCGACGCTGCGCGAGGCCGGCCGTTGGTGGGCGACGCGGTATGCGCGTCAACGGGAAGAGCTCGCCCGCCTCGCCGAAGCGTTACCGCTCCCGCAGATCGAGCTCCCCCAGCTGTTCGGTCCGACCATCGGTTCCGCAGAGTCCGTCGTACTGACCGACGCGCTCGTACGAGGGGTGAACGACCTTGACGGGTGATCGCTCGCTGGCCGGCGTCGTCGACGGCGCGAAGATCGTCGTAACTACCGGCACCGGCGGCGTCGGCAAGACGACGACCTCCGCGGCGATCGCGCTTCACGGCGCACGGTCGGGTCGCCGCACGATCGTCGTCACCATCGATCCCGCGCGGCGACTCGCCGATGCGATGGGAATCTCGGCAACAGCCAACGAACCCAACCGTGTCGAAGGCCCGTGGTCAGGCGAGCTCTACGCCCTGATGCTCGATGCCAAGGGCACGTTCGACACGCTTGTCACTCGCTATGCGAGAGACGAGACGCAGTGCCGTCGCATTCTCGACAATCGCTTCTACCAGAACATCGCCGGTGCGCTGTCGGGCACGCAGGAGTACATGGCGATGGAAAAGCTGCACGCGTTGGCCGAGAGCAGGGACTACGACTTGATCGTGGTCGATACGCCACCGACGCGCCATGCGCTCGCCTTCCTCGACGCGCCTCGCATGTTGACTCGGCTGTTGGAGAACCGCATCTACCGATTGTTGATGGCCCCGCGCGGCTTGGTACGCGCCGTCAACAGCGCGGCGCATATTTTCATACGTCAGATCACTCGCGTCGTCGGAGCCGAAGTCGTCGATGACGCGATCGCCTTCTTTCGCGCGTTCGAAGGCATGGAGCAGGGCTTCACCGAGCGGGCCAAGACGATGATCGAGTTGTTGCGCTCGGACGACACTGCCTTCGTTCTCGTTGCCGCGCCGCGCGCTGACGCCGTTGTCGAGACGAAGTACTTCGTGGGGCAACTCGCCGCGTCCGGCATCAAGGTGCACGCGTGCGTGGTCAATCGCATGGCACCCCGCTTCGGTGCGGTACGTGCGAAGGTCACGAAGGATCTGCCCCACCGACAGGCCATCGACCTGCTCCGCGAAGCTGCCGTCGCGGAAGAGGCTCATGTCGCCAGCCTCGTCGACGGGCTCGGTGACATCGCGGTCGAGCGAGTGCCGTTGCTGGCGTCGGATCTCCACGATCTCGAAGGCATCGCCTCGATGGAGCGGTTGCTCTTCGGATAGCCGCTGTTGGTGGCGAGCGCGTTAGCCTGCGCGCCCATGGCTGACGTACTGCTCGCGACCGACGCTGACTGGGTGTACGACGAAGTTTTCGCCGCATTGGACGGTTCGTACACCGTGTCGAGGGTGCGGGCGGGCGCGCTCGTGCAAGACGCAGTCGCCGAACTCGAGCCGGCGGTCGTGTTGCTCGACCTGCAAATCGGCAACATGGGTGGCATAGCCGCCTGCTTGAACCTGCGCCTCGAGCAGCGGGCCGGGCGGCTGCCCGAGGCCAAAGCCCTGATCCTGCTCGATCGCGACGCGGACATCTTCCTCGCTCGGCGAGCCGAGGCCGATGGGTGGCTCATCAAGCCGCTCGACTCGTTTCGCTTGCGCCGCGCCGTGCAGACCGTGCTCAGCGCCGGCAGCTACACCGAAGGTGTGCCCGACGAATGGAAGCATGTTGCGCCACTGCTGAACCACTGACCTGCGCGTTAGCATGTCCGACTTCGGGTAGTGGCTCAGCTTGGTAGAGCGCACGGTTCGGGACCGTGAGGTCGTGGGTTCAAATCCCGCCTACCCGACCAAGAGAAGAGAAGCGGCTAGTTCGAACCCGGAACGGTCGACGATCTCGTTTCGATCCGTCTCGGAGACCGCCGCAGCAACAAGGGCATGGCTGCTCTTCTGAGGTTTGAACCTGGTTGAGCCGAGGAACAAGGCTGGTATGGCTGAAACAACCAACACCGCTGGCACTCGCCTCACATGTACCAACCAAGACTGCGACTGTGAGCTTGAGATCAAGAAGCCCTGCCCGCACGGCTCGACATACACCTGCGCCTGCGGTCACACGATGCAGGCGATCGCCTGAGCTGTCACTTCGACGAGAAATCCGGCACTGGCCGAGCAGCGGCTTCGGTTTCTGTTGTCGCTTACCGTTTTCGGCGATGTCTTCTAAAAACCACTTCATATCGCTTGGTTAGACCGAAGCGGCCGTAGTTGCCCTTGCAATCGTGCGCCATTGCTTCGCCACCGGGCGGAGACTGCGATGCGTCTTGTGACCGCTGATCCGACCAGATTTTGTGGCTTTGGGCAGACTGATGGGCGGCGGTGGTCATGGGATGCCACCTTTCGACGATTGTTCTTCTGCCTTCGTTGTCGCCGATGTCCCCACCCGCCTGCTCTAGACGTATACCCATGAGAAGCATGCCGAGCCTCCAGGTGTTGTAGCGCTCCGTCAACGAACGGGCGCTTCTGCTGTCCAGCAGATCTCAGAGCGAAACCAGCCTCCGGCAGCGTTCTGGCCAGGTATCTCCGATCAACTCCAACTTGATCGCCGACGAGCTGCAAGTTGAGGCCCGACTCGTAGCGCAGGCCAGCGGCCTGAAGCTGCTCGGCCGAAAGCGTGCGACCGTGCCATCGACGACCTTGCCAGACCGGCTCGCTTCACGTGTGCGATCACCGTGGCGACTGATGCCGAATTTTTCAGCGAGAACCGTCATCTCGGCACCACTCTCTCGAAGCGTCACTAGCTCAGCAACTTCATCCCTCGTCAAGCGTCGCTGATGTTGCCGACGGGCAGGACTTGTAACGGAAGGGCTCGGCGCACATGGTTCGTGGTGGCCCGAGTGCTGTGTTCGAACGTCGTCTCGCTAGGCGACACATCACGTCGCTTCCGTCAGCGACCCGCCATCAAGATCGTCGTCGATGTCTCCGAGTGGGTCGAATTGTCCATTGCCGACATCGGACCCGGCCTCGGAAGACACGGAAGCGTTCCCGTCAGTCGCTCTTCGTCTTTGAGTTCCTGTGATGGCGCTGCTCTGCGCTTGCAGAACGAAGGTGAGAGTTGAGTGAGAAAACGATCGTTCCTCTATAAGTGCGAATTGGCTCGGCGTACTCTCGTCGTCTGACGGGGACGTTTTTGCGGGAGGATCGTAATGGCGGTGTTACGCCGAGGGACGAAGAACGCATTTCGAAATGTGATTCGAAGCGTGTCGATTACGTCGATCCTCGCGCTCACGGTGGCGTTGGCGCTCGTGATGTTGATGTCGATGAAGGCAGTGGAGGGACGCATCGATGATGTCAAAGGGGACATCGGCACGACGATCACGATCTCGCCGGCTGGCGCGCGCGGATTCGCGGGCGGCGGCGATCCGTTGACCGTCGAGCAGGTGGCGGCGATCGAGGCGACAGCGCACGTGGTCGCGGTGGCACAGACATTGTCTGACCAAGTGAGCACCGAGGGCACCGAAGCCGCCGGCCCACAGGGCAGCGCCGACGACACCACGAACGCCACCACCAACCTCGTGTCGGCCATCGACGCGGGGGCTCTGGGTAACCGCTTCGGCGGTGGCAACAATACGCAGGGCACGCGTAGCGGTCAGGCTGCGCAGTTGCCGGCGAATTTCTCTTTGCCGATCACCTTGACCGGCACGACCGATCCGACGAGCACACAGGTCTCCGGTGTCAACACGTTCACCATCACGGCTGGCGCGGCAGTTGATGGCTTCGGCACCGATAAGTCCGCCATGGTCGGCACGAGCCTCGCGGCGAAGAACAACCTCTCGGTCGGGTCGTCGTTCACCGCGTACGGGCAGACGATCGACGTCGTCGGCATCTACGACACCGGGAACACGTTCACCAACGGCGGCATCATCATGTCGCTGGCGACGGTGCAGACGCTTTCGGGGCAGACGGGCGCGGTGACGACGGCGCTCGCCAAGGTCGACTCGATCAGCAACGTCGCATCGACGACGTCTGCGCTGCAGTCGATGCTGGGATCGGCCGCCGATGTCGTGTCGGATGCGACCAACTCCGAAGCGACGATCTCGTCGCTCGAGAACGTGAAGACGATCTCGAGCTATAGCTTGATCGGTGCGCTCGTTGGAGGTGCGGTGATCATCTTCCTCAGCATGTTGATGATTGTCCGCGAGCGTCGGCGTGAAATCGGTGTACTCAAGGCAATCGGTTCGTCGAACTCGCGCATCTCCGCCCAGTTCGTCATCGAGGCATTGACGCTCACGGTGATGGCGGCCGTCGTCGGCGTCATCGCCGGGGTCATCTTGTCGAACCCCGTACTCGACGTGCTCGTCAAGAACTCCTCCGACAGCACCGCCGCTACCGTGGCCCCGGGAGGCGGCCCCCGTGCGATCTTCGGTGGCCCGGCAGCCATCGCGCAGGGCAACGCACCCACCGGCGGCAACGCACCCCCCGGCGGCTTCGCACCCGCCAACGGTGGCGGGTTCGCGCCCGGCGGCATCAGCCGAGGCGTCACCAACTTCGGCGGCGCGCTGGGGAACGTTCGGGCATCGGTCGGCATCAGCATCGTGCTCTACGGGATGCTCGCCGCCGTGTTCATCGCGATCGCAGGGAGCGCCGTCCCCTCCTATTTCATTGCACGAATCCGTCCCGCCGAAGTGATGAGGAGTGAGTGATGCTCGACGTCCGCAAACTGAACAAGAGCTTTCAGTCGGGTGGGTCGACGGTGCATGCCGTCGTCGACGTGAGCTTCACGGTCCCGACCGGCAAGTTCGCCGCAGTGGTCGGACCGAGCGGCAGCGGCAAGAGCACTTTGCTGTCATTGCTCGGCGCGCTCGACAAGCCGACGAGCGGATCGATCGAGGTCGACGGTGAAACGATCACCAACGGCAATGACCGTCAGCTGATCAGATACCGACGCAACATGATCGGGTTTACTTTCCAGAGCTTCAACCTCGTGCCCAACCTCGATGCGATCGGCAACGTAATGCTGCCGATGGAGTTCGCCGGCGTCAAACGTCCACAGCAAATCGAACGAGCAAAGGTACTCCTCGATCAGGTCCGGCTATCGGGCTCAAAGCAGACGCGGCGGCCCGGCAAGCTGTCAGGCGGCGAGCAGCAGCGCGTCGCAATCGCACGTGCGCTCGCGAACCGACCTCGGCTGATCCTCGCCGACGAGCCCACCGGCAATCTCGACTCGAAGACCGGCCGCGCCATTGTCGGCTTGTTACGCGACCTCGCGCAGTCGGAGAACAGGACCATCGTCATGGTGACACACGATCTCGCGCTTGCGAACCAAACAGACATGCGCTTCGAAATGGAAGACGGACGGCTCCAGGCATCGGTAGAGGTCTCGCGCTGAATACATCGCGTCGCGGCCGCGACACACGAGAACCCAGATACCTTGACGGGATGAGTGTCGAGCGGGCGATCGAACCGGTGCGCGTAGAGCTGCAACACCTGGTGCGCTCGTTCGTCACCGGGTCGAAGGCACCACCCAGCCGGTTGTCCGATCCCGATGACCCTGGCCTGTTCGAACCCGAGAGCGCGATCTGGCGCGTGCACGCCGATGTGTCGATGTTCATCGGCGGCCTGCGGGCACTGCTGTTGCAGACCCTGCACGAGCCCACCATGACCGGCGTCGCCGCGCACTCCGACTACCGCGAAGATCCGCTCGGTCGCCTGCGGCGCACGGCGAACTTCCTCGGGGTGACCACCTATGGCCCACGTTCGTCGGCCCTCGAGACCATCGAAGCAGTCAAGCGCATTCACGATCGTGTGCAGGGCACGCTGCCTGATGGCACGCCATATGCGGCCAACGATCCCCATCTGCTCGGATGGGTGCACGCCACCGAGGTCGACAGCTTTTTGCGCGCGTATCAGCGCTACGCGACCCGACGACTCGATGCCGCCCAAGCCGACGAGTACGTCGCCGACATGGCCGTCGTGGCGACATTGATGGGCGTCGTCGATCCGCCCACCGATTGCGCCGCGCTGCGTACGACACTGCACGGCTATCGCCGTGAGTTGCGGGTCACGTCGCACACCCGTAATGCCGTGCGGTTCTTGCTGCATCCTCCGTTCCCGCTGCTGGCCCGACCCACCTACAACGTGATCGCCAGCGCGGCCGTGAGCTTGCTGCCGTGCTATGCCCGCCGCATGCTGTGGCTGCCCGTGCCCCCGGGGATCGAGCCACTCATGGTGCGCCCGGTCGCGACTGCGCTGATGCGCACGCTCGGTTGGGCATTGGCCCCCGCACCCGCCGGCTAGGGCCGCTTGCCGGTCGCCAGCAGCTACGGTCAGCGCCCATGGAGCTGGCCGAAGTGCAGTCACTGATGGATCGCCTCTATGGCGACGACGACCATGCCCGCGGCATACCCGCCACGGTTGCGTGGCTGTGCGAAGAGCTCGGCGAGCTCGCTCAAGCGGTGCGCAAGGGTACGCAGGCGCAGCAACTTCACGAGCTCGGCGACGTACTCGCCTGGCTGGCGTCGTTGGCCAACCAGCTCGGGCTCTCACTCGAAGACGCCATCTCTCGCTACGTCGACAATCCACCGGTCTGACCGCCGCAAGGCCGCTCACTCTGCTGCCCGCGCCGCTTTTTGGGCGGCGTGGCGTTTGTGGTGGCACGGTGCACAGCGGAGTTTGAGTTCTTCGACAACCGTGTGCCGCGTTTGCTCGTAGTCGGGTTCGTGGTCGTAACGCAGTAGGTCGGTGGATCCGCAGTCGACGCAGCGGCCGTCGCGTTCGCGGACCACCCGTTTCTGTCGCAGTGTCGGCTGTCGTCGCCGGCTCGACGCGTTGATGGGTCGCCGGTCGGCGTCGTGAACGAGCGCCCGCAGGAACGCCTGGGAGACGAGACGCTCGACGACGCTGTCGGCGATCGGTGTGCCGTCGTCGAGGGTGCAGCCGTCGCCACGGAGTGCAGCACGATTTCGGTGACGACCGGGGTGCCGCCCCCGGCGATCAACGCGATGAGGGCATCGGCTCGTTGCTGGCCCAGCGACGGCCACTTGCTCACGCGCAGTGAGCTCCGCTCGCCCGCGGGCGCGTGTTGACCACGTAGCGCGCGAGCGATCCGAGCGTCGACCGCTGCCTTCAACACCGCGAAAACCTCGGGTGGGTAGCGGAACGACCCGACGATCATGCCGTCGACATCGAGGTGCCAGCTGAGCTTGGTCCCCTCCCGACGACGTTTCGCGCGGTCATCGGGGCTCTCGTGGTCCTCGAGCCAGCGCGCCAGCGCCTCTGCTAGCAGGGTGCTGAAAAACAGCTCGGGGTGCTCGCGTTTTGTTGCGGGATGGAAAATAATGGGGGTATGCGTGGTGTACCTGATCCTCAGTTGGCGATGTTGACGACGTTGAGCACGGAGGAGTTGATCCCGGCGGATC
>DATLFA010000037.1:0-19963 GCA_035525225.1 Acidimicrobiales bacterium
TCATCAGAGCTCGAATCGCTGGCTGGCGGCCCCTATCTCCAGTGAACAAGTCAGCAGTGCGCACAAGCACGCGGTCAACCGAGAGATGGTCCAAGTGAGGCATAGGCATGGCGGAAGGCTAGGACCGGTCCGAAGAGCGTCGATTACCGCACAACCCCCAGGGGCCTTCTGCCGAGCAGGCTCACTGGTGCAGGACGTACACATGGATGGGGTATCCGCTTAACTCCAGTCGTCACTGTGCGTAGCGGCGCCAGGCGAGGAGGTCGTCGAGTGGGTGTGGTTCGGTGTTCACGGCTTGTTGGCAGAGTCGGTAGAAGAGCAGCCCGCGGCTGCGGCTGTTGCGTCGGTTGAATCGGAAGGTGAACTCGTCGAGGTAGTAGGGCAACTGCGACGGCTGCTGGCCGTCGTGGAGCGTGCCGGCGAGCCATCGTTTGAGCAGCGATGCGACTCGATGCACTGCGGGTAGTGCGTCGTGGGCGCGCTGCGTCGACGAGATCAACACGAGTCGCTCGTGGATGACGCCAACGTGGTCGGCGATGTCGTTATAGAGCCGATCGCCGTCGGTATAGAGGACGGTGCCGGGAGCGATGACCCTCCGGGCGAACGAGAAGATGTCGCCTTTGCGGTTCGCGGTGTCGATGACCTCGAGGCGGACTCGGCCCAGCCCTTTGGGGTGTCGACGCTCCACCGCGATGACAACCTCGGTCTTGTTCGCGTAGCGCCGTCCGGCTTTGCCCTGACCAGATGGTCCGCCGATGAACGTCTCGTCGAGCTCGACCGCGACGCCGGGACCGCCGAGTAGTTCTCGATCGGGGCGCACCATTGCCCGGCGCAGCTTGTGCATCCACGCCCACGCCGTCTCATAGGACCCGAAGCCCAGCACCCGTTGCACGCCCAGCGCCGAGACCCCGTTCTTCTGTGCGCACACGAACCACATCGCCGCGAACCAACTCCGCAGACCCAGCCGCGAGCGATGAAAGATCGTCCCAGCGGTCACCGACGTCTGGCGACCACAGTCCCGGCACATCCACAACCCGCGACCGGTCTCCCACGCGTTGCCCTCGCCGCAGATCTGGCACACAAACCCTTCTGGCCAACGCAACCTCGCGAGACAGTGCAGTCCTGGAAGCTCGCGGTGTCGGATCGACAAACCGAAATTATTGAACGCTGCAGTTTCTCCCGTTATGGACGCACGTTGGACGTGCCGTCCCACCCTTGGTGTGAGCAACGCATTAAACGACGCACCAGTTCAGGTTGCCGACCCCTACATATGCTGCCGAGGGCTCACAGACCCAATCGGCATGACCCTAAGCCGTGGTCGACTGCAGGGTCTGCAGCCATTCGGTGACCGCGACGGCGAGTTGTTCCGCGTCGGCAATCGTTGGTGGGAACGCTGTGCCGACGTATCGCTCGCCGTTTTCTTCGTCCAGGCTCCAGGTCCCGCTGAGCAGGCTGGCATCGAACCGCAACAGTTCCAGTTCAGCGTCGAACGGATGGTCTTCGTCCTCGGTGATGTGCCAGCCGAGGTGTTCGATCTCGCGGACAACGATTCGGTAGATGGCGATGAGCTCGGCCTCCGGCGGATAGCCGTTGGCGTCAGGCCGGCCGAACACTCGCAGCAGTAGCAGCGGGTGCGGTGACGGAGGTGAGGTCACGTATGGTGCTGGGGGTGGGGGGCGCGCATGGTCATCCGCAATCGTATTCGCCCGCAACCGTTTGATCCTGAGTCGAACGATTTCTCCGACCGAACGCCGGCGTCATCCCCGCCGAGCCTGTCAGATCGCCAAATCTCCAAAGAAGGGGTGAATGCGAGCCCTGGAAGGAGACGGGTTGTGAAAGACGATGACCGGGTTGACGGTTGTGAAAGACGATGACCGGGTTGACGGTAGCGAGGATCGGCGGCTGGGGCGCGATGACGCGCTGGTTGCGTGTTGGCAGCGGGGATGACCTATGAGGCGGGGGGCAGCGGCTCGCGCCAACGCAATATCGCAATCTGCTTCAAATCCACACGTATCCGTGCGGTTTTCTGCTCTGCCTGATGCGCCGGCACAAGTGGTACTCCGGCGAGTGACTCGTTGGCCGGCCTGTCCGAGTCCGCTTGATTGCCGGTAAGTACTGAGAGCGTATTCACAGAGGAGACGACAGCATGCAGGATCGAACAAATACAGAATGGTGGGATCCAGTCGTGACCCACGGGGGAATACCTATTAGTGGGCTGACGACAAGAATTCCAGCATCGAGGCGTCTGGCTGAGCTCATCGCGGCGCGCCTCGGAGGCAGGCTGTCGATACCGGTGGAGCCGACATGTCGGATCTGTTGTGACCCTCGGCGGGCTTCGATCGAAGAGATGCTGCGAGATATTCACGAGTTCAGCACCGTTGCGGTTGCCGCCCGGTATCTGGGTGACGGCGAGGTTCTGCCGACTGGTATGGCGTGGATGTTCCGGACTCATGTTTTGATCATCTGCCCGATTCACGCAACACCGAATTGTTGCGAGCAGGGCATCGGTATGCCGAAGACATCGATCCGGTGGGGTGGTCGGCCGGTCGCATAAACTGGGGCCTGTTGAAAGTGTTCAAGGATGAACTTGACCAGATGGTGCGTGAGGGCACGATGGTTCTGCGTCCGGTTGATCAGCGAAGCCTCGCCAAGATGGAAGCGGAAGGCGCGTTCGGCGATCCGCACTTTGTGGTCGAGTGCGGAGTCCTCATCGCGGTGCACTACATGATCTGTAGCTGCGTCTCGGAGTCCCAGTTGGGTGAGTTCGACGAGGCAGTTCAGGCGATTCCTTTGCTCAAAGCGCTCTTGGACCGCGAACGGTGGCGTGGCGTCCGAAATGGCGGACCAGCCGAGTACGACGATCGGCGGCTGCGATGAGTCCTCGACGAGTCGACGCCGCGTCGAATCGCGGGACCAAAGCGCGACAACGCACGTCTGCCCCCGAAACCGGCAACGATCGGAGCAAAATCGCTGCGACCAAAGCTCGCAAGGTGCCAGCCGCGAAGTCGGGTGCGGGTCGAGCGCGCCGCGCCGTCGTCGTGCCGCCCTCAGCGTTAAAGGGCGCGCCGAGCAAAGTTGACCACACCATACTGGTCGAGCTCCTCGCGATGGGACATACCAGCGCACAAGCCGCAGCGAAACTCAGAGTTTCCTCTAAGACAGTGTCACGTCACAGAAACGATCCGGCAGTGCGAGTCGCACTCGAGGAAAGGCAAGCGGAGTTAGTACGTGACATCGCCGCAAAGATAGCGGCGCATGGGTTCCGTGCCGTTGAAGTCCTCGTCGAAGGAATGGACGGCGACGACCCCCGCCAACAACACCACTCGGCCAAGGCGCTGCTCGATCGAATCCTTCCGTTCCGACGCGGCGCGGAGCTCGAAGAACGCATGCTTCGAGTTGAGCGCGCGACTAGAACGGACGTACCCGCAGCGAGCGACTGGCCAGGCGCTGCTTCATGAACATCAACCAACGACTTGAACGCTGCGAACGGCGAGTACCCATGCTGCGCAGCTGGGATTTCGACGCTTCGCCCACTGACCGAGCCGTCGCTGCGGTGGCAGCTGGTCGGTGGGACTGGGATCACCTCGAAATCCTCTCCGGAGGGAAGACGAAACTCGAGGAGATTCGATCTGAGCTTATTGGCACGGCACGAGTCGTGCGAGACCAACGTTTGGCCGGCGAGCCGGTCGTCCTCGGCGACCCCTACTCGCTCGGCGCCCTCATCCTCTCGTACAAACCCATCGAGACAGTTTCGCCTGCGCTGGCACCGTTACTCGACAAGCACCTCAAACAACTCAATGGCACCAGCCCTGACGAAGAACGCTTCGCATACGGATTAGCCGCAGGACAAGTCAAGCTCATTCTGCAAACCGCCGACGCCATGCACCTACGACGCCAACTCTGGAACGTAAACGGCGCGCAAACGGGCTGAATGAGGGGCCGAATTACACACATGTAATTTGACCACGACTTAGCAGTCAGAGGGACACAACTAGACACAAATAGACAGCCACCGACCCGTTCCCAAAACGAACAAATCCGTTCCGGACCAACATCGGCCACCGCACCTGAGCCGGTCAAACGCAGTTTCCTACCAGCCCCACCGAGGGCGGCGGGGGTTGTGGAAAAGGTGGGAGAAAACCTCAGGCTCGAGTGAGTTGTCGGCGACACGATAGCGGGCGTTTGCGCGGGCCCTGTCGCACGAAGCCCTTGCAGTTGCTAAAGGTGCGCTGGCGTGCTTCGGCGTTCGCAGGCCATGGAAGAGCTACGAGGCTCGAGCGCGTGGCCGCACGCATTCTCGTCATCCATGAGTCGGATGAACAACCCGATCGATTTTGCGGTTGGGCGCGCCGCTCAGATGATAGGGCTTCATTCAAGCGCTATTGGTCGTCGTGATCGGTGCCGCCACCGTTGCTGTCCGCATCGACGCCTCGCGGGTTGTCGGATGAGTGGCTTTCGAGGAGGCTCTGCATGAGCGCGTCGAGGTCGACGTCGTGTGATCGTTTCATTGCTCGGGCCTCTTCGAAGCGCCTGTGTCGACCCTTCTTCACGCGCGGCCACCTTCACGAGAGAGTTCAATGCAGGAGTCGAAGTGTAACTGGCCTGTGCACTCTGCCCGAAGCCATTGTTTCGGGTCCGCACCGTGTTTGCATGCCGTATTGGCTGCCCATGCGGACCGTTGAAGCTCTGCCGAGATGTTTGTTTAGGCGGCGAGCGCGGCGGGGCGTTCGTGTCGTGCGAGGGCGAGCGAGTTGACCATGAGGGCGTAGCCGAGGGGGTTGAGGGTTTGGCGGCGGCGGCCGAGGCTGTGGGCTCGGCCGATCCACAGGCTGTCTTCGATGTGGCGGTTGATCGATTCGGCGTCGTTGCGGCGTTGAAAGAGTTTCGGGAAGCTGGGGTCGTCGGCCGGGATGGGTCGGACGTTTTCGGTGCGGTTGAATTTGCGTGAGTTGTCGGTGGCGTCGCTGTGGAGGCGGATGGTGATGGTGCCGCCGCCGTGGCTGGCGGGGAGTCGGTGGTCGTTGTACCAGCGGTAGCCGGTGCGCAGCACACCGCGGGGTGGTACGGGTCATATATATCGAACTAGCACACGACCCGTACGTCGCCTACTACGGCGTCCGATTTATCTCGCTCGACACCACTCTGCGACAACTCGTTGACGACACAGTCGGGACGGCCAACGGAAAGGACTGGCGTAGTGGGTAAACCGCCATGCCGTGAGGCGGGCTCAGATATCGAGCAGGCCGAGCAATTCCACTTCTATACGCCGATTGAGTTTCCGCCCTGCTTCGGTCGCGTTGTCGGCGATGGGGGAAGTCTCTCCTTTGCCGACCGCGACGAGGCGCGATCGCGCGATGCCCCTCCACGCCATGTAGTTGACGATCGCGTTCGCGCGACGAACCGAGAGCAGTTGATTGCCCTCCTCGTCGCCTACCGAATCGGTGTGGCCGGTGATGATCATTCGCGCATGCTCGTTCTGGTTCATCACGATGACACCGAGTTCTACAACGCCGAAATACTCTTCGTCGAGCACATCGCTGCCGTCCCGGAACTGGAGGTCTTCGATTCGCACGAAACCCGACGAGGGCGCCGGCGCGCGGGCGTCAATCACGTAGTTGTCCACCACGTTCTGGGGACCGATCACCGCGGACGCTTTCCTTACGAAGGCATCCGCATCGGCGCGACTCGGCAGCGTGCCCTCGAGGTAAAGCTTCCCCTGCCAGTACACACCAAAGTGAGGTTGCGCCACGAACGGCGCCGTTGTTGCGGGCACGGTCGCGGACAGCACCGGCGCGCTCGATCCCGCAAGGCTCGATCCCGCCGAGGTCGAGGTCGACACGGCGGCGGCCGACAACGGCGGATCCGCGGAATCGTCATCCGAATTGGCCAACCAAAGACCGCCTCCGACGAGCAAGAGCGCCAGGATCGCCGCCGCCACGAGCTCTCTCGCTCGCCGTCGCGGCAGCGGGCGGTCCCCGGTCCATACAGGGGTCCCTGGTTTGTCGTTCGCCACTTGGACCGGATCCACTGCGATCTGGGCTGCGGCGTCGTTCGCGACAGCGGCGATGCCTGGTTGCGCGGGCAACGCAGACGGCACGAGATCGGCCACGGCCGTCGCCCCCCACAGTGCCGCTGCCAACGCGACGAGGTAATCACCGGGCACGTCCTCCAGCAACGGGTCGGTCAGCTCGCCGTGAGCCCCGTTACCGTTGCTTGCACTATCGGCTCGTAAAACACGGGCGATCGACTCGAGCATCGCCGAATACCCGAACACCCGCTTTTCGCGGTGTGCCATCGGAGGACGAAGCGAACGGTGCTGGACCATGCTCACGTCACTAACTCCGAATACCTGGGCTACCGGCTCGCGCGCATCACTGGTCAGCGATCCGCCGACCAATGGCCACCCTGCGAAGCCGTACAAGACTCCGACGCGAGTGCTTCCGACCGCAAGTACCGCTGGAGCGGCGAAGTCTCGAGTGAGGATCGCCAACGCCGCGGGCGCGAATATCAACGACGCTCGGTCCAAGCCGCACAACTGGAGCGCGCGGTGTGCGTTCTCCAAGTCGGGCGACCAGCATGCTCCCACAGTTATCAAGTCGCGACCCGCCACGCGTACGCTGCGCAACACGACCGACGGACGGCGCGCCCCGAAGCGATCGACAACGACTCGATCGACCACTTCGCCGACGTTGCCCCGCGACGCCCCGGTGCAATCGATCGTCGTCAACAGTGCATCGTCGGGCCACCAGGCCGCCACGACAGGGCCCCGGGCCGCGCCGACAATCCCGTCGAGGTGCTCCGCGAGGGCTTGCGGGTCGACGACCCGGCCTCCGACGATGATCCTCGCGGGAAGCTCGACGATCCGACGGTCGATGACGTGTATGCCGACACCGTCGTGGTCGATCACGACAAGGGTGCATCGTCCATCGATGAGATGGACGCCAGTAGTGTGCATACCCAACAAATCGGTCGTCGGCGACGGCGAACGAGTGGGCCCCGTTCAAGCTGCCGGAAATGAGCCCTTCGACCTACCAACCCCCATCTCACGCGTCGTCCAACGGCGCTGGACCACTCTCTCGCGTAGGCTCACGACATGCGACGCTTCGTTTTCTTGATTCTCCGCCTCTATCTCCTCGCTGCCATCGCAACGAGGGTTGCCGAGGCATCAGGACTTTGGCGCCAGTGCGGCTGCTCGCCTGACTGCTGGTGCAAGACGCCGGTGCTGAGCCTGTTTCGCTGGGTCGTGCCGGTGAAGCATCGGTCCGTCGACGCCGAAGGCGAGATAGACCTTCGAGACCTGGCGGAGGCCCACGCCCAATCGGACGCAGAACGCGTAGCGACCCCGACCGCTTAGCGTCGACAAGGGCCGATCGCACGCAGTCGACGCGGCTGAGTCAGCTGCCGGTCCGCTCACGCACCTCGCGCGGCAACCGGCGTGGGCCGTGGTCGATGCGCCAGGCCGCGGTTTTGACTTTGCGCCATGCGTCAGTCCGGGCACCGGGCGTGTAGCGGCGCGTCGAGCCGCTTCAACACGATGCCCTCTTGCCTCAGTCGCACGCACGAGTCGAGGAGGTCTTCGGCGTCGTCGAACGGGAACTGCGGAACGGTGCACCACGCCGTCCCCGACAGCTCGAGCATCTCGAGCACGCGGCGACGATCGCGACACGGCAACTGCGTGCAGTCGATGCCGTCGAGCCACAACACGTCGAAGGCACACAAGGTGACGGTGCGCATCGGCCTGCGCGTAAGCATCAGCTGCCCGAGCGCATAGAAGTCGATGTTGTCATCAGTACCTACGGACACGAGCTCGCCGTCGAGCACCATCCGAAACCCGATATCGGTGAGGCCGCGCAGCTCGGAAACGTGAGTGGTGATGAACCGGCCGGTACGCGACCGCACCTCGAAACCCGACGAAGGGTCAACCGTGACGATGGCGCGCCACCCGTCAAGTTTCGGCTCCGCCGCGCATTCGCCTTGTAGTTTCCCCGGCGCCGGACGCGGCGAGCATCGGCGGATAGGCGGGCGGGGACCACAGACACGAAGCATGCCGCGTGCCCACACGGTTCTCTACGTCGGGCGGCGCCAAACTGAGCACCCATGTCCAGCGTTGACGCGTAGGCGTTCGGGTTGGACGCCGCCCGTGTCATCCTTGTTCGACCAAGGGGGCGGACGATGGAACAACGGGACCAACCGGTATACGGCGAGGCGGGTCGGCTCACCGCGGAGGAGCTTCAGCTCGCGACACGCAATCACGGGCTTCCTCTCGAGGCGCTGCGTTACCCGCTCACGCCGGCGGGTCTGCACTATCTGCTCATCCACTACGACATTCCCGCGATCGACACGGCGAGCTTCGTCGTCGACATCGGCGGTCGTGTGAGCCGGCCGTGTCGTCTCACGCTCGACGAACTGCGAGCGCGACCCAAGACGACCGTGGCGGTGACGATGGAATGCGCGGGGAACGGTCGGGCGCTGCTCGAACCGCGACCGCTCAGCCAGCCGTGGTTGCACGAGGCCGTCGGCACTGCGCAGTGGTCCGGCGTTTCACTCGCAGTGCTCCTCGACGAAGTCGGCGTTAACGCGGACGCCGTCGAGGTCGTCTTCACGGGCGCTGATCGAGGGCTCGAAGGTGGCGTGGAGCAGGCCTATGAACGCGCACTCCCCCTTGGTGAAGCTCGCAGACCCGAGGTGATCGTCGCCTTCGAGATGAACGGCGAACCGTTGTTGCCGCAACATGGCGCGCCGCTGCGGCTAATCACCCCCGGCTGGTACGGCATGACCAACGTCAAGTGGTTGTCCCGTATGACGCTCGTGAGCGAGCCGTTCGCCGGCTATCAACAGGACCGCTCGTATCGCTTGCGTCGCGATCCCTCCGATGCCGGCACACCCTTGTCGAGGATCGAGCCGCGCGCGCTGATGATCCCGCCGGGTGTGCCCGACTTCTTCACGCGCCGGCGCGTGATCACGATGGCTCCCTGCGCGCTCACTGGTCGCGCGTGGTCGGGGTGGGGCCCGATGAACATCGTGGAGGTTTCCGTCGACGGCGGCGCGACATGGTCCGCCGCCGAGTTGCTCCCGTCAGAGCTCGGACCGTGGGCCTGGCAGTCGTGGACCTTCGAGTGGACGCCGACCTCGCCCGGTGAGTATGTGCTGTGTTGTCGCGCGCGAGACGCTGCTGGCCACTCGCAGGCCGAGAATCTGACGTGGAATGTCGGCGGTTATGCGAATCCCGCACCGCAACGCGTCGTGGTGACAGTGCAGAGCTGACCGACTCGCGTCGGGCGGGCGTGTTGGCTCCGACAAATGGCGGTGCGACTGGGCACGCTCGTGTCGAACCCAGTACTGCGCGCGCCTGGGCTTCTGGCACGCGAAGCGCTCGCGGTGGACCACCTCTCGGGCGGTCGTATGCAGCTCGGCATCGGCACCGGCATTGCCGGGCTCGACCACGAGGCGACCGGCTCGACGTATTGGCCGCTGCGCGAACGGCTCGCACGGTTTCGCGAGTACGTCGCGTTCGTTGACGGCGTCCTGTCGAAACGGCTGCACCCGTTCGTAGCTGGTGCAGGAACCCTGCACCGGCCGGGCAAGACGAAGGGACAGGAACGGTGGCCGACGCGAAGAAGGGCACGGACGCGACCGAGCGCGTTGCCGCGTCCACGACGATCGAGGGCGCCCTGGAGGCGGTGTTCGCGGTGCTGGCCGACCCGTCGGCCCACGCCGACATCGACGGCACCGGCCGGGTTCGCGCGTCCCTGGACGGCGAGCGCATCGCTGCCGCCGGCCAGGTGTTCCATGTCGCGATGTGGCAGCCGGGGACGGAGTCACCCGAGACCGGGGAACTCAGCTTCGGCGGCTGGATCTGGCGCTACGACCTCGAGGCGACTGGCCCGTCGCGGACGACGGTGACGCTGACCTACGACTGGTCAGCGGTCCCGCCCCACATCCGCGAGTGCCCACTGCTGTCGAAGAGTCGCCGGCCCGACCACGCGGCGATCGATGATGGTCGAACGGCACGATCCTCCCCGAGCCCTGCTCGCCGCAGCGTCCTACCGATGACGCCCACAGCCGACGACTGCGCGATCGAGGTACCGGGCCGTCCGCCGTCAATCAGCAACGTCTCAGGATTCTTCGGGAGTCCACTGAGATGGCGACGGACCTGGATTCGCCCCCACCCGGTGAGCTCGCCCCAGCGTTCGTCGAGGCGGCTCGAGCCGTGAAGCCAAATCTGCCCCTGGTCGAGGTCGACGTCTCCGACCGTAAGTGCAGCGAGCTCCGCTGTGCGCGCCGTGGCCTCGCACAGCGCCCACGCGGCGCCGGGCCGCGAGGAAGTCACTCCCACCGCGACAGCGCGACACAACTCGACCTCCTCGTCCTCGAGAGGACGGAACACAGCCCTGCTTCGCGATGGCAGCACCAGGTCAACCGTTGGATTGACGCGGCCGATTGCTCACTTGTCCGGACCACGCCGAAATAAGAGACGAGGACAACGCGACGCATCGACCGGACACGACGGTGGTTGGAGCGACACAATGGTTGAGGTGACGAGCGACGTATCACTCGCCGACGCCCACGCCGCCCTGCGTGAGGGACGGTGGGGGGACGCACGCGTGGGGTTCGAGCGCGTGCTCGCGAACGCGGAGACGGCGGAGGCATGCTTTGGCCTGGCGGCGGCGTTGTGGTGGTTGGGCGAGAACCGCGCTTGCGTCGCCCGGTGTGGCCGCGCCTATTCCCTGTTCCGCCGGTCAGGCAACGTCGGGGCCGCGGCGCACTGCGCGGTGTGGTTGGCCATCACGTACAAGGCGAACTTCGCTAACTTCGCGGCAGCCAACGGTTGGATCGGCCGAGCGGAGCGTCTTGTGGAGCCGCTCGAACCCGGGCCGCTGCATGGCTGGGTGTGGGTGGCCCGTGCCTATCGCATGGGCGATCTGGATGTCGCCGAAGGGCTCGCGTTGCGGGCCGTCGCGGTGGCGAGGTCAGTTGGCGATGTCGACCTCGAACTCGTAGCGATGTCCCAGCTGGGGCTGATCCGCGTCGGCAAGGGCGAGACCATCGCTGGCTTCGCGTTGATCGACGAGGCGCTGGCCGCGGCGCTGGCCGGTGAGCGCTCGACGTTGGACACGGTCGTGTACACCTGTTGCGACATGCTCAATGCCTGTGAACTGGCGGGCGACCTCGAGCGGGCCGCGCTGTGGTGCAACGTGGCCGACGACTTCGTGGACACCTATGGCTGCCCGTTCCTCTACGCCGAGTGCCGCATCTACTACGGCAGCGTGCTGACCGCCAAGGGAAGGTGGGACGATGCCGAGCGCGAGCTGCGTGCTGGTCTGCGGATCACCGACGGCGCCTGCCCGGGGTTGCACGCCAAGGCGCTGACTCGCTTGGCTGGTCTGCGGATCCGTCAAGGTCGCCTCGAGGAGGCCGAGCAGCTGCTGGCCCATTTTGGCGACGGGGTGCAAGCCGCGGCCGAGGAGGCGTTGTCGCTCGCGGCGTTGCTGTTGGCCCGCGGCGACGCGCCCGCCGCCACGCGTAACTTGGAACAACGGCTGCATCATCTGGAGGAGAACCGCTGGCATCTCGCGACCGCTCTCGAGCTGCTCGTCGACGCGCATTTGTCCACGAACGACGTCGAGAGAGCCTGTGCCGCAGCGCGACGCCTGGCCGCCGTGGCGTCATCCCTGGATAGCGACCGGCTGCGCGCGATGGCAAATGGAGCCGAGGGCCGTGTGTCGCTCGCGCGCGGCGAATTCGAAATAGCCGTCAACCAGTTGGAGGCGGCGCTCGAGGCGTGGTCCCGCCTGGAGCTTCCGTTCGAGCTGGCGCAAACCCGGTTCGAACTCGGTCGGGTGCTCGCGGTCAGCCAACCCGACATCGCGGTCGACCACGCCCGCCACTCCTTGGCAGGGTTCGAGTCGCTTGGCGCCGCACGCGACGCCGATCGGGTGGCAGCCTTCCTGCGTTCGTTGGGAGTGAGGGCACGCACAGGCGCCAAAGGAGCGGGGCTGCTCACGATGCGGGAACTGGAGGTATTGCGGCTTCTCGGGGCGGGTCTGTCGAACCCCGAGATCGCCGCGCGGCTCCACGTGAGCCGCAAGACCGCGTCACATCACGTGAGCGCCATCCTGACCAAGCTCAACCTGCGCAACCGGGCCGAGGCCGCCGCCTACGCGGTCACACGATCCCCGATCGAAGCTGACGTGTCCCCGCGGTCGTGACGCCAAATGGGGCAGCTGCCCGATGCTTCCCGCAGCCCACGGTCCCACGATGCAGCTATGGCAATTTCCAGCGAAGCTTCTGAGTCCTTCCAGATCCCGATCGAAGCGGCCGAATTCTACGAGTCCGCGTTCGTCCCGGCGTTCTTCGCCCAGTGGGCACCGATCCTCTGCGACGCGGCAGGCGTCGCGCCGGGCCAGCGGGTGCTCGACGTCGCCTGCGGGACAGGGATCGTCGCCCGTTCCGCGGCCGACCTCGTCGCGCCCGGCGGCGCCGTCGTCGGCGTCGACCTGAACGAGGCGATGTTAACCGTGGCCCGCCGGGTCCGGCCCGACATCGAATACCGCCAAGGCAACGCCGCCGCGCTGCCCTTCGCGGTCGGGTCCTTCGACACGGTCCTGTGTCAGATGGCGCTCATGTTCTTCCCCGACCGTCCGCGGGCGTTGCAGGAGATGGCCCGGGTCGTCACCGCCGGGGGGACGGTCGCCGTCGTGGTCCCAGGCGGTCTCGAATCTCAAGCCGCCTTCACCCCATTCGTCGAAATGGCTGCCAGCCACGCCGGCCCCGAGGCCATGTCGCTCCTCAGCACCTACTTCGTGTGCGGCAACCTCGAAGAACTCACCGGCCTCGTCGCGTCCGTCGGCCTACAGGTCACGACAGCCCGCACCCACGTCGGCACCTACCGCGCACCTTCTGTCGACGCGTTCGTTACCACCGAAGTCGAGAGCACACCGCTCGTCGAACGGATCTCCGGCGACGTATACCGACGCATCCGTGCCGACGCCCACCAGGTTCTGGCACCGTTCACGACCTCCCACGGCAACGTCGAAGCGCCCTTCGAATGCAACATCGTGGCGGCCCGCCGTCCGTGAGCGAGCGGACGTCGCTGCCGCGCGTGGAGGAAGCTGCACCAGTCGTGAACCGGCGCATCGCTAAACGATCATGGTCGGGGCTGGAGCTCACACGGGAGCCGGTGGCGAACGAGCGTTCTCGGCCAGTCTTGACGGAGCGCAGCATGCCTTGCTCATAGACGTTCAGGGTAAGGGAGCGCGTTTGTTCGGACCGGCGATCCGAGACTGGCGCGGGCGACCTGTTCGCCGTCGGCTTCGAGAACACTCCGGCCGTGGTCGAGGTGCGACGCGGTATCGCCGTTGCGATCGACGCAGTTGTGACTACGAGCTGGGGTCGCGAACTAGGCGGATATACGGCAACGGTGCCTTCCAACCGTCGGGAAACTTTTGCTTGGCGTCCGCGTCGGAGAGGGCGGGCGCGACGATGACGTCATCGCCGCGTTTCCAATTGACCGGCGTCGACACCGGGTGCTTCGCGGTGAGCTGGCACGAATCCAACAAGCGCAACACTTCATCGAAGTTGCGACCGGTGCTCATCGGGTAGGTGAGCGAGGCCTTGATCTTCTTGTCGGGGCCAATCACGAACACGGATCGCACGGTGGCATTGTCCGCCGGGGTCCGCCCCTCGGCCGAGTCGCCGGCATCTTCAGGAAGCATGTCGTAGAGCTTTGCCACCTTGAGCGAAGGGTCCCCGATCATTGGGTAATTGACAGCGTGGCCCTGGGACTTCTCGATATCAGACGCCCATCCCTTGTGCGCGGATACGGAATCAACGCTCAACCCGACGATCTTCGTGTTCCGCGCCGCGAACTCGGGTTGCAGGCTCGCCATGTATCCCAGTTCCGTCGTGCACACGGGGGTGAAATCCTTCGGATGCGAGAACAAGATGGCCCACCCGTCTCCGATCCAGTCGTGAAAGTTCATCGGGCCTTCGGTCGTCTCAGCCTCGAAATTCGGTGCCACCGAATTGATTCGTAGCGACATACATTCCTCCTTAGACCATCGTGGGATTAACCCAGGATTAACCCAGCTCCGTCGGCTGCGCGGCGCTCATACTATGGACGGTGCACAGCCCCGTCACGAGGCGGATCTTGCTCTACATCGGCTACTGCACGACCGACGTGCCCGGTACGAGACCCCTCCCGACATGCAGCACGCGAGCGACACCCGGGCAGCGTCAACGGCGAGACGACTTGCACTACCAATTCGCCGAACCAATGAACTTCGCGTCTCGTTGCGATCAGGCTTGACCCAAGACAGCTCGATGAGCACCTGCCTGTCGCCTGAAGCAAACACGGTCGCTTTGACGTTGTGATGTTGCGCGCGTCTGCATCATCTGCCTACGCCCTTCGAGCACGCACCGTGCTATGCAGATTGGCACCGATCCTGTATGACGATGCGCGCGAGTTGATTCGTGCAACACCCTCGCTGGCGTTCGCCACGACATCCTCCTTAGCCATCCCGATCTCTTGGTATCGAAGCGGCTCACGAAACAGCTCAGCTCACCTCGGCCGGATCACATCACAGCGAGAGGCAACTCGTCGCGGATCAGCGCGTGTCGTTACTGTTCTCTCTTGCCCTTACCATTGTGGCTCGCGTGGTTGAAACTCTGCGCGACGCCGAACCGGAGCCGCCGAGCGCGGGACGCGACCCGTCCGCGTTGTCGCTCGTCGTGCCGGCGAACGTCAAATGCACGATCCGGCCCCTCCGCGCCCAGCGAGCAACCTACCGGGTGCGTCGATCAAATCGCCGGCGACGTGCGCGGCGCCGCATCGCGGGCAACACGAAACCCAAGGCCTGTTCCCGAGCCTGCCGGGGGATTCGTTGTTGGACGTCGTAGGCCGCGCCTGCCATGCCTGCACCGATGAAGCCGCCCAGTTCTGTCACTCTCCGCATGGCGGGCTCACTTGTGGCGCGACCTGGCGACTGGCGCCAAGAGCGAGCACGGCCTGGACGAGAGCGGCGTGTGTGAGGGCTTGGGGGAAGTTTCCGAGGTGCTCGCGGCTAGCGGGGTCCATCTCCTCGCCGTACAGGCCGAGTGGTCCCCCGATCGACAGGAGTTCGTCGAGTAGAACTTCGGCGTCGTCGCGTCGACCAGTGCGGGCAAGGGCTTCGACGAGCCAGAACGAGCAGGGCAGGAACGCACCTTCGCTGCCGATGAGTCCGTCGGTACCGGGCGGGTAGCGGTACAGGAGTGGCCCGCCGGCGCTGAGCTGTCGGCGAATGGCGTCGACGGTGTCCACGACGCGTGGGCTCGACGGGGGCTCGAAGTCGAGCTGCGGGAGGATGAGCATCGCGGCGTCGAGGTCGGACGATCCGTACACGGCGGTGTACGCGCGATGGGTTGGGTCGAACCCGCGGTCGCGGATGTCCTTGGCAAGGGCGTCACGCGCGGCACTCCATCGTTGCTGGCGAGGCCGGTGCCGATCGTTGCGGGCCACCGCGATGCGTAGTGCGCGATCGAGTGCCAGCCACGCCATCAATTTGGAGTGGACGTGGTCTGCGGGCTCGGCGCGTTTCTCCCAGATCCCGGCGTCCGGTTCGGTCCAGGTCGTGGCGACGCGATCGGCGAAGCCGGCGACGACCCGCCACGTCTCGCCGTACAGGCGGTGACCGGCGTCGGTGAGAAGCCAGGCGGCGTTGATCACCCATCCGTAACCGTCGAGCTGATGCTGGCCGGCCGCGCCGTTGCCGATTCGGACCGGTCGGCTGGCGGCGTAACCGGGCCACGCGCCGAGCTGTGCTTCGGGTGGGCCGGGACGCCCGTCGAGGGTGAACAGGACTGGCAGGCGCGGTCTGGTGAGACGGCTGGCGTGGAGGAGCCAGCCGAGGAAGGCGCGCGCTTCGCGAGGTTTGCCTACGGCGAGGAAGGCCGCGATGCCAATGGAGGCGTCGCGGGGCCAGGCGTAGCGGTAGTCCCAGTTGCGGTCGCCGCCGATGCGCTCAGGCAGTGACGTGGTCGGCGCGGCGATCGGCGCGCCGGAGGGCGAGTAGGTGAGCAGCCGCAGCGTCAGGAGGCTGCGCACGACGGCGTCGCGGTGGTTGGTGGCGCCAATTTCTGCGGCCCAAGCGCGCCAGCCAGCTTCGTCGCGGGCCACTTCGGCGGCGGCGACGGCTGCGGGCACGATGATGAGCGCGCTGCGGCGGGCGACGGTGAGAGTGATCGTCACCGGTACGCCTGGGCGCACCTCGAAGTCGACCGGACAGTCGGCCGCGACGATGGGGCCGTCAGAAGTGATCGCGATGGCAAGGTCGGCGCCGTCGCATACCAACGCGCTGGCTCGTCGACTGATGCGCCGCGACGGTCGACGGTCGTAGCCGAAGCGAGGCGCGAGGTGGAGCTGGGCACGGACCGCCCTCCCGCGCGCCTCGAGCTGGCGGACGAGCACCGTGCCCGGCAGGAAGCGGCCTTCGACCTCGGCGACGAGGCTGTCGGCGAGCTCGAGTTCGCCACCGTCGACGCTCCACGTAGTGGTCAGGGTCGCGGTGTCGGGCCGGTAGGCGCGTCGAAGCAACCGGGCATTTTCGTGGGGGCCGATCGAGAACCAGCCCGCCTCGTCGCCCCCGATGAGGCGCCCGAACAGGGGTGGGTCGTCGAAGCGCGTGACGCACCACCAGTCGATCGAACCGTCTGGCGCCACCAGCGCCGCCGAGCGGGTGTCACCGATGAGCCCGTAGTCGCCGATCGGCACGCGATGATCCGTCGCGATCCGGGAGCTCGCGACCGACATGATCATCCGCTTCCGACAAATACGCCGAGCACGGCGCCATAGGCGACGTGGGCGACGAGCGCGAAGAGCGGTGTGGCGGTGCCGTAGTTGACGGCGAACAGCCCTGGCGGTTCGAGCACCGAGGTCGAATCGGGGCCGGCCCGTTCGCTTGCCATGCGGGGGTGAACACCCGGCAGCAGCGGCACCAACGCAGTGAGCGCGATAGCCGCATGGGCCAGGCCGAACAACGCGCCGAGCCACCAGTCGGAACGGTCGAGCGCGGCGAAGCCCGCCGCGTAGAACAGCGCGAACACCTGCCCGATCGCGAGGTGGATGACGAAACCGGCGACGCGAGCGCGGTCGGGGTCCTCCGTCGTGATGGTCCCGAGCATCAGCGGCAGGTCGAGGCGCGTCCGACCGGCGAGCTGGGCGAAGATCATCGCCGCAGTCAGGCCGCTGGTGGCAATGAGCCCGAAAACGGCCCAGCCCAGCCAATCCACTACCGGTCCCTCGCGGGCCGCTTGGTGTCGAGGCGGACACAGCAGTTGCCATGAGATGGCGCCAGCCGCGCGGCCAGCACGTTGTCGCCCACAGCGACAGCCATCCCACCCAGAAGGTCGCGGTTCATGCCACAAACGAGGTAGCGCTGTTCATCGACGAGGGCGTGAAAGGGACAATTGGCGAGCACGATCTCGTCGCCGAGCTCGTGGGGCTCATAGCCCTGCTCTTCTAGCACTGCCAGCGCGGCGTCGAGGAGGGCGCGGCGAGTCGGCCGGGCACTGTTGCGTTGTTCGATCGCGTCTCGCGCCGCGTCCCACATCATTGACCTCGGTTCAGAGGACGCCGGCTAGTTCGTCGAACGCAGCTGCGATGCGGAGGTGCCGGATTCGTGCATCGATGCCGAGTTCGTAGTGGCCGCGGCGGAGGTTCTGTATGAACGCGTGACCACGGATGATCACGCTGGCGGTCCGGTCGGTGACGACTTCGTCCGGTTCGCCGTGTGCGGTCATCGCGGTGGTGAAGAATCTGCGGGCTGAGCCGATGTCGCGTCGCGCGGAGACGAACACGTCGATCACTTGGCCGTGCTGGTCGACGGCCCGGTAGACGTAACGCCAGCGACCGGTAGCCGGCGAACGTCGATGGCTCCGCCTCGAACGGCGCAAGCTGGTGAGAACGTTTCATCTCGACACCCTTGCCGCGCCACATGCGGTCGGTCAACGCAACAGTGCCCTCCGATCCGGTGCTGGCGCATACGCTCGAGTACTGGCGCAACGTCGATCCCGACCTCGGCACCAGAGTGGCCAAGGGCATGCGGAACGGCGGCTGACCGGCCCCCCAGGCCCGCAAGCGTGTCACCCGACGTCGCCGCGTGTTCGCCTGCGGGCGTTGGTGTCGACGAGAAGGTCGAGCACCTCGCCGATGGTGCGTTCCTGGCTGGTGGCTTCTCGCAGTGGCAGATGAGCCTGGATGTGGTAGCGGTTTCGACGGCCGTCTTTCTCCTTTATCACGTAGCCGCCTTTGGTGAGGTCGGTGACGATGCCGTAGGCGCTGCGTTCGGTGATTCCCAGTGTGGTGGCGATGTCGCGTAGGCGCGTCCCGGGGTCGTGGGCGATGCACACCAGGACCCGGGCATGGTTGGTGAGGAAGTTCCAATTCGCCATTGAGCGGCGAGTGTAGCGGGGAGATTTCTAGAACTATGTTTCTAGTGTTTTGGATCTGGGTACGGTGTGGGTCGAGACATCGAGGCTTGGCGGTCGCCGACCGCCAGCGGTCGAGGGTCACCGAAAGGATCCGTCATGTTGATGCGATTCGAGCCGTTCCGCGAGTTTGACCGGATCACCGAGGAGCTGCTCAGCCAACACCGAGCGCGCCAGATCCCCGTCGACGCGTACCGTCGGGGCAACGAGTTCAAGCTTCACCTCGACCTGCCCGGCGTCGATCCCGATTCCATCGAGTTGATCGTCGAGAAGGATCTCCTCACGGTGCGGGCGACGCGCACCTGGACCCGGGCCGACGACGATCAGATCCAGGTCCTGGAACGGGCCCAGGGCGAGTTCAGCCGGCAACTTTTCCTCGGGGAGAGCCTGGACCGTGACCACATCACCGCCGCGTACGAGAACGGCGTGCTCACGGTCACTATCCCCGTAGCCGAGGAGGCCAAGCCCCGCAAGGTCGAGATCACCAACGCCGGACGCGTGGTACAGGCCGTCACCGCAGCCTCTGCCGCCGCGTGACCACCGGCTCCTTCACGACGCGGCCCCTTCGAGAGCCGCGTCGTCACCACTGCCCACTCAGTCGCGTGTGCCTGCAGTGGCGTGTGCTTGCAGCAACTGGTGTCTCGGCCTTCGTAACTGCAGGAAGTGAAACCGAGGCAGGGAGGTGGCGATGGCTGCCGAGCGAATTAGGCAGTTCTTCGATGAGCAGGGGCTCGCCTATGAGATCCACGATCACCCGCGCAGGTCGCGGCGCAGCGACTGGCGCCCGAAGAGCACCTGTCGGGCTGGCTCGTTGCCAAGCCGGTGATGCTACAGGCAGGGGACCGGCTGGTCATGGCGGTCGTTCCCGCCTCGCTGCTGGTCGACCTGGAGAAAGCCCAAGCGAGCTTGGTGTGGAGTCCATGCGACTCGCTCACGAGGACGAGTTCTCCGATGCCTTCCCCGATTGCGAGGTGGGTGCCGAGCCGCCATTCGGCAACCCGTACGACGTCCCGGTCTATGTGGATCGGCGCCTCCTGGAAGCGCCAAAGCTCGTCTGCCGAGCCGGCAGCCACACTGCCACTCTCGTTCTCGACACGACGGAATAGCTTCGCCTCGTTCAGCCCACCGAGGTAGACATCGCCCGGGCGTGAGCTGTGCGGTTGCGAATCGAAGCGCTCGGCAACGCGACCGAGGGATGCCTCGCCGCCCACGATGTAGAAGTTTCGGTATTCACCGGGCTTCACGTTGTTGACGAACGTCTCGCCACTGAAGGCTCCATCCACGTTCATGACGTCGGCCAGCCACCCCGGCTGGCCTGAGGGAGTCGTTCTCTGCCGTAGGATGGAATCGTGGCCCTCGACCGAAGCCTGCTGCCCGCCGACGAGATCGCTCGTCGGCTCGCGGAGCTACCGGGCTGGCAGCAGGTCGGCGGCGCGTTGCGGCGGGAGCTGAAATTCCGGTCGTTCGTTGAAGCGTTCGGCTTCATGGCTCAAGTCGC
>DATLFA010000081.1:0-68130 GCA_035525225.1 Acidimicrobiales bacterium
TGCTGTCTGCTGTGCAAATACCACCACCACCGCGCCGCCCACGACCCCAAAATCCGACTCGTCATGGAACCCGACGGCACCCTCCATATCACCTACCCCGACGGCACCACCGAAACCACCAAACCCCCAATCCGACAACCCAGACTGCCATGGAACTGACGAAGTCGTTACCATCACCGTCGCACCCACCGCGCAGGTCACCGTCACGCCGACGGAGGCGCCGGGATCGCAGCCGGGATGTCGATCGCGGTCTCTGACGTTTACGATGTGCACGTGCAGGCGCTGCGGCGCGGCGATGACAGCGTGTATCCGTTGACCGACGAGCCGTGGGGAGTGCGCCGACTCTTCGTCCGCGACCCGAACTGCATCGTCGTTAACGTGCTCGAACACCGAGGCGCGCGGACTCCATCCATTCCATTGCGTGACCGAGCGGTTCGAGTGGACTTCCTGCTTGGTCCTCGGCGAAAGCCGAGACCTGCTGTGGCCTCTCATGGGGCCGTTACTGTTTAACGGACTTGCCCGTATCGCCAACGGCCTCGTGCCGCCACAATTGACGCGTGGAGCGAGTCGCAATCGTCGGTCCAGGAGGTGCAGGCAAGTCCACGTTCGCTCGTCGGCTTGCTGATCGCCCGCAGCTGCCGGTGATCCATCTCGACGAGCATTGATGGAAACCTGGTTGGACGCCGACACCGACGCCGACGCCGCGCGATGAGTGGCGCACCAAACAGGAGCGGCTGCTCGCGCGGACAAGAGGATCGTCGACGTGAACTACGGCGCGACGCTGGAAACTCGCCTGCGTCGCGCCGACACGGTCATCGTGTTCGACTTCGCGCGCATTCGCTGTGTCACGCGCGCGTTTCGCTCGAGTGATCACCCTTCGGACGCCGCGTGAGGTACGGACACTTCTTCGCCCCCTTGATAAGGTCGCGCCGATGAGAGTCTTTCTCGCCGGAGCATCAGGGGTGATCGGGATTCGGTTGATCCCGTTGCTCGCAGCAGACGGCCGTCATGTGACGGCGATGACGCGTTCTCACAGCAAGGCCGACGCGCTTCGCTACCTTGGTGCCGATCCGATCGTGTGCGATGTATTCGACACGACCGCGCTTTGCGAGGCGGTGATCGCCGCTGGTCCCGACGTCATCATGAGTCAGATCACCGACCTACCGGACGAACTCGATCGCTTCGGCGAGTTCGGCGCGGCCAACGCGCGGATACACCGCGAGGGTACACAGAACCTGTTGGCGGCCGCTCATGCCGCCGGCGTCGCCCGCTTCATCGCGCGGAGCGTCGCATGGGCGATTCCCGGCGACGGAGGCGCCGCCGTCGAGGACATGGAACGGGCGGTCCTCTCGACCGGCGGCACCGTCATTCGCTACGGACAGATCTACGGCGACGGCACATACCACGAGGCGCCTCCAGCCTTGGGCCCGATCGTGCACGTCGACACTGCGGCGCGCCGGACACTCGTTGCCCTCGCCACGAACGTGGCGCTGCTGACGGTTGTCGACTAGTGCGCCGACGATCGTCACGCCCTTGCGAAGATGTGCAGCCCGTCGAGTGAGCGCACGACGACACCCAACTCATCGAGCAACGCTTGATCTACACAGATACGCCCGGTGAGGTCGGGCCCGCATTCGGCCAACTCCACCGCTGCCTGGACCATCACCTCCACCGGGTTGAACAAGTCGGCCGCGATGCGATCACCCAGATGCGCGATGGCGCCTTCGGTGGCGACGGGCTTGTGGGGCTCCAACGTGTTGATGCGGATGCCCGTGCCGTGCAACTCGACGGCCAACGCATTGGTGTAGCGGTTGAGCGCAGCCTTGGTCGAGCCATATGCCGCGTTCGTCGTTCCCATTGCTGTCTGCGCGAACGGTGGACCAGCGGTAAGCCGGGCACCACCCGACGACAGGTTGATGATCCAGCCTTCCCCCCGCTCACGCATCGACGGGATCACCGCCTGCGCGAGATCGATCGGCGCGTGGAAGTTGACCTCGAACATGATGCGCCGGTGCTTGAGCGACATCACTGCGCTCAACTGATGGATACCGGCAGCCGCGTTGTTGACGAGGATCTCGATGGGTCCACCAAGTGCGGCCTCGCTCTCGGGAACGACACGAGCGCGGTCGTCTGCACTTGCCAGATCGGCGACGAGGGGCACGACGGTGGTCCCGAATCGGGCGCACCGCTCTGCCGTTTCGCGCAGGCTTCCGGCGAGGTGATCGTGTTGATCGAGGGTACGCGCCGTGATCACGACGTTTGCCTCTTCGGCGGCGAACCGCTCGGCGATCGATGCACCGATGCCCCGGCTTGCGCCGGTGACGACGACATTGCGTCCGTTGAAGCGTCCCATGGCCTCCCCCTCCGAACGAATAGTAACGATCGAGGGAGTCGCCGGCTCTCACCCAGCCCGGGTACGACCGGCGCCGGTAGGCATACGCCAAGAGATGACCATTGCCATGGCGAGCACGACCATCGCGACGATGAACGCGCTGTTGTAGGCCGATTGCTCGCCCCTGACGCTGCCGGCCGACGCGAGGCGGGCGTTGATCAGTGCGAACAAGCCTGCGACCGAGAGCGCCGCGCTGACTTGGTTGGTGAGTGAGCGGATCGTCGTCGCGTGCGCCATCGAGTGGTCGGCGATGGCGTTGAGACCGACGACGGTCACGGGGATCATGACGAGGCCGACCCCCATCCCCTGCACCGCGAGTGAGCTCGCGATCCACCAGACCGATGTGCGCGGTGAGATGAACGCGTTGCCCGCGGCGCCGGCCATCATCAACATACATC
The DNA here is from genome assembly GCA_035525225.1 of Acidimicrobiales bacterium. Classification (GTDB taxonomy): domain Bacteria; phylum Actinomycetota; class Acidimicrobiia; order Acidimicrobiales; family WLNW01; genus DATLFA01. The sequence goes on from DATLFA010000081.1 coordinate 2,791, forward strand.
CCGCGACGGCCGGTCGACGCGCACCCATGCGATCGACCATCCGGCCGCCCACCGACATGCTGATCGCCGTCATCACTGCCGACGGGGTGAGGATGACACCGACCTTCAACGCGCTGTAGCCGCGCAGTCGCTCCAGTTGCAGGGGGACGAAGACGGCCCGTGCGTACTGCGGCAACGTGACCAGCCCGATCACCAGCAGCGACGAGAGATAGATCGGCGTGCGGATCAGGCGCAGTTCGAGCAGTGGCTCGGAGGCGCGCAGCGCGTGGAGAGTGAACGTCGCGAGCAATGCGAGGCCGCCGAGGAGGAACCCGATCGTGCCTGGACTGTCCCAGCCCCAGTTGCGGCTCTGCGCTAGCCCGAAGATGAACAACGCCAGGCCCGACCCGCCCAGGGCCAAGCCGATGACGTCGAGCCGGCCCTGTGCCCGACGCGCCGTGTGCACCAGCAGCGCCGACCGGCGATGGCGCCGATGATGCCGATCGGCACATTGGGGAGGAACAGCCAATGCCAACTCACCGCCGTCACGAGGTAGCCACCGAAGGTGGGCCCGACCGCTGGCGCGCTCATCGCGACGAGGCCCCACACACCCATTGCGCGTCCGCGCTCCTCGGGCGCGAAGAGATCGAGCACGATCGTCATGCTGACGGGATTGAAGATGCCGGCGCAGAGTCCCTGAGCGGCGCGCGCCGCGATGAGAAATCCGAGGTTCGGTGCGAGCGCGGCACAGAGCGACGCGACGCTGAATGCCGCCATCGACACGAGGAAGACCGGCTTCGCGCCAAGGCGATTCGCAACCCACCCGGCGGCCGGCATCGACACCGACAGCGCGAGGAGGTTGGCGGTGACAACCCACTGGATGTTGCTCCCCGCGTTGAGAGCCTTACCGATCTGCGGAAGCGCAATACCCACGATCGTCGAGTCGAGACTGACGATCAACGTCCCGATCAGAACGATGCCGAGGGCAGCCCACCGCTCGTCGGCGCCCCGCGCGGATCCAGTCAGTCCTTCAACTCCACGACGATCTCGTAGAACTCTTCCTTGCCGACGTTGACCGCCGTCTCGATACCTCCACGTTTCGCGTAGAGCACGTTGCCCGGCTGAATCTCGCCCTCGACGTAATCGAGGCCGACCCACTCACCACCCGAGTCGGGCTCGAAGCGGGCCGCCATCTTGTCGCCGGCGACCTGGATCATGATGTAGTCGAGATCGTGCTTGTGGAGATCCGATTCTTCGCCGGGTGCCAGTCGCATCTCCCAGATGCGAACGCGATCGTTCTCCATGAGCACCTTCGAAGCGATACCTCCGAAAACCCGCTTGTCAGCCATGTGGTTCCTCCCCTGGCGGCCCAGAATAGCCGCGATGCGCACGTCGCGGTCGACCCGCTCGCTTCGTGAAGGCGACCCCAAGGGTGCCTGGGTGAGCTCCGGTGACGCGCCACGACCCGAACACCGGAGGTCGCCGATCGGCCGCTGACCGAATGTACGGCCTCTTCGATCGACAACTGCCCTGTGTCGCGTACGTAGTGCGTGAGCAGATGCACGTTCTGACCGGCGCCACAGAACAACTAACATTGCGCAACGAAACGTAAAGGAAGTCCGATGCCGGCGCCCGAGAGTGCTTCTTCCGAAAGTGCCTCGCTCGCGAAAGTCGAGCCCCCTTCCCGATTCGGCGCGTTCATCGCGCCGCACCACGATCCCCGTCTCGATGCGACGCTGCAGATCCGCCGCGACGTCGAGTTGATCCAGTACATCGAGGAACTGGGCTACGACGAGGCGTGGGTGGGCGAACATCACTCGTCGGGGCACGAGACGATCGCCTGCCCCGAGATGGTGCTCGCCGCGGTGGGCGAACGCACCAACCGCATCCGGCTCGGCACGGGCGTCAATTCGATGCCGTATCACAACCCTCTGATGCTGCTCGACCGACTGGTGTTGCTCGACCATCTCACGCGGGGCCGAGCGATGCTCGGCATGGGCCCCGGGCAACTCGCGTCCGACGCGTTCATGCTCGGCATCGATCCGGCGCAACAACGCGACATGATGATCGAGGCAGCCGAGGTGATCGTCGAGTTGCTCGCAGGCAACAAGGTCAGCCGCACGACGTCGTGGTTCGATCTGCGAGAAGCGCATCTGCAACTGTTGCCCCACAACCCCGCGGGCCTCGAGATCGCCGTCGCCTCGGTGGTCTCCCCGACGGGCGCGATACTCGCCGGCCGGCTCGGGCTCGGCATGTTGTCGCTCGCCGCCACCGACCCACGCGGATTCTCCGCGCTCGACGTCAATTGGGGTCATCTCGAGCGGGCTGCGGCCAGCGCAGGCCGTACCACCGATCGCTCGAACTGGCGCGTGCTCGTCGCCATGCACCTCGCGGAGACGCGCGAACAGGCACGCAAGGAGGCCGAGTCGGGCATCCTCGGCTCGCTCGTCGGCTACATCGAGTCGCTCACGGGCAAGCCGTTGGCCTACGGCAGCGACCCCGCGTTGGCCGTCGAGCAATGGTCGACACGGGGCTTCCCCGGATTCGGCATCGCCACGGTCGGCACACCCGACGACGCGATCGAGACGATCAGCGCGCTGAGCGAACGTACGGGTGGATTCGGGACACTGCTGCTGCTGTCCCACGACTGCGCGTCATGGGAGGCCAAGAAGCGCAGCTTCACGCTCTTCGCCGAAGAAGTCGTACCCGTGTCGCGTGGGAGCTCGGCACCGCGGTTTGCCAGCAAAGCCTGGACGAGCGCCAACTCCGAGGTGTTGCTCGGTGGGATGTCTGCCGCGATCACCGCGGCGGTTGCGCGCTACGCGGGCGACGGAGAGGGCCAACCGTCGGTCGACGCGTGGCTGCCGGTCAGCGAGTAGCGAGGAACGCAGACACGGTGTCGGTCACGTAATCGAGCGTGTCGTCGTCGAGCGCGTGACTCAACGGAAGCAACACGCCACGCGCCATCACGTCATCGGCCACCGGCAGACCGTCGGACGGGACGCGAACTTCGATCCCTTCGAGCATCGGCTGCCGGGTGACGTTGCCCGTCCAGATCGTGCGGGTGTCGATGCCCCTGTCGTCGAGGAAGCGCTGCAGGTCGCCGCGCACGAAACCGGCGGCCGGGTCGATCATGAGCGGATACCCCAACCAGGCCGTCTCGAGCTCGTCGAGTTGCCGCGGCACTGAAAACCGATCGCCGTGCTTCGCGAAGTAGTCGGTGTAACGGTCGAAGTTGCGCCGCCGCCGCGCCAGGTTCTGCGGCAGTTTCTTCAACTGTTCGAGCCCGAACGCGGCGCCCATCTCCGACGGCTCGAAGTTCCACGCGAGCTCGTCGAAGATGAACTGGTTGTCGTAGTTGATGCCGTCGAGATCTTCCCAGAAGTCGCGGTCGCGCTTCTTGGAGCCGTAGAAGTGCAGCTCTGATCGGCGTCCCCAGCGACGCAGCATCAGCGCGCGATCGCGCAGGTCGTCGTCGTCGGTCATCACCATCCCACCGTTGCCACCGCAGGTGATGATGTGCGAATTCGCGAAGCTGGTGACACTGAGCGTCGAGCGTTGCCCGGTGGGGGTGCCCCGCAGGCGCGCGCCGAGCGTGTCGCACGAGTCCTCGATCACCGGCAAACCATGACCCATCGCGATCTCTCGAATGCGGTCCCAATCGGGCGCGTTGCCGATGAGGTTGGGCATGAGGATCGCCCCGGTACGAGGGGTGATCATCTCCTCGATGCGCGATGTGTCGACGCAGTATGTATCGGGCTCGATATCGACGAGAGCCGGTATCCAACCGCCGCGGACGATCGGCGCGATGTCTGTCGAAAACGTGAGCGCGCAGGTAACGATCTCTGCACCCCGAGGGAGATCTAGCAGCTCGAGCGCGAGATACAGCGCCGACGAACCCGAGTTGCACATGACGCCGCGTGACTTGCCGAACAACGCCGCAACTTGGCGCTCCATCGCGGTGACGCGGCGACCGGGCCACAGTCCTTGCGGCCCGGACCGCAATACCTCGACGACCGCCTCGATCTCGCGCTCGTCGTGAACACTGCTCGAATAGAAAATGCGCTCCATCAGTGCGCGGCGAGGAAGTCGGCCAGCTGTTCGCAGACGTAACCGACGGCGTCGTCGTCGAGCGCGTGGCTCATCGGCAGGATCATGCCACCGGTCATCACGAGGTCGGCGTGGGGCATGCCACCATCTGGAGCGCGGTACGTGACGTTCTTCATCATGGGCTGGCGCACCGCGTTGCCCGTCCACACTGTGCGGGTATCGACCTCACGCTGCTCGAGGAAGAGCTGTATGTCGCTGCGGGTGAAGCCGGCGTCGGGGCGCACGATGATCGGGTAGCACAGCCATGCGGTGTCGAGCCCTTCGGTCTGGCGCGGAAGGACGATGCGATCTACGTGCTTCGCGAAGAACTCGTTGTAGAGGGCGAAGTTGCGTTGCCGACGCTCATAGTTGCGGGGCAGCTTCTTGAGCTGCTGCAACCCGAATGCCGCGCCCATCTCCGAAGGTTCGAAATTCCATCCGAGCTCGTCGAAGATGAACATGTTGTCATAGCGGACGCCGTCGACCTCTTCCCAGAAGTCGCGTTCGCCCGTGCGCGTGCCGTAGAGCTGCACCTCGGAGCGCCGTCCCCAACGACGCAACAGCAGTCCGCGATCGCGCAGGTTCTCGTCGTCGAGCACCACCATGCCGCCGTTGCCCGCGCAGGTGATGATGTGCGAATTGGCGAAGCTGGTGAGGCTGATGTCTGAGCGCGTGCCGGTGGGCGTGCCCCGCAAAGTGTGTCCCAGCGCGTCGCACGAGTCCTCGACCACCAACAGCTCGTGGCGATCGGCGATAGCCCGCACTGCGTCCCAGTCGGGTGCATTGCCGATGAGGTTCGGCAGCAAGATGGCCCGGGTCTTGGCCGTGACGAGCTCTTCGATGCGCGAGACGTCGGCGTTGAACGTGTCGGCCTCGATGTCGACGAACACCGGCACGAGACCGGCGCGCACCAGCGACGAAATATCGGTCGAGAAGGTGCACGTCGACGTGATCACCTCGGTGCCGGCAGGGAGATTCAACAACTCGACCGCGAGGTACAGCGCCGACGAGCCGGAGTTGACCATGATGCCCGACGATTTGCCGAACAGCGCGGCGACACTGCGCTCCATCCCGGCGACGTTCTCACCGAGGGCGAAACTCGACACCCCGCCGTCGAGCACGGCCATCACGGCATCTTTTTCGTCCTGATCGTGGACACTTCCGGAATACAGGATGCGCTTCATCGGTGACTCCCCTTTGTCTGGTACATGCCTACTACACGGCGACCACGTGGCCGCTGTAACCGGTCAACGTGCCCGTAGCCGGATGCAGCGGGCCCATGTAGATCGGCAGCAATGAACCCTCGGGATACGCATCGAGGGGCTCATGGATCTCGGCCACGGTGGGCCCGATGCGATCGGCGATCGGGCGCAGCGAAGCGAGATCGAACCCGTAGACGCCCGCCGCATTCTCCGCGAACATCTTGCGGCACTCGTCGCTCGCGACGTCGGCGAACGTGGCCCGCAGTGCGTCGCGGGTGTGTGGGACGGTTCCCTCGGGGTGCGGGTAGTCCGCCCCCCACATGATCCGTTCCACGCCGACGTCGTAGCGACAACCGATCTCGGCGGGCGGGCACGACGACGCGCCGATGAAGCAGTTGCGATAGAAGTATTCGGACGGCTTCATCGACAGGGCGCGGATTGCCTCGTAGCCGAAACGCGACTGCACCAACTCGGGGTTACGGGCGTTGTTCACGAAGTAGTCAAGCCGCCGCAGCTCGGGCATCGTCCACGCCAGGCCCTCTTCGGTCATGACGAACTTCAGGTGCGGGTATCGCTCGAACACGCCGCCGAAGATCATGTTCCACAGGCTGCGGCGCGCGTACCAGAACACCTCGTACATGAACGCCGCGCCCTCGGCAGGGTCGCGACCGAGATCGGGCGTGCCGGCACCCACATGTTGATTCACGGGCAAGCCGAGCTCTTGGCACCGCGCCCAGATCGGGTCGTACCGACGCGACCACAATCCGTCGAGTGGATGGTTCGGAGCAACGGCGGGCACGAGCACCGCGGACAATCCGGCCTCGTAGCCCCATTCGATCTCGGTCAGCGCATCGTCGATGTCGTAGAGGAAGATCTGCACCGGACTCTTGCGCCGCGCCGGTGTCCGCGCACAGAAGTCGACCATCCACCGGTTGTGGGCCCGCAAACCGGCCATGCGCCGTTGGTAGTCATCGGCCGTGCGCGGTTGGTTCGCGAACACCGCGTTCGACGGATAGAACGGCGGCTGCGTGTCGGGAAAGATCAGCTCGGCGCAGATGCCCTGTTCTTCGAGACGGGCAAGACGCAGGTCGCTGTCCCAACGACACCTTGCCTCTTCGGATTCGTCACTGTCGATCCATCGACTCGGCGTGGCTGCGGCCCACTCGTCGAACTCGTCGTGCCAGCGCTTCTCCAGATAGGGCCGGTAACCCTGCACCGTCGCGCCGCCGTGCATGTCCGCCGAGATCAGCAGATATCGCTCGGGCGCTGTTGTTCGTGCATCCATCTCGGCCCCCTCGTGCAACTAACAAGAAGATAGGCGCGATCAGACGCAGGCGAACGCCGCCGCCGCGAGCGACGATGCCCTCGGATCGACGTCGAAACGCAAGCGGTTCATCACGTAGGCCATCGAAACGCCGGTGTCGGTGTCCGCGATCGCGGTCGAGCCGCCGGCGCCGGAGTGACCGAACACCCGTGGTCGGCCCAAACCCAACAAGGTGGGCCCCGCGATGAACCCGAGACCGAAGCACAGTTCTTGACCGACCACTACTAGATCGATCCCGGTCGAACGAAGTTGCGTCGCGTTCGCCACCGTCTCATCGGTCAGCAGCCGCATTCCGTCGACGTTGCCCACACATGCGGCATACAGGCGCGCCAGCGAGAGGGCGTCGCCGATCCCGTTGGACGAGGGCAACTCGACCGCGCGCATGGGCCGGCTGTTCCACGTCTCGTCATAGCCGTTGACGAACAAGCCGGAGGGCCCGGCCATCACGCGATACAGCATGCTCTCGTGATCGAGCAGCGACAGGAACGACGGACCGGCGGCGGGTATCAACTCGGCACAGTCGGCTTCGATTTCTGCGGGTAGTCCGATCCAGTAGCGCAACCCGAGCGGTCGAGCGATCTCCTCCGCGAAGAACTGCCCGGCAGTCCGCCCCGTGATGCGGCGGATGATCTCGCCGGTGATCCATCCGTAGGTGCGGGCGTGATAGCCGTGGGCGCTGCCCGGTACCCATTGCGGTGCCTGAGCCGCGATCGCGGAGACGACGCCATCCCAGCCGAGCACGTCGTCTATGCCGACGTCGCCGTCGACCGCAGCGAGTCCTGCGCGATGCGCGAGCACCATGGCGACGGTGATGACCTGCTTACCGTTGACCGCGAACTCGGGCCAGTAGCGCGCGACCGGCTCGTCGGGGTCGAGCAAACCCCGCTGCATCAACAAGTTCGCGCACACCGCGGTGACGCCCTTGGTAGTGCTGAAGGTCATCACGACGGTGTCGCGGGTCCAGGGTGTCGCGGCAGCGGTGTCGGCGGTTCCGGCCCACAGGTCGACCACCGGCTTTCCGTGGCGGTACACCGCCACCGCGGCACCCACGTCGCCGTGTTCGGAGAAGCACCGGCGGAAGGCGTCGGCAACCTTGCCGAAGCCGGGTTCGGCCGTGCCGTGAAGGGTGGTCATGGTCGCATTCTGTACACGCCAACGCCAGGGTGGTTGACGCAATCCCTGCGCGGTGTTTGACTATTCGGGAAGTTCATGCCCGCGCCTGAACTCTTGGGTTGCCGGGGGGCACGATGACGACCACGACGAAAGCACCGGGAACACCTGCGGGCTTCGGGCCCGTCGATTGGAATCCGCCCGGGCTACCGACCGACCCCGACGAGATCATGGCGCGCCTGGTCGATCCGACGCAGCGCGGCGAGCTCTACCCGCTCTATCACAAGTTGCGGCGGGTGGCGCCGGTCTACAAGAACCGCCCCGAGATCTTTCACGGCGCGTGGATGTTCACTCGCTTTGCCGAGACCGACATCATCTTCCGCAACCAACGAGCGGTCAACGACCCGCAGGTCGTCGAAGAGGCGTTCAACAACGGTGATGGTTCGTTCAAGAGCGTCATGGCCAACGTGATGATCTGGCAAGACCCCGAACCACATCAACGCGTGCGCAACTTGGTCAAGTCGGCATTCACACCCAAGGCCATCGCCCGTTGGCGCCCCATCGCCGAGCGAGTCACCACCGAGTTGTGCGATCGCATGGAGGCCAACGGTCACGCGGAGTTGGTCGACGAGTACAACTACGAGCTTCCGTTCAATGTGATCGCCCACATCCTGGGTATCCCCGAAGAAGACTTCCCCCGCATCAAGCAGTTGGCGTGGAACTTCGCCCGGGCGGGCGAAAAGACCGTCACTCCGGACGTTGCGCGTCTCGGCGACCAAGCAGCTCGCGACTTCGTGACGTATTTCGGTGAGCTCGCCGAGCAGCGGCGCAGCAACCCCGGCGAAGATCTGCTGTCGTCATTGCTCGAGGCCGAAGCCGATGGCGAGAAGTTGACCCACACCGAGCTCGTCGCCAACTGCATCTTGTTGCTGCAAGCCGGGCACGAAACCACCCAGGACCTGCTCGGCAACGCGCAAGTGGCGCTGTTCCGCAATCCCGATCAGCTTGCCATGCTGCGAGAGCAACCCGAGCTGACGAAGAACGCGGTCGAAGAGTTCCTGCGCTACGACGGATCGGTACAGATCAACCACCGTGTCGCGCTCGACGGTATGACCGTCGGCGATGTCGACATCCCCGCACGAGGCATGATCTACGTGTTCCTCGGCGCGGTCAACCGCGATCCCGCGCGCTACCCCGAACCCGATCGGCTCGATATTCAGCGCGACCTCACGCACCACCTCGCGTTCTCGTTCGGCGCGTACTACTGCATCGGTGCCGCACTGGCTCGTACCGAGATCTCGGTCGGCCTGCGCACCTTGATCGACCGGTTCCCCGGTCTGCGTCCGGCGACCGACACATTCGAATGGCGCAACACGTTGCAATTGCGGGGCCCTCAGAGCCTCGAAGTCGTTTGGTAACGGGCCCGAGCGGTATCTACGCCGCAGCGAACATTGCCACGACCATGTCGGTGACGGCTGCGACCAGTGATTCGTCGACCGTCTCATAGCGCTGCGTATCGTCGGGTAGCGCGATCCACCGCTGCAACGCCCCGTCGGTTTGGCCGACGACACGGTTGACGATGTCGCGGGCCACGCCATAGCGCAAGCGCCGTGTGCTGTCGTCGAGCTGCGGCGTCACGGTCGCGAGAACGGCCAGGTAGCGGTTCGTGTACTGATCGAATACACGGCGCACGATCGGCATGAGCTCACGCTTGTTGGTCACCGCCACGATGAAACCGGCGTGATGGCGACCGTCGGGATTGCGGGCGAGCTCGGCCGTCGGGCGCACCAGCACGTCCACCACCGATCGCAGGGTGATCTGACCTGATGCCTCGAGTTCGTCGAGATAGCGATCGCGCTGCACACCGAGGTAGCCGGCGCGGCGCTCGACGAGCGCGACGATGAGCTGCTCGCGCGTGCCGAAGTGGTAATGGATCGAACCGCTGTTGACGCCCGCGGCATCGATGATGTCGCGAGTCGATATGGCGTCGATGCCGTGCTCCGCGAAGAGTCGCTCGGCGGCGTTGAAGATGCGCTCCTGGGTCTCGCGCCCGTTCTCGTTCAGACGATTCGGCCGCCGGTCACGCCGTGACGTGCCTCCCGTTGACGGCCGCGCCGCCCTGACGGCATCCTGTCGCATGCGCAAAGTCTAAGTCGCCGCTCTGCGGGGGGCCGCTCTGGCCCTCTAGGGGCGGGCATCAAGTGCAGCCCACTCTCCTCGCGATGAAGTCTGCCGCGCCTCCGTCCAAGCCCAGCCGGCCGCCCTGGGTCATCCCCGCGGCGGCGCCATCGGCGTGGTGCTGCTCGTCGCGATCGCGTTGGCTCTCACGGACGGAGGCGGTGGCGACGACAACACGACCACTGCGCCTCCCGCACCGACCGCTCCCCCGCCGTCGGTACGCATCGCCGGCCCGGCCACGGCGCAGGTGAATACGCAGACGTGCTGGACCGTCGAGTGGTCGCAGTGGTCAGCGGCACTTGGTCGATGCCCGGATTCATCCTCGCCAATGCGAACTGGGCGCCGGGCAATGGCTTCTGCGCGACGGTCACGACTCCCGGGAGCTATTCGATCACGTTGCGAGCAAACGCCGCCGATGGCAGCATCGCCACGAACAGTCTCACGTTCACCGCGTCGTGAACGCCGACATCACGTCGCGGCCAAATCGCGTGATCATGTCGCGCGTGTCCTCGTAGGCCTCGAGCGACGATGCGGCCTCGGGTCGGCCGCTCAAGCCGCCACCGAAGCCGACACTGATATGTGTGCAGCCGGTCAGGTCGCGGCAACCGGCGATCCCTTCGATCACGTCGTCGGGCGACCCGCCAAAGAACCGGCCACGAGCAACCTCGGTGACGGGCACATCCTCGCCCGCGTCGATACGTGAGAACAGGCGACGCTCGGCTTCGCCCTCCGTCGACACGCGCCAGTATGCGAGTTGCTTGTTGACGAACATGGGCAGGAAGTCGCGTTCCATGGTGGCGCGGTCGCGACCGAGCCACACGTAGCGACGTAGCACCGTCGAGGGAGTGGTACCGGCCGCCGCGCAGGCTTCACGGTACGTGACGTGCAGTTCGGCAACCTTGTCGACCGTTTGCACCGGATCACACAACCAATGGGTGCCGAGGCGGGCCGCGCGATCGATGGCAGCCGGCGCGTTGCCCGCAACCCATATTGGAGGGTGCGGCGACTGCACCGGCCGCGGGTACACGGTCACCGGCGGGAACTTCCAGAAACGGCCGGTGCCGGCCACATCGAGCTCCGTCCACAGGATTCGCAGCAATGCCAACGACTCTTCGATGCGCGCGCCCCGCTCGGCCAATGACGAGCCGAACGCGGCATACTCGGTCGGGTTCCAGCCCACCCCGACGCCGAGCGACACGCGACCGGCCGACAGTTGATCGAGCGTCGCCACCCGTTCGGCAACTTGCAGTGGATGATGCAGCGGCAACAAGAAGATTGCGGTAGCGACGCGCAGGGTGGTGGTGTGCACGGCAATGCCCGACAACAACGTGAACGGGTCGCTGATCTGTCCTTCGAGGAAGTGATGATGACCGACCATCACGGTGTCGAAGCCGACCGACTCAGCCAGTTGACAGAGCTCGAATGTACGGCGATACGGCTGCTCGCTCTGCAGGTCGCAGAACGGCAAGATGCTCAACGAGAAACGCACGGCGGCTTCCCTTTCGGAATGCGCCACCCTACGGTTCAGCCGACCGCCGCGTGGGCTCGGGCGATCGCTTCTACGGAGCAGTGACGACAGGTCGGTGTGCTCATCGTCGCCGAACCCGACGAGTACCGGATCGAGGACCACGTCGCTGGCGATGGTGACGTCGTCGAGAGCACCGAGGTTGTCAACCACCCGCCGACCACGAACCCCGAAGTAGCGCGGGCCCGCGCTAGCGTGATCTCGTGACGATCACCTTCGACCCGTATGACCCTCAGCACCTCTATGACGGAGTGCCGTTCGATCACCTTGCGCGCGTGCGTCGCGAGCAGCCGGTGTGCCCGACACCCCGAGGCGCGTGGTACCTCTCGCGCTTCGATCTTGTCGAGGGCGCCCTGAAGGACATCGACACGTTTCGCGCCGATCTGTCCGCCTACTCCGGGTTGAACGGTGTCGAGGCGGTGCCCAAAGAGCAACTCTTCCTCTCCGAGCTCCAAGAGCCGACCCACGGCGAGGTGCGCCGGCTGTACAACGCCACATTCGGCTCGTATCGCGTCAACAAACTCGAGCCCCTCATTCGCCAGATGTGCCACGAACTGGTCGACACGATGGTGCAAGCCGATATCGCTGACTTGCACCGCGACTACGCCATGGTGATTCCCGGCCTCGTGATGACGCACATCATGGGTTTGCCCGAGGACACGCCGGCGAAGTTCAGCGAATGGTCCGAGGACGGCACCATCCTCAAACGACCGTGCTCGCCCGATGTCGGGCCCGGCAATCATGGGCTTCAGAACCTGTTCGCCGACCAACTCGCACAGCGCCGCGCGCTGCCGGAGATGCCCAACGACGTTTTCCGCACGTTGTCCGAGGCCCGCATCGACGGAGAGCTCCTGACCGACGAGCAGATCGTCACGCAACTGCATTTCATGGTGCAGGCCGGCGTGCACACCACGCGCGGATTGTTGACGCACGTTGTCGAACGACTCCTGCTCGACCGCTCGGTGTTCGAACAACTGCGAGCGAACCGCGACCTCGTCGCGAACTTCATCGAAGAGTCGCTTCGACACGACTCGCCGGTGCAGCGAACAAGCCGTCGTTGTACCCACGACATCGAAGTCGGTGGCGTGTCACTGGCCGAGGGCGACTGGGTCGAGATGGGCATCGCGTCGGCCAATCGCGACGAGGACAAGTACGAGGACCCCGAGAGCTTCCGGCTCGACCGGCCCCAGCCGCGGGCGCATTTGACTTTCGGCGCCGGTTCGCACGTGTGCCCCGGCGCCACGCTGGCGCGGCTCGAGGCGGTCATCGCCGTCGAAGTTCTCCTCGAGCGCGTCCAGCGCTTGGAGACGATCGAGTCGGTGCACTATCCGCCGATACCGGGCAACCTCGGCCACGATCCGATCCCCGCACGCGTCATCGCCGCAAACTGACGGCCCGGCACGACGTATGCAGATCACGCGTATCGAGCACGTACAACTCGCCATGCCACCGGGGCGAGAGCAAGACGCGGTTGCGTTCTACGAAGGGCTTCTCGGCATTCCCCAGGTCCCCAAGCCGTCGCACCTCGCCGCACGAGGCGGATGTTGGTTCGAGCACGGCGAGCTAAAGGTTCACCTCGGCGTCGAAGCCGAATTCGTCCCCGCAAAGAAAGCGCATCCCGCGCTACAGGTCCAGGGACTTCGCGAGCTCCTCGAGCGGTTACGCACGAGTTCCGCCGAGGTCCGTGACGGCGAGCCACTCGACGGATTCGACCACGCCTACGTCGACGATCCGTTCGGCAATCGCATCGAGCTCATCGAGCCCCACTGATCCGGCCCGCGCTCTGACCCGACTGCCCCACACCCGCCATTTGGTGTCGATTACGTGTGACGCACCGCAACCCGTTCTTGTGGTGTTCTATAGGTGTCGACACCTGTAAAACGCCAACAGAACGGGTTAGGGGGAGCAGATGAACGACCGCACATCACCGACCTATCCGCCGGGACACGACGGGCGCTGGGCCGGCCCATTACTGCGCGACCGGATCGCCGTCGTCACCGGCGGTGCCGGCGGTATCGGCGGCGCGACCTGCGCGTTGTTCGCCGACCACGGCGCCGAGATCGTGGTCGTCGACAACGACGCGGACCGTACCGCCGCAGTCGTCGCGGATGTCGAGCAGCGCGGCCGCAAAGCGCTCGGCGTTGTCTGCGATCTCATGGAGGACGGCTCTATCGAAGCCATGGCGGCGACGGTGCTCGAGACATTCGGACGAGTCGACGTGCTCGTCAACGCGATGGGTACGGCATTGGTGCCGGCGTCGTCGTTCGAAGACACCTCTCCCGAACTGTGGGACCGCCTCTACCGGGCGAACCTGCACCATGTGTTCCGTACGACGCACGCGTTCTTGCCGGGCATGCGCGAGCGCGGTTGGGGTCGCATCGTCAACTTCTCATCGGTCGAAGGTATGCGCGCGGCCCCCGGTCTCGCCGTCTATACGGCCTTCAAGGCGGGCGTCGATGCGTTCACCCGCAGCGTCGCCATCGACGTAGGCGGCAGTGGCGTCACCGTCAACTCGGTCGCGGTTGACAAGACTTTGTCGTACCAAGTCGGCTACGGCCGCTTTCCCGAGGAGTACGACCGCCACATCCCCGTGTGGGTACCCGCCGGCCGTTATGGCGTCGGCAGCGACATCGCCGCCGTGGTGCTGTTCCTCGCCAGCGAACTGGGTTCGTTCGTGATCGGTCAATCGATCGTCGCCGACGGCGGCACGCTCGCTGCCGGGGGCTGGTATCGCACTCCTACGCGATGGGTGAACTCGCCGCTGCTCTTGCAGTACTTCGAGGACGACCCCGTTGCGGCGACCGCCGCGCGACCCCCGACCTTGCGCTGATCAGGTAGTCAGGCCGACCATCTGGCCTGCACGCGCGCTGGTGGCGCGGCCATCGAGATACGTCGGCGCACCGTTGGCGATGGTCGCGCGATAACCCGCGTCGGGACGCGTGTAGCGCCAGCTACCGCCGGGCACATCGTCGACACGCACGTCGCGCCCGACCTCGATCTCGTCGAGCGCGAACACGACGATGTCGGCGGCCTTGCCCGCCTCGAGGACGCCTCGATCGTTGAGCCCGAAGAACGACGCATGCTTCCCCGTCACCGCGTGGACCGCCTCTTCGATCGACAGCAGCCCGGCGTCGCGAACGTAACGGGTGAAGAGATAGGTGGAGTTGCCTGCGCCGCTGAACATCTGGATGTGCGCGCCGGCATCGCTGGCACCGGTCACGGTGAGCGGATCGCGGATCAACTCGCACACCGCGATCTCATCGAGGGGCCATTCAGCGGTGCGCATCGACGACGCAAGGCCGTTGTCGAGAAGCCACGTCGCCAGCGCATCGGAGAGGTGCAGGTTGCGTTGCTGGGCATAGTCCACCAACGTCATGCCGGTCTGCCCCGGCAGTTCACGCTCGGAATGATCGAGGATGAAGCGCTCTGGCGTTCGTATCGGTGCCAGCGTGTACGTGCAGGCGTCCCATTCGGTTCGCGCACGCGCCCGCCAACTGGGGTCCGCGAGCAGACGGGCTTTCTCGTCAACCGGACCGTTGGCCAGCTCATGCCACGCGAGCACTCCGTGCCACATGATCGAGCGGTCGAAGTGCAAGTTGACGTAGGAACGCGCGTGCGAGAACAGCGGCGCCACGCGCGCGCCACGCGCATTGACCGCTTTGTTGTGCTCCCAGCGCGCAGTCAGCTCGTCGGCGCGTTGCTGTTCGCATCGCAGTGCGCCCCAATTCGCCTTGATGCCTCGCGGAGCGCACAGCCGGGCCATGCGATCGAAGTCGTCCTGCCAGTATTCGGGCTGCATGAAGCGCGGCACGAACTGCAACGTCGCGCCAGGACGGCGGGCCACCACATCGAGCAGGCGTCCGAACTCGACGTCATCAGCCTTGCGCGAGGGCACTTCGCGGTTGTTGCGATCAGTGTCCATGAACGTCGTCGAGAGGCCGATGCCGCCATGACGCAATGCTTCGTCGAGCAGCACGGACATTGCGTCGATCTCGGCCGACGTGGCGACGCGCTCCCATGCCTCGTCACCCATGACATGCGTACGCAGAGCCTGGTGGCCGACGAACACCGCTGTGTTGATCGCTGCCGGCCGCGCATTGATGGCGCGCTGATACTCGGGCCAGCTCTCCCAATCCCAGGGAACCGCGTGCGTGAAGGCGTGCAACGGAAGGTCCTCGATGAAGCAGAACAGCTCGAGCATCGACGCCCGCGCGCTCTTGTTGAGCGGCGCAACCGTCAAACCGCAGTTGCCGATGACGGCCGTGGTGGTTCCGTGGGCCGGCATCGGATCGCACGACGGATCCCACCACATCGAGCCGTCGAAATGCGTGTGCGATTCGATCCATCCGGGTGTCACGTACGCGCCCGACGCGTCGATCAACGATTCACCGTCGCGCACGAGGTCGGGGCCGATCTCCGCGATGTGTCGCCCGATCACACGGACATCGGCGCGCTGCGCCGGTGCACCCGTGCCGTCGACGACCGTGCCACCCTTGATCAACAAGCCCTGCGCTCGTGTCACTGCAGTCCCCCCTCACCGAAACGCATCATGGCGATGACGCTACTCTGCCCGGAGTCCACAACATCGACGCAGCGAAGGGGAGGCACAACGATGAAGAAGTTCCTGGCGACCGGGCATCACGGCCCGATCGACCCGGCCGAAGGACGGCGGTTTGCCGAGGCCTCGTTGCAGTGGCTCCCATCACACCTGGCCGACGGATCGCTCGATTGCGTGTACTCCATGAAAGGTGGCGGTCGGTTGGTGATCGCCAGCGCCGAATCCGAGGAGGCGCTGCTTCGCCTACTCGCGTCCGCACCGGACCCGGAGCGCGACTGGACCATCGTGGAGCTCTACGACGGTGTCGATTTCATGCGCCAGTACCTCGCGACGTTGAACAACCAGTAGGCACGATGGACTCGCACCTCGAAACCGCGTTCGACGAATTCCTCGCGGCAGTGAACACGTCGGTCGGCTATCTCAAAGAGCATCCCTTCTACCAGGAGAGCGAGAACCGCGCGGCTGGGTATGCGTTCCTGCTGAGCATGGTGATCGCCCGCCTCGAAGAGGACGTCATCTTCGACGCCGACTACCCCTACTTCCGCATTCTCGACACGCGCATTCGAGAGGGAGGCGACAACCCTGATCAGCGCTACCTGATCTCGACGCTCAACGGCGCCGACACCTATCGCATATGGGGCAGGCTCGGCAGCGCACGGCGCATCGATCTGCAGATCTACAGCGGCGACCCGTACGTGCCCGGTAGTGGTGGACGCGCCGCATCGTTCCTCACCTTCGAGCAGATCACGTTCGCCGATGACGGCACATTCGAGATAATCGCGTCGTCCGAGCGCCAACCGGGCAACTGGATCGAGAATCCGCCCGATGCAACACGGATGTTGACGCGCCAGATATTCAGCACTTGGAGTCACGACAATCCAGGGGACCTCCACATCGATCGCGTCGGCAGCGAAGGCTCGCTCAAGCCGGCACTCACCGACGACGTGATGGCAGCGCGAGTTCGCAAGGCGACCGCCAGCCTCACGACGCACGTGAAGGTGTGGCCCGAGGTGGTGCGCAACAACTACCTCGCCGAGCTCGAGCCCAATCACGTGTCAGTGCCTTTCGACCCCGGATCGAAAGGTGGCGTCCCCGGGCGTTGGATGTGTCACGCCACGTTCGACCTCGCCGACGACGAGGCACTCGTCATCAAGACATGGCCGGCCAGCGGCAACTACCAAGGCATCCAGCTCGCCGATCTGTGGTTCTCCTCGCTCGAGTACGCCAACCGTCAGACCAGCCTCACCGCCGATCAGGCTCATCTCAGTGAAGACGGCTGCTACTACTTCGTAGTCGCCGCCCACGATCCCGGTGTCGCCAACTGGCTCGACACGACCGGGCGGCGGCGCGGCGTCATCCTCTTTCGCTTCGACGGCACGACCGACGCGACGTTCGACGAAGAGAAGTACCCGACCGCGTCCAAGGTGCCGCTGGCCGATCTCGCCTCGCACCTTCCTCACGACACACCGTCGGTGTCGCCGCAACAGCGGCGCGTCCAGATCGCGTCACGGCGCAGGCACGTGCAGACCCGGTTCTCCAACTGAGCGACCGACGACGCGTCGCTCACCCACGGATACGATCCACCGGTCGATCGAGGGGGTTGGTCGGCGGCGAAGCATCTCCCCCATTCGACCGAAGAGCCTTCGTCCGCTCGCGTCTGACGCTCAGGCCATCGAAACGAGCGACTCCAACTCGGGGATCTTGAGCGCCTTCAGGTACTCCGCAGTTTCGTGGTGAGCCTTCTCGTCGAGTGAGAGATACGGGGGCCTGAGTGTCCACCCCGGGAGGCCCAACACCCGCAATGCGGCTTTGGCCACCCGAACCGAACCCGTGCCGCTTTGCGGACTCTGCACGCGCGAGATGCCCGAGAGCCGAGTGATCTGGTGGTACGCCTCTGCCATCTCGTCGAGTCGACCGGCTTTGTAATGCTCGATCACCGAGGCGTTGAGCCGTGGTGCGAGAAGGGCCCCGGTGCTGTCGAGATAGCCATTCGCACCGAAGGACAAACCCGGTAGTAGATGCTGGGCGCCACCGAGAAGTATGAGGGCGCGTCCGTCGACCACATCTACGAGCCTGCGCATGTAGTCGATGTCGGTCGTGCAGTGGATGGCGTCGATGTGCGGGTAATCGTTCAACAGTCGATCGATGGTCTCGATCGGAGTCGTGTAGCCGTTCTGTTGATGGGTCGACAACCGCGCGGGGATGGTCATCCCCTCGAGCAACGTCCGGAAGTAGCGCTCGAGCTCGGCGACGCCCGGCTTGGACGCGTGCATGAGCTCCATTTGATAGAGCTGTACGGCGTCGACACCCACCTGCTCGGCGATGCGTATGAACGGCGCGAACTCAGCAGCCGATCGCTGTTCGCATCCCATCGCCACGACGGGCACGCGTCCCGCGGCGACGCGTTTGCCTGCGGCGTAGAGGCGTTCGGTTTCTGACGGCGTGAGCGAATGACCTTCGCCCGGCGATGCGGTGCCCAACGCGAGGCCCAGACCGGCGTCGACTATTCGTTCAGCCAATAGTTCGATTGCGGCTTCGTCGAGCCGGCCCTCGGTGTCGAAGGGCGTGATCATGCAACAGAAAACGTGCAGCGGTTGTGGTGCCATCGTCGAATGATAGCGTCATGCGCGCACGGCAATCTCGGGCTGTGTGTTCTGAGGCAGACGTGTTCTCATGAGAGCGGGACCGGGCACGAAGGTCGCCCGCATCGAAGACGGTCCCCTGTTGCGCGGCGACGCCCGATACTTGAACGATCTCGAGGTCGGGCAGGCCCATGTCGTATTCGTGCGTTCGACCTCCGCGAGTGCGCGCCTGCTGCGTGTCGACACCGACGCCGCCGCACGCGCTCCCGGGGTTATCGCGGTTGCGGCTGCAGGAGAGCTCGACCTCCCGTTGCGTGCCCCCGGGATGTCGCTCATCCCGGGCGTCAGCCGGCCACTTCTCGCGCGCGACGTGGTGCGGTACGTCGGCGAGCCCATCGGGGTCGTTGTAGCCGAGACCATGGCGGCCGCGGCCGACGCGGCGGAGTTCGTCGACATCGAGTACGAAGCCTTGCCCGTGGTGGTCTCTCCCCGGCAGAGCATTGCTGCCGGAGCGTTCGTCGTGCATCCCTCGATGGCGGACAATGTGTACCGGACCGGCGCGCATCGCGCTGCCCACGATGTTCTAGAGCACGCCGACGTCGTCGTGACCGGCGACTTCGTCAACCAGCGCGTCGCGGCGTCGCCCTTGGAACCCAACGGTGCGCTCGCAGTGCCCGATGATCCCGTCGGCGGCGTGACGCTGTGGGCCTCGTCGCAGTTCGTTCACGGCGTGCGGCGAGAGCTCGCCGAGGCATTGCAGCTCCCGCTAGAGTTGGTCCGCGTCGTGATCCCCCAGGTGGGTGGGGGCTTCGGTCCGAAGTTCGAGACCGCGCCCGAGTACCTCGTCGTGGCCTCGCTCGCGCGCACGCTCGGCCGCCCGCTGCAGTGGCACGAGACGAGATCGGAGAGTCTCGTGGCCATGCCCCATGGACGCGCGCAGATGCAGCACGCCGAGCTCGGCCTGCGATCCGACGGTACGTGTGTCGGTCTTCGGGTGCGTGTCATTGCTGACGCCGGGGCGTACCCGGCGGCGGGTGCGGTGTCGCCGACGAGCACCGGCGTGCTCATGGTGCCCGGCCCCTATGACATCGCAGAGGTCGATATCGAAGTGCGCACCGTGGCGACCAACACCACACCGGTGGGCGTCTACCGGGGGCCCGGGCGCGCCGAACCCAACGCGTTGCGCGAGCGCATGATGGATATCGCAGCCCGCGAGCTCGGCGTGGATCCGGTCGAGCTGCGCCGGATCAACCTCGTTCGCGCCGAGGCGATGCCGTTCACGACCGCCACCGGATTGACGTACGACAGTGGCGACTATCGCAAGTGTCTCGACCTCGCTATTGCCCACGCCGACTATGCCGCGCTCCGCGAAGAGCAGTCGCAACGTCGAGCGCGTCACGATCCCGTGGCACTCGGCATCGGCGTCGCACTCTGGTTGGACGTGACGCCGCGCAATCGAGCCGGCGAATTCGCCGCACTCGATATCGAGCCAGGATCGGCAAATTCGATTCGCGTCAACGTGCGTGCCGGTACGTGCGATCACGGCCAGGGCCACGCCACCACGTGGGGGCTCATCTTGTCCGGCATCCTCGGTATCCCCGTCGAATCAGTCCACCTGTTGCCGACCGACACCGCGGTTGTGCCGCGGGGCGACGGCACCGGCTCTGCACGCTCGTTGCAAGTGACGGGTAGTTCGCTCACCGTGGCTGGTCGCGAAGTGCTGGTGCAAGCGTGTGCCATCGCCGCGCATCTGCTCGAAGCCGACCCTCGCGACATCGTGGTGACCGAGACCGGCCAACTCGGCGTGGCGGGCACGCCGAGTCGCAGTGTCTCGTGGTTCGAGGTCGCGCGCGCCGCCACCGACCCGGCCTCGTTGCCACCCGATGTCGCGGCGCTCGTGCCGTCGGGTCGTCTCGGCGCCGATGCCGACATCGACCAGGACGGTCCCACGTATCCCTACGGCGCGCACGTTGCCGTGGTCGAGGTCGACACCGAGACGGGCGCTGTCGACCTCGTCCGCTTCGTGGCGGTCGACGACTGCGGACGCGTCATCAACCCGGTCGTCGTAGAGGGCCAACAACACGGCGGCATCGCGCAAGGTGTCGCGCAGGCGCTGTACGAACACATCAGCTACGACGACCACGGCAACCCGTTGGCCAACAATTTGGTGAACTATCTCGTGCCGTCGGCCGCTGATCTTCCCGCATTGGACGTCGGCATGACCGAAACGCCGACCACGATCAACATCCTCGGGTCAAAGGGCATCGGTCAAGGCGGTGCCATCGGTGCAGCACCGGCGGTGCAGAACGCCGTGATCGACGCACTCGCACCGTTCGGCGTGCGGCACGTCGACATGCCACTGACGCCCGAGCGCGTCTACCTGGCTGTCAAACAGGCGTCTCGGGCCTCGCTTTCCGCTCAGGAGGCCGCTCGGGCCTAGCCGAAAACTCGATCACGCACGGTGGTCGCGCGCACGATGTTCGTTTCCTCGTCCTCGAACGGCGGGTGGATGTGCGCCGTCAGCAAATGAGCGCGCGCGGCCGCGGCGGCGCCCGCGATATCGCCGGCCTCGATGCGGGCCTGGATCTCCTCGTGCTCGTCGTACACCCTGCGACTGAGCTCAGGAGAAAGCGACACGCCCCGCTTCGCGTACTCGACCGCCTTTGTTCGGGCGTGCGATGTCCAGACAGCCTCGAGCGCGCCGAGCAGGACGACGGTGGTCTCGTTGCCACAGCGAGCCACGAGCGTCTCGTGCCACGCGCGCGCCGCCAGCGACGCGCCTTCGCCGTCACCGCGATCGATGCACGCGGCAAGATCACGTTGCGCGGCGACGAGCTCAGGCAGGACCACCGTCACGCGATCTTCTCGCTCCGCACACAACTCGGCGCAGATCGGTTCGAAGCGCTGTACGGCTGCTGCGACATCACGCACTTGCACCTCGCGCGCCTGCAACACGAGGCCGACGGTGTAGCCGGCGTGCACGGGCTGGGGCACGTGCACCAGCGCGCCTCCGACATTGCCTCGCAACACGCTGAGCAATCCTTCGGTTTCGAGGATGCGGCACGCCTCGCGCAACGACGCCTTACTGACGCGGAACTCCTCGGTGAGATCTTCGAGCTTCGGCAGTAGCCCGCCATCAGCCACCTCGCCGGACAAGATGCGATCGCGCAGCCGGTCGGCGACGGCTTCCGCGGGGCTGTACCGCCGCCGTGGTCGCGTCTGCCTTCGGCTCGGTGGCACATTGCCGGCTTCACTCATCGCCGTGGGCCCGACTGTTCCGCGGCGAGCTGCTCGGCGATGTGCGCGCGAAGGACGAACTTTTGCACTTTGCCGCTGGCGGTCTTGGGGAGCTCGTCGACGATCTCGACGCGTTCGGGATACTTCTGACGGGCGAGATGGTGCTCGTCGAGGAATGCAGCCAGTGTCGCGAGAGTGACGGTGGCGCCCTCTCTGGGAACCACGAACGCGCATGACCGCTCGACCATCACCGGATCGGGCATCGCGACAACGGCGACTTCGCTCACCGCAGGGTGCTCGAACAACACGTCTTCGACCTCTTTGGCGCTGATGTTTTCGCCACCGCGCACGATGATGTCCTTGTGCCGACCCCTGATCGTCACCGCGCCCGACGCCGCGATCGAAGCCAGGTCACCCGTGCGGAAGAAGCCGTCTTCGGTGAAGGCATCGAGGTTCAACGACGCGTCGAGGTAGCCGAGGAACAGATCGGGGCCCCGCAACAGAAGCTCGCCCACACCGCCGGCGTCGGTGCGGTCGAGCCGGCAATCGACCGGACCGATCGGTACCCCGTCGGTCTCGGCGGTGATGTCGAACCCATCGTCGATGCGGCCGCACGTCGCGGTCGGGAACTCGGACGAGCCGTAGACGCGGGTGACGTGCGCGTCGAGTTGCGCGCTCGCGTTGCGCACGAGCGGTGGTGGGACATCGGCCCCGCCGCAGAGGAACGTTCGCAGCGTCGACGATTGGCCCCGCCGCGCGTATTCATCGACCAGCCCGTGGAGGAAAGGCGTCGCCCCTACCGAAAATCGGCACTCGCGCTCTTCGATCAACTCGGCCGCGCGGCCCGGCTCCCACACGTCTTGCAGGATCACCGCGGCACCCGTGACCGCCGGCATCACCAACCCGTAGAGGTAACCGGTGATGTGCGTGACCGGCGAGGCCATGAAGATATGGTCGTCCGGTCCCAGCCGGCACAACTCGATGATGGAGTCGATCTCGTACGCGATCGTGCGGTGGCTGTGCAATACTCCCTTCGGATCAGCGGTCGTGCCCGAGGTGTACAAGAGCAAGCAGATGTCATCGGGGGCAAAGCCCGTAGGCAGCGAGTGGGACGATCCGGTGAGATCGTCGAAGGCGACCGCGCCATCATCGACGTCACCGTCGGGCCGCACCACGACTACCAGCGGTGGTTCTTCGAGCTCGACGGTCAGCTCTCGATGCATGGCCAGATGGTCGAACCCACGGAATACATGCGGAATCACCACAACTCGGGGCCGGCACTGACGCTCGATGAAGGAGACCTCGCGCGCTCGGTAGATCGGCACGATGGGGTTGAGCACGCAACCCAAGAGCATCGTCGCCTGATAGACGACCGCCGCCTCCCACCAGTTGGGCAACTGCATCGTGACGACGTCGCCGCGTTCGACGCCGCGCGCGCACATCGCGCGCGCTAAAGATTGGGCTCGCTCGTCGAGCTCGGCGTAGGTCAACTCGACACTGCCATCGACGACCGCCAGCCGGGCCGGATCGGTCGCGGCCCGGTTTCGCAGTGGTTCGGCCAGCGATGCAACGCGTACGTCCGGCTGATCCGCCAAAGACGTTGGTTTGGTTGCGTGCATCATGAGGCGCAGATCAGTTACGAAATGGTTCGACCAGGTGCTCGCCAAACCACTTGGCGCCCTGGTCTGCCGCGATCTCGAGTTGAGACCGGTTGCTGTACAGCACCATGTGCGTCGTGTGATCGACCACGAACAAACGCTTCTTGCTCGTCGGAATCGAGTTGAAGGCGCGGATCTCGTGATCCCACATCGTGATGTCGTCACCCTCCGCGACGATCATCAGCGTCGGCGTGTTGAGAATGCGGCTGGTGTAGGGGAACACGTCGTAATTCATGAGCAACTCGACGGATGCGACCGTGTTGCGGTGCTCGTGCGCCGGAGCGACGGTGCGTTGCAACTCGAGAAAAACCTCTGTTACCTCCGGGAAGGGCCACGTGACGAGTTCGGTTGCCGGATTCGCGCTCGACATCGGGAGGTAGCCGTACTCGCCGGACTCGAATCGGGCGCGGCGATCGGCCAGCACCGCTTCGCGCAAACGACGAAAGCCCACCGCTCCGTGCACTCGCTCCATGTTGACCCAACCGTCGACGACGGGGATCGTCGAGACGATGCACTTGACGCGCGGATCGAGCGCGCCGACGACCAGCGAGTGGCCGCCGCTGTAGGAGATGCCCCATATGCCGATGCGGTCGCCGTCGATGCCGTCGAGGGTTTCGGCAAAGCTGATGGCGTTGCGATAGTCCTCGATCTGATCCCACGGATCGAGGTGCTGGCGGGGCGCGCCGTCGCTCGATCCCAACCGGCGATAGTCGAACACCAACGCCGCGCACCCGGCACGCAGGAACGCCGCGGCGTAGTGTGGTTGCACCAGTTCTTTCACGTAGCACCAGCCGCCCGCCATCACGACGATCGGCACGGGACCAGTGGCGTCATCCGGACGGTACAAATGGGCGCGAACGATCTCGCCCCCGCTTCGGAACTCGACGTCTTCACGCATGATGTGCCCCCAACGAGCTGACCAAGATTCGAAGATTCCATCTTAGAAGATTGCGCCGGCATCTTGCCACCTGGGCGTTCGCGAAGGAGACTCCGCGTTACCAACGAAAGGGGGCCGTCATGGCGAAATATCTCGTCGTCGCGTCCTATACCGCAGACGGCATCAAGGGGATCATGAGCAAAGGCGGTTCGGCCCGCCGAGACGCCGTTGCGAAGATGGCGAGCGGTCTCGGGGGCAAGGTCGAGAGCTTCTATTTCGGCTTCGGCGAGGGCGACGCCTACGTGACCGTCGAACTTCCCGACAACATATCGGCCGCCGCCGTCGGCTTGGCCGTCAGCGCCTCTGGCCTCGCCAGCACCAAGACCGTCGTGTTGCTCACTCCGGAGGAAATCGACCAGGCCGCCAAGATCCAAGTCGGATATAAGGGCCCCGGCGCGTAGCTCGCCCTTCTCGGGCATGATGCCGTCCGCATTGTTGATCGGGGGTACCGGGCCGACGGGTCCGCCGATCGCGCGCGGCCTCGAGGCCCGTGGATTTGCGGTGACGATCTTGCATTCGGGCAACCACGAGGTGCCCGAGGTCGCGCATCTGCGTCACCTGCACGGTGACGTGTTCAGCGAAGAGGGTCTGCGCTCGGTCCTGGGCGACGAGTCATTCGATGTCGCGATCGCGAACTACGGCCGCCTGCGCGCCATAGCCGACGTGTTGCGAGGGCGAGTCGGCCGGTTGCTCTCGATCGGTGGGGTGCCTGTCTATCGAGGGTTCTTCGACCCCACCCTGCATGTACCGCCAGGGCTGCCGATACCGATTCGCGAGGACGATGATCTCGCGACCGAAGCCGATGACGGCAAGAGCTACCGCATCGGGCGAACCGAACGGCTGCTTTTCGATACGCACCCGACCGCGACGCATTTTCGCTATCCGTACGTGTACGGACCGCGACAACTCGCACCGCGCGAGTGGTGCGTCATTCGGCGAGTGCTCGATCGGCGGCCGTTTCTGGTGCTCCCCGACGACGGATTGAGCCTCATCCCGTTCGGCTTCGTCGAGAACCTCGCGCACGCGCTACTGCTCGCGATCGATCACCCGCAGGCATCGATGGGCGAGACATTCAACTGCGGCGACGACGAAAAGCTGACGATCCGCCAGGTGGCCGAGATCATCACCGATGAACTCGACCACGAGTGGGAACTGCTGTCGATGCCCGCAGTGTTCGCGATCTCTGCGCGCCCGCTGATGATGAACTACCGCACGACCCATCGCGTCATGGACACGTCGAGGCTGCGCGAGCGATTGGGATATCGCGACGTCGTACCCGCGCGCGAGGCCGTGCGCCGCGCGACGCGTTGGCTCGTCGAAAACCCGCCCGAGCGCGGCGGCTACGAGGAGACCGCGCTGCAAGACCCGTTCGACTACGAGGCCGAAGATCGACTGGCTCGTTGGTGGCGCGACGCGATCGCACATCCACCTGATCTCGGCTATGTCGAGCTACCCGGCTACGGCAAGTCGTACGCGGGGCCGGGCACCCGCAACGTCCGGGCGGACACGCGCATCTGATGGCGCCCCGATGAGCCTGCAAGGTTGGAGCCTGCCGCTTTCCCCGGGCGGACACGCATCGCTCGTGCCCGCGCCGCCGTGGCACTTCTCCGGCGACGTGATCGGTATCGACTTTCGCGGCGATCCCGCGGCAATGTCGGCGGTCGTACCGCCGCCGATGAGGGCGCTCGAGGACGGATCGGCGACCTTCGTGTTCATCGACTGGTCATCGTCGGCCGATACGGATCCCCGCATCGCCTCGGACCCCGCGCGCGGACAGTACAAAGAGGCCTACGTCGAGGTGCACGCAACGCTCGACGACGCCAAAGTGGCCCGCGTGCCCTACATCTGGGTCGACAACGACTTGTCGTTCGCGCGCGGCCACATCCAAGGCTTCCCCAAGAAGCTCGGCACCATCGCCATCACCCGACCCGTCACCGTGGGCCGCGGTGGCCCGTGCCTCGAAACGGGTGCCGCGTTCACCGGCCACGTCGCCAGCCTCGGGCGTCAACTCGCACGGGGCACGGTCACACTCGACGCGCCCTCGCCGCCGGGCTTCATTCCCCGAGCGATGCGATTGCCGATATGGCACACGCGACTCGTTCCTGATCTCGCCGGCGGCGACCCGCTCGTCTACGACCTCGCGCGCAACCAACTGACCAACTTCGAGATTGCCGACGCGTGGGAGGGTCGCGGGCAACTCGAGTTCTACGAATCGGACTTCGAAGAGCTCGCCGCACTGCAACCGCTCGAGATCACCGGCGGCTTCCGCTGCTCGATCGCGTTCACCATCACCGGCGCCGAAGTCCGGCCGAACACCCCGCTCTGAAGGCCCGCTCGGGCCCGCCGGAGTGACCGGCAGCTAGTCGAAGATGCAGCCGGGGTTGAGGATGCCGTGGGGGTCGAACGCCGCCTTGATACGCCGTTGCAACGCCAGCTTGGCCGGGTCTTCGAGCGCTTGGTAGTAGCGCTTCTTGGTACGGCCGATGCCGTGCTCGCCAGAGATGGCACCGCCCATCGCCATGCCCATCTCGAAGATCGCCGACAGCAGCTTCGACCGGCGGTCGGCGTCAGGCTCGTACACCGAGAAGTGGATGTTGCCATCGCCCGCGTGTCCGCACCCGAACACCCTCGACCCCTGCTCGCTCGTGAGCTGCTGGACGCGGCGAAGATACGCGGGGATGCGATTGCGGGGCACGACCATGTCGATCACGTCGTCCGCGCCCGCGGCCTTGACCATCCAAAAAGCGCTTTCGCGGGCCGCCAGCAAGTCGGCACCTTGTCCAGGTGGCAACACATACACGTCGTACGCGCCGGCGCGGGACAGTTGCGTGGCCACGTCGCCCACGTCGTGCTCGAGACGATCCTCGGTGCGGCCCTCGAGCACTACGACGAGATACGCCTCGGTGGCCGCTTCGACCGCCGCCGGGATACCGAGCGCGAGGTCGTTCATGCGCAGCAAACCGCGCATCGTGGAACGGTCGATGTATTCCAAGATCATCGGCTGCACGCCCGACGCGACCACCTGCGGGATCACTTCTGCCACCGAGTCGATGGTCGCGAACGGAGCAAGGATCGACGCGCTGTAGTGCAACCTCGGGTGCAGCCGCAACGTCGCCTCGGTGACCAACGCCAGCGTGCCCTCGGAGCCGATGATCAACTGCGTGAGGTCATAGCCGCTCGTGTTCTTCACAAACCGCCCACCGGTACGAATGACCTCACCGGTGCCGGTGACCGCCTCGATACCCAATACCTGATGGCGCGTGACGCCGTACTTCACGGCACGCATGCCGCCGGCGTTGGTCGCCACATTGCCCCCGAGGCTCGCAGCATTGGTGCCCGGAAACACCGGGTACACGAGACCGTGCTTCGCCGTTTCCCGGTCGAGCTCGGCCAACGTGAGACCGGGCTGCACGATCGCCACGTGACCAGCGTCGTCGATCTCGAGCACGGCCGACATTCGTTCGAACGATACGACCAGACCCCCGAGCAATGGGATGCACGCACCGGACAAGCCCGTGCCGGCGCCGCGCGCGGTGACGGCGACGCCGAGCTCGCACGCAATCTCGATGACGGCGGCCACCTCGGCCGTCGCGGACGGGAAGACCACTGCGGCGGGGCGCACCGGCAGCGCCTTCAACGTCTCGTCGACGCAATAGTCGGGGCCGATGGCCTCGCCCGCGAGTACTGCGTCTCGACCGACCGCCGCGATCAACCGGTCGACGAAGTGACCCGCCATAGGAACGGGAATCTACAGGGTCGCGGGCCGCCGCCGACGCAACCTGCGACATGATGCAAGGATGCGGTCATGAGCTCACAACAACCCACCGATGTCACCCCGATCGAAGACTGGAATCGACTGCTCGACGGCAAGGTCGCCGTCGTCACCGGTGGAGGTGACGGCATCGGTGGCGCAGTCTCGCGCTTGTTCGCCGAACACGGGGCGTTGGTCGAGATCGCCGAAATCGACCCCGAGCGCGCAGAGCGCAAACGGGCAGAGATCGAAGCGGGCGGCGGCACCATGCGGGCCCACGTCGTCGACGTCACGAATCAAGCGGACGTCGACCGCCTAGCCGAAGCGGTGCTCGGCACGCACGGCCGCGTCGACGTGCTGATCAACAACGTCGGCGACTATCGGCCGCTCGTGCGATTCCAGGACTCCACCCCCGAGTCGTGGAACGCGATGTACTCGATCAACCTCTTGCACTTCTTCGCCGTTACGCGCGCGTTCATAGGATCGATGATCGAGCATCACCGCGGTGCGATCGTCAATGTGCACTCCGTCGAAGGCATGCGCGGCTATCCGGGCGAGCCCGTATATGGCGCAATGAAGGCCGCGGTCGCACACTTCACGACCAATCTCGCGGTCAACATGGGTCGTCACGGCATCCGCGTGAATGCCATCGGACCCGACCTCACACAGACGCCGCAAGTCGACTACCTCACCGGCTTCGAAGACGCCGATCACCTCTGGCCGTCGTGGGCCCCCGTTGGCCGACTCGGCTGGCCCGAAGACCAGGCGCGCGTCGCACTGTTCCTCGCGTCCGACATGTCGGGCTACGTCACCGGACACAACATTCCCGTGGACGGCGGCACGAAGGCCGGCGCGGGATGGTTCTTCTCCCCGACCGCGCGACGCTTCGTCAATCGACCCAAGACATTGTGAGTGCGGCGCTCGCGCCGCGTCGACCTCTTTGCAGTTTGGAAGGAACGCCGATGGCCGAATGCCACACGCGCGTGTATCGCAAGGGTGTCCTCGAGGCCCAAGATTTCGAACTTGCACGGGTGTCGGACTATCTTCTCGACCCCGACACGATCGTGTGGGTCGACTTCTGCGCGCCGACAAAGGCGCAGCTCGATGAGCTCGCAGGCGAACTCGGACTGCACGAACTCGCCGTCGAAGACGCACTCGGCGAGCACCAGCGGCCCAAGCTCGATCACTACGAAAGCCATCTGTTCCTGTCGTGTCACGCTGTTCGGGTCAACGGCGACAAGGGGGGCCTCGAAGTCACCGAGATCGACTCGTTCATCAACGAGCGCTGGTTGATCACGGTGCGCAAGGACGAGGGTTTCTCCATGGCCCCCGTGCTGCAACGATGGGACCGTTCTGCCGATCTGATCGATAGCGGTGTCTCGTTTTTGCTGTACGGGTTGCTCGACGTCGTCGTCGACAGCTACTTCGACACCGTTGAAGCCTTCGACGATTTCTACGACGAGATCAGCGAGGGCATATTTTCCGACAATCCGCTCGACCCGGCACAGCAACGGCTCTGGTTCGAGATGCGGCGAGCGCTCGTGAAGTTCCATCGGCTCGTGGTGCCGATGCGCGAGGCCGTCAGCGGGCTGATGCGCCGCGAACACTCGGCCGTCTCGGCTGACCTGTACCCGTACTACCAAGACGTCTACGACCACATACTGCGCGTCACCGAATCCACGGATGCGCTGCGCGATCTCGTGGGCACCATCGTCGAGACCAACCTGAGCCTGCGCGACTATCGCCAGAACCAAGTGATGAAGAAGGTGACCAGCTGGGCGGCGATCATCGCGGTGCCGACCCTCATCACCGGGTACTACGGCATGAACCTACCCTACCCCGGCTCGGGCAAGGACTGGGGTGTCATGGTCTCCGCGGCACTCATCGTCTTGGTGTCGGGCAGCCTCTACGCGGTGTTCCGCCGGCGAGAGTGGCTGTAGCGACGCGAAACCAATAGTCCACCCGCCGCGCCGATCGCGATCAATGCCACCAACCCGACGGTGGTCGTCCCGCCACCGTCTTCGTCATCGTCGTCGGAATCGGTGGTCGCGATCGTCGTGGTGGCCGACGACGTCGCCGTCGTGATCGCATTCGCGATCGTCGTGTTCGTTGTGAGAGTCGAGGTCGTTGTCGCGACACTTGTCGCGGGCGCGCCGGTCGTCGTGGTCGGCCGCGCGTCGGGATTGGTCGTCGGCGGCGTGGACTGCGGCGCGGTTCCGCCGGGCAACGTCGACAGCATCGGCGCCGGGTTGGCGGTGCCGGCCGCGCCGATCCAGGAGACGACCTCGCCGGTTTTGTACGTCTGGACCGTTTCGAACGGGAACGTTCCCGCCGCCGGCGCGGTGCGCACCGCGAACTGGAACGTCTCGTCCTCGGCGACCTCTGACCCCGGGTTCTTGGCGAACCGGAAGATTTGGCGACCTTCGACGACATCGATCGAACACGTCCACGTGGGTTTGCTCTGACACGACGACGCACCCCAACTCGCCGGTATGCGCACGGACACCGCGACGTTGTAGGTGGTGTTTTCGCGCTCATGGGGCACGTTCATCGTGAGTGTCTGTTCGCTGTTGGCGGGATAGCCATTGGGGGCCCCGACGAACGTCGCGTGCGCGCTCGCGGGCGATGACGGCAACAAAATGAACAGCGCGGCAATCACCGCAACCGCGACCGAGGATCTGCGCATATCGACTACCAGTCATCGCGCGGAGCGGAAAAGTTCCATCGCTTCGCGGGAACTCGAGCCTGCCGACGCACGACTGGTCCACGATCCAGGGAGATCACTCATGAACAGAGCGCGTACGAGGTGGCGGTCCATCAGCAGGCTCCTGCTTGTCGCCTCGATGTCGCTCGCGGCGATTGGTTTCACAGCCCTGCCCGCTTCGGGTCACGCGAGTGTCCCTGCGGCAGCGACGTTCGGGTTCGCGCCCAACCCCGCGGGCGGTACAGGGGCACTCGGGACCACTCCGCCGTTACGCCCCCAACGCGTTCACCACCATCTCACTGCGGGTATTTCGCTGTCAGCTAACGCTCCACCTCCTCACGCCGAGCGGCGCCAGTTCGTTTACATGACGTGACTGTGGTAGCTGAAGCGATCGTGCGACCGTTCGAAGAGGTGGTGGCCGAACACGGCGCTGTCGTGCTGCGCGTGTGCCGCGCCATGTTGAGCCCATCCGATGCCGACGATGCGTGGGCGGAGACGTTTGTCGCCGCATTGCGGGCATACCCCGGCCTGCGCCCGGACAGCAATGTCCGCGCCTGGCTCGTCACCATCGCGTATCGCAAGGCCATCGATCAGATCCGCGCGACCGCCCGGGCACCGGTGCCCACCGCCGCGCTGCCCGAGTTCGCGACGAGCGACCACATCTCGGCGCCGCTCGACACGCAGTTGCGGGCAGCACTGCAAGCACTGCCGGCCAAGCAGCAGGCCGCGGTGATCTATCACTACCTCGCCGACCTTCCGTACGCGGAAGTCGGCGTACTGCTCGAGACCAGCGAGGCGGCGGCGCGACGCAGCGCCGCCGATGGCATCGCAAACCTACGCAAGAACTACTCGAGAGGCACGCAATCATGACGACGAACGAAGCAGGGACGATCAGCGAACTCTTCGACGCGATCACGCTGCCCGACACCGGCACCGTCGATCGGCTCCACGAGCGGCTCGTGGACAAGGCCGAGCGCGAAGAGCTGCTCGACCTCAGCTATCGCACCGTGGACAGCCCGTATGGGCCGTTGCTCGTCGCGGCTACCGCCCAAGGTCTGGTCCGCGTCGCGTTCGATCTCGAAGGACACGATGCGGTCCTGGCCCGACTCGCCGCGAGCATCAGTCCGCGGATTTTGCGCGGTCCGCGACGACTCGACCGTGTGGCGGCGCAACTCGACGAGTACTTCGCTGGAAGGCGCCACCACTTCGAGTTGCCGATCGATCTACAACTCGCGCACGGTTTTCGCCGGACGGTTCTCGACCGTCTGTGCCACATTTCGTACGGCGCGACCGCCACCTACGCCGCGATCGCGGCTGCGGCCGGTAGTCCCGCGGCCGTACGCGCCGTGGGCAGCGCCTGCGCGACCAATCCCCTGCCGATCGTCGTCCCCTGCCACCGCGTCGTGCGCAGCGATGGTTCCATCGGCCAGTATCTGGGGGGCACCGAGACGAAGCGGGCACTGCTGGCCATGGAGTCTGCGTAATGACGGGCGGTCCCGTGGGCCGACCGAAACGCGGAGTGGTAGAACAACCGACGATATGAACAAGCGCAAACGTGTAGTGATCATCGGCGCGGGGCCAGGCGGCATCTGCGCGAGCATCCGCCTCAAGCACGCGGGCTACGACGACTTCGCCGTGATCGACAAGGCCCCGAGCATCGGTGGCACTTGGTACCACAATCGCTATCCCGGTTGCGCCTGCGATATCCAGTCGCACCTGTATTCGTTCTCGTTCGAGATCAAACGCGATTGGACTCGGCCGTACGCCACACAGCCCGAGATCCTCGACTACATGCGTCACTGTGTCGACAAATACGAGCTCGCACCCCATCTACGCCTGTCCACCACGGTCACGGCGGCTCTATGGGACGACGAATGCACGATGTGGCGGGTCGTCACCGACACCGGCGAAGAGATCGAAGCCGACATCGTCATCAGTGCGCTCGGCATGTTCAACGATCTCAACTACCCAGACATCCCCGGAATCGACTCCTTTGCGGGAAGGATGTTCCACTCGGCGCGTTGGGATCATGACCACAGCCTCAACGGTGAACGAGTGGCCGTCATCGGCACGGCTGCGAGCGCGGTGCAGTTCCTGCCGACCGTTGCCAGCCGCGCCGGGCAACTCCACGTGTTCCAACGATCGGCCAACTGGGTGCTGCCCAAGGTCGACGAGACGTTCACCGCCGAACAGCTCGACCACTTCCGCACCGATCCGGTCGCGGCGCGTCAAATACGGTGGGACGTGTGGCGGCGTGTCGAGAGCGTCATCACCTTCTCGGACCCGGAGATGCTGCGGGCGGCCGAAGAAGCCGGGCTCAAGAACCTCGAGACGGTCATCGACCCCGAAATACGTCGGCGATTGACGCCGCACGTGCCGTGGGGCTGTCATCGCCCGCTTTCGTCGAACGACTACTACCCGATCTACAACCAACCCAACGTCGAGTTGGTCACCGACGCTATCGAACGAATCACACCCACCGGCATCGTGACCGCCGACGGTGTCGAGCGCACGGTGGACACGATCATTCTCGGAACGGGCTTCAAAACCACCCGCTACCTATCGGCCCTCGATGTCGTGGGCCGCGGCGGCCAGCGCATCAATGACGCATGGCACGACGGCGCGCAGGCATACCTGGGTATCACCACCGCCGGGTTTCCCAATCTCTTCATGCTCTACGGGCCCAACACCAACAACGGGTCGATCCTGTTCATGATCGAATGCCAGGTCGCGTACATCTTGCGCCAACTCGAACACATGACCGACGAGGGCCTGGCGTGGCTCGAGGTACGCAAAGACGTGATGGAGCAGTACAACGAGGAACTCCAACGCGACATCGACAAGGTCGAGGTCTGGCAAGCCGCGTGCCACGGTTATTACCGCACCCCGTCGGGACGCATCGTGACCCAGTGGCCGCACACCATGGCCGAGTTCCGCGATCGCACGATGCGGCCCGATTTCGATGCCTACGACGCCCACTATGGCGTGCCGCTCGGTCGTCTGTGACCGTGATTCTCGACCCGCAGCGGGTCGTGCGACATTCGCCCACCTAGAATCGACTGGAGCCGCGATACACCTGAGCGCCGCTGTGACGCGCTCACCGACCACGCGAACGACCTGTCGAGAACCGAGTACTCATGGCCAAAGCATCCAAGCCAGTCATCAAGTGCAAGATCTGTGGTGGTTCCATCCAGCGCCGTTGGAGTCTCGGCAATCCCGAACGGCAGCCGTGGCAGCACCTCGATGAGGACGATTGGATCGACAATCCCCACGAGCCCGAGGCGGCAACAGCATGACCGAGGCCACCCTGGATCCGGCATCACGCCGCTCTCGCCCCGCCCAGGCGGTGATTTTTGCCGTCGCCCGTCGTCTACGAAGACAATGCCCGGCGCCGACGACCCACAGAGAGCGGTCGTCGTGCTCGTCGTGGGCGACCAGGAGGTCCTACTCGGCCCGATCGCCCACCGAGTGCGGTGTGACCTCGTGCTGATCGACGGCCTGCTGCGATTGCGGGTTGCCGTGGCCCGTAGGGGCTGGTCGATGCGCCTGGACCACGTCGACCCCGAGACGCGAGCGCTCATCGAGTTCGTCGGTCTCGGCGACTGTCTCGGTCTGTGAGGCGAGGCCGCTCAGGTTTCGATGCGCGGCGGCAGCCCGAAGTCGGCGAAGCAGTCGGGGTACAGGAAATTGTGGTGGCCCGAGATCTTGCCGCCGGTCACCTCGATCACCTGGATGGCCCACGGCTCCCACAGCCCGGGACGTATCAGGTGGTAGTTGCCGAACCCGGCGGTGCCGTTGACATTGATCGGCAACAAACGGCCGCCCTTGCACACGATGCCCTCTCCGAGGAACCAACCGGCCAACTCCTGAGCGCCACGCAACCAGAGGTCGAACGGCGGCATCGACAAGACGACGTCGTCGCGTAGCAGTCCGACGAGCGCTGGGATGTCGTAGCGCTCGAACGCGTCGACGTAGCGGGCGAGCAGCACCTGATGTTGCGGGTCGACGGTCGGGTCGAGTGACTCGATCGGCATGGCCGCCATCGTCGCCCGCGCCCGCTGCAGCGCGCTGTTGACCGAGGCCGCACTGGTGTCGAGCAACTCGGCGACCTCGGTGGCCTGCCAGCGCAGGACCTCGCAGAGGATGAGGGCCGACCGCTGCTTGGGCGGCAGGTGCTGCAACGCCGCCACGAACGCGAGACGTATGGACTCACGAGCCGTGGCCACCTCGGCGGGGTCGCCGTCGACGGCGATGACCTGCTCGTCGGCTATCGGCTGTATCCACGCGCCTTCGGCCAATGGGGCCCCGAGGACGGCGTCGGCGTTGGTCGATGACGGACCCATTTCCATCGGCCGCGCCCGTCGTTGCGGGCTGCGGTGCATGTCGACGCACACGTTGTTCGCAATGCGGTAGAGCCACGACCGCAACGACGAACGGCCCTCGAAGCCACCGATCGAGCGCCATGCCCGCACCATGGTCTCTTGCACCGCATCTTCGGCCTCGCTGCGCGCCCCCAGCATGCGATAGCAGTAGCCGGTCAGTTCACGCCGGTGGGACTCGATCTCGCGTTCGACATCGGAGGTCAGCTTCGTCGTCATCGACCTACCGTATTCGATGGGTCTGCCAGCGCGTTCGCAATGCGTCGTCGTCGCGGGCCAAAGAAGGTCAGGACGACGCAAGATGTGCATCATCTTCCGCACAGGCAGTCGACCGCGACCTCCCGAACATGAAACCCTCACGCGCGCAGGCCCTGGACAGCGCCTTCGACGCGACGCGCACGAGGTCATCGTGATCACCACACAGAGTGGCACCAGGTCTTTTGCCGTTGACGCAGCGCGACTGCGTGACCGCGTTCGAATGCCGGCGCCCAACCGCGCTCACGCGACGAAGCGGCCATGCGGCCATGCTCCACCGACGGCGCTCGTGCCCTCTGAACAGGCACGCGGTGTCGTTCGACGGTCTATCCGAACGCCCTATCTGACGTTCATCCTTACGTAGCAACCGCGAAATCTGTTCGAAACAATTACGTCCCAATCTGACAACCCAATCACGGACAAAGGGAGCAGACGTGGACACAGGCGATACCGCGTGGGTGTTGATCTCAACAGCCCTCGTGTTGTTCATGACACCGGGACTCGCGTTCTTCTACGGCGGCATGGTCCGCTCGAAGAACGTGCTCACGATGCTCATGCAGAACTTCTTCGCGATGGGCATATTGGCGATCCTCTGGGCCGCGATTGCCTTCAGCCTCGCCTTCGGCGACGCCGGCAACGCGGGCGTGATCGGCAACTTCGACTTCGCGTTCATGAAGGACGTCGGTCCGGGCTCGGCGCTCACAGAACCGCTGTCAGCGCTCACCATTCCATTCGTACTGTTCTGCGCCTACCAGATGACGTTCGCGATCATCACGCCCGCGCTGATCACGGGAGCAACTGCTGATCGCCTCAAGTTCTCCGCCTATGCGGTGTTCATCAGCGTGTGGCTGGTGTTGGTGTACGCGCCGCTGGCGCACATGGTGTTCGCCGGTGGTTGGCTCGCCGACATGGGCGCCCTCGACTTCGCCGGCGGCGCGGTCGTACACATGAATGCCGGCGCCGCGGCGCTGGCACTCGTGCTGATACTCGGCCCCCGCAAGGGTTACGGCGAGGAACCCATGCCACCGCACAACCTGCCGCTGACGATCCTCGGTACCGGCATCTTGTGGTTCGGCTGGGCCGGCTTCAACGCCGGATCAGCACTCGCCGCGAACGGTGTTGCCGCCCAAGCCATCATGAACACGTTCCTCGCAGCCTCGGCAGCGATGCTCGGTTGGCTCGCCATCGAGAAGATCAAGGGTGGCCACGCAACGACACTGGGTGCCGCATCAGGTGCCGTCGCCGGTCTCGTCGCCATCACCCCGTGTGCCGGCTTCGTCGGTGGTATGGCCCCCGTCTACATCGGGCTCATCACCGGCGTCTTGTGCTACCTCGCACTCGGCATCAAGAAGGCGTTCAAGTTCGATGACAGCCTCGATGTGATCGCAGTGCATCTGGTGGGCGGCCTTGTCGGCTCCATCCTGCTGGGTTTCTTCGCCGACAATGCGATCAACAGCGCAGTGGTCAACGAAGGCCTGTTCCTCGGCGGCGGCGGCGACCTCCTGCTCGATCAGATCGTCGCTTCGGTCGTGACCCTCGCCTACTCGTTCGTCGCCAGCTTCATCATCGCCAAGGCGATCGACATGACGATGGGACTGCGAGTGTCCGAAGATGTGGAGACCGAAGGCCTCGACATCAACCTCCACGCAGAGGCTGCCTACGCATAGCCACCGCCCTGTCTTGCAACGAGCCGGACGGATCGGTCCAACACCGATCCGTCCGGCTCGTGCTCGTTCTCCGCGGTACCTCTTGGCAATTGCGAATAGCCGGGCCGCGGGCCTGCCCCGGTTGCTGATGCTGTCGCAGTCGGATGAACCTCCGGTGAGCGACGAAGAGTTACAGGACTGGGTTCGCATACCGTCGGACCGGCTAGAGGTGAACGCGCGAGTGCAAGCGTTGCAACTGCGAGCCGCGCGATTGCGAAAGCCCTCGCTCGACGAGAGCGGGCGGTTCGCTGTCGGCAGCCGTTGGATCCCTCTTTCGCCTATCGAAGCGCGTCTCGTGGGGGTCCTGATCGAGCGATTCGGCACCATGGTGACCCGCGATGAGCTCGCAGTGCGGGCATGGCCCGGCGGACAACCCACGCGAAACCAACTCGACGTGCGACTACGTGTTCCGCGGTCGCGGATTCGCGCTGCAATGGCTTATTGACTGCGTCAGTTGCCTTCGGGTTCGGCGAACAAGTCAGCGCTGAGCGCCAACGCGCCCGCAACGGCCGCGGCACGCTCGATCACCGCGTTGAAGTAATGGCCCGCGAGGTTTCCGTTGTTCATCGGTGGGTCGCCCAACGATCGCAAGAGGGCACCGGCATCGTGCGACAGCGCGATGCGCTCGATCTCGGGCAGGGGTCGCGGCACCCGCCAGATATCGACGGGAGTGGGGCGCTTCGACTGAGGGCGACGGCGTTGATTCGGACGGGGGCGCTGCGATCGGCTCATCGTTCGTCCTCGGCCAGCAGCTCGTCGGGTCGCAGCCCGAGTGCGATGCGGAGTTGTTCGGTATTCAAATCGGCGAGGGAGCTCGAACGTGACAGGACGACGTTGGCAATGTGGCGCTTGCCGGCAACGACCTGCTCGACCCGTTCGTCGACGGTGCCGGGGCACACCAGTCGGTGCGAGATCACCGTACGACTCTGCCCGATGCGCCACGCGCGATCGCGCGCCTGGTCTTCGACCGCGGGATTCCACCAGCGGTCGTACAGCACGACATGGTTCGCCGCGGTGAGGTTGAGCCCGGTGCCTCCGGCCTTCAGCGACAACACCATTGCACCCGCGCCGGTACCGGTCTGGAAGTCGTTGACGAGCCGATCACGCACACCCCGCGCGAGGCTGCCGTCGTAACACGCGATCGGTACACCGGTGACCTCGGTGAGGTGGTCGGCCAGACGGCGGCCCCATGTCGCGAAATGGGTGAAGACGAGGATGCGTTCGCCGGCGGCGAAAACGGATTCGACGATCTCTTCGAGTCGGGCCAACTTGCCCGATCGGCCGGCGAGTGGCCGCCCGTCGTCACGATACGCGGCCGGATGATTGCATATCTGCTTGAGCGCCGTGATGGCGGCGAGGATCGCGCCCTGCTTGGCTTCGCCGGTATCGCTGTCGGCCTTCGCGACGAGGTCATCGAGGACCGCTTGGTAGAGCCCGATCTGCTCGGTCGTCATGGTGCAGTGGTCGAGCTCGTCGATCTTGTCGGGAAGCTCGGCCGCGACTTCGGGCTCGGCCTTGGTGCGGCGGAAGAGAAGGATCCCGTTGAGCGCACGGAGCGCGGCCTCGCCATCACCGGACATCTGCGCGAGGAACGAAGGCCGCGAGCCGACGAGGCCGGGGTTCGTGAAGTCGAGAATGGACCACAGGTCGCCGAGACCGTTCTCGATCGGCGTGCCCGTGAGCGCGATGCGCGTGCGCGCCGGTATGCGGCGCAACTGTTGGAAGGTCTCGCTCGCCGGATTCTTGACGGCCTGCGCTTCGTCGAGCACGATGCGACTCCACGTCGTCGTCACGAGCGCGTCGATATCGCGAACCGCCGTCGCGTAGGTAGTGATCAGGATGTCGGCACCCGAGATCTCGGCCGCGAGCTCGTGCTCGGATGAACGCGAGGCCCCATGGTGCACGACCACCCGCAACCCGGGTGTAAATCGCGCCGCCTCTGCAGCCCAGTTGCCGACGACCGCCGCCGGCGCGATGACGAGCGCGGTGCCGTCGCCGGCAGTGTGCGAAAGATGCGCGAGCACCGTCGGCGTCTTGCCGAGGCCCATGTCGAGCGCGAGACATCCGCCGAGTTCGACGGCATCGAGGAACCCGATCCACGCAAGCGCCTCGGTCTGGTAGGTGCGCAGCTGTCCGACGAAGCCCTTTGGCTCGGTGACCGGCGCGGTGGACGCCTCACCTGCGCGGCGCACGATGTCGTTCGCCCAGCTGTCACCATCGACACGGACGCCGCCCGCGAGTCCTGATCCGTCGAGACCGATGCTCTGACGCAGGATCTCGGCACCGGTCAACTGTGTAACCGACGCGCGCTCCGCGAGTGCCACGGCCGCTTGTTCGAGATCGACGCGATCTACTTCGATCCAACGGCCGCGTGACTGCACGAGCGGGCGGGCCTGTCGGGCGAGCTTGGCCACCTCGGCCGCGGTGAGCTCGACGTCGTCGAAGAGCACGGACCACGCGACGTTGCTGAGCTGATGCGCTCCGACCACCGAACCCGAGGGCGTCTCCGCGAAGAGGCGCAGCGAGGCCGTGGCCTTGCGTCGCGACAACGCCGGCACGCGCACGTCGAAGCCGACGGTCGCGAGGTTGGGACCGACGACGGTCATGAAATCCCAGGCTTCGTCCTGGCTCAGCGCGACATGCCCGCGGCGGCGCGCGCCCGCGCGATCGAGCGCGGGCAGCAGTCGTGTGAGTCTCGCCCATTCGGCGGTGACCGGACGGGCACCCCGGTCGGTGCGTACCGCTTCGTCGAGCGGAAGGATCTTGCCTTTGCCCGCGGGAGCGTGCACCGACACGAGCCACACACCGCCGGAGTCGGGTGCGTCGAGTTGCACGATCAGCTTCGGACGCGCCGGCGACGTGACGGTACGCGACCACTGATCGAACCGTCGCGACATATCGCTCGCCAGGCCAGAGTGCACACGAAACGCAGAGCCGTCCATGCGGGCGATCACCGTGTCGGCAAAGTCGGTTGGCGTGTT
Source organism: Acidimicrobiales bacterium (assembly GCA_035525225.1). GTDB lineage: Bacteria > Actinomycetota > Acidimicrobiia > Acidimicrobiales > WLNW01 > DATLFA01. The sequence goes on from DATLFA010000081.1 coordinate 42,946, forward strand.
TGCGCTCGGAGGCGCTGCCGGCAACTCCATGCGCTCGACACTTTCGGTCACGATCGCCTCTACGACGGCCGTGATTACCGACGTCGTCGTGACTCGTCCGTCGCCGCCACCGAGGGCCACGACGGTGCATGGCATCGCCGCGACGAGCGCTTCGATCGCTGGACTGTCGACGAGGGCGGGCAGCCAATGCACCGACGCGTCGATCATTCGACCTTCGGGCTTCTTCGCGAGGCGCACACCGGGCACGATCGAACCGCGAGCAGCAAGCCGGACACCTTCGAGCGCCACCTGGCTGAGCCACAGCAGGCTCGGACCGGCGCCGTCGCGCCCGTGACCGCCGCTGACCGCGATGAGCCAGCCCAGCGCGTCTTTCATCGGGATCGCCAGTGCTTCGGCACGTTGGCCACCCGGTAACGCGACGCCCGGGTGGAGTTGCCAGCCCACCGGCGGCCCCCCGATGGACTCCAGTCGCCCTGCGAGCGCGTCGTTCAACTCAGGGGGTGCGCCGCGGGCAGCGGCCCAGACCACGACGAGGCCTTCGGACCACGATGCTTGCAGCTTGACTTCGTCGGGCTCGAGGGCCTCGTAGGGGACGGCAACGAACTCGTCCCCGAACTCGTCACCCAAGTCGTCGCGGTTGGTCCGTGGTTGCCGCGTCGGCGTCGATCGCGGGCGAAATCGAGCGGCGGTCGCCAGCAGGCTTTCGAGCGTTTCGGTCAAGTCGGCAACGACCTGATCACGCTCGTCGCCGGGCAACTTGCGCACCGACTCGAGGTCGTCCTCGGCCTCCTCGATCAAACGGTCGAGTACCGCCAGCGAGGCCCGTTCGTCGGCGTGAACGAGTGCGAAGTCATCCTCCGAGGCCCGGCCGTCGGCGATCGACCAGATCCCCGCTTCGAGTTGTCGTACGTCCAGCATCCGTATCCGTCCTGAGCCGTCGCGTCCCACCGCTCGGCTGCGACCTGTGCACCGCGTCGGTGCTCGCCGCATCGAGCCAGCCCGGCGGGGCGCCCCTCGCCCTCGCGTACTTGCTCGGTCGACACACCGGTCGACGGTGTGTTGGCATACGCCCGTCTCGCGTAGTGAGCGGGCGTTGCGGCCGTCGGCGCTGCAGTGGGATGCACACGCCGGTTCCCATCGTATCCGGCCTCACCCGCCGCGCGGGGATGACGAGGCAGATTTGTTCCCGGTCCGGCCCGGCAACACCAGGTCAGCACGGGGAAGAAAGGATCACCGTAGCCACACCGGTACAATGGCTTTTCTTCTGGGAAGAGTCGCCTCGTTTGGGCAGGACGGCCGGTAGCGCTGTCGCCTCGTACATGCTCGACGCCTCGACCTCTCGAGTCGAGGAGACACGATGCAAGCCCGTCCAACGATGCATTCTGCAATCGCGCCAACGAATCGTCGTATCGGGCTCTTGAGCACCTATCCACCGAAGATCTGTGGCCTCGCGACCTTCGCTGCCGCACTCGAGAACGAACTCCGGCGCGCCGGCAACCGTGTCGACGTCGTGCGTATCGACGACGGCCACGAGAGCGCGGCCGGCGGCCGCCCCGTCGCCGCCGAAATGATCAATGGCGACGCCTCGTCGATTCGCGACGTCGCGGCCGTCTTGTCGCAGTGCGATGTCGCCATCATCCAGCATGAATACGGCATCTACGGTGGAGCCGACGGTGACGAGGTCATCGATCTGCTCAAGGCCCTAGAAGTGCCGACGATCGTTGTCTTTCACACCGTCCCGTTGCAACCGACGACGAACCAGCGATCGGTTCTCGAAGCCATCGGCGACCTTGCCGACCGCGTGGTCGTGATGACCGAGTCTGCGCTCACAAGGCTCATCGCCTCGTACTCCATCGACCGCACCAAGGTCATCACCATTCCGCACGGCGCATCGGTACCGAAGCACGAGCACCGTGGCGAGCTTCATCATCGCGACCCCGCACGCCCGCAGTTGCTCACATGGGGGCTGCTCGGTCCCGGCAAAGGCATCGAGCACGCCATCGATGCGCTGGCATTGCTCGGCGAAAGCCGTCCTCGCCCCCGCTACACCATCGCCGGCGTCACCCATCCAAAGGTGCTCGCACGACACGGCGACGAATATCGACGCTCGCTTATCCAACGCTCTTGGGCCGCCGGCACCGCCGCCTCGATCACCTTCGACGACACGTACCGAGATCTCGCGGAGCTGACCCGGTTCGTCGCCTCGGCAACCGTTGTCATACTCCCCTATGACTCCCGCGATCAGGTCACGTCGGGCGTTCTCGTGGACGCCATCGCCGCCGGACGCCCCGTGATCGCGACTGCGTTCCCGCACGCGGTCGAGTTGCTCGCAAGCGGAGCCGGCATCGTCATACCCCACGCGGACCCGTTGGCCATGGCCGAGGCGATTCGTTCGGTCACCTCCGACGCCGGCCTGCTGGCATCGATGGCGGCCGAGGCCCGGCGCCTCGCGCCATCGCTCAGCTGGTCGGCCGTGGCTCGTCAGTACGCTCGCTTGTCCGACGAGTTGATGGAGCACAGCGAACTGGTCGCCACATGATCGGAACCCACACGTCGGCGTTCGATCACGTGCGTCGCATGAGCGACCATCGTGGTCTGTTCGAGCATGCCGAGGGGCCGGTGCGCCGTGAGCAACACGGCTATTGCGTCGACGACAACGCCCGTCTGCTCGTCGTGACCTCACGAGAGCGTGACCAGGGTTCTACTCACTTGTTGAGCCGTCTCGCGCTCACGTTCGTGCTTGGTGCGCAGCACATCGACGGCCGCTGTCGCAACCGCATGGACCAGCGCGGTCGTTGGACCGACACGTTCGGTACCGACGATTGCTGGGGCCGCGCCGTGTGGGGCCTCGGCGCGACCGCTGTCCACCACGGCGACGCCACGATCCGACAACGCGCCCTCGAGGGCTTCGACTGCAGCGTCCGGCAGCGATCGCCATGGCGGCGCGCGATGGCGTTCGCCGCGCTCGGCGCCGCTGACGTCCTCGCCGACGATGTCGAACACGATCCCGCTCGCGCGTTGCTCGTCGACACCGTTGCGGCGATCGGTAAGATCCCGGGCGGCTCGTGGCGCTGGCCCGAACCGCGTCTCGCCTACGCCAACGCGGCGATCGCCGAAGCACTCATCGCCGCAGGCGCGGCGCTCGACGACGCTGCAGCGCTCGATCGTGGCCTCACCATGCTGGCGTGGCTGCTCGCGCTCGAGACAGCGGCAGGACATTTGTCCCCCACCGGTGTCGGCGGACGCGGGCCCGACGACATCGGCCCGATGTTCGACCAGCAGCCGATCGAGGTCGCGACGATGGCCGACGCCTGCTGGCGGGCATACACCGTCACTGGCGACCCCACCTGGTGGCGCGGTGTCGAGGTCGCGGCGAAGTGGTTCACCGGCGACAACGACACCGCCCTACCGATGTACGACGACGTATCCGGAGGCGGCTTCGACGGGCTGCAACCCGAGGGCGTCAATCTCAACCAAGGCGCCGAGTCCACGCTCGCACTGATCTCCACGATGCAGCGCGCTCGTGCGTTCGCAGCCTCACCATGATCCCTACCGCCGACGTCACCGAGACAGGGATTCTGCTCTGCCCCGACCATTCGCGTGTCATCATCCGATTCTTCGTACCCGGCCGCGAAGACGTCGGCCCCGGCGACTCGCGCGCGGCCCCGGTGATCGAGCGCATCCTCGGGCTCGACGAAGGGGATGTCGCGCTGGCGTTGCGCGATGTAGACGACCGCTTCGCTCACCGTCACGAATCGTTGCACCAGACGTTCAGCGATCACGCGGCAATGGTGACGCCACGCATCCATCCCGATGTCAGCCTGTCGAAGGCTCGCGAGCTCTTGCTCGGTGCGACATTCACTCACGAGTACTCGATCGAAGGTGCGGCGCTCTGCAACCCCTCTGCCGTGCTGCACCCACTGCAGGACAACAGCGCCGACGCGAAGTTCGTCCTCAGCGTTCGGGGCGTCGGCGAGGGTCATCGTTCTTCCATCGGGTTTCGCACCGGCACGGTCACCGCAGCAGGCGTCGTCACGATCGACGCGCCAGGTCCCTTTCCTCGACTCGGCACGACGACATCGGGTCACCACTATCGGGACGTGTTCCACGGCAAGCTTGCCGATCTCGACGACGACCGAGAGAACGCCTCCTACGTGCTCGACCCATTGCCAGATCGCTTCGACAACGCCGATCTCCGCGCGAGCATCGACCGATTGGCAGCGGACGGTGCGACGCGGCGCAATACCGCCACGACCATCGCCAACCTGCGCAACATCGCGCGGGCCTCGTACAGGGTCGACTTCGCGCCCCTCGGCGACATCTCCGAACAAGTCCTGTGGCCCCAGGCCCCCGCCGAGTCGCACGGCATGGAGGACGCCCGTTTCGTGCGATTCGTGAATGAAGACGGCGCAGTTGTCTACTACGCGACGTATACGGCCTTCGACGGCATCAACGTGTCGCAACAGTTGCTGGAGACCACCGACTTCGCCACCTTCACCGCGTCACCGATCTCCGGAGCAGCAGCAGCAGGCAAGGGGCTCGCGCTCTTTCCCCGACGGATCGGCGGGCGTTATGCCGCGCTTTCACGTTCGGACCGGGAGACGAACGCGGTTGCGTTCTCGAATGACCTCCGGCGCTGGGACTCCGCCCAGACCATCCAGGTACCCGATCGCTCGTGGGAGATCCTGCAACTGGGCAACTGCGGTTCGCCGATCGAAACAGCCGCCGGCTGGCTCGTGCTCACACACGGCGTCGGCCCGATGCGCACGTACTCGCTCGGTGTGCTCCTCCTCGATCTCGAAGAACCGCAGCGGGTACTCGCTCGATCCGTCCACCCGATACTCGCGCCCAGCCAAACTCGCCGTGACGGCTATGTGCCCAATGTCGTCTACTCGTGCGGCGGCTTCGCGCACAACGACATCCTCGTGCTCCCCTACGGCATCGCCGATCAGTCCATCTCGATCGCGACCCTGTCGATCGAACAGCTGCTCTCGACCCTGCAACGCGAACCCTGACTCGTTGTGCAGGGGCATGCGGCCCCTAGTGAACGACCGAACGCAGGATTGCGGTGGCGATCAACGCGGCTCCCGCGGCACGTGCCCCCAGATCGGGGCGCTCCACTCTCGCCTCGACCGCGACGATCGCGGTGAGCAGCACCATCCAACCGAATGCCTGCATCCCGAGCGCGAGCAACATCAACGCCAACAACAGCCCACGACCGCCCACCACCCAGCAGCACCCACGCTACGAGGACCGCAACGCGCGGCCGGCGGCAGGCACGCGTCGCATTTTACGGAGCGGCAATCGCGGCGAGAAGACTGTCGAGCGCCGCAATCGAATGTCCGCTCACGAGTTCGTCGACGAAAGGCAGTGCGGCCGCGATGCCGCCGACGAGAGGCGCGTACCCTTCGCGCGCGCTGCGGGGATTGACCCAGATGACCCTATGGGCCAGGCGGGCGAGGCGCTCCATCTCGCGACCGACAAGGGCGGGATCGCCACGATCCCACCCGTCGGACACCACGACGACCACCGCACCGCGCGCGAGCCCGCGACGCCCGTAGCGGTCGTTGAAGGTCTTGACCGCGTCACCGATCCGCGTCCCCCCCGACCAATCGGGAGCGGCGCGACCGGCGCGGTGCAGTGCCAGATCGGGATTGTTCGTGCGCAGCGCTCTCGTGACTCGCGTCAGTCGTGTCGCGAAGACGAAGGCCTCGGCGTGCGCGCCACCAACTGCGGTGTGCAACAACTGGAGATACGCACGCGCATAGGCCTCCATCGAACCGGAGATGTCGCAGATGAACACCACGCGGCGCGGGCGGGAACGGCGCCGGCGGCGAATCTGCTCGACCGGGTCACCCGCGCTGCGGTGCGCCCGGCGCAGCGTGGCTCGCAGATCGAGGTGCGGTCCATGCGCGTGGCGGCGGCTGCGGCGGCTGCGGCGCGGAGGCGGCGCCAACGCCAGCTTGCTCATCAGGACGCGCAGCCGGGCCAGTTCTTCTGATGTGAGCGAGGCAAAGTCTCGCGAGCGCAGGCGTTCTTCCTCGCTCATCGCTGCGAGAAGTGTCTCGCTCGAACCATCGTCGGCATCGTCGTCTTCGTCGGAATCTCGCAGCGCGGCGGGCGCGGGCAGGGGCGACGGCATGCGGGACCCTGCCGAGGGTCGAGGCCGTGGACGAGTGGCGACATCGTGAATCGGCTGCGACGACAATGACACCACGTTGGCCGCTCCACGGAAGTCGGCCGGGTCCCAAACGCCGGCGAAGATCTGCCGCATCACGCGGTCGAATGCGTCGAACTGCGCGCGGTCATTGACGAGTGTGACGCGCGCGAGCCAGAACAGCTCATCGACACGGGCCGGTCGCGCGAGGTCGATCGCGGCAGCGAATCGGCCGCTGCGGTCGGGTGTCACCGGCAGGCCGGCTGCGTGCAGCGCGCGCCCCAGCCGAGCGACGACCTCGGCCAGATCGATCGAACCCAGACCACGGTCCATCACGCGCCGGCAACCCAGGCCAACCCGTGTTCGCGCGCGATATCGATGTCCTCGCGGTACTTCAGGACGGATCCCAGCGTGGCCGACGTGACGTCGTCGTCGAGCCGCGCCAGGCCGAGCAACTCGAGCGCCAGCGTCCAGTTGATCGCCTCCGCGATGCCCGGCGGCTTTTGCAGATCGAGAGTGCGCAGGCGCTGCACCGCGCCCGCGACCTGCGCGGCGAGCGAGGTCGTGCTGGCCGGCACTCGCCGCCGGATGATCTCGACCGCGCGCTCGAGCGACGGGTAGTCGATCCAGTGATACAGGCAACGTCGTTTCAGCGCGTCATGAAGGTCACGCGTGCGATTCGATGTCAGCACGACGATCGGAGCGACGGTGGCCCGGATCGTACCGAGCTCGGGGATCGTGACTGCCGATTCGGCCAGCATCTCGAAAAGGAACGCCTCGAACTCGTCGTCGGCCCGATCGACCTCGTCGATCAGCAGCACTGCGGGGCGCGGGCCAGCGTGGCGGATCGCATGCAGCAGGGGCCGGCTGATCAGGTACTGCTCGTCGAAGAGGTCGTCGGTCTCGAGTTGCCCACCAGACGACTCTGCGACGCGGATCGCCAGCAATTGCTGCGGGTAGTTCCACTCGTACAGCGCCTCTGCCGCGTCGATGCCCTCGTAGCACTGCAACCGCACCAGTGGCGTGTCGAGCAACTCGGCCAGTGCCTTCGCCGCCTCTGTCTTGCCGACCCCTGCCTCGCCTTCCAGCAACAATGGCTGCGGCAGGCGCACCGCGCAGAACATTGCCGTCGCCATACCCTCGTCCGCGAGGTAGTCGACCGCGTCGAGTTGCCGACGCAGCGCATCGACAGTGGGAACCCGATCGGCGAGCGTCACGTCGTGTACACATCCGGCGAGGCCGCGAACGCCCGCAGACAGCCGCTGCCGCAGAACCACCACCGCGCGCCGCCGTGATCGAAGTGCAGCGACGCATCGACCATCGCGACCTGCATCCCGCACACGGGATCGAGTGCGGTGCTGGTCGAGCCGACTCCGTCGGCGGGTACCGCGCGACCCGTGGGGCGCGGCCTCGACGCAACGATCTCCGCGAGGATCGACAAGGCGATCTCCTCGGGGGTGCTGGCACCGATGTCGAGCCCCGCCGGCGTGTGCACCGCGGCCTTTCGCGCGGCGCACACGTCGAGTGCGGCCACCACCGCGTTGCCACGGGCACGACTCGCGACGAGGCCCACATAGCTCACACCCGCATCGAGTGCCGCGATCAGCGCCGCCTCTTCGTCGCGACCGTGCGAGGCCACGACGACTGCCTGCGCATCGGTCGGCACCGCGGCGCCAACCGCCGCATGGTTGCCTCGTGCCATCTCGTATCCGAGTCGCTCGCCGATCGAGGCCAGTGCGCGGGCGATGGGCGTATCGCCCACGACGACGACACGCGGCGCGGGCACCACGGGCTCGAGAAAGATTTCGAGCGATCCTCCCGAAAGGCACGGGTTGTGCACCACGAGCTTGCCCGGATGGTCGGCGTCGACGACCGCCGTTATCCGCATCAGCAACGATTCGCGTGAGTCGAGCAAGGCCAACGCCTGCGCACGAACCGTCGACTCCGCGCAGGTGCCGCCCACGAAGCCCTCCATCGTGCCGTCCGCAAGCACGATTGCTTCGTCACCGGGCTTGGCCGACGTCGGCCGTTCAACCAGCACCACCTTCGCGAGCACGAACGGCACGCGTAGCGCACGAAGTTCGTCGGCCCTGGCCGCGACGTCGCCCCTCATCGAACAGCCCGCCTCACGGTCAGCCCGTCACCTGATGGCCAAGTCTGGTCGCGTGATCGGATCGCCTTGGATCGCGCACCACACCGCTGCAGGTGTCAGTGGCATCTCCGCGTGGCGCAACTGCAGCGCGTCGAGCACCGCGTTGACCACCGCGGCCGGGGAACCGACGGTCGCCGATTCACCTACACCCTTCGCGCCGATCGGATGGTGCGGCGACGGCGTCACGGTCTCCCCCAACTCCCAACTCGGGCACTCCATCGACGTGGGCAACAAATAGTCCATGAACGATCCGCCGAGATGGTTGCCGCTCTCGTCGAACGCCATCACCTCCATCAGCGCCATGCCGATGCCGTCTGCAAGACCACCGTGAATCTGACCTTCTACGATCATCGGGTTGATGCGCGGCCCGCAGTCGTCGACGGCGATGAAGCGGCGCACTTTGACCTGACCGGTGCCCTTGTCGACATCGACCACGCAGATGTACGCCCCGAAGGGATATGTCAGGTTGGGCGGGTTGTAGACCGCCGTGGCGTCGAGATGACCTTCGACGCCCTCTGGCAACTCGAGGCTGCCATGCGACGCGAACGCGATCTCCTGGATTGTCTTGCCCTTCTCATGATCGCCCTTCACGAACCAGCGGCCGTGCTCCCATTCGAGATCGTCGACCGAGCATTCGAGCGCGGCCGCCGCGATGATCTTCGCCTTGTCCTTGACACGGCGGGCGACAACGGCCGCTGCCGCGCCGGACACCGGAGTCGAGCGCGACCCATACGTACCGAGACCGAATGGCGTGTTGTCCGTGTCGCCATGGAGCACTTCTATGTCCTCCGGCGGCAGCCCGAGCTCTTGTGCGACGATCTGCGCGAACGTCGTCTCGTGGCCCTGTCCTTGCGACTGCACGCTGAGCCGCAACTGTGCCTTGCCGGTCGGATGCACGCGCAACTCGCAGCCGTCGGCCATCCCGAGACCGAGTATGTCCATGTGCTTGCGCGGCCCGGCACCGACGCCCTCGGTGAAGAACGACAGGCCAATGCCCATCAGCTCGCCCTTGGCTCGTTTGTCGGCCTGCTCCTTGCGGAGCTCGTCGTAACCCGCGATGCGCATCGCCTCCCGCAGCGCGCGCGGGTAGTCACCGGAGTCGTACTCCCACCCGGTCGGGGTCGTGTACGGGAACTGCTCGGGACGCAACAGGTTCTTCATCCGCAGTTCAGCCGGATCCATCTTCAACTCGAAGGCGAGACAGTCGACCATGCGCTCGACCAGGTACGCGGCCTCGGTGATGCGGAACGAGCACGCGTAGGCGACGCCCCCGGGTGACTTGTTGGTGTAGACGGCGGTGACCTTGCAGTGGGCGGCCGGGTAGTCGTACGAGCCAGTGAATATGTGAAAGAAGCCGGCCGGATATTTTGTGGGCTGCGCAACCCCGTTGAACGCACCGTGATCGGCGAGCACATCGACGCGCAGGCCCAGGATCTTGCCGTCTTTCGTCGCGGCGATCTCGCCGTCCATGTGATAGTCGCGGGCGAACGACGTCGACATGAGGTTCTCTGAACGATCCTCCACCCACTTGACCGGCTTGCCCGTCAGTATCGACCCCACCACCGAGCAGACGTAGCCCGGATAGATGCCGACCTTGTTGCCGAAGCCGCCTCCGATGTCGGGAGAGATGATGCGAATCTTGTGCTCGGGCAGGCCCGCCACGAGCGCGTACAACGTGCGGTGGGCGTGCGGCGCCTGGGTCGTCGTCCACATCGTCAACTGACCCGTCACCTTGTCCATCGAGGCGACCGACCCGCACGTCTCCATGGGTGCCGGGTGCACGCGCGGATAGATCATGGACTGCCGCACGACGACGTCGGCTGCGGCGAAGGCGGCGTCGCACTTCTCCTCGTCCCCCGCCTCCCAGTCGTAGATGTGATTGTCAGTGCGGCCTTCGAGATCGTCGCGGATCACCGGTGCGACCGGGTCCATGGCGGTACGAGCGTCGGAGACTGCGGGCAGCGGCTCGTACTCGACGTTGATCAATTCAAGTGCGTCACGCGCGGAGTAGTGGTCTTCGGCGACGACGAACGCCACCTCTTGGCCCTGGAACCGCACCTTGTCGGTGCACAACACCGATTGCACGTCCATCGACAACGTCGGCATCCACGCCAGCTTCAACGACTCCAGCAACGTACCGGTGATCACCGCCTTGACCTTCGGGTGTGCTTCGGCGGCACTCGTGTCGATCGAGACGATCCGCGCGTGCGCGTAGGCGCTGCGCAGCACCGCTCCGTGCAACATTCCCGGCAGGTTGACGTCGTCGACGAAGTTGCCCTTACCGCGCAAGAACCGCGCATCTTCCTTGCGGATCATGCGGCCGAATCCCATCGGATTGCCCGCGGGTGACAGTGCTGCTTCGGGCACAGTGGGGGCGGTCATGCCGACGCTCCTTCGTTGGCCGAATGCGTGGCTGCCCAACGGACTGCGCGCACGATGTTCTCGTAGCCGGTGCAGCGACAGATGTTGCCGCTGATGCACTCGCGGATGGTGGTCTCGTCGGGGTTGGCTTCCCGGTCGAGCAGCCAACGCGCCGTCATCATCATGCCCGGCGTGCAGAAGCCACATTGCAGGCCGTGCTCTTTCATGAACCCTTCCTGCACCGGGTCGAGTGCGCCGTCCTGTTCGAGATCCTCGACGGTGCGAATCGTTCGCCCTGCGGCCATCACCGCGAGTGTCGTGCAACTCTTGACTGGAACGCCATCGACCCACAGCACGCACGCGCCGCAATTGGAAGTGTCGCAACCCCAGTGCGTGCCGGTGAGGCCGAGTTGATTGCGGATGAAGTGCACGAGCAACAGACGCGGCTCCACATCGTCGGTAACTTCGTGTCCGTTGACGGTCATGGTTACTTGCATCAGTTGTCCTCTCCTCGTGCCCGTGCCGCCGAGCGGGTGAGCGCGCGAACCGTGAGTTCACGCGCGAGGTGGCGCTTGTACTCGATGGGCCCGCGCTGGTCCGCTTGTGGCGCGCAGCGGTCATGCGCCAGTTGCCCCGCGGCGGCGAAGTGCTCCGCCGTTGCCGCTTTGCCCCGAAGATAGTCTTCGGCCGCAGCGCAAGTGAAGTGCTCCGCACCCACCGCAGTGAGACCGATCCCGCAGTCGGCCACGATGTCCCCTCGAAGCTGCACGAACACTCCCGCGGCGGCTATGGCCCAGTCACCGGCTCGCCGTTCGACCTTCTCGTAGGCGCTGCCCGCACCGGACGGATCGGCACTCGCACCTCGGTAACGATCTCGGATGGTCCCACCACCGTTTGGTAGGGACCATCGTGGAACTCGCGCGCCGCGACCGTGCGCGTCGTAGACGACGACCGGATCACCACTGTCGCTCGTAGCGCAGCCCCGACCGCCGAGAGATCCTCGCTGGGGTCGGCCTGACAGAGCGAACCCCCGATCGTGCCGCGGTTGCGAACTATCGGATCCGCAATCACGCGTTCTGCATCGCGGAAGATCTGGTAGTGCTCCGCGAGTAGCGGCGAATCCAAGAGTTCCGCGTGCCGTGTCATCGCGCCTATTGCGATCTCGTCGCGCTCGATTCGGATATACGAGAGATCCGTGAGGTCGTTGATGTCGACGAGCATCTCGGGTCGAGACAGCCGCAACTTCATCATCGGCAGCAGGCTGTGACCGCCAGCGATGAGGCGGGCCTCAGGTCCGTGTCGTTCGAGCAGCGCAAGCGCGTGGTCGACACTGGTGGCGCGTTCGTACTCGAACGGCGCGGGTACTTGCATGTCCGCCCCTCCCTGCGCGGCCCGTTCCCCCAGGGCCGCCTGCGCATCATCAACCCGCAGCACCCGCCCGTCCATAGCCGCCTAAGCGTTCGCTTAGGCGCGATTCGCGGGCGCGCGTGGGTGTGCGATGATGCAGATGTGACCCTCACGCAACTCGAGGCGTTTGTACTGGTCGCACGGCTCGGATCGGTGAAGGCCGCCGCACAAGCGCTGAACGTGAGCGAGCCTGCGGTCTCGGGTGCCCTCGCGGTATTGCGACAACATTTGGGCGACCCGCTGGTGACGCGCACCCCGAACGGCATGGTCCTCACCCCTGGTGGTCAGCGCCTCGTGAGTATCGCGTCGCAGATGATCTCACTGGCGGCGGAAGCAGAGTCCGCGATCCGCCAGGTGACCGGCGCGCCCGAGCGCCTCCGCATCGTCGCCACCAGCACAGCGGCCGAGTTCGCAGTGCCGCCGTTGCTCGAAGCATTCACCACGCGCAATGGCAACATCGAGGCGACCGTCGGAGTCGCGGCGACGAGCGAGATGACCGCACTGCTCCACGAACGGTTGGCCGATATGCCCATCAGCCCACGATTGACCGGTGCTGCCGCGGCGTCACTCGTGAGCGAGCCCGTGTTCCGCTATCGCCTCGTCGTCGTTGCCGGCCCTTCACACCGGCTGGCCGACTGCCCCACCGTACCCATCAACACACTGACCAACGAGGATTGGCTCGTCGACCCGTCAGGAGCGGATCCGTCTACCGAAGTAGCCATCCTTCTCGCCCGCTTGCACGTGCCCGTCGAACGCATCCGGGTGTTCCCGAATCAAGCCGCCGCGCTCGCCGCAGTCGCCGACGGGCAGGGTGTCGCGCCCGCAATCGGCCATCTCGTGCAACGCGAGTTCGATCGCCGGCGATTGGTGCCGCTGCGCGTGAACGGGACACCGCTCGAGCTGTATTGGTACGCGACCATGCTGCCGAGCGACCGAAGGACACCGGCAACCAGCGCACTGCGTCGGTTCTTGAGCACCCCCGACGCGATGCAGGCGATGCATCGCAGCGACGGCGGAGTGCCGGCGAGCCGTTTCCGGCCACCGGTGTACGTCACCCTCTGGAGCTGAGTGCCTGCAGTCCTGCGATGAGCGTTGCCTGTTCTTCGGGCGTCAATCTTGCTTCACGGTGAAGCTCGAACCATGTGTACTTCGCGGGTGGCCTGTCACGGCACCTCGAAGTTCGCGCGGCCCGCAAACCTACGGCCTCATCGTCGATACCGGGCGGCGTCGACCACCGACGATGACGCGAACGCGCCATTCAGGGCAGGTTCGAACGCGTCGACCTGAGAGCATGGCGGCACTTCGGAAAACAGCGGTCAGCCGCGCTATGGCGAACCCTCGACCCGATCCTCGGGCATCGCCACCCGGGGTGAGCGCGCTATCCACTCGACGCCGGCCCGTCGCGGGCGTCACCGCCCGGCTCATCGCCCTTGTGCTCTTGCCGGTCACTGTCCTGTGCCTTTTTGCCAGCACTGCGGTCATGGCGCACTGGTCGACCGCAACTCGCGCCGCCACTGTCGATGAAAGCGTCGGCGAGCTGGCCCTCTTGGTCGAGCTGCGCGATGCCCTTCGCGAGCAGCAATCCGTTGCCGCGTTCGCGGTTCGCTTCCTCGAACTCGGCGTCACGCCGGACCAAGCAACGACCTTCATCGGCGTCGACTGGACTTCACAGATTGCTCCGGCTCGCGCACAAGGCGATAACGCCATCCGACAACTTGGAGATCGAACCCCGGTCACCGCTGCCGCGATGCAGGCGCTCTATACCGATATCGACGCCGGTGCCGTCACCTCGGCTGCCGCGGTACAGCGGCTCGACGGATTCGGGCAGGCGGTCGACGACGCGGAGACGCGCGGGCTCGATCGGCTCGAGGTCGACGCGCGTCAGACCACGCTGATCGCGCCGTTGAAATCGCTGCGCGAAGCGAGTGGCGCGCTGGATGCGGCAACCCCGCGGGTCGTCGATCTGAGTGCAATCTGGTTCCCCTCACCCTCCGACACCGCGCAATCGACCGGCGCGGCGCTGGCCCGCCTGGGCGCAGGCAACGCGGACTACCAGCACCGCATCGAATCACTCCGAGTACTCGGCGTGCGCAGCATCGTCACCGAGCTCGAGCGGATCGAAGCAGATCCCCAAGTCCAACTCTTCTACCGAGCGGTCGAGGCCGCCGTGCGCGGTGAACCGCTCACGGCCCCCGGTGATGCCCCCGACCTCGAAAAGGTGGCGGCCACATTCCGCGGTCATTTCGTTCTCGACGAGTTTCTCGCGAGCCTCGTCGCGACAGCAGCCGTTGCGGTGCGCGACGAGGCGCGACTTCTCGCCGCATCGGAACGCACCGACTTCGTGACGTGGGCTGCGGGTGCCGCCGCGCTGGCGCTGTTGTCGATCGTCATCGCTCTGCGCCTTGCCCGCTCTATCTCGACGCCGCTCAAGGACCTGGCCAGCTTCGCTCATGCGGTCAACGAGGGCAACCTCGACATCGGGCCGTCTCGAGCTCGAAATCACGGGCCCCGCGAGACTCGAGTGGCCTTCAGCGTGTTCACCGACCTCGTATCCAACTTGCAGTTGCTCGATGCGAAGGCCAATGCGCTGGCCCACCTGGATTTCGACAATGCCGCGCTGCGCGAGCCCCTGCCCGGGCGCCTCGGCCGTTCACTCGAGAGTTCCGTGGCGTTGCTGTCAGGTTCGATCGTCGAGCGCGACCACCTTCAGATTCACCTCGCGCACCAGGCCACTCATGATTCGCTGACGGGCATCTTGAACCGGCCCGCTGCCATCACCGGAATCCAAGCGGCGATGAACCGCGCCGCACGGACCGGTGCAACGACCGGCGTACTGTTCGTGGATCTCAACGAGTTCAAGGCAGTGAACGACAGCCACGGTCACGAAGTCGGCGACGAGGTACTACGCCAGATTGCCTCGCGTGTGTCGGTCGGAATGCGCAGCGGTGACTTCGTGGCCCGGCTCGGAGGCGACGAATTCGTGGTCGTCGCCGAGGCGATCGCCGGAGTCGCCGAGGCAACCGAACTGGCGCGGCGGATCGTCGAGACGGTCACGCAACCCATCGAAATCGGATCGTTGAGCGTTTCGGTCGGCGCCGCCATAGGAGTCGCCCTCACACTCGACGGCCCTGAGGACCCGTCGCGGCTGCTGGCGCGCGCCGATGCCGCGATGTACCGGGCGAAGCAACATGATGGGTCGAACATCGAGATCTTCGACGCGGACCTGCAGCGCCAGATGATCCAGCGCGAGGACATCGAGACCGCGCTCACCGCGGCGCTGGCCGATCCGACAAACGACGAGCTCGAGTTGCACTACCAACCGGTGTTGCATATCGCGTCGGGGAAGATGGTCGCCGCGGAAGCACTCATCCGCTGGGATCGACCGGGCCACGGGCTGATGCAACCCGACGAGTTCATTCCCGTTGCCGAGGCAACCGCGCTCATCATCGAGATCGACCGCTGGGTCCTCGCCGAAGCCGCCCGCCAGCTGGTCGTCTGGTCGACGGTTGCAGATCTCGCCGGACTCGAAGTGGCGGTCAACATCTCGGGGCGGCACCTGCTCAGCCGCCAGCTCCCCCAGCACATTCGAAACGTGCTCGAAGAGAGCGGCATCGATCCGCACCGGCTCACCATCGAGATCACCGAGACCGTACTGCTCACCGATCTCGTTGCCGCCGCTGCGGAACTCGACGAGGTGCGCGCGCTCGGCGTGCGGGTCGCCATCGACGACTTCGGCACCGGCTACACATCGCTGGCGGCTCTCCAACAGCTGCCGATCGACACGATCAAGATCGACCGCTCGTTCATCAGCCGACTCGACCTTCGCAAAGGCACCTCGCTCGTGCGCATGGTCACCGATCTGGGCCACGCCATCGACATCACGATCGTCGCAGAAGGCGTCGAAACGAACGACGAGCGGAACGCTCTCCAGGCAATGGGCGCGGACTACATCCAGGGCTTCCTGCTCAGCAAACCGCTGCCGCCGCCCGCTTTCGAGGAATGGGCCCATCTGAACGCACGCGCACGCGCCGACGCATTCGTGCGGTAGGTCCTTCCCCCTGCGGAGGGCAGCCCGGGCACTCAGTCGTTCGGGTAGGCCACGATTCCTTCGCGCACCGCGGTGGAGACCGCTTCGAGCTTCGAATGGGCATCGAGCTTGGCGAGGATGTTGCGCACATGGTTGCGCACCGTGTTCACGCTCAAATAGAGCCGTCGTGCGATCTGCTTGTTGGTCGATCCCGCGGCGATCAACCCGAGGATCTCGCGCTCCCGGGGAGTGAGATCGGAACCCAGTCCGCGGTAGGTCCGATGAAGTTCGTCGAGCAGCCCACCCGCCGCCCTCGCCGCGGCGGCGGCGCGCTCGAGCGCCCGAACGTGACGGCGCTGAGACGACTCGTGATCGCGTCGGCGCAACGCGCTGTCGAGGCTGATGAGCAATTCGTTGGTGTCCCACGGCTTGATCACGTAGCCGAATGCTCCACGGTCGAACGCCGCTCCGGCCATGCGAGGATCGTCGAGGCCCGTCGCCATCACCACTGCGACGTCGGGGAAGTCGGCGGTCAGCTCCGCGAGAAGGTCGATGCCGGACTGGCCAGGCATCGTGATATCGCAGAGCACGACCGCGACATCGTGCTGCACGTCGAGCACTCCGAGGGCGGCTGCTCCGTTTGCGGCCTCGACGCAGAAGTAGCCGTGACCGGTCAACACTCGCGCAGTGCTGAGGCGCAAGTCGTCGTCATCGTCGACGAGCAACACCTTGGTCGTCGGCTGCAGGCCTTCGATTGGTCCCAAGCTATGGACCAACGTCGAGTACGTCGCGGACCTTGCGCAGTAGATCGTCCGCAGAGAACGGCTTCTCGATCAAGCTGACGCCCTCGTCGAGCACACCCTCGTTGGCGATGAGGTCTTGGTTGTAACCGCTCATGAAGAGCACTTTGATCTCGGGACGAAGATCGATGACGTCGTCCCAAAGCGCCTTGCCCGAGCCTCCCGGCATCACGACATCGGTGAGAAGCAGGTCGATCTCGCTGCGGTGCTCATGCACGATGGCCAGGGCCGCGGCGGCATGCGGTGCCGACAACACGGTGTACCCGCTTCTCGACAGCATGCGCCGCACGGGCTCGCGCACGATCTCCTCGTCTTCGACGAGCAGGACCGTCTCGCCCTTCGCCGACGGGACGTCGGGCAGCACCGTACGAGGGGCGGCATCCGCGTCGGGCGTCGCCGGGAAATCGACCCGGATCGTCGTCCCGACGTCGACCTCCGACGAGATCGTGACCGCGCCGCCGGCTTGCGTGACGATGCCGTAGACCGTCGCCAGGCCGAGCCCGGTGCCTCCACCATTGGGCTTCGTCGTGAAGAACGGCTCGAAGGCCCGTGCCGCAACTTCCGCGGTCATGCCCGTGCCGGTGTCGGACACCGTCAGCCGAACGTAAGCGCCCGGCGCGATCGCATGAGAGCGCGAGTACGACTCGTCGGCGTCGAACGACGCTGTTTCGATCTGCAGCGTGCCGCCGTGGGGCATGGCGTCACGAGCATTGACCGCCAAGTTCATCACGACTTGGTCGACCTGTCCGCGATCGGCCTTGATTCCCGTCAGATCGGAAGTGAAGGCGGTGTGCAATGCGACGCTTTCTCCGATCGTGCGCCGCAACAGTTCGCCGATATCGGCTACGACGGCGCTCAGGTCGAGTACTTCCGGTTGCAGGACTTTGCGCTGGCTGAATATCAACAGCTGACGTGTCAGCGCCACCGCGCGCTTTGCCACCTTGGTGATCTCATCGACATCCTGCACGAGCGTCACGAACGATTCGTCTTCGGTCAAGCCACGAGTCGCCATCTCGGCCTTCAGGCTCGACGAGACAAGGCCCGCATAGTTCATGATCCCGGCGAGCAGGTTGTTGAAATCGTGCGCAACACCACCGGCCAGTTGTCCGACGGTCTCAAGCCGTTGGGCCTGCTGGAGTTGCTCCGCGAGCATCGCCCGCTCGCTGTCGCGTTGCGCGTCGAGAACTCGCGCGTCGAGATTGGCCCGTTCGTCCTCGATGCGTTTGCGGTCGGTGATGTCACGAACCGTCGCTGAGACGATCACCTCATCTGCCACTACCGTCGACGAGAGCGAGACGTCGACCGGGAACTCGGTGCCGTCTTTGCGCCGGGCCGAAAGAGAGGAACCGGCTCCCATCGCGCGCGCCGTCGGGTTCGCGAAGTACTCCGCGCGATGCTTCACGTGCGCCGCGCGTGCTCGATGTGGAATGAGCGTCTCCAACGGCTGCCCGATCAACTCATCGCTCGCGTATCCGAAGAGCGCCTCGGCCTGATGGTTGACGAGATGGATGAGACCTTGATCGTCCACCGCCACGATTGCATCTTGCGCCGCCCCGAGCAACCCCGGGAACTCGGCCTCGATCTTGTTGCGCTCTGAGCTATCACGGACTGCCGCCGAAGCCGGTGGCTCGCCCAACGCAATAACGTCAAAGTCGTCGCGCCGCGCGGCAACGCCGGCCTCGGGGATCAACACGGCGATCGACTGGCCCACGAGCTGTGCCGGGCCGTATCCGAACAAGACTTCCGCGGGGAGATTCATCGAGCGGATGATGCCGTTCGCGTCGACGATCACCACACCGTCGGGCGAATCGAGCAGGATTTCTTCGGTGGACTTCGAAACGGGTCTGGGTCTCGCGTCGTTGGTTGCGTCCATCGACGCCTCCACGCACATTGAGCACTTGCGGTCATGCTATGCCGCCTGCACGCAGTTGCCGCGAGCCGTCGACAAGTTCGCAAATCAAAGCCCCGCGGGCGCCTCGACGAGATTCACGTGGCGAATCTCATTGTGGCCGTTGGAGATCACATGACGCACCCCGTCATCGCGAATCGCGCATTCGGCGTGCACCGATAGGGCTATCACGCCGTCGCGCTCGCAGTGCCGGGAGGCTGTCACACGTTTGTAGCAATGACTGATGGTGGTGATCGCCTTTGTTCGACCAAGCTCGCAAGCAAGCGTCGACCCAGGACCTTTGCTGGGCGAACGGCGGTGGCGATGCGCCCGCAATTTCGGGCCTGTCCCGCGGACCGGCCCACGGCTCACCTAGGGTGAGCGGTCGACGGACCCACCGGGAGGTCGCGCGTCGCGTGAATGTCATGCTCGTAGTGCTCGCAGTCGTCGTCGCCATCGCGGCCGCCACACGGTCGACCTGGTCGCCGTGCGGACAATCGATGCTGTCGCAAATCAACCCCATTGCCGAAGCGGGACGCAGGCAGCGCTACCGGCGCACGGTGGGCTGGTTCATCGCCGGCGCGGTGCTCGGCGGCGTCACTCTCGGTGGCCTCTCGGCTGGGCTGGCGGTGATCGTCGACGCGGCCGGCCTCGGCCATCGCGGTGCCCTCGCTCTCGCCGCGATGGCCTCGTTCGCCGCCGCGCTCATCGACGCCCGCGCGCTCGGCTTCGGCCCGCCGTTCCTTCGGCGACAAGTGAACGAAGACTGGCTCTCGCGCTATCGGCCGTGGGTCTACGGCGGCGGGTTCGGCTGGCAGATCGGCGTCGGCATCACGACGTACATCATGACCGCGGCGGTGCCGCTCACGATCGTGTACGCGGCGCTGAGCGCCAGCCCGTGGGTTGCGCTCATCATCGGCGTGCTGTTCGGGCTCGCTCGCGGGCTCACCGTTTTGCTCAGTGCGCGACTACGAACGCAGTCCGATCTCTACGCATTCCATCGGCGCTTCGCTGCGGCCGGCGATCGCGTGCGCCGGGCCGTCATCGTCGCCCAACTCGCGGTGGCCGTGTGCGCCGCGTGGGCGGCGGCTCCGACGCTCGTCGCCGTCGGCATCACCGTTGTTGCCGCAGGGTTCGCTGTATGGGCGTCGTCGCGAACGTTGACCGAACGCGCGGAGACACACGTCACGGCGAGACAACTCGCGTCCGACATGTAATCCGTCACACTGCGTGATCATCCGCGGCCGTACCGATACGGTCGAGTCGGTGGGGGAAAAGGAACACACGCGAGTCGGTCGCTTCGTGGCTTTGCAGGAACCGCGCTTCCGCACGCTGTTCCTCTCCGGCATGATCATCTTCCTCGCGACCCACGCGCAACAGATCGCCCGAGGATGGCTGGCCAAAGAGCTGACCGGCAGCAATGCCGGTCTCGGCGGCGTCTACCTGGCGTTCGGTGCGGCCATGGGCGTGGCGTCGATCGCGAGCGGCGTCGTCGCCGATCGGTTCCCGAAACGAACCGTGCTCATGGTCGCGCAGGGCATCATCATGGCCGGCGCACTCTTGATCGCGATCGCCGACAGCATGGGCATCCTCGAGTACTGGATGCTCGTCGTCGCGTCGGTCCTGCACGGCGCGGGCATGGCCAATATGGGCCCGGCGCGTATCTCGTTCACCGCGGAGCTCGTCGAGCGGCGCCTGCTGGCCAACGCGATCGTGCTGACGCAGATGAGTGTCAACACCACTCGCATACTCGGTCCCGCGCTGGCCGGCACGCTGATCGGGATCAAGACGATCGGCACGCACGGCGTGTACATCATCACGACCAGTTTGTGCGCGCTGTCGATCTACTGGACCGCACGACTACCGAAAATCCCGCCACGCGCCGCCGCGGCCGCGCAGCGCCCACTGTCGTCGTTCACCGACGGTATACGGCACGTGCGCGCCCGCCCCCGGCTGGCCGCGCTCGTCATCGTGGCCAATTCGATCGCGATCATCGGCTTGCCCTATGTGGCGTTCTTGCCGAGCATTGCGAAGGACATCTTCGACCGCGGCTCCGGTGGGTTCGGTTTCCTGTCCACGTGCAGCGCGGTCGCGGCGCTGTCGATGTCGTTTTGGCTTGCCGGCCGAGTACGGGCGCGAGCAATGTGGTTCACCCAGGCGTGGTGCGGCACTGCGTTCGGTGTCGGATTGTTGTTGTTGGCGATCGCCCCGACGTTTCTCTGGGCGATCATCGCGATCTTCGTGCTCGGAGCGGCGTCATCGGGCTTCCAGGTATCCAACAACACACTGATCACGACGCTCGCCGAGCACGAATATCAAGGCCGCGTGCAGGCCCTCATGATGCTCGGCTTCTCATTGAGCTCGATGGTGGCCTTGCCTATCGGATACCTCGCGGACCATTTCGGCCTGCGCCAGACGTTGGCCGTGATGGGCGGGTTGTGCGGGGCGACGATGGCCCTCTACGCGTTGGCTCGTCCGCGCATCGCCGCACGCGCCGCGATGGCGACTGTGCCGGCGCCTGCACCGGCGATGTGAGCGGCCCTTTCACTTGCTGCTGATGCGGCCACGGAGTGCGGCGAAGCACATCGTCATGCTCGCGGCGCCGACGACGGCGATCGCCAGCAGTGCCTTAGCGAGATCGTCCCATTGCCATCCGTCGACGACCAGCGAGCGCAAACCTTCGAGCAGATAGGTCACCGGATTCCAGGCGGCGACGACCTCGAGCCAACCCGAGAGTTGATTGCGCGGCACGTAGGAGCTCGTCAGGAACAAGAAGGGGAAGAACAACAGGAAGCTCGAGTTGACCGCCGCCGGATTGCCGGTCTTCAGCGCGATCGCATAGCCGAAACCGGAGAACGCCAGACTCCACAGCGCGCCGAGCGCGATGAACGCGAGCACGCCGAGCGGCCCGGTCTCGAAACGGATGCCGAGGATGAAACCAACGATGGTGATCGGAATGATCAACGCGCAGGCCACGGTGACATCGGCGGCCATGTGGCCGAGCAGGATGGCCAAACGTCGTATCGGCGTGACCAGCAGTCGGTCGAAGTAGCCATTTTGCACATCGAGTACTAGTGCAGGAGCACGGGACACGCCGGTGACGCCGAGCAAGATCGCCGTCGGCAACTGGAACGCTTTGAAGTCGAACCCGATGATCTGGTTCTCGGTGAGTCGCTGCAACGTCGCGATGTTGACGAGAAAGAAGAACAGTGCGATGAAGATGGGCGGCGTGACTGCCTCGAGATCGCGTGTCGCGCCGCGAAGGGCACGTCCGGCGATCGAGACGACGTCGGCGACAAAGCCGGCCGGTCGTGGCTCGGGGACGGTACGGCGCGACGCGGGCGCCGTCTCTTGGGTCCATTCGACAGTGCTCATCGGGTTGCCTCTCGATCGTCTTCGTGTTCGAGGCGGGCGCCGGTGAGCTCGAGGAACACGTCGTCGAGCGTCGGCGACCGCAGGGTCAGATCACGCACTGTGGTACCGCACTTGCTGAGCGCCACGGCGACGCCGCTGACCGTTGCCGGCCCGTCGGTGGTGGACACCACCAGTTCGTGGCCTCGCACTTCGACCTGCAACACACCGTCGACGGACTCGACGCTCGGCGCCGCCATCGCGGGGTCGCCTTCGATACGCACGATGATCACGTCGGTACCGATGGCCTTCTTGAGCTCTGTCGGGGTGCCTTCGGCGACGATGCGGCCGCCGTCGATGATGCCCACTCGATCGGCGAGTGCGTCGGCTTCTTCGAGGTATTGCGTCGTGAGGAAGATCGTGACGCCCCACTCGCGATTGAGCCGGCTCACCTCTTCCCACACGCGGGCGCGGCTCACGGGGTCGAGCCCGGTGGTCGGTTCGTCGAGGAACAAGAGCGCGGGGTTGTGCACCAGTGCCGCGGCGAGATCGAGGCGGCGCCGCATGCCGCCCGAGTAGGTCGAGATGGGGCGTTGCATCGCATCGCCGATGTCGATCAACGCAGCGAGCTCTTCGGCCCGCGCACGCGACGCGGCCTTGGACATGCCGTAGAGGCGCGCTTGCAGCCGCAGCAACTCTGCGCCGGTCTGCTTGGGATCGAGTGATGCCTCTTGCAGCGCAACACCGATGCGAAGGCGCACTGCGCCCGGGTCGGTGACGAAGTCGTGACCGGCGACGACCGCGTGCCCACTCGTCGGTGCGAGCAAGGTGCACAGCATGCGCACGGTCGTCGATTTGCCCGCGCCGTTGGGCCCGAGGAAGCCGTAGATCTCGCCCTCGCGTATCTCGAGATCGACCCCATCGACCGCGGTGACCCCGTTGAACTCGCGCACGAGGTTGTTGGCCTGGATGGCGACGCCGTGCGCGCTCATCACGCTGCCTCTGGCTGCCACGGCTGTATCCATTCGGTCGCGGGCCAGCCTTCGGCGGCGGCCATGAGGGGGTACATCGTGGCGCTGTCGATCGATTCCCGCACGATGTCGGCGTGGCCGGCGTGACGGGCGACTTCTTCGATGATGTGCAGCAGCACCCAGCGAACCGACCATGCGTCGATGTCGTCGGGATACCAGGGCACACCCTTGGGCACCGGCACCTCGCGACCGAGGTCGGAGATGGCGCCGATGACCGCGGCCGTGTCCCGGGCCACTTCGTCGTAGCTCGCGAGGACCCCGGCGAGGGTCTCGTCGGGCCCGAGCCGGAAATTGTCTTCGTAGTTGGAAACCGATGCGTCGCGGTCACGCTGGAGGACCATGTCGATCCAACCCCTTTCCGTGTCGATGGCGTGTTTGACGAGCCCGCCGATGCTCAACGAACTGGCAGACGGAGTGAGTCGCGCTTGTTCATCGGTCAGGCCGTAGGCCGCGTTGCGAATGCCGTCTCGCTGCTGGGCGATGTAGGCGAGCAGCAACGCCCGCTCGTCGCTCAGAGGGGGCGCTTGTCCGGGCATGGCGATCTCCGTTCGGTTGCGATTCGCTCCTGATCATGCGCCCGTAAACAGGTCATCTTCTGACCGGTTCAGCTGCAATACTTTCGCCATGCGTGCCGATCGACTCGTCGCCATCCTCCTGCTGTTGCAAAACCGAGGCCAGGTCACCGCGGCCGAGGTGGCACGCGAGCTCGAGGTGTCCGAACGCACGGCTCGCCGCGACCTCGATGCCCTCGGTGTGGCCGGCCTTCCGATCTACTCCACGCAGGGTCGCAACGGGGGCTGGCGCCTCGCCGGAGGGGGCCGCACCGACCTCAGCGGTCTCACCGCAGCCGAGGCCCAGGCGCTGTTTCTCGTCGCCGGGCCGGCGTCGGCGACGCCCGAGGTGAAGGCGGCGTTGCGCAAGCTTGTGCGCGCGTTGCCCGAGCCGTTTCGCGTGCGGGCGCAGGCGGCCTCGTCAGCGGTACTCGTCGACCCGGCGGGTTGGGACGGCGTTGTCACGGTGCGCCGCACCCCGGCACACCTCGAGGCGGTGCAACAGGCAGTGATCGAGGGCGAGCAACTGGTCCTCGGTTACACCGCCCGCGACCGGACCGACAGCACCCGGGTCGTGCATCCCCTCGGCCTGGCCGCCAAGGGCGCTGCGTGGTACCTCGTTGCCGACACCGACGCCGGCCAGCGCACATTTCGCGTCGACCGAATCACGTCGGTCGAACGCAACGGGCAACCAGTGCGGCGCCCACCCGACTTCGATCTGGCCAAGGTGTGGCGCCTCATCACCGACGAACTCGATCAGCGGCGCACGCCACTGCGGACGCGCGTCTTGGCCGCGCCCGACGTCGTGGGTTGGTGCCGTGGCAGTTTCGGCAATCGCGTGCGTATCGGTCCGGCGGTCGCCGACGGCAGGGTCGAGCTCGAGCTGCGCGGGCACCACCCGCGTTCGCTGGCCGCCGAGCTGGCTGGGTTCGGAGGTGCGATCGAGGTCCTCGAGCCCGACGAGTTGCGTCAGCAGCTCGCCAGCATCGGCCGCCAGTTGCTCGACCGCTATGGCGACGCGCCCGCGTAGGCGGCCGCCTTCCGGTCAAACTGGCCGGACACTCGCGGACGAGAGCGCCATATCCGCACCGCACTGGCATCGCTGCCCGAGAACCGGACACCTACCGCAAAGGACTGGAACGACTTTCGTCCTCGTGGCGCCCGCGAATCGACCACCAGATCGCCATGCTCGAGCGGCTCCGCGACCGGGTGCACGGCTGTAGCGGCTGCGGGTGCTTGTCGCTCAGTTTCTGCCGCTTGCTCTCAACCCCGGCGATAAGGCCGCGCAACGCGGGACCCGGTCCCCGGTACATCCTCGACGACGACTGATGTGGAACGGCCTGTCAAGAGTTCGTTTCGATAAGTGTTGGGAGTGTTTTTTGGGCGCGGGCGAGCTTGCTCGCCCGCGTTGTTGGCGATGAGCAGGCGGCGGGGCCTCGGGGTCAAGACGCAGCGCCCGC
>DATLFA010000089.1:0-2348 GCA_035525225.1 Acidimicrobiales bacterium
GGCGAAGCCGTCGAACAATGCATCCTTGGCGACTCGATCGGCCACAGTGCCTCCATCGGCGCCCGTTCTGGGTCCGCTTGTTTCTGTTAGTAGACGCCAGATATGCCCTTTTGTCAAGTCATCATACGAATACTTAAATAGTGCGAACTGAATGCGGAGGATGACATTGGGTCTGGAGATCGTTGCGGTGACCGACGAGGGCCTCGGCCACAGCGCGCATCTGATCGCGGTCGACGGCGAGGTGTTGTTGATCGACCCATTTCTCGTCGTTGGCCGATATCTCGACACGATCGAACGAAACGGCTGGCGCCTGCGATGGACCGCCGATACGCACCTTCACGCGGATTACGTGTCCGGCGGGCCGGAGTTGTCGGCGCGAGGCGCGACATTCTTCGCGCCGGGCGAGGCAGCACTCGAGATTCCGCATCGACCCCTCGCCGATGGCGACGACATCGACATCGCCGGGCTCACCCTGCGAGCGTTACCGACTCCCGGTCACACGCCCGACCACCTCTGCTTCCTGTTACTCGACGCGGGAAGTCCTCTTGCGTTGTTCTCTGGTGGATCGTTGATGGTCGGTACCGTCGGGCGCCCCGACTTGTTCGGGCCCGATCACACCGACGAACTGGCCCGCGCGATGTACCGCTCTCTGCGCGACCAACTGCTCGTGTTGCCCGACGATCTCGTCGTCCATCCCACCCATGGCGCGGGTTCGTTCTGCTCGGCTCCCGGATCCGAGGGGCAGAGCACCACCATCGGTCAAGAGCGCGCCACGAATCCACTGCTGCAAGTCGGCGACGAGGACGAGTTCGTACACCGACTCGTCTCCTCGCTGGGCACCTTCCCTACCTACTACCGGTCGCTGCCCGAACTCAACCGGCACCAACTCGGTACGACGCCACAAGCGCCGCTGCGCCAACTCCTCGTGGGCGACGTGCAGCAACTCATCAGTGCCGGTGCTGAGGTCATCGACGTACGCGACGTCGCGTCGTACGCCGCGGCGCACGTTCCCGGTTCGCTCTCGAACGCGCTTCGACCCGCGTTCGCAAGCTGGCTCGGCTGGCTCACCACCCGAGACCGACCGCTGGTGTTCGTCTGCCACACTCACACCGACCGAGCCGAGCTGGTGGGCCAATGCGCCAACATCGGCTACGACAACCTCGCCGGCGAGCTGGAAGACGGGATCGACGCATGGCGCGCGGCTAACCAGCCAGTTGCGACGACGCGACTCATCGAGGCCGCGTCAGCGCGACACCCGATCATCGATGTCCGCCAACGCAACGAATATCTCGACGGGCACATACCGGGCGCCGTCAACATCGAGCTCGGCGTCGTCGAACGCGCACCGCTGGAGTCGCCCGACTCGGTCACCGTCATGTGCGGCCACGGCGAGCGCGCCGCCAGTGCCGCGAGCCTTTTGGAGCGTCGCGGAATCGACACCCGCATCGCCATTGGCGGGCCGACCGACTGGTCCGACTCCACCGGTCGTCCGCTCGAGGTCGCCACTTGACCGCCACGACGCGCAGCCCAGCGCTCGGGATGCGGGCCAATCTCCCCCAGTTCTTGCTACTCGTCGCCGGCTGGCTCATCGGCATACCCGTGCCGATCATCGTCATCTGGGCACCGACATGGTCCTGGATCGTGTTCGCCAATGTGCTGCTCGGTGTGAATCAAGGCCTCACGTGGTCCACCATTGTCATCATGAAGATCGACCTCGCCGGACCCGAACGACGCGGCCTCGCCATGGGCCTCAACGAAGCCGCCGGCTACGGAGCCGTCGCCATCACCGCCTACACCACTGGTCTCATCGCACAACGCTGGGGCCTGCGACCCGCACCGTTCTTCCTCGGCATCGCTTACGCCGGACTCGGCCTATCGCTCTTCGCCGTGCGCGAAACCCACAGCCACGCACGAACCGAAGCCGACCACCACGATCTCAGCGCAACGCAATCGCCGTTGACATGTCTGCGTTGGGCGTCCCGCGCGCATTCAGACGAACGGCGTCCGGAGAGTCAGTCCGTCGGCGCAATGTTCGAGGGCGAACGCGAATGGGTATCGCTGACATCCCTTGCGGCGAGGAGGAGACCATGACGCGCGATGAAACCTTGAGTCAGGACGTCGGAATGGAATCGGACCGGACGATCGACGGCGACGCGAGCGGTGCCGCATCGACTTCCGGTGGCACGGCGCACGGAGGCAAGTACTGGCGATTCGCGGCGATGATCGCAACGTCGATGACGGCAATGTTCGCGCTCACGTACTCGAACACGTATCGGCTCGGCGATGTGAAATGGAGCGAGACTCGCTTCTACATGACGTTCGTGATGGGTGCCGCGATGGCGGTGATC
>DATLFA010000004.1:0-13590 GCA_035525225.1 Acidimicrobiales bacterium
TCCTCCTGTAGATGGCGCGCCGCCGAAAGTGACTTCGGCGCCGAGTTGAATCCCCAAAAGCGGGGTGCTCGTTTTTTGGGTCAGGGCACCTTTGCCATCGACGTGGTCGACTCGTGGCGCGGCGCATCGAGCAGTACTCACTCCTGGTTCGGGCCCCCTGTACCCGGATGAGGGGTCCCGAAACACCGGCGCAGCGAATAACAACGTTCTCGCGAGGCTGCTGCGGGGCCGTGCCAGGGGTTTTTCGCTGCCGGTCAGCCGTCCGGAACGTCGACACCGAGTGCTGGCACTGGTCGGATCGCCGGGATCAGGAGATCAAGCGCAAGAGGCGAGCCGGATTCTCGCACGTCATCTGGCGCAGCTGTGTTTCGGTCGCACCGAACTCCCACAGCGCGTCGACATACGCGAGGAGTCCTGCGGCCGGGCGGGGCAGCTCGCTGTTCCACCCGTAGTCCGTCGACAGCACGATCCTCTCGGGACCGATGGCCTCGATTGCCTTGACGACCTCGCCCACCGACGGACCGTGCCCGGCCATGCACGTGGCCGCGGCCAACTCGATGTGCGCGCCCAACTGTGCGAGCTCGACGCACTCCTGCACCGACAGATGCGGACCGGCGCCCGCGTTCATCGCGTGGGTGACGACGAGTCGCCCCCTCTTGGCGAAGTTGCGAGCGAGCGCGAAGTGCTCTGCCGCCGAGGTATGACCGGTCGCCGCGATGGCGTCGTATTGCGCGACGAGCGAAAGTATCTCCTCGACCTCGGGTGACAACTTCCCCCGTTCGTCGAGCAGTTCGATACCGGGGCCGGGGATCCCGAGCATCGCAGCCACCCCGTTGACGACGTCTTGCTGACTCGAGATCGTGGGCAGCCACACGATGGCGGCGCCGTCGCGAAGTGCGGTCTCGACCGCCGCGGGGTTGAGCCCACCCACACAGAAATCGCAACAGATCGAACCGCGGATGTGCACACCCTCGACCGTCTGCGCGACGGCATACGCTACCGCGTTCGACGGAAAGTCGTGCGACTTCAACACAACGGCCGCAAAGCCGAGATCCGCAGCGTCTCGCGCCGCTTCGAAGGCATCGACGCTGTGGGGCACGCCGATCACGGTCTCGGGACCGAAGTGGCAATGCAGGTCGATTGCTCCGTCCAACACGATCTTGCTCATCGCAGCTCCTCAGCAGGCGTATTCATACGACGAAGGTCCCACGACGCAACATCTTCCATCCCCCGGCGGCCATGTTGCCGCCGTCGAGATGCAACGTCGAACCAGTGACGAACTTCGACATGTCGCCCGCGAGATAGACGACCGCGGCAGCCGCATCGTCGACGGTGCCGTCGTCGGGCAATGACTGCAGGTACCACGCGTCTTCGGACACCGCTTGCATGGCCTCACCCAGGGCCAAGCTGCCCTCGGTGTGGATCATGTCGGGTGCCATGCAGTTGATGCGGATGCGTCGCGGCGCGAGCTCCATCGACAAGCTCTTGGTGAGGCTGGCCTGTGCCGCTTTCATTGCCGCGTAGATCGCGACGCCCGGAGCGGCGCGGTGTGCCTCGATCGATGTGATGTTCACGATCGAGCCACCACGGTCGTCCATGAGGGGCAATGAGTTGCGGATGAACTGCGTCACGCTGGTGAAGTTCTCCGCAATGATCGTCTGCTCACCTTTGGCGTTGACCTTGTCGAACGGCGCGAAGAACGTGCCGCCGGCGTTGTTCACCAAAATGTCGACTCGCCCGAACTCTGACGCGATCGTCTCGAACATCGCGTCGACCGCCGGTTGATCGCGCACATCCAGGCACACAGACAGAACTTTGCGCCCCGTCGCGCGCACGCGCTCGGCTGTCGCGTCGAGCGTCGCGCTGTTGTGGTCACACATCGCGATATGCGCGCCGAAGTTGGCAAGCGTCAGCGCGACCGCGGCCCCGATCCCCTGACCTGCTCCCGTGACGATGGCCACGCGATCGGTGAGCAACGCATCTGACGGTTGCATTCCCATGGATTTCCTTTCTAGTCGAATTCCGAGAAGTCTGGCGGTGTTCGCAGACCCGATGAGTTGCGCGTCGTCGGCCGGCACGCCCTCCAGCAGTTGCGCGACCGCAACTCGACGCCGAGATCGTCTTCGATGAACGTCGCGAACATGTTGCTGCGGAACAATTCGCTGGGCCGGTCGTCTGAGCCAAGCCGCTCACGCGGTCAGCCCAGCATTCCCATCCCACCGTCGCAGTGAATGATCGATCCGTTGACGCACATCGCCTGAGGAGAGCAAAGGAACACGCACGCGAAGGCGATTTCCTCGGGCTTTGTGCCGCGCCCGATGGGAATGCGGTCGATCGTCCGCTGTCGATTCTCGTCGCCGATGAGGAACGGATGGGTCGACGGATCGCGGATCGTCTCGGTGTAGCCGGGATTGATGTCATTGACCGTGATCCCGTGACGGCCGAGTCCCTCTGCCAGCGATTTCGTGAGCGTCCGCAGCGCGCCCTTTGCCGACGAGTGCGGCGCGCGAGTCCAACCGCCGCGGTACCCGTCCGGCCCGTTCATGTGGATGATGCGGCCATAGCCCGCGTCGCGCATACCGGGCGCAAAGGCCTTCGCGAGATACCACGACGCCGTCAGCTGCTGGTTGAGATACTCGTGCCAGTCCTCGTTCGTCGTCTCCCAGAAGTCCTTGAACGGGCGCCGCGCCGCGTTGCTCACGTAGATGTCGACGTGCCCGAAGGCGGCTTCGGCGCGCCGGTGTAGCTCGTCGACGACGGCGAGGTCGGCCGGCGGGCCCATGACGACCAAGGTCTCCGCTCCCAGCGCTCGGGCATTGCGCTCGACCTCCTCGGCTTCGTCTCGATTGGCGCGGGCGTTGATGATCACGTTCGCACCGCGACCGGCGAACTCGAGGACGATCGCCCGTCCGATGTTGCGGCCCGACCCTGTTACCAGGACCGTCTTGCCCGTGAAGTCCAGTTCCTTGTCCATTTTGACGTGGTCCCCCCGCTGTCGTCGACGCTGATGTTCCTCGCTGCTTGTAGCTTCTCGCATAGCTGCACACACGACAGGGGATGGCAATGGCCGTACCGAGGGCTTCGTTCAAATCCTTCGCCGAGTCGACCCGCGAGGATTGGGCGATCATCAACGCCCAGCTCGCCGAGACGCAGCGCATGGTGGCCGATCGCATTCTCGAGCAATTGCGCTATCTCGAAGGCGACCACGGCGGCTTCCCGGTGAGCCGGCTCGAGCATTCGTTGCAGACGGCGACACGCGCCGAGCGCGACGGCCGCGACGAGGAGTACGTGGTGTGCGCACTGTTGCACGACATCGGTGACACGCTCGCGCCCTACAACCACCCACAGATCGGCGCCGCGATCGTCAAGCCGTTCGTCTCCGCCGCCAACCATTGGATGGTGCTGCATCACGGCATCTTCCAGGGCTACTACTTCTGGCACCACATCGGCATGGACCGCAACACGCGAGATGGCTATCGCGACTCGCCGTATTTCGGCTACACCGAGGAGTTCTGCGCAAAGTACGACCAGGTGGCCTTCGATACCGACTATCGCAGCGCGCCGCTCGACTACTACGAGCCGCTCGTACGCCGGTTCTTCACGCCGGCCCCCGCCAGCGTTCTTTCAGAGTAGAGGATGACGGGTCACTGCTCGTAGTGCTCGACCGTCGCCACGTCGCGGGTTTGCGAATCGTCCGCGTCTACGCCGAACTCCCGGTGCGCCCGACGCTGGCGCAATAGATCCCAGCATTGATCGAGGGTCTCTTCGAGTTGTCGCATGCGACTGTCGTCGACCATTTCACCGGAGCGCCGCAGCGCGTGTTCTTCGTCGACCATCGTGCGGATCCGGCTGAGGATCTCTTCATCGTCCATGGTGGAGTCCTCCTGTCGTCTTGCGTTTCACCCGTGATGATGGCCATGGGGCCCGTGTGAATGCGTGTGAGCGCCTGTCTCTGGGTGCGTGTGCGTGGTGGACATCTGTTGCGGCGCAGTTGGTTCATCGCCATTGCGGGCGAAGTCCCACGAAGAGGGTTCACCGACCGTCTCGTGAAGGATGCCCCGGCGCTCGAGTGTACGCAGGTGCGCCATTGCCTCGGCAACCGCGGCACGTCGCATGAAACCCTCGATGCGGTCCCACGAGCGCGACCACCGCATTCGTTCGGCGATGCCCCATGCCGTGGTGACACCGTCGCCGATCGCGACGACGACCTCCTCGAAACGATGCTGGTGATGCACGCGCAATTCTTCGAGACGGCCCTGTAGTCCGACGAATCGGTGTTCGTGCGCAGGGAGCACCTCGTCGGCGTCGTACGGTTCCAACTTGTCGAGCGATGCGAGAAAGTCAGCCAGCGGGTCATCGCCTGCTTGTGGATGAAACGGGATGTTGGGGGTGATGCGCGGCAGCACATGGTCGCCCGAAAGCATGAGCTGGTAGCGCGGCTCCCAAAAGCACAAGTGTCCGGGCGAATGACCGGGAGTCCATATCGCCGACAGATCCCATCCGGGAATGTCCGGGCGTTGACCGTCTTCGAGCAACACATCGGGCTGCACCGCATCGACGAGCGCGCGAACCGGCATCGCCGCTTGTTGCAACGACACCATCTCTGCCTCTGGCGCGCCGAGGCGGCGCAGCATGGTGCCCACTCGCTCGAGGAGATCGGTCGGCTCGTCGTAGCGATCGGTGATCAGTGCCGCATCGGCAGGGTGCAGCGAGATCCAAGCCCCCGACGCTTCGCGAACACGGCCCGCGAGCCCGTAATGGTCAGGGTGGATGTGCGTGACCAACACGCCCCTGACATCGCTCATGGCGAAGCCGGCCTCGGCGAGACCCGCGGAGAGCGACTCGAACGCCTCGTCGGTGTTCCACCCGGCATCGATGATGTAGGCGCCGCGATCGGTCTCGAACACGTACACGAACACGTAGCGCAACGAGCTGTTGGGTAGCGGGACGGGAACGCTCCAGAGCCCGGGTCGTACGCGATCGACTGGGGGTAGGTTCGATACCGAGCTCATCGGGGTTGTCTAGCATTCTGCGAGCAGCCGCGAAGGCGGGAGCCGACGCCGGTCGCCGGCGCCGCGAGGTACGGTTCTACCCACATGGTTGTCCGACAACCGGGGGTGGGCCATGGCGTTCGATGTGGTGATACGCAACGGCATGGTCGTCGACGGCACCGGCATGCCGCCATATCGGGCCGACGTGGGCACGCGCGACGGCGTGATCTTCACGATCGGACGCATCCGCGAGCGGGGCCGGACCGACATCGATGCCGACGGTCACGTGGTGACCCCTGGATTCATCGACGGCCACACGCATATGGACGCGCAGGTCTTCTGGGACCCGTTGGGTTCGTGTTCGTGCTGGCACGGCGTGACGACGGTGGTGATGGGCCATTGCGGCTTCACGCTCGCGCCGGCCAGCGCCGAACAACGCCATCTCGTCGTGCGCAATCTCGAGCGCGCCGAGGACATCTCGGGTGCCGCGATGGCTGCCGGCATCGACTGGACCTGGACGACCTTCGCCGAGTACCTCGACGCCATCGACGTGTTGCCCAAGGGCATCAACTACGCCGCCAACATCGGTCACTCGGCGTTGCGCACATTCGCGATGGGCGAGCGTGCGTTCACCGACACGGCCACGAGCGACGACCAGCAAGCAATGGCCGACGAATTGCGCAGCGCGTTGCGCGCCGGTGCCTATGGGTTCACCACTTCTCGCACCCATCACCACGAGACGTCCGACAACCGGCCGGTCGCGTCGCGAGTCGCCTCATGGGACGAGGTGCGCGACCTCGTCCGTGTGATGGGTGAGCTCGGCGTCGGCATCTTCCAACTCGTCGAGGATCCGCCCGATGACTCCGAGCGCGCGGCGCGCGACGCGCGGCTGATCGAATTGGCGGTCGAGTCCGGCATCCCCGTCGCCATCGGCGCCACCGGTTCCACTACCCGTTCGCTCGAACTGATCGATGCCACCGCGGCGGCCGGCGGTCGTATGTTCGGGCTGACGCATTGCCGCGGTATCGGCACGATGTCGTCGTTCAAGACCCAGTTGCCGTTCGACTCGTTGCCCGATTGGAAGGCGGTGCGTGCCCTCCCGGCCGACGGGCTCGGCCACGCGTTGCGCGACCCCGAGGTGCGGTCGCGGTTGGTGTGGGCCGCGCACAACGGGCCCTACGGGCGAGCCATCGGGGGCGAGGCTCGTAAACCCGACTTCGAACGGATGCAGGTGCTCGCACGTCCGCTACCGCCGCACGTCACCGTGGCCGAGATGGCGCGCGCACGCGGCGTCGATCCGGTCGAGTTGATGATCGACCTCGCGCTCGAGACAGGTTTCGAGCAGTTCTTCGTGCAGACGAACACGCCGTTCGATGCCAACGGCGTCAAACGCGTGATGAAACATCCGCGCACGGTCATGGCGTTCTCCGACGCAGGTGCGCACGTCAGCCAGATGTCCGATTGCTCGATCCAGACGCATTTCCTGGCGCACTGGGTACGCGATCGCCAGGACTTCACCCTCGAAGAGGCCGTCCGCATGCTCACACTCGCTCCCGCGCGCGCGTGGGGCTTCCACGATCGCGGCCTCGTGCGCGAGGGGTTTGCGGCTGATCTCAATGTCTTCGACGCGGCGCGCGTTGCACCGGCGATGCCGACCGTCGCCAACGACCTGCCGGCAGGCGCTCGGCGCATCAAACAGACTGCCGTTGGGTTCCTTGCGACCATCGTGGGCGGCGAGGTCGTGCACGCCAATGGTGAGCACACCGGCGCGTTGCCCGGAATGTTGATTCGTGGCCCGCTCGCCCGCAGCGCGCGCGGCCCTCGTCAAACCATCGAGAAAGGCGCACGATGAGCGAGTACCCCTGGATCATCTCGGTCGACGACCATGTGGTCGAGCCGCCGACACTGTGGACGAGTCGTTTGCCCGCGCGCGATCGCGAGGTGGGGCCGCGTGTCGTGCGCGACACCTGTCGCACCCTCGCGGATCCCGAGACGCTCGCCGTGCGCTACGAGCGCGGTGGTGACGGTCCGATGACCGACTTCTGGCTCTATGAAGAAGTGACCAAGGTGGTTCCGCGCGTCGTGGCGTGCGTCGGCTACCCGGTCGAGTGGCACACCAGCGAACCCATCGCGTACGAAGAGATGCGACCCGGTTGCTACGACCCGATCGAGCGAATCCGCGACATGGATCTCAACCGCACCGAGCGCTCACTGTGCTTTCCGTTCATCACGCGCTTCTGTGGCCAGATGTTCCTCGAAGCCAAGGACAAGCGTCTCGCCGCGCTGTGCATCCGTGCCTACAACGACTGGATGATCGAGGAGTGGTGCGGTGATTCGGGCGGTCGCCTGATGCCGCTGTGCTTGATCCCCCTATGGGATCCGGCGGCCGCGGCCGACGAGATCCGTCGCAACGCGGCCCGTGGATGTCGTGCAATCACTTTTCCCGAGATGCCGCATCACTTGCGACTGCCGTCGATCCACCATCCCGACCGCTACTGGGACCCGGTCTTCGAAGCGTGCGACGAGACGGGCACAGTGCTGTGCATGCACATCGGATCCGGTTCGCGCATGGTCGAGACGAGTCCCTACGCGCCGCGTGCGGCAAATACGGCGATGACCTTCGCCATGGCGCAGTTGTCGATGGTCGAGTGGCTCGTTTCCGGGCTCTTGGTCCGGTTCCCGCACATCAAGATCGCGTACTCCGAGAGCCAGGTCGGGTGGATGCCGTTCATCCTCGAGCGAGTCGACAACTGTTACACGCACACCGCGTATGCCGAGTTGCCCGAGATCATCACCCAACCTCCGAGCAGCTATGTGCCCGGGCGCGTCTACGGCTGCTTCTTCGACGACAACACGGGTGTCGTCAACCGCGATGCGATCGGCATCAACCAGATGGTCTTCGAGGTCGACTATCCCCACCAAGATTCGACGTGGCCCAACACGCACAAGGTCGTAGAACGCATCGCGGCGCAGGTTTCCGAGGCCGAGCTCGAACGCATCCTGCGTGGCAACGCCATCGACATGCTCGGTCTCGACCCCGTCGACCTCCGCCCGCAACCCGCGCAACGTTGAGCAGTCGGTTCTCACTGGCCGACGGTCAACCGAGGTGCACACCTTCGCGGTCGACTGCCTCGTGGTTGGTGACGTCGAGAGCGACATGTCGACGCGTGAACGCCCATGTGCCGTCGAACAGTGCGAACTGGTCGAGATAGCGGCCTACGAACAGCACCGTGTCGGTGATCGCGGGATCAGCGGGGTGCACGGTGAAGCGGGACGTGCACGTTGCGGTGCCTGCCGCGTCGTCGATGTGCACCTGGAGATCGGTGGTCACGACACGAAGGCGGCGCGGGCCGTCCCCACCCGACGAGAGCGTCGCGCGGTAGAGCTCGAGCACGGCGTCGCGACCGATGGCGGGCTCGGGGTGTGCGTCGCCGCTGACGCCGCCGTGAGTGAACAGGTCGGCGATACCTTCGAGGTCGCCTCGGGCGACGCGCTCGGTGTAGGCGTGCACCAGCCGCTCGATCGGGGCGACGTCGGTGGCGGGCGATTCTGACATCGTCACGACTTTAGGGCGGCTTCTTCGGCCGCCGCCGCGTCGTGGGCACCGAGCTGATCGAGCCGGTCGAGCCAGGCACGGCCCGACGCTCGCCAGTCCTCGCCGTAGGTGGGGTAGAGGTCGGCGTCGTAGCCGCCATCCCATCCCGGCACGTAGAGGCGCGTGAAGTAGTCACGCACGGCCGCCTCTTGTTCCGTGTCGGTCGGGTCGGCGACGAAGTCGACACGCCACTGCCGGCGATTGCGTCCGCCGGCGACGGTCACTTCGAACGGCGCGCGCGAGCCCTCACGAAACGCGCGGTCTACTTCGTCGCACAGTGGTTGGGGGTCGATGGCGCGGCGAAGCACGACGTAACCGAACCGGGTGAAGTGGGCGATGTCGGCATGGGAAACCATGCGGCCATTCTGCCCGCAGGTTCAGTAGCCGGCCCCGCCGCTCGACGAGTCAACCGTGGTGGAGGTCGCGCCTGGCGCAGCTTCAACGGCCGAAACCGAGAAAGCGCCTTGCATGCCGCTGCCACGATGGAGGCTGCAATAGAAGGCCAGCGCACCCGACGCCGGCAGTGTGACCTTCACACTGGACGTCTGGCCGGCAGCCAGCTCCACGTTGGTTTTGGTCTCGTCGATGGTGAACGTGTGTAATGTCTCGCCCTGGTTCTCGAGCGAGATCTCGACTTCGGCACCGGGTTTGGCCTTGATGAACGTCGGCGCAAAGAAGAGGTCATCCAACTCGAGGTCCACCTTCGTCGCCGTCCCGATGTCCTTCGTGCCGTGATTGGACAGCTGGCCGCTCAGGGCGACGAGCGGCGGCTCGGTACTCGTGGTGTCGGTGGTGTCGTCGCCGCCGCAGGCGACGGCGAGCAACGCCATCGCGGCTGCCAGCGCCAGCAACTTGCCCATCGTCGTGTGACGGACCGTTCGTACCTGATTCATACCCCGCGTCGTTTTCACGTTCTGTAGTACGGCGCCGCGCCGGATTCGGTTCACGGCGATAGCGTACGACACAAGTTTTATGACAAAACTCACTCGCACCGGACCCTTTCTGTGAAGCAACTCGTGGCCACGACTCGGTTCGGCTTCCCGGACCCCGTCAACGAAGTCTCCGCGCGGCTGGTAGCGGCCGGAGTCGTCGCTCAGGGTGTGGTGATCGTCGGGTTGGATCAACCGTGGTTGATCGCGGTGCTCGCATTCGGATTCGTCGCGCGTGTCCTCGCCGGTCCGCGGTTCAGTCCGCTCGGCCAGTTCGTCACTCGCGTGCTCACACCCCGATTGCCGTTTCGGGCGAAGTATGTGCCTGGTCCGCCGAAACGGTTCGCCCAAGCGATCGGTGCCGCGCTGTCGGTGGCCGCCGCCGTGTTGCATTTCGTCGTTGGCGCGACGACCGCGGCCTACGTCCTCGTCGGCATGATCATCGTCGCGGCCACG
This sequence comes from Acidimicrobiales bacterium, assembly GCA_035525225.1. Taxonomy (GTDB): domain Bacteria; phylum Actinomycetota; class Acidimicrobiia; order Acidimicrobiales; family WLNW01; genus DATLFA01. The sequence goes on from DATLFA010000004.1 coordinate 9,972, forward strand.
CTCGAGTCGGCGCTCGGCTTCTGTGTCGGGTGTGCAATCTTCGGACTGTTGATGCGCTCCGGGGTCATACCCGCGTCGGTGTGCGAGCGTTGCAACAATCTGTGAGCATGGCTCCCGTCATTCTGGTTGGGGGAGACAGTTGGGGGAGACATGTCGAACACGGGTCGGGTAGCGCTGGTAACCGGAGCAAGCCGGGGGATCGGTCGTGGTTGTGCGGTGCATTTGGCGCGCGCGGGATTCGACCTCGTGATCGGTGCGCGCACGGTCAGTGAGGCCGACCGCGGCAAGTCCCGCGTGCCGGGGACGCTCGAGCACACTGCGTCGGAGATACGCGAACTCGGGCAGAGAGCGCTGATTGCACGACTCGATCTGCTCGACCGAGCGTCGTTGCGGGCTGCGGTCGACGCGGCGCTCGCAGAGTTCGGGCGTGTCGACGTGCTCGTGAACAACGCCGTGTACCAACCGAGCTACGGCATGCGCTCCTTCGAGGACACGCCGATCGAGGAGTACGACAAGAGCTTCGAGGGCAACGTGCTCGCGGGCCTGTACCTGATCCAGTTGTTGCTGCCGACGTGGAAGCAACTCGGCGCCGGCCTCGTCATCGACGTGACGTCGGGCGCGGGTCAGAACGAGACGTCCAAGCAGCCCGGTGCGGGGGGATGGCCGTTCGCCTATTCGATCACCAAGGCGGCATTCAACCGCGTCGCCGCGGGTCTGGCCAAAGAGCTCAAGCAGTACAACATCGCCGTCGTCAACATGGAGCCCGGCTTCGTCGCGACCGAGCGCATGTCGCTCACGATGCGCGATCAAGGCATCGATCCGTCCAACGGCCTTCCTGTCGAGGTACCCGGTTCGGTGTGTGCGTACATCGCGTCGCATCCGACGCCGATGGCGTTCTCGGGCCGCACCGTGGACGCGCCGCAACTCTCGGTGTGGGCGAATCTCGTCGACAGCGCGACCCTGCCGCATCCATATGGCCCGACGAATTGGGGCTACCCCCCGTTCAACTCCATTGGCGGTACGGCCACCGGTGTTGCATCGACGACGCCGTAGCGACCCGCGGCCTACTCCTTGACGAATCGCGCGACGACGAACACTGGGCGCGACGCGGCCTCGGGCTTGGTCCACTCCCAGTCTTGCGGAGGTCGGGGTTCGCGCAGCTCCTGCAATGTGAGCCCGTGCCGGATGAGCGTGTTCACGTACGTCGACAGCATTCGGTGGTTCGCACCGACTTGGCGCCGCAGCGTCGAGGACGCGCCTTCGGCTGACCACCATTCTTCGTCGTAGTAGCGCGTTGCCCGCGCCTTGTCGAGCAGCGCATCCGAAATGTCGAGGCCGACGACCTGCGCACCGCGTCGCGCCAGCTCGCGGCTCATCCGGCCGTGACCACACGCAAGGTCGAGCACGGCCAAACCCGCGAGCGGTCCGATGAGATCGAACAACGTGACCGAAAGATCGTCGTCGTAGGAGTCGGGCCAACCAGCCTCATAGAAGTCGGCCACCGAGTCATAGCGAGCGCTTGTCACGCCTCGAGGCTACGTAGTTTGTGTCGCGGTGTGTGTTGTCACTCACGGTGTTTGCAACTTGTCGAACGGCTCGGCCAATTCGTTCACCGTGCAGTCGCCGGGGGCTAAGTTGAACAACGAGGAGGGAGCACCGATGGTCGAGGACCTCGTCGATCCGCGGCGCCGAGAACCGCCGTACGTTCTCGACGGAGAGCGGGCCATGCTCGACGCCTGGCTCGAGTTTCACCGAATGACACTGTTGATGAAGTGCGAAGGGCTCGATGACACGTCGCGTAAGGCGCGTCCGATACCAACGTCGTTGCTCTCTCTGCACGGGTTGCTGCGTCACATGGCCGAAGTCGAACGAAGCTGGTTTCGGCGAACGCTCTTGTGTGACGGCGAGGCTCCGCATATCTGGTACGACCCGAACGTCGACGACCGCGATCTCGTGCCCCTTGACGATGCAGATTGGGAGTCCGACGTCGCGGTCTGGCTGACCGAGTGCGATGCGAGTCGTGCTGCAGCCGCGGCGCACGCGCTCGACGACACAGGACTGCGCCGCGGCGAACCGTGCTCGCTGCGCTGGATCTACGTGCACATGATCGAGGAGTATGCGCGTCACAACGGCTACGCGGATCTGCTTCGTGAGCTCGTCGACGGTGCCGTAGGTTGGTGAATTCGCACACGGGGGAGGAACACATATGCCGGTCGATTTGATCGACACCCACACCCATGTCCTGTCGGCCGACCATGTTCGCTATCCGGTCAACCCCGGTGTCGGTGAAGAGCAGGACTGGCACCGCGAGCATCCAGTCGATGCCGAGGGTCTGCTCGACCGGGCACAGGCCGCCGGCGTGGGCGCGCTCGCGTTCGTGCAGGCCCTCAGCTGTCACGGTTATGACAACCGCTATGTGCTCGACAGCGCCCGGGCTCATCCAGGGCGCGCGGTGGCGATCGGCGCGGTGCGTCCCGACGATCCGCAAGCCGTCGCGCACCTTCGTCGCGACGTGATCGACGGGGGAGCACGCGGAGTGCGAGTGTTTGCCGTCGGTGGCGCGACGGCACCGTTGGACGATCCGCACGTGCTGTCCATTGCAGCGGCGGCCGAAGAGTTGGGCATCCCTGTCGTGTTGTTGACGGTCGCGGCACAGCTTCCTTCGGTGCTCGCGTTGGTTCAAGCGATGCCCGGCGTGCGCTTCGTGCTCGACCACTGTGGCTTTGCCGACCTCGGTGGCGACGCGTCGTTCGATCGTGCTGCTGAGTTGTTCGCCCTCGCCTCGTCGCCGAACCTCCATCTCAAGGTGTCGTCGATGTCGTTGCGCGCCACTGCGCATCCCGACGCACTGTGGTCGACGCTCGCGGCGCGCTTCGGGTCTGAGCGTCTGATGTGGGGCTCCGACTATCCGCACACGCACGAGCCCAACTACGGCGCGCTCGTCGAACTCGCCCTCACTACTACCTCTGGGCTGAGCGAGCCGGCACGAGCGGATGTACTCGCTGGCACGGCGCGACGACTGTGGTCCGAGCTCGCCTGACCCGCTGAGACGGAGGCCGAGCACGCCGGTGCGCGCAGAATCTCCCTGATTTTATTGGGTTTTCGTTTGTGTCGTGGGTCGAACACGTGTACGATCACGGGTATGTTGTTGGAGGCGGTGGAGACCGATGTGTTGACGGCTCTCGAGGAGCTCGTCGTCGATCTCGACGTCGCGGTCGACGCCGATCAGTTGGCCCGGGCGCACCGGCTGCGCGAGACGATCTTGGCCAAGACGATGGCGCCGTTGCGGGCCTTCGACGAGTTGCTGCTGTACCGGTTGACCAAGGCGGCGTCGTCGGCGCAGTTCTTGGAGCGTCGCGCGGGGTTGGCGCCGGGCGAGGCGAGGGCGTCGGTGATCTTGGCCCGCAAGCTCGCGGCGATGCCGTTGACCGAGGCGGCGTGGATCGCGGGGACCCTGACCAGCGGTCAGGTGCGGGCCATCGCCATCCATGTCACCAAACGCCTCGCCGAGCGCTACCGCGCCGATGAGGCGGCGGTGTTGGCCATCATCGGCGGGCTCGACGCCAAAGACACCGACACCGCGATGCAGCGGTGGGTCAACTACACCGAGGCATCACTG
>DATLFA010000009.1:0-56484 GCA_035525225.1 Acidimicrobiales bacterium
CAGCCACTCGCGCACCATCGTCACCGCCGCGATGTCGTCGCCATCGACGGCGAGATCGAGGCGCTTCGCGATGTCGATCAGCTCCACCACCGACGAACTCAACATGCAGATGATCGTACAGGTGTTCGACCGCCGACACAACCGAAAACCCAATAAAACCAAGGAGATCCGGTCAGACTGTCGGGTGCAATTGTGGCGCGAGCGAACCCCGACCGTCGCTCTGACGTGGCTCCCAGCGGTCATGCGTGACGAATGTCGAGTTCGTCGGCCGGTCGCGTCGTAGTGTCGACGCCGCGACGTCAACCGAATCAAGATCCCCCGAAAGCACTACGGTCCGACACCCGCGGCCGGTGACACCCCCGCGAGTGGTCGTCGCGGCGTTTACCACGTCGAACGCGACTGCGCCTGATCGAGATCCACTTTGTCGTCGGAGCTCGGGCCGCCGCGCGAGCCGGCACGTCAAGGTTCGTGTAGCTCCCGGAGTCCACCGATCGCGGAGTCGAGCTGGAACGCCAAGAAGCTCGCGAGCTCCTCTGGGTCGGTACCTTCGCGCGGTTGGCACCGGCTCGAATAGTTGACCTCACACCCCTGCGCCGTCGGTCGCACGACGAGCCGCGAGCTGTAGTCCTCGATCGGAACGCTCGACTCGATCACGCGGTAGCCCATTGCCATCTGCGCGTCGTCCAACTCGATGAGCTCCGAAATGGTGGTGCCACCGTCGTCGGTGACGAGGTGACGGCGCGCGCCGAGGCCGGAGCCCTCGAGCGTGCACTCGACGATCGAGGGAAAGTACGTGTGGGCACTGCCGAAGTCGGCGATCGTCGCCCATACCTCCCCGGCCGGCGCCGCGATCGTGCCCGTACGTGTCACCTCGACGGCGTGTCCCATGTGGGCAGCGTAGACGGGACGGCGCCGGGTACCGCGACCCCCTGGCATACTGCGCTCGAGGAGGGCTCGCCGGCCGCCCGGACCCGAGGAGAACGAACGTATGCAATCGGACCGCAACCCACATGCGGGTTCCCCTTTCGACGACGACGACGCCACGATCGAGCGCGTGTTGCAGGACGTCAGCATCCCGGCGTTGATGTGCTCGATGGTCCACATCACCGGTGACCCGTCGTGGATCCGGGGCGACATTCGGCCGTTGGGCTCTGCGCTCAACGAGTACCAGGGTTACATGACCGAGGAGATGAAGGCCGAGATCCGCCGGCGCGCACTGCCAGAGATCGCTGCGTATCGCGACAACGACTGCATGCTGGCGCCGCAGCCGTCGTCCGAACTTATACACGAGATGATGGCGTTCCTCGCATGCGCGCCGGTCGCTGACGACGTCGTGCCGATGTTCCTCGAAGATCTTCACCTCGACGGCTCCGACGCCGGAGCGATCACGTGGGGTGATGAGATCCCGGCGGCCGTCAAGGCCGACGCGCACGTCGTAGTGATCGGTTGTGGCGAGGCCGGCCTTCTGGCCGGTATTCGCCTCGCGCAAGCGGGACTGCCGTACACGGTCATCGAGAAGAGCGCGGGCCCCGGCGGCACGTGGTGGGACAACCGTTATCCCGGCGCGCGGGTCGACATCGGCAGCCACTTCTATTGCTATTCGTTCGAACCGGCCGACCACTGGACCGAGTACTTCTCACAACACCCCGAGCTACGCGAGTACTTCGAGCGCGTCATGAAGAAGCACGGCGTCGATGCACACTGTCGGTTCAACGCCGAGGTGACGTCGGCGCGCTTCGACGAGGTCACAGGCCGATGGGCGGTCGAGTTGCGCAACGAGCGCGGTGAGTCGGAGACGCTCGATGCGTTCGCAGTCATCAGCGCAGTCGGTGCGCTGAACAATCCGCACATGCCCGAGATCCCCGGTATGCACGACTTCGCGGGGCCATCGTTCCACTCGGCGAGATGGGATGCGAGCGTCGACATCCGCGGCACGCGCTTTGCGCTCGTCGGTGCGGGCGCCAGTGGCTTCCAGATCGCGCCGACGATCGCAGACGAGGTCGATCAACTGACCGTCTTCCAGCGGACGGCACAATGGATGTTCCCCAACGACAAGTACCACGAGCGGGTGCCCGAGGGGGAGCGGTGGGCGATACGGCATCTGCCGTTCTATGGCCGCTGGTTCCGCTTCCTCACGTTCTACCCGGGTTCGGGCTTGACCATCGAACGTTCGCGCATCGATCCGAACTTCGACGACAGCGATGGGCTGGCGATCAGCGAGACCAGCCGCCAGACGAGGGAGGTCTTCGGTCGTTGGATCATCGATCAGGTGGGCGACAATCCGGATCTCCTCGGCCGCGTGATGCCGGACTATCCGGCCACTGCCAAGCGCACGCTCCAGGACAACGGGTCGTGGCTCGCCTGTCTCAAGAAGCCCAACGTCGAACTCGTCCGTACCGGGATCGAGCGCATCGTCGAAGATGGCATTGTCACCGTCGACGGCGCGTTCTATCCCGCGGATGTGATCTGTTATGCCACCGGATTCCGCCACAACGACTACCTCTGGCCGATGAGGATCGTCGGGCGCGGAGGCCGCGAGTTGCGAGAGCAGTGGGGCATCGAGCCAACTGCCTACCTCGGTATCACGGTGCCCAACTTCCCGAACATGTTCTGCCTCTACGGACCGGGCACGAACTTGGCCCACGGCGGCAGCCTGATCTTCCAATCCGAATGCCAGGTGAACTACATCATGAAGGCGTTGCGGTTCTTGCTCGACGGTCGTCACCGCACGATGGAGCCGAAGCCAGAGATCCACGACGAGTACCGGCGCCGTTACGAGAGCGAGATCTCGCAGATGGTGTGGGCCCACTGGTCGGTCAAGCACTCCCACTTCAAGAACCCCGACGGCCGCATCTACACCCTGTCGCCGTGGCCGATCCCCACCTACTGGGCATGGACGAACGACGTCGACCCCGACGACTACGTGGTGACTTCGTAGCGCGTGCCCGCATGAGAGAAGGTCGCGTACGGCAGCCCCGCCGACTCGGCGTCTAGATCGCCACCGCCCGGTTCGCGCGGCGTTTCTTCGGTTGAGTACAAACAACAGATCTGACCTATCGCCGCTTCGCTAACGTCGCGGCATGGATGTCAACGTGTTCGCGCCCGAGGTGATCGCCGAGCACACCCGCAACGGGTACTGGGACGACGAGTCGATCGCCGAACGCATCGCGACGCATGCAGCAACGCAGCCGGATGCCATCGCGTTCGCCGGCGACGAAAGCCTGTCGGTCACGTGGCGTGAATACGACGAGATCTCCACTGGGCTCGCCGCCGCGTTCTCGCCGATCGGACTCGACCGCGGTGACCCACTCGGCATACTGCTGCCGGACGGACCGACCGCGCACGTCACCTACGTTGCCGCCGAGAAGGCAGGGCTCGTGGCGATCGGTATCGGTCCGCGGGCGGGGCTGCGAGAAGTCGCTCACGTCCTTCGCGAGACCGGCACGACGACACTCGTCAGTCTGGCGCAGCACCGCGGCGCGGACATGCAGGTCTTCGTCGACGAGATTCGAGCGCTCGACGTGCCGATCCGTCAACACGTCGTGATCGATCACCGCCCTGGCACCTTGAGCGCACGTCTCGCGGGCGCGCCGTTGGCGATCCCGGGCTCGGTAGATGCCACTCGGCTGCTGACAGGACGAGCGCTCGGGCCCAACGAGTTGTTCTTCATCAACTCGACCTCCGGCACCACCGGCATGCCGAAATGCGTCATGCACACGCAGAACCGATGGAAGTACTTCCACACCAAGTGCCGGCAGTTCGGGCCCGACGATGTGTTCATGGTGGTCGTTCCTTCGCCGTTCGGATTCGGCTTGTGGATGGCGCATTTCTCGCCGACGATGCTCGGCGCGACGACCATTCTCACGCGCGAGTTCGATGTCGAGGCGACACTCGAAGCGATCGAGCGACACCGCGTCACCGTGCTCGCGGCCGTGACCACACAGGTGCTGATGTTGCTCGGGTCGTCCAAGCTCGCGACCACGGATCTGTCGTCGCTGCGCATCGTGCAGAGCGGTGGCGAACGCGTGCCCTTCGAGCCTGCAGCAGAGTTCGAGCGACGAACCGGCGCGAAGATCCTCCAGTTCTATGGATCCAACGAAGCGGGCTGCGTGTGTGGCACGACGGTCGACGACACTACGGCCAAGCGGCTCGGCACCGCGGGACGAATCTTCCCCGAGATGCACGTGCGACTGTTCGACGACGACGGCAACGATGTGACCGCGACCGGTGTCGGGCGCTCCGCGTGCAAGGGCCCGGGCATGACGGTGGCGAACTCGGCGTCGATGAGCTCGGCCAGTTCCTCCACTCGCGCGGTGTGTCGAAGTCGATGTGGCCCGAGCGAATCGTGAGGATGGACGAACTGCCGCGTGGCTCGGGGGGAAAGGTCGCCAAGGCGGAGTTGCGCGCCGATATCGAGCGGCGGATAAAAGACGTTTAGCGGGGCGCGGTCAGGTCGACCATCGTGGCGCTGACGTCAGGGAACCAGAACGGCTGCTCCGTCGTGCGTTGCCAAGGCCGAGCAGGCCGCAGCAGCTGCACCCGCTCGTCGCGGACACGGTAGGAGTACACCAACTTGTGCTCCGAGTTGGAGCCCTTGTCGTCGTCGGCATCGAGCGTCACGCCGAGCTCGACCGAACCGTCCTCTGTGAGCGGCACGACGTTGTCGCCCTCTTGGTCGCGCGCGGTGAGGCGCCACGAAACGGTGTGGCGGAACCCGGGCGGCGACGATTCGGTGAGCAGCTGTTCGTAGACGCCGCCGTCGTCGAGGCGAGCGTACGCGGCCACACGGTGACCGCCCTCGATGTCGGTGACTTCTATCATCGCGCTCGCCTCTGGGCCTTGATCCACGCTCATGCGTTGCGCGTCGTATCGCACGAGGAACGGCTCTGAGGGGTCGAAGACGGTCTGGAACATGATGGGCGTGCGATCGGGGAAGCGGTCGAGCACGTCGAAGTTGCCCGTGCCGTTGTCCTGCGCGACCACGTAGCGGCCATCGACCGCCGGCGTGTTCTGCAGAAAGGGGACCAGCCCGCTCCACCCGCTGACGCTGCGCCCTTCGAGGAACACGATGCCCCGGTCCACCTGCAGCGCTTCGAGGCCGGCCGCGCGTTGCTCGAACGCCTCGGTGACCTCACGGTTCGGTCGCACCTTCGGCGAGAGGCCGGCACCGGTAGCGACGACGAGGATCGCCAACGCAGCCCAACCGAGTGCACGGTGCCGGCTGAACAATTCGACGATGCCGAGCGCGGTGAACAGTGCAATCGGAATGAGCAAGGCGAGGTGGTAGAAGGGGCCGAAGTACACGACGCCCGGCCAACCGTACACAATGGCGTGCGGACTCCAGAACGCCGTGTACGCGACGACTAGCGTCACGGCCAAGCCGACGAGGACATAGGCCGACCGCGAGCGGCGAAACGCCAGGACTGCGCCCCACACGACGAGCGGCAGCGCGAGCGCTCCACCGAACATCCACCCGAGCATCCACTTCATGTTGGCGCCGGTGGCACCCAGGCCGTCGCGGAAGCCGAAGGGCTGCTCTGTTCCGGTGGCAATGCCGCGCAGACCGTATCCCGGACGATTGTTGCTACCGAGCACCGAGAAGTGCGTCCTGAACGGAGTGCCGAGCGTCGCCGTCGTATAGACCGCGAACATTGCGATAGGGAGGACGGTACCGGCGCCCACGAAGAGCAGCCTGCGCAGCGCTGCCCGTTTCGTGCGCCGTCGACCGAAGAGGAGCCACGGCGCGAGCGCCAGCGCAAGTATCGCGCCGTCGTAAGGCCGTGCCCAGAAGGCGACGCCCCACATGAATCCCATTGCGACGAAGTGGGTGGCCGACTCGCGGCGTACGCCGACCATCGCGAGCAACAGCACCGCGAGCGTGAGCGCGAGTTGGAAGTTGTACGCGAGCGTGAGGCCGGTCTGAAACGCGAACAGCGGCGTGAGAGTGAGGCACACTGCGGCGACCAAGCCGTAGCGCCACCGGCCGAACATCTCTCGTCCGAGCAACGCGATCAGCACGACGCCCGCGGCCGCAGTGAGGCCCAACGCCGCGCGCTTCGTACCGAACACGAGGTCTGCGAACGCGAGCATCGACGGCCAGGGCGGTTCGTAGATCATGACGATGCGATTGCCGGAATAGCCCGAGGCCCACGGGCGGAACGCATCGTCGGCCGGTGGCAGCCTGAACCGGCCGTCCCGGAGCAGGTCGGCGAAGTACCGGTACATCGCGTCGTCCAGGTTCGCAGACCCGAGAGGGAACAACGAGCGCGCCATGAAGATCGACAGCACATAGGCGCCGATGGCCAATCCCGTGAGCGCGATCCACGGCAGCCAGGCTCGGGGAACGCGCTGGACTCGTGCGTGCAAATGCATGCCTATTGCTTGTGCTCCCAGACGTCGTGGCCACCGAGCCCGTGCAGCAGGTTCCACTCGATGACGTCTGGTATCCACTGGCCGGTGAGGCGGGCGTCTTGTTGCGCGAGCATGAGCACGAGGGGCACGGTCGATTCGGGTCGGTAGGCGGGAGGGAACGCCGTCATGCCCAACACCCGCCGGGCTTCGTCCTGCGCTTCGCCCGAGCCCGTCGTCCAGCTCATGCCCGGCGAAAAGACGTTGACGGCGATGTTGAACTCCTTCAATTCCTGGGCGAGCGACAGTGTCCAATTCTTGAGGGCGGACTTGCTCATGGCATAGGGCTGCATCCCAGGGAAGCCGAAGTCGCCAGTGACGGAACCGACGTTGATGATGCTGCCGCGGCGCTGCTCGATCATGGGTGTCGCGAACTGTTTGGTGACACGTAGCGGGCCGAGCACGTTGACGTCGATCATGAATTGCCACTTGGCGATGTCGAGGTCGAGCACCTTCACGTACATCCACGGGACCATGTCGCGTTGACGCAGCCCGGCGTTGTTCACGAGTACGTCGACGGTGCCGAATGCGTTGATGGTGTCCGCGTAGGCCCGCCCGATGCTCGCGTCATCTCTGATGTCGGCCGACAGGGTAAGGCCGCCGTTGCGCTCGATCTCGCTCTTGAAGTCCTCCTCGCCGTCCCACGAGAGATCCATCGCCACGACCTTGCTCCGCTCGCGGAGGAAGCCCTCGACCAGCGCACGCCCGATGCCCCGGGCGCCTCCCGTCACGACGACCACACGATCCTCGAGCGCCATTGTCATCCCCTCAGTGCTGTCGGTGTTGCCGGAGCGGCATCATAACGACCAGGTGGGTAGGTCAGATGAAAGACTGGTCAGATGATCGACAGAGTGCTGTACGCCCAGAGTGTGCACGACCAAGCAGAGATCGACGCGGTGGTGCGCGTGCTCACCGGCGGACCGACGGCGATGCGTCCGGGACCCCACGTGGCAGAGATGGAGCGACAGATAGCCGCGTTGTTCGGTAAGCCCCTCGGCGTGATGTGCAATTCGGGATCGTCGGCGCTGTACCTCGCAGTCGAGCTACTCGACCTGCCCGTCGGCTCTGAAGTGATCACGTCGCCGCTCACCTTCTCGACCGACATTGCTCCGATCGTGAGAGCTGGCTGCGTCCCGGTCTTCGTCGACGTCGAACCCGACACGTTCAATGTCGATGTGAGCAAGATCGAGGCGATGATCTCGTCGAAGACGAAGGCGATGCTGTTCCCAAACCTGATCGGCAACGCGCCCGACTGGGATGTCATCCGCGCGATCGCAGATGCGCACGATCTAAAGGTGATCGAAGACTCCTGCGATGGGCTCGGTGTCACGCTGCGAGGTAGTCCGACCGGCACTCGCTCTGACATCTCGGTGACGAGCTTCGCGATGGCGCACATCATCACCTGCGCGGGCAACGGTGGCATGGTGGTGCTCGACGACGACGAGTTGCGCGACCGCGCGCTGATGTTGCGCCGTTGGGGTCGTCGGTCGGAGAAGCACCTCTTCGGGACGAAGGGCGGAGGTCGTGTCTTTCGAGAAGACCTCGATGGCATCCCCTACGACAACGATTACATCTTCGATGTAATGCCCTGGAACTTCGAACCTTCCGAGTTGGGCGCCGCGTTCGGGTTGGAGCAGTTGAAGAAGCTGGATCGGTTCACACAGATCCGGCGGCACAACTTCGACTACTTGACCGAGTTCTTCGGGCGGCATCTCGATCGCTTCGTCCTACCGAGACAGGCCCAAGACCTCGAGACCGCCTGGCTGTGCTTTCCCGTACTGGTGCGGCCCGATGCGGGATTCCATCGCAGCGACCTCCAGGAATACCTCGACGGTGTCCGCATCGACAGCCGCACGGTGTGGACGGGCAACGTGACGCGCCACCCGATGATGCGCGGCGTGACCTACCGCGTGCCCGCAGACGGACTGCCGAACAGTGACCGGGTCATGGAAGCCGGCATGTTGTTGTCGTGCAGTCACGGCACCGGTGACGAAGAGCTCGACTACATGACGACGCATCTCGAGAAGTTCCTCGCCGCCTGAGCAACGAGAATGTGTGAGGCCGCTGGCGTCTGGGTAAGGCCGCGGCGTGACACAGCAGCGCAAACAATCGACCGATCGGTTTCTCGCGATCTACATCAACGACCACCGCGCCGGGGCTGCCGGCGGGCTGGCACTCGCGCGAAGGTGTGCCCGCGAAAGCGGGCCGGGGCCGGTCGGCGATGTCCTCGAGGAGCTTGCCGCCGAGATTGCCGAAGACCGGGACACACTCGAACATGTCGCGCAGTTGCTCGGCGTGCGAGCCAACCCGGTCAAGATCGCGGTCGCGCGAATTGCCGAAGTTGCCGCTCGATTGAAACTGAATGGGCAACTGCGCGGCTATTCACCTCTCAGTCGATTGATCGAACGCGAGGGACTGATGGCCGGTATCGATGCGAAGCGCTCGCTGTGGGTCTCGTTGCGCACCGCTCACCGTCTCGAGTTGGCCGAGATCGACTTCGAGCACCTGACCCAACGGGCGAGCGAGCAGCGAGATCGGCTGCTGCCGCTCCACCGGCTCGCGGCAGCCGAAGCCCTGCGAGGAGACGGCGCGGACCGCTGAAGCCTCGGGCGTGACGGAAGCGATCGATGTCGAGAATCTTTCAACCGTGGCCGGTGCCGTCGCAGTCCCAGATGCGAACCGTTCGCAGGTACATGGGGAAGCGGTTAGCGTCCGCAGAGGTACGGCAAAGAGCGAGGGAGAGCTGATGCATATTCCGGACGGCTTCATCAACGGCAGCACGTCGGTGGGCGCGGGTGTCGTTGCCGTGGGCGCTCTCGGCGCGAGCGTGCGTCGTACTGCTGAGGTGCTCGACGAAAAGCAGGTACCGCTCGCGGGCGTCGTCTCTGCGTTCCTCTTCGCAGTTCAGATGATCAACTTTCCTGTCGCTGGTGGCACGAGCGGTCACCTACTGGGCGGTGTCCTCGCCGCGGTGCTCGTCGGGCCGTGGATGGGTTCGCTCTGCGTGTCCGTCGTACTCGTCGTGCAGGCGTTGCTGTTCGCCGATGGTGGCCTGAGCGCACTCGGGCTCAGCGTCGTCAACATGGCGATCGTCGGCGCGTTCGGCGGCTACCTGCTCTTCCTCGCCCTGCGCCGGATCCTCCCGCGTAGGCCGTCGGCAGTCGTCTTGGCCAGCGGCATCGCGGCCGGTGTCGGCGTGGTGCTGGCGTCCATCGCGTTTGCCGTCGAGTACGCCATCGGTGGCACCGGCGGGGCATCGGTGGGCACCGTCGCCGCGGCGATGGTCGGCGTGCACGCGCTTATCGGCATCGGCGAGGGAATCATCACGGGTCTCACCGTGAGTTCGGTACTCGCGGTGCGCCCCGACCTCGTGTACGGAGCACGTGATCTGATGCCGGCGCTGCGATTCGGTAGCGGTACCGCAACGGCCACGGTCGGGAGGTGACCATGAAGCCTCGCATCAACCTCGGCATCTTCATCGCGGGCGTCCTGGTGGTCGCGTTCGGACTGGCATTCTTCGTGAGCCCACAGGCTTCGAGCGACCCCGACGGTCTCAACAAGGTGGCCATCGACAAAGGTTTCGCGGACACCGAGACGGCGCACGCACTCGCTGATGCACCCACTGCCGGCTACGCCGTGAAGGGGGTAAACGATGAACGGCTCTCCGGCCTCGCGGGGCTCATCGGGGTGACGGTCACCTTCGCCATCGCGGGTGGCCTGTTCTTCCTGCTTCGTCTGTCTCGCCGCACCAACGAGGCGATGCGACACGGTGTGACGTGAGCGGTGCGCACGGTGGTCACCGCCATGTGCTGTTCGTGCACGGTGAGTCGCGTGTGCACGAGCTGCGACCGCAGTGCAAGCTCGCGGCGACGGTGGTTTTCATCATGGCCGTCGTCGTCACACCACGCGAAGCGTTCTGGGCCTTCGCCGCCTACGCAGTGCTGATTGCCGGTGTCGCACGCGCCGGCAAGGTACCGCTACGAACGCTGGCGTCGCGATTGCGCTTCGAATTGCCGTTCGTCGCGTTCGCATTCTTCCTGCCGCTCGTGGGCCAGGGGCGACGCATCGACGTGCTCGGTATGTCGCTGTCGGTCGCCGGCATTTGGGGCGCCTGGAACATCGTGATCAAAGGGACGATCGGCGTCTTGGCCACCGCATTGCTGGGTGCGACGACGTCGATGTCGGACCTTCTCGTCGGGCTCGAGCGGCTGCGAGTACCACGAGTGTTCGTCGCCATCACCGGATCCATGATGCGCTACGGCGAAGTGATCACCGGCGAGATGCGACGCATGAAGATCGCCCGCCAATCGCGCGGTTACGAACCTCGCTGGATGTGGCAGTCCAAGGCCGTCGCGTCGTCGGCGGGTGCGTTGTTCGTACGATCCTATGAGCGGGGGGAGCGCGTCTACCTGGCGATGGCATCGCGGGGCTACGACGGGTCGCTCCCTGCACTCGACGAGCACGCCGCGAGCCGGCTGCAGTGGGTCGCGGCGATGACCGTGCCCGCCCTTGCTTCGGTCACCGCAATCGTCGCGTTGGGCCTCGCGGCATGACTGCTGCTGCTATCGATGTCCGCGATGTCTCGTTCGCGTACCCGGACGGCCGGCAGGCGTTGTTGCAGGTCAGCTTGCGCGTGCGGCCGGGCGAGCGGGTTGCCGTCCTCGGGCCCAACGGGGCGGGCAAGACGACACTGATCCTGCACTTGAACGGTATCCATCTCGCCGCGGCCGGCGAGGTTCATGTCGGCGGCCTGCCGGTGACCAAGCAGAATCTGCGAGAGATCCGTCGGCGGGTTGCGATCGTCTTCCAAGATCCCGACGACCAACTGTTCATGCCGTCGGTGCGTGAGGACGTGGCGTTCGGGCCGGCGAACCTCGGCCTGCGCGCCGCGGATCTCGATCGTCGTGTCTACGAGGCGCTCGACGAAGTCGACATGGCCCATTGCGCGACGAGACCGCCGCATCACCTCAGCTTCGGCGAGCGCCGGCGGGTTGCGATCGCAACGGTGCTCGCGATGCAGCCCGATGTGCTCGTCCTCGACGAGCCCTCCTCGAATCTCGATCCTGCCGCGCGTCGCGAGGTCGCCGACATCCTCAAGCGACTACAGCTCACGACGCTCGTGGTCACTCACGATCTCCCGTACGCACTCGAGTTGTGTGAGCGAGCGGTCATCCTCAACCATGGCTCGATCGTCGCCGACGGACCGACAGCCGAACTCCTTTGCGACCGTGACCTCATGGCGGCAAACCGTTTGGAGCTCCCCTACGGATTCGACCCCAGCTACCTAGCGGTGTAGTCGATGGCCAACGTGAGCGCGACGAGGATCATCGCGGGGCTGCGAGAGCAGGGGGTTCGCATCACGAGCGCCCGCCGTGCCGTGATCACTGCGCTCGTGAGCACCGACGGCCATGTGACCGCAGAGGACATCGCGATGGCGGTGCAGGCCGATGCGCCCGAGATCCATCTCTCGACCGTGTACCGCACGCTCGAGTCGCTCGAGGAGCTCGGCGTCGTCGATCACGTGCATCTCGGTCACGGCAGCGCGGTGTATCACCTTGCCGCAAACCGGCATCAACACCTGGTCTGTGAGAACTGCAAGAAGGTGATCCACCTACCTCACGGTCTCGTCGACAAGCTCGCCCGTGATATCGACACGCGCTATCACTTCACGCTGCGGCCCCACCACTTCGCGCTCATCGGCCTTTGTGAGAAGTGCCGCGGAGATTGACGCATAAACTCGCGGTGAGGTGACTCCCGTGGTGGACTCGCACAGGCTGCGTGACGGTACCGCGGTGGTGGCGCGTCCGATTTCGATCCGTGACGACGAGCGACTTGTCCGCTTCCATGAATCGCTGTCGCCGGAGACGACCCGGCTGCGGTTCTTCTCGGTGCATCCGCACCTCAGCCGGCGTGAGACCACGAGGTTCACCGACGTGGACCACAACGACCGCGAGGCATGGGTCGCGTTGATCGATGACGAGATCATCGGTGTCGGCCGGTATGAGCGGCTCGCCAACCGCGAAGAGGCCGAGGTTGCGTTCGTCGTCGCAGATCGGTGGCAGGGAATGGGCGTCGGGCCCATTCTCCTGCGGCACTTGATCGATTGCGCCCGTGCCGTCGGCATCCTCCGGTTTGTTGCGGAGACGCTCGAGGAGAATCACCACATGCTCGACATGTTCACCCATACGGGTCTCCCGATCACGAGATCACACGATCGAGGAGTGGTGACGGTGACATTGACGTTGGTTGCCCTGACCCCCGCCGATAGCGGCGCCTGAGTCGCGTCCTTGTCGCCGCGCCGGTGTCGAGGGCGAGGTGATAGGTTGTCGATGGTTACGCGTCGCTCCGGTCCTTGGCTAACTCGCGGTGTGCGTTCGGAGTAGAGCGATGCTCTCGCAGATGAATTGTCAATTTCGGTCTCGTCGTTCCGCGTGAACGACCTTCAGGCCGTTCGGCTGGCGACCGCGTTCGCACTGCAGGCCGCGAAGACGCCCGGGCCGTCACTGTGCACCGTGTGTGTGAACGTGTTGACGGTCGCCGGCGTAGGGATCACGATCATGGGCGGCAACCAGGCCGGCCCCGTGTGCGTATCGGACGAGCGCATGGCCGCACTGGAAGACTTGCAGTTCACCTTGGGCGAAGGGCCGTGCCAAGACGCGTTCCACACCCGCGGGCCGGTGCTGGTGCCCCGTCTCGACGATGCGGCTTTCGCACGATGGCCTGCATTCATCGCCGAGGCCCGCGATTCGGGTGTCGAAGCGGTGTTCGCGTATCCGCTCACCGCCGCACGGTCCAAAGTGGGCGTGTTGACGTTGTACCAGGATCAGCCGGGCGACCTGACCCGCGATCAGCGTGACAACAGCGAAGCGCTGGCCGACATTCTTGCGCACACGATTCTCGGCATGCAGGCAGCTGCCCCTCCGGGCATGTTGCCGGTCGAGTTGGACGAAGCGGTCGCGCATAGAGCCGAGGTGCATCAGGCATCGGGCATGGTGGCGATTCAGCTTCAGGTACCGGTCGTCGAAGCATTGGCCGCGCTGCGGGCGCACGCATTCGCTCAGGACCGAGCCCTCGCCGATGTCGCGGCCGATGTAGTCGCGCACCGTCTGAGGCTCTCGGATGATCACGATCGAAACGATGAGGAGACCAATGACCAAGGACGAGCTTGAACGCACCGCCGCGACTCGCGAAGTGCTTGCGACTCGCACGTTCGTGCTATTGGCGGACACGCTCGTAGTCGACTTCGACCTCATGGAGCTGCTGACCGTCCTCGCCGACCGGTGCGTCACACTCTTCGATGCGGCCGCCGCAGGCATCCTGCTTGCCGATCACGACGGTCGGCTGCGGGTGATGGCAGCCTCCGACGAACAGGCGGAGTTGCTCGAGTTGTTCCAGGTGCAAAGCGACGAAGGGCCGTGCCTCGACTGTTATCGAACCGGCGATCCCGTGGTCAACTCGGATCTGCGTGGACAGACACCGTGGCCGAAGTTTTCCGCCGAGAGCATCCGCCTGGGGTTCGCCTCGGTGTGCGCACTGCCCATGCGTTTGCGCAACGACGTGCTCGGCTGTCTCAATCTGTTCATGTCGCAAGCCATGAACCTGTCTGCTGCCGATGTCGCGTTGGCGCAAGCGCTCGCAGATGTCGCGAGCATCGCCATCATGCAAGACGCGGCGAACCGTAACGCCACCACGCGAGAGCTCCAGTTGCAGCATGCACTCGACAGCCGCATCATCATCGAACAAGCCAAGGGCATGATCGCCGAGCACGAGTCTGTCAACATGAACACGGCATTCACGCTGATACGGACCTTCGCTCGCAACCACAACCTGGCGTTGACCGAAGCGGCCGCAGAACTTGTCGAAGGCAACCTCAGCGCCGACGCGCTCACACAGGGTTCGCAACGCCGGCTGGACCGCTGAAGTCGAGCCCGTAGGGCCGTCAGTTACGGGCGCACCACGCCCAGAGCTCGGCGCGCCGTTGTGGTGTGTCGGACCGGCGCGTGCTCGGCAGCTTGTGGATCGCCCGCGGCCGGCGGTCGAGCCAGAACCGTCCTGCTGTGGATGTCGACCGTCGAACCAGCGCGCGTGATCTTGTCCACGCCGACCCCGAGGCGAACTCGTCGCCCGAGCCTGCCGGTGATGGCTTGGACGTACTTCGTCGATCCGCCGATAACGGTTCGCCACTCGACCGGATTGCGCGCCGTCAGCAATCCGTGATTCCCGAGGAAGCGCAGCATGGAGTGCGCAGGAAACGATCCGAGCGCCTGGCGGTCGGCCGACCATATCGACGATCCCAGCGGCACGAGGTAGGTGTCGAGGAACGCCGACGACCAGGTGTGCCGGCCGAGGAGTTCGTCGAGTGTGAGGTCGGGGTCGAGCCCATCGCACAACGCGCCCCGGGCCATGCGATTGAAGCGAGACACGTCGACGAGCATTCGAAGGAACGACGCATTCGCGATGTTCGAACGCTGAGCGAACACGGTGTTGAGCGACGAGCCGCGCCAATACAGGCCGCGGATTTCGTTGGTGACCGAGAAGCTCATCTCGCTCGGCTGCGTCTCGACCGACAGCTCGGAGAACTTGGTCAACCCCGGATACGTTCGCTCGTTGTAGACGATGAACCCGGTGTCGACATGGTGGCTTTCGTCGGCGAGGTCGACGCGAACGGTGTTCGAATGACCGCCGGGTCGGCGATCGGCCTCGAACACCGTCACGTCGTGATGGCCGTGCAGGTAGGGGGCCGATGCGAGACCTGAAATCCCGCTACCAACCACCGCGATCTTCATCTGCTGCACATCACATCTGGGTCGCTGCGGTCAGGCGGCGAGATCGGGCAGCAGCACGCGGCTGATGTCGTGGATCACACCGTTGCTCGCGGTCTTGTTGAGAGCGAATATGTTCAACCACGGATCGCTGAGCTCAGACTTGTCGATGAGGCGAAGTCCTCGCACTGCGAACGATTGGCCGTTGAGCGTCTCGATCTCACCGGCGCGAATGACGCTCAGCGCCCGCTGGCGCCCCTCGGTCGACGTGGTACAGCAAGACGTCGTCGAGCTTGTCGCCCAGGGCTGCCGCGAGCCCGGCGAGTACCTCGGCTTCGCTGCCCCGGATACCGAGATCGGCCGCGGTACGCATGAAAGCGAAGTCATTCGGTGCGAACACGGTGAAGGGCCCGGGCCCGGAGAGGGCGTCGGCGAGGCCGGCGGTGATGACCGCGTCGCGGAGGATGTCGTAGTCCCAGGGATTGTCGTCGAAAGTACCCGGTGCGCCGCTGGCGCCTACGACGACGCCGACGATGTTCTCGCGGTTCGGCCCCTTTGCTTGTGCGGGGACCGCACTGGCAACGAGCCCGGCGAGAACGATGGCGATGGCAGCGAGTGTCTTCTTTGGCATTGAAGCCTCCGTTCGTGAGGTTTCAATGCACTACGACGGAGCGGCCCCTTCGGATGCAATCTTTCGGTAGAACTCGACCACGAATCGTGCCTCGTGCAGTGGCTCTACGTGATGTGCCTCCCCGGGCGGGATGTCGACGTGCTCGCCCGCACTCAGCTCGACGCCATCTGACGCCTCCGCCTCGAACACGAACCGGACGCGGCCTGCGAGGACTCGCAGGCGACCCCACACCCCAGGGCCCACACGGTGCGCGGCCAGGAGTGCGGCCGGCACGGTCGTCTCGGTGAACTCGGGCGTCGTGCGAGCCAACTCGAGACCGGCCGGCATCGTTCTTGGGTGCGCCATTGCACGCCAGTGAACACGCTTCCGCAGCCTTTGCGCGTGCGACTTCCGAATCGGTTTACAGTTGCACCATGGCAGAAGACCTTCGCGCGGTCGGTGACTGCGCCATACCGCAGCCACTGCTCACCCCGGTGGACATGAGCGACGATCCAGACAAGGCTGCCGCGTTCGCGCGCACGGGCATGTCCGCCTTCCACGGCCAGTTCGGCCATGCTCCCGGCCTCATCGAAAAGTGGATGGGGTTCTACCAGCCGGTCGTGAACGGCGGCGCGGTCGAGCTGCGCACCAAAGAGCTCTGCCGCCTGCGCATCGCCGCGCGTAACGGATGCATGCTCTGCTTGGGTGGTCGATTCCGCGATGCCGCAGGGGTGCCCGTGGTCGACGACGATGATGTCGACGCGGTGCTCGGCGGCCGTTTCGACGACGCCCGCTTCACCCCCCGTGAGCGGGCCGCGCTGCAGTTCACCGAACGATTCCGCGTCGATCACACGAGTGTCGGCCGGGCGTTCGTCGCCGGCACGCTCGAGCATTTCACCGAGGGCGAGTTCGTCGAGCTCGCATTGTGCGTCGCACAGTTCACCGGCATGGGTCAGTTGTTCTCGATGCTCGGCCTGCCGAGCCCGGTTCCGGTCAGCTGACGCATCCCGCATCGCGACATCACGCGCGCGTCGATGTGTTGGTAGGTCGGTGGTGGGGTATGGCCCTGCCATGTTGACCGCCTCTGCGTCGTCACGACGCCATCGATCTGCTGGTTCCCCGCGCTTCGTGTGGTTGCTCGTCTCGATCGGCGCGGTTGCGCTCGTCGCGGCGGTCGGGAGAACCTGGACCGACACCGCAACAGGGTCGTGGTACGCCGACCTGGACAAGCCGGCGTGGACTCCACCAGGTGCCGTGTTCGGCATCGTCTGGACGGTGTTGTATCTGATGATGGCGGTTGCGGCGTGGCTCGTGGCCCGGGAAGGACTCGAACGCACCGACGTGCGTCGAGCGCTCCTCCTCTACGCAGTGCAATTGGCGCTCAACTTGGGTTGGACGGCAACGTTCTTCGCCGCGGAACGACCGGGCTGGGCGATCGTCGAGATCGGTGCCCTGTTCGTGATGGTCATCGTCACGACTCTGAGCTTTCGACCGATCTCGTCGACGGCGGCATGGCTGATGGCGCCGTATGCCGCGTGGGTTGCCTACGCAGCGTCGTTGACGATCGGGATCGCGGTCATGAACTAGTGGATAGTGTTGCGCGATGACGGCGGCTCTGCGCAACAACGTGAAGGTGACGGGTCGCGGCGACGGTCAGCCGATGATGTTCGCCCACGGTTTCGGCTGCGACCAGAACATGTGGCGTTATGTGGCGACGCGGTTCGAGGACGAGTTCCGGGTCGTGTTGTTCGACTATGTCGGAGCGGGCGGCTCTGACGTGACCGCATACGACCCGGTCCGGTACGACACGCTCGATGGCTATGCCGACGACGTGCTCGAGATCTGCCGCGAGCTTGGTCTCGACGACGTGGTGTTCGTCGGGCACTCGGTTTCGTCGATGATCGGCGCACTGGCGGCGATCGCTGAGCCCGAGCGTTTCGCGAAACTCGTCATGGTCGGTCCGTCTCCGCGCTACATCGATGACGGGTCGTACCGAGGCGGGTTCAGTGAACAGGACATACGGGAGCTGATCGGGTCACTCGAGAGCAACTATCTGGGCTGGTCCAGTTCGATCGCACCGGTGATCATGGCAAATCCCGATCGCCCCGAGTTGGGGCAGGAGCTCGCGAGCAGCTTCTGTCGTGCAGATCCGAAGGTCGCGCATCAGTTCGCGACCGTGACGTTCATGTCCGACAATCGCGCCGACCTCGCACGCGTCACGACCCCGACACTCATCCTGCAATGCACCAGCGATGCGATCGCTCCTGTCACGGTCGGCGAGTTCGTCCACGAGGCGATCGCCGACAGTTCGTTGGTGATGTTGGAGGCCATCGGGCACTGCCCGAATCTCAGCGCGCCCGACGAGACCGCGGCGGCGATCGCCGCTTTCGTTCGTGATTGACGACGTCGACGCCGAACTGTACGAACGCGCGCCGTGCGGCTATCTGTCGACGTCCCCTGACGGCTTGTTGATCCGGGTCAACCAGACGCTGCTCGCGTGGACCGGCTACCGGGCCGCAGACCTCTTGGGTCGCCGAACCTTCGCGTCGTTGTTGACGCCGGGCGGGCGGATCTATCACGAGACGCACTACGCCCCCATGCTGCAAATGCAAGGTGAAGCGCACGAGATCGCCCTCGAACTCGTCTGTGCCGACGGACGGCGACTGCCCATTCTCGTCAACTCCGTGTTGGAGCGCGGACCTGACGGCAAGCCGATCGTCATTCGAACTGCGGTGTTCGACGCGACCGAGAGACGACGCTACGAGAGCGAGTTGCTCGCGGCGAAGAACCGTGCCGAAGCCTCTGAGCAACGTGCCCGGCAGCTGGCCCGCACGTTGCAACAGACGCTGATGCCGCCGTCGCTGCCCGAGATCACTGGCCTCGAACTCGCCGTTTCGTTTCGGCCCGCGGGCGACGGAGACCTTGTCGGCGGCGACTTCTACGACATATCGCAACTCGCCGCCGGCGACTGGCTCATCAGCGTCGGTGACGTGACGGGAAAGGGTACCGACGCCGCGGTCATCACGGCCTTGGCTCGACACACGATCCACAGCGCGGCGGTCCGCACACGTTCACCGGCAAGGATCCTCACCAATTTGAACACGATCCTGATCCGCAACGCGACCGAACGATTCTGCACCGCGACCGTGGTCCGGCTTCGTCACGTGAAGGGAGAGTGGATCGCGACCATCTGTAATGCGGGGCATCCTCACCCGCTGCTCGTCCGCGGCGGCGAGGTACCCGTATCACTTGGGCGACTCGGTTTTTTGCTGGGTGTAGACGAGTCGCCGGGATTTCGCGACAGCAGAGTGGCACTACATGGCGGGGACACCCTCGTCCTCTATACCGACGGGGTCACCGAAGGCCGCCGGGGGAGCACCTTCTTCGGTGACGACGGGCTGGCCGCTTCGGTCGCCGCTCATGTCGGTACGGCCCAGCAACTCTGTGAAGGAGTGCTCGCCGATGTCGTCGAGTTCCAAGGCGGAATGCCGCGCGACGACATCGTCATCTTGTCAGTGCGGGTACTCGACCCGTGACGTGCCATCGTCACCGGGTGGCGCGCAAGGTACGTCGCGCGCGATCCGTCGATCGCGGCATTCGACGCGGTCGCGGACGACGACCGGCGCCCGGCGAAGTTGTATGGGTGTCGCACACACTCACCGAAGCGGCTGCGCGCGATGCACGATTGGTTGACCGCATCCGGTCATGCGAGTCCCTTTGCCGGCGCGCTTGCGGCGGCCGACGCCTCGGCCGATCCCACGACGACGCGCGTCGAGGTCGGCGCCCAACTGACGACTGCGACGCGCGCTGTCGTCGCATCGCAGCCAGATCGCACCGGATGACCCGTGGTTCTTCTCCTTTCCCGTCGAGACGATGCGCGCGATCTACCCCTATGAGGACTACATGCTCATGCGGTCATCCCGTCCGATCGTCCGAGAAGCGGATGGATACGAACACGATCTCTTCGCGGGCATCGAGTTCGATGACGAGCGGCCACTCGAAGCCGGTTCGTGAGAGTAACGCGCTGGCACGTCTACGACTTTGCCGGCGTCCCTGCGGGTGCGCCTGTTTCGCTCGTCGCGTGCCTTCCTGCGGGGGCGTTGTGTCGGCTGAGGACGGAGACGGCGTAGTGGACCGCTTTTCGAGCCCCGCCCAGACCGCGGTTTCGGTGACAGTGGCCAACTTCGTCAACAGTGGTCACGCACGCATAGAGAGACACCACGCCGACACCGCCGACGACGAATTACCGCGCGTTAGCGCGCGCAAAAGCGTCCCCGCGGGGACGTCCGGCGCCTCCGCCGTCAGGGACCTCCCGCTAAGTTCGCAATCATGACGACTGATCACGCCGGCAGCCGGCTCCCACAACTCTCGCTCTACCTCACGACCTACAGCGCGGAGGATCCCGGCGGTTGGCAGCATGTGTTGGATCGTGCGCGTGCCGCAGAGGCTGCGGGATTCGATCGTCTCGTCGTGCCCGACCACGTGGTGTTCGGTGAGCGATTGGAGGAGTACGCGCGACCCGAGGTCGGCGGGGCCGCTGGTGGTCAGCAACCCACTGGGCCCGACGGCTATTGGCTCGAGCCACTCACCGTATTGTCGGTCGTTGCCGGCATCACTTCGAACATTCGCCTCGGCACGAACATTCTCATTGCCGCGCTGCGACGCCCCGTCGTGTTGGCCAAGACGTTGTCGACGCTCGACGTCTTGTCGAACGGACGTGTCGATCTCGGCGTCGGCGTCGGATGGCAACGCGAAGAGTACGAAGCGGCCGGGCTCGAGTTCGAGGGGCGTGGCCGCCTTCTCGATCACAGCCTCGAGGTGTGTCAGACGTTGTGGCGCGAGCAGCGCGCCGCATTCGATTCGCCGCTGCTGCACTTCGAAAAGATCCACATGATGCCGAAGCCCCGCCAACCCGGTGGTGTGCCGATCTGGGTGAGTGGCACGGTGAACAAGAACGTGATTCGTCGCGTCGCCCGCTTCGGCAGCGGATGGATCCCATGGGGTCCGGCGCGCGTCGACATCAGGACCGGCATCGTGCAGATGCGCGAGGGCCTCTCCGCATTGGGCCGCGATCCATCGACGCTCGACATCGTCGGCGTGCTCCCGATCGTCGAGGATCGACACGGCGCCGTCGACTTCGCGCGGACGATGGAAGAAGTGCCCGAACTCACCACCGCGGGCGTCACCGACTTCCGGTTGAACACCGCCATTCCCGATGGCGCTTCCGCTGCAACCGATTTCTTGGCGGCGCTGGTCGACGCGTTCCGTGCCGCGCGCTAGGCGACGAACGAGGTGAAACCAATCGAGGGACCTCAGGCTCGCACCCCGGAGTAGCGTCGGGCCGATGGCCGAGTCGAGATCGAGTTATGTCGAAGTGACCCCGCAACAGGCGCGCGCGCAGCGATTGGCGGCAGCGCTACCGCGAACCGACGATGGGCTCGCGGGCATCGATGACTTCGTGATCCCGGGCCGGGCCGGGCCCATCGGTGCCCGCGCCTATCGACCGCAGGGTGCATCGCCGCTGCCCGTCGTCGTGTATCTCCACGGAGGTGGCTGGGTCGTTGGCGATCTCGACACCCACGATGCGACGACGAGTGCGCTCGCGGCTCGGTCCGGTTGCGTCGTCGTGTCGATCGACTATCGCCTCGCACCGGAGTTCCCTTTTCCCGCGGGTGTGGAGGACTGCTACGACGCGCTGGCGTTCGTCGCGGAGCACGGCGACGAACTCGGCATCGACCCCAAACGCGTCGCGGTGGCCGGTGACAGCGCAGGCGGCAACCTCGCCGCGGCGCTGTGCCTGCTCGCCCGTGAGCGCGGTGGACCGTCGATTGCGTTCCAGCTACTCGTCTACCCGGCGACCGATCACTTCGGCGAATGGCCATCGTACGAAGAGCTCGGTGACGGTCGCCATGGGCTCAGCCTCGAACTGATGCACTGGTTCAGCGCGCTCTATCTCCCCGACCGAGCCGAAGCGGCCGACTGGCGCGCGTCGCCCGTCCGGGCCACCGATCTCGCCGGGCTCCCACCGGCACTGGTGCTCACCGCGGAATACGACCCGTTGCGCGACGAAGGCGAGGCCTACGCCGCTGGTCTCGCGCGCGCGGGTGTCGCGACGACGGTGCACCGGTATCCCGCAGCGGTGCACGGGTTCTTCGCGCTGGGAGACACCGATGTGCGTCAAGCCGGTATCGACGAGGCTGCCGCGGCACTACGTGTCGCACTGTGAATCAGCACTGTTAATCGGCACTCATTCGCACGCGTCCCTTCCGTCGAGCCCGGCCCGCAGCAGTGCAACGGCCGCCCATCGCAACACGTCGAGGGCCTCGTCGTTGTCCCTGATGCGACACACGTCTTTCATGACTGCGATCGCATCCATGTTCATCGTCAACGCGAGTGCGCACCGCAGCCGCTGGAACTATTGATCGGACAGCTGTTCGCGCACCGGCTCGAGCACGCGGTCCAGCCATCGCATGCGCCGGCCCTCGCGAACAGGCGGCGCGTCGTCGTTGCCGTGACCCTCGAGCCACGTGTCCTGATAGACACGAAGTGCCGTCCGCATGGCAACCTCGTCTGAGACCGCCAAGGATCGTCAGGGCGTGAGACTTCCATCTCGTCATGGCTACGCGGTCAGTGGTCGATCGAGTTCGTTGAGCGCGGTGGTCGCGGCGCCCTTGCTGACCCGCGGCTATCGCGCGGTGGCGCCGGCGAAGGTCAGTCGTGCGACCGTCGCGATGACTCGATCACGTTGCGCGTCGTCGAGCGATGGCAGTGTCGCCACGACCATCAAGACGTTGCCGCCGGCGCGAGACACGAGACCGCCACCCATCGGTGATCGGTACGACTCCTCGCCGATGCCACTGGCCGGTGTCGCCAGAGAGGTCGGCATGTGCCGGTGTGCCTCGAGTTCGCTCGGGCGGATCCACGCCGTGATGAGCCGACCCCCGTCCGGGGTGATGAACGTACGGGATGCACCGTGGACCGCGAGCGGGTGGGGCGAGGCCTCGGGTGCCGCAGTCACCGGCCAGCCCAACGCGGCCGACACCGCGGTCGCGTCGGGCAGGGGAGGCGCGGACTTGACGCGCCAGGCGCGCACGCGATCGGCGGTGCCGTCGTCGACGGCGATGTGCCAGAAGCGCTTGTTGTCGTCGCCCCGCTCACGTATGCGCAGCACGCGCCCTTCGAAATTGCGGCGGCCCGCACGAGGTCACCGAGGCCCGCGATGAGTAGGCCCAGTCCGTAGGCGGCGAGCAACGCGCCCATCGTCACGATGATCGCGAGGGTCACACCGATGCCGGCGCGTACACCTGCGGGCACCGTGCGGTCGTTCGCGAGGTCGTCGATGCTGCGCAAGATCGCGTCGGCGACGGAGGTCGCGCCGGGCGCGATCAAGATGCCCACCGCGACGATGCTTGGGGCCCGTGCTCGCGCACGCGGAGCAGCGTGCGTTCCCCGATCCAGTCGACCGAGACGAATCGGCGCGCCGCGAGGTCGAGCAATGTCGCCGGGACTGCCTCGCGGCCGAGCACCCAATCGTTCGTCACGAGGTTGGCGACCGCCGGTGGTTCGGGCCCGCCCGGGTCGAGCGTTGCCGGCCCCGGCTCGACGTCGCGGGGCTCGGATCGCGCGGCGCGAACGGCCAGCGTGGCGATCCACAACACGAACGCGACACCGGCGACCACCCACAACACGGGACCGATGTCGCGCCACCGGTCGACGAGGTCGCTCGCGGCGAGTACGAACGGGCGCGGCATGCGCAGATCTTGCCACCCCCACGCCCCACGACCACCGAGAACGAGCAAGCCCCGCGCGCTCGCTACGATCCGGCGCGGGTCCAACGGTATCGCCGAGGGCCCGAGCGGCCCCCAGAGCGGGAAGCCGGTTGATCGAGGAGGCCGACATCGCACGCTTCGAGGACAAGGTCATCGTCATCACGGGTGGAGGCGCGGGCATTGGTCGCACGTACGCCCACCGTTTCGCCGAAGAGGGTGCCTGCGTCGTAATCGCGGATCTCGATCCGGCGGCGGGGGAGCGAGTGGTCGCAGAGCTCGAGTCGAAAGGAAGTCGAGGGCTCGCCGTCACGATGAATGTCACCGACGAGGTCGCGGTCGCGGCGATGGCCGCCGCCGCGGTCGAGCGATTCGGCGGCATCGACATCCTCGTCAACAACGCGGGCATTCATCATCACCATGCTCAGGTGCCGTTCGCCATCGAAGATCTCGCCCAATGGCGCGCGGTGATCGACGTCAACGTGATCGGCGCGCTCATCTGCGCGCTGTCGTGCCGAGAGTCGATGGCGGCGCGTGGCGGCGGTTCGATCATCAATCACTCGTCGATGGCGGCGTACATGGGCGGCAACGCATACAGCGTGTCCAAGCTGGCGCTCAACGCATTGACGGTGGGCCTGGCGACGGAGTTCGCGCCGGACGGTATTCGCGTCAATGGCATCGCGCCCGGCCTCGTCGACTCCGAGGCCTCCATCGAGTGGATGAACGACCCGGTGCGCAAGGGCATCGGCGACGAGTTCGTCGGCGGCCAATTGATCAGGCGCCTCGGCCGGATGGAAGACCTGGCCAACATGGCGTTGTTCCTCTGCTCCGACGAGGCCAGTTTCATCACCGGCCAGACGATCTTGGTCGATGGGGGCTACATGAAGAAAGCGTTCTGACATCGCGGCGCCCGCGCCGCGCCTGATGCGATCGGCCCTTTCTCGCTGGGTGATATGACGATAGTCACAATCGTCCGATACTCTGCGATGCATGCGGCGCGCGGGGTTCCTCCTATTGGCGAGCGTCGGCGTGCTGTATCTGCTGCGTCACCGCGACAACGTCTTCGAGGCCGCCCGTATCGCCGGTGCCGCGGCGCCGCGCGACTGGCTCTTGGGGTTGGTGGCCTCGTTCGTTCTGGCGGTGTCGACGGGCGGCGTGTACCGCCACTGCCTGCGGACCGCGGGCGTCGATGTATCCCTCGCTCGGGCCACGCGGCTGTCCTTGGCCAGTCACTTCTTCAACTGTGCGGTTCCCGGCGGGAAGTTGTCGTCGATCGTGTTGTTCACCCACGAGGCTGACCGTCGTACCGGTTCGCCGGGCAGAGGAGCCGCCGGCTTCTTCACCGCCTCGGCCGTCGGTCGCGTCGGTCTCACGGTGGTCGCGCTCTTGACGCTGCCTATGACCGCGCACATCGGTATCGCGCCAACCGCGGTCGTGGCCTTGGTCGCGGTGTATACCGCAATCACGGTGGCACGCGTCGGCGTCTTCCCACTGCTGCGATCCCGCCATGACCGTCTGGTCCGGTGGGAACTCCGTGCCCGCACACGGCTGCCCCGTAGCGCCGACAAACAACGCTGCGACGCGTCGACGACGTGGACCGCCTGCGTCGCGGACCAGTGGGACCGCCGGGCCCAGCTCCTTCCCGCGCTCGGCTGGGCTCTGGCGGGCAAGTTGGCCGGCGCCATGCTCGTCACCATCGGCGTTCAGGCGGTGGGAGGGTCCGTGTCGTTCGCCACCGGCCTGTCGATCTATGCGGTCGCGACGGTTGCCGGGTCGCTGGCGCTCGTTCCGGTCGGCCTCGGCGTCGTCGAATTGACGATGATGCATTCGTTCACCGGCTCGGGCCTCACGATCCCTCAGGCGGCGGCGGGCCTCATGATCTACCGGCTCTTCCAGCTGTGGCTACCGATGGTCGCCGGTGCGATCGGCCTCATCGGCCTGCGTCGTCCGATCGCGACGCCAGTGCCGCGAGTCCTCGACGAGCCTCCCCCGGACGTGGATGCCGCCGTGCTGCCGATAGATCTCCCAGTGCCTGGCGTCGCGCCTGTTGGCACACTCGGGTTGCGGATCCCCTGACGCTCCTCGCTGCGTGGGTCACGGTTGTTTGCTAGAAACGACCGGTGTGACACACGTCGTGCAGATGGAGCCATGAGTTCACCGACACGAACGGGTGTGAGGCGCGCGCCTCGTGGGTACCCCCGCGGCGTGATGCGGTGGTGGCGGTCGAGGTTCGGTGCAGACCTGCTTATCGAAGTGGCGCAGCTCGCCGCGTTGCTGTTGTTGTACAAGCTGGTCCGGTATTGGTCGCGCGATCAGTTCTCGGCCGCGGTGCAAAACGCGCAGCATGTGATCAAATTCCAGCGGAGTCTTCCCGTACCGAACGAGGTAGACCTGACACAGATCTCGATGCGGTGGCCGGGGTTCGTGCGATTCCTCAACCAGTACTACGTCATTGCGCATTTCACGGGTATCGCGTTGTTCCTCGTGTGGATGTACGTGCGCCGGCCCGACGCGTACCGCGTGTGTCGCCGCACGTTGATCTGGATGACCGCAATAGGCATGGTGTTGCACGTCATCTATCCCTTGGCGCCGCCGCGCATGTTCCCCGAATTCGGCTTCATCGACACCGGACGGCTCTTCGGCCCCCGGGCCTATGGCAATCAAGGGGCGTTCGACGGCGTCAGCAATCAGATCGCGGCAATGCCCTCGCTGCATTTCGGCTGGGCCGTGCTGGTTGGATGGGGCACCGTCAAGTTCGCGAGGTCCAAATGGCGGTGGATCGTCGTTGCCCATCCCATCTTGACACTGCTTGCGATCATCATCACGGCCAATCACTACTGGCTCGACGCGTTCGTCGCTCTGGTCATCTTCGCCGTGTGCATGGCCGTCATCTTGTGGCGCGATGGCGCGACCGCACCGCGGTCATCGCAGACGCTCGACCTGACGAAGCTCGAACGCCGCAGTGGTTTGATCGCCGAACCTGTCGGCAACGCCAGACCCATCGACGCCGAACGCCCCGTTGGTCGAACGCCCCGTTAGTTGCCGGCCTCCGCGGTGATGCGATCTCGGAGTTCCGATTGCCACACGTCGACGAACTCCTCTTGTCGCGGACCGACCTGATGAAAGTACAGATGGTCGACGCCGGCGAGGAACGCTTCGCGAGCTTGCTCGACGATGGGGTCGAGGTCGGGTCCGCAGGGCATGAGTCCGGGCATGTCCTCGACGGTGACTTTCGAGGTCGCCATCTCGAAGTGCGCGACCGTGGGTAGGTCTTGACTGAGCTGGCCGGGTACGCCCGCACTGCGCCAGTAGCGATGGGCGATCTTCGCCGCGGCAGCGGCGTCGTTGCCATAGCAACACGTGATCTGCCCGAAAACGGGCCCCGTGCCTCCGTTGCCGGAGAACTCCTTCACGACATCGGGGTTGGGGGTAGACATCCACAAGCCGTCGCCACAGCGGGCAGCGACCTTCGCTGCGGATGGGCCGAACGCGGAGACGACGATGGGCACATCGTGTTCGGGCGGATCGAAAATCCGCGCGTCCTCAACGGAGTAGTGCTTGCCGTAGTGCGTGATCGAGTCGCCGCTCCATAGCGCGCGGATCAAACCGACCGCCTCCTCGAGCATTTCCAGTCTCACGTCGGCGGGCGGCCAACGATCACCGAGGATGTGTTCGTTGAGCGCTTCGCCCGAACCCACACCGAAGACGAAGCGATCGGGTAGCAATAGCGACGTCGTTGCGGCGGCATGTGCGATGACCGCGGGATGAATCCGTACGGTCGGACAGGTGACGCCGATGCCTACGCGGAGATGCGCTGTCCTGGCTGCGATCGCACCGAGTACGGACCACACGAATGGCGAGTGCCCTTGGTCCGACAGCCATGGGTGATAGTGATCGGAGATGGAGACGAAGTCGAAACCCGCTTGCTCGGCGGCCACTGCGAGGTCGACCAAATCTGCGGGGCCATGCTCCTCGCTCGACAGCGCAAGTCCCAGTGCGGCCATTACTCACCCCGGTCCGTCGACGAGCGCTTGCGGTCGCGCAAGGCGTCGACGGCATGGGCCACGCGCATGTACGAGGCGATCTCCTCGACATCGGTCGACAGCGGCGACGGTATCCCTTCGATGGGCCACGATTCGATGGGCCATGGGCAGACGGTGTTGTGCTCCATGGGGGCCCGCGGTACCCGCTCGGATCGCGATCAAACGTGGTATTCCCACACGCGCGGTTCGTCTGGCTGAGCGCACCATTGCGGCTCGCCGGTGGGCGCAGGCCCGACGCATCCGCCTGCACTTCTCACTCGATCGACGCGGTTGCTAAACAGGCTGTGCGACGCTGTTACACGGTTCTGAAGTCGGCAACTAGGGCGGGGGGTGAGCGGGTGCCGCAGTTGATCCTGGGCCCGATGCTGCGCCACGTCACCTCCACGTCGGCGACGATTTGGGTCGAGACGGACGATCGGTGCACGGTCGAAGTGCTTGGTTGCGAGACCCCCACCTTCTGCGTCGAAGGCCATCACTACGCGCTCGTGATCATCGAAGGACTGCCGCCGGGCTCGGTCACGCCCTATCGGGTGCACCTCGACGGGGTGCAGCACTGGCCACCGGCCGACAGTGCGTTGCCGCCGTCGGTCATTCGTACGCTCGACGGCGGGCCGCTGCGCGTCTCTTTCGGTTCGTGCCGCACCGCCGCGCCGCACGAACCACCATGGTCGCTAGAGCTCGCTCACGATCTACGCGGCCGGGGCGTCGATGCACTGCGCGCCCATGCGTTGCGCATGGCGCGCCAACCCATCGATACTTGGCCACACCTCGTGGCCTTGCTCGGCGATCAGGTGTATGCCGACGATTCATCGCCGGAGGCGCGAGAACGCATGCGCGTGCGGCGGATGAATTGCTCTGACGACCTTCCCATCGATCGCGTGGCGGATTTCGAGGAATACACATGGCTCTATCACGAGTCGTGGCGTCCTGAGGTCGAACGATGGTTCTTCTCGGTCGTGCCCAGTGCAATGGTCTTCGACGACCACGACATGGTCGATGATTGGAACATCTCCGCCTCGTGGGTACAAGAGATCCGCCGCGAACCATGGTGGCGGCAACACGTCATCGGCGGGTTGATCTCGTATTGGATCTACCAACATCTCGGCAACCTCAGCCCGGCGGAGATCCGCGCAGAGGGAATGCTCGACGCGATAATGCGAGCTGACGATGGGGGACCGCTGCTGCGCGAGTGGGCAGAACGATCCGAAGAGCTCACGCCTGTTCCCGGTGGGTACCGATTCAGCTTCTTCCGCGACCTGGGCCGCGTGCGCTTGGTCGTGATCGATTCTCGCAACGGTCGGGTTCTCGAGCCCGGCCATCGTTCCATGCTCGACGACGACGAGGCTGCATGGGTAGCCGCATACTGTCACGCTGACGTCGATCATCTGCTGATCGCGACATCGCTGCCGGTGTTCGTCACCGGCGCGCTGCACGATTTGCAGGTCTGGAACGAGGCGGTGTGCGATGGCGCCTGGGGCCGACCGGTGTCGTGGATGGGTGAGCGTCTCCGGCGCGGTCTCGATCTCGAGGATTGGCCGGCATTCTGGCGTTCGTTCAACGAGCTGACCGAGTTGCTCGCCGAGGTGGGAAGTAGCGCGACGGCGCCGGCTACCATCAGCATCCTTTCGGGGGACATCCATTTCAGCTATGTCGCCGCGGTCCAATTCCCTGAGCATCTGGGTGTAACCAGCCAGGTGCATCAGCTCGTGAGCTCGCCGATCCGCAACGCACTGGTACCGAGAGAGCGGGCGGCAATTCGCTTTGCGCTCTCTCGCATCGGACAGCGGATTGCGCGCGGATTACGCCGCGCCGCGCGCGGGGGGCGCACCGATCTGAAATGGGAGATGACGCACGGTCCCGTGTTCGCCAACGTGTTGGGCGGGGTGACATTCGATGGGCTCCGTGCCCGGGTTACGGTCGAGCAGGTCCGCGCCACCGCAGAGGGTGAGCCCGACCTCCAGGTCGTCATCGACGCCGACCTTTGACGTCACCGGTTGTTTCGCGCCGTCAGACCGGGGGAACCCGAACCCCGATGACCGTGCAAGCGAGGACCGTGGTGATCGTCTCGTTGATACTCGAGGCGTCGGTCTTCATCAGCGTGACCTGGCTCGTCCGCCGACCCCGCCCAGACGTTGCCCGCCTCGAGGGTTCTCCGGCCGATTCGAGTTTCCCGTCGGGCCACACCGCGGCTGCGGCCGCGTATAGCGCCCTCGTCGTGGTCGTCTTTTGGCACACTCGCAACCGTTTCGCCCGTGTCGCCGCAGTTTCGATCTGCGCGGTCGTTACCGCGATCGTGGGTTTGTCCCGAATGTATCGTGGCATGCACTACGTCACTGACGTGGTGGCCGGTGTGGTGCTCGGTGTCGTTTGTGTCGCCATCACCGCGATGATTTTGTCGCATGCGACCCTGTCCCATACGACCGAGCGGCGGGATGTCAGCCGCGATGCCCGCCAGTTGGACGGTGTCTCGTGAACCTGTCACTCGTGGTGCTCGGCGTCGCCTTGCTGGCGGCCCTGCCCGTCTTCGCTCTCTCTGTTTCGCGCAAGTTCGAGGCGGACCTGATCGACCCCAGCGTCGAGGAACGCGCCCTGGTTCGGTCGCTTTGGCGGCACCCCAAATTTCGTCGCTTCCTCCGCGAGCGGTTCGATCGAAGAAGTGGGGGAGGGTTCCTTCTCAGCGTTGGATTCATTCTCGTTTTCGCGGTGGCATTGGTCTTGGGCCTACTGCTCGACATGATCGATTCCAACGAAGGTTTGGCCCGTCTCGATCGGTCGGTTGCCGAATGGGGTTCTCGCAACGGCACTTCGAGCACGGTCGACATGCTCAAGTTGATCACGCATCTCGGTAGCACGATGTTGGTGTGGCTGGCGTTGGCGGCGGTCGGTGTGTACGACTTCTTGCGCCATCGCAATCGGGATGTGCTGTTGTTCCTTGCCGCCGTCGGTATCGGCGAGTGGCTGCTCAACAACGGGCTGAAGATGATCGTGGATCGCGAACGCCCGGACATCTTTCGCCTCGTCAGCGCCGGCGGCTCCTCGTTCCCCTCGGGTCACTCTGCCGCTGCGGCGGCTGGCGCGGCGGCAGTCGCGCTGGTCCTCGGCCGGGACCGCCGCTTCCGCACGCGAGCCGTGCTCGCGGCGTCGGCGGCACTCGTTGCGGTCGCGGTCGCGACGAGCCGAGCGCTACTCGGTGTGCACTGGCTCACCGACGTCGTCGCCGGTGTCGCTGTGGGTTGGGGCTGGTTCCTGCTCGTCGCCGTCTTGTTCGGCGGACGACTGCAACGGCTGGGCGATCCCTTGGTACGGGCAAATGTGGCGGGGCCGTCCGAGCCCGGCGTCGAAGCGCCGCGCACCGACCCACCGAGATCAATGCGTCGTAGCCGGCGCGCAGACAACGAGCGACGCAGGGTCGACCCGGAAGTCGAGCTTGCGCGTCCGCCCCTTCGATCCACCGTCGAGCTCGAAGCGTTGCTTCTTGGCCAGCCGCACTTTGATCTTCTTACCGCTGCCCATGTTCACATGGGACGACGTGTCTTGTTTGTGACGCGCCGCGCTCACCATGACCGAGACCCATTCGCGTAGTCCGCTGGCCGTCAGCACGGCGACATCGAGGTTGCCGTCAGTGGGCGACGCATCGGGGAAGGCGATGAAACCCCCCTTGAGCCGGCCGAGGTTGCCGACGAGCACACAGGTGACTTCGCCCTCGAAGAAGAGTGAGCCGTCGACGCTGATCTTCGCTTCGACTGCATGGCTCGTGCGAGCCTCCTTCACGCCGGCCTTGACGTACGCCCATGTGCCGAGTGAGTCCTTTTCGGCATCGGCCTGCGTGATCATCGCCGCGTCGAGCCCGGTGCCACCCATGACGGCGAAGCGCAACTCGTTGCAGACGCCGGTGTCGATGGTGCGGCGATCGCCACGAATGATCAACTCGACGATCTCGTCCGGTTTGCTGGGCAACTCGAGCCCGGTCGCGAAGAGATTGGCCGTGCCTGCCGGTATGACTGCGAGGGCGCTGTCGGTATTTGCTACGGCAGCAACAGCGGCGCGAACCGTACCGTCGCCTCCGCACACGATGATCGTCTCGGCCCCCTCCTTCAAGGCATCGCGCGCCGCACCCTCTGCCTCCGATCCCTTGCCGACCTCGAGCCACAGCGCGTCACCGAGCCCGGCTTTCGCGAGTGCCGATTTCAGATCGCCGGCGGTTGAACTCGTCAGTTTCTTGCGATGGGCGACAACGGCGATCGATGGCATCTATGCCTCCTTTGCGCGCGCCTCAGCGCGGGTGCCGACCACGACGTATTCCCCGTGTGCCATGGTTCAAACGTGGGGTGAATGTTTGGTCACCCGCGCAGGGGGTAGTGGCTGCGAATGGCTACTGAGGCAGAATTGGTCGCTTCGTCCCCGGCGACCACGACCCGATCGCAGGTTGCCCATCGCGATGTCGCGACTCGGTCGCGCTGGGGGCAGTTTCGCCAAAGCTTCGTTGACATGGCGCGCGTTAGCGCACCGACATTCGTGCTGGGTGTCGTTGCCGTGACCATCGTCGCGTCCGCGGTCGGGCTCATTTTGACCAACGTCTTCGAGGACTCCGCCCTCGTCGCCTTCGACATCGATCTCTCGAACACCCTCGAAGCGAGCCGCACTCCCCTGCTGACTACCCTCACGGGTATCGGCACGTTCTTTGCCGACCCTCTGCCGGTGGCCGGCTTCTGGTTGCTGGCCGTCGTCGTCTCTGCGGTCTTGCTTCGGAGCTGGCGGCCTCCCATGTTCTTCATGATCGCCATCGGCGGCGAAAAGCTCTCGTATCTCTTGACGACGTTGGTCGTCGATCGCCCGCGGCCAGAGGTGGAGACCGTCGGCAAGGTCCACGTCACCTCGAGCTACCCCTCCGGTCACGTCGGTTCTGCCGTCAGCCTTTGGATGGCCCTCGCGCTGCTGATCATGACGGTGCTCAGCGGACGCCTGGACAAGCGCGCCGTGGTCGTGACGACGATCGTCGGAGTGTTCTTCGCGCTCGAGGTCGGGTACTCGCGCCTCTATCGGGGCCATCATTTCTTCACCGACGTCGTCGCGGGGGCTCTGATCGGTGCGGTGTGGGTGGTCATCGCCTACAAGTTCATCCTGGCGCCCTACCTGCGACAGCGCAGTGAGGAACGACGCCAGTCACCGCCCCCCGCGGTGCCGACGAATGCGCGGGTCGCGTCGTGAGCGCCACCGCCGCAGTCGATCAAGAGTCCGGTGTCGACGCGCTCGAGGACCTGACCCGTCGGCACCCGTCCCTGGTGGTCGTGGCGCGTATCGGCTGGGTGGCCAAGGGGCTCGTCTACGGTCTTGTCGGCGTGTTGGCATTGCCGATCGCGCTCGATGCACGACAGTCATCAGGCGATGCCACCGAAGAAGCGAGCCAGTCCGGCGCGATAGCCAAGATCGCGGAAACATCGACCGGCGCGGCGGCGCTCTGGGCCGTCGCGGTCGGCCTTCTCTTATATGTGCTGTGGCGGGTCGTATCGATCCTCTTGCCCGCGGAGAACAGCGCCAAGGCTTGGGCCACGCGTGTCGGCTACGGGGTCAGTGCCCTCACCTACACCGCGCTCGCGTGGAGCGCGATCTCGTTCGCGGCGCACAAGCCCGCGTCGGGCGAGACCGAGAATTCCCGGGTCGAATCGTTCACTCGCGACTTCATGGAACACAGCGGGGGTCGCTTGCTCGTTGGTGTCGTCGGCGCCGTGATGATCGCTGTCGGTGGCTACTTCGCCCACAAGGGCGTCACCGCCGGCTTTCGCAAGGAGCTCCGCGAGAGTGGCGTCGGGCCCTTCACCACAAAACAGATCGTGCGCATCGGTCAAGTCGGTTGGTGCGCGCGTGCCGCGATGATGGCCCTACTCGGCTTCTTCTTGATTCGCGCTGCCGTACAGTTCTCGCCCGAAGAGGCCGAGGGTCTCGATGGTGCGTTGCGGCGGCTCGCCGAAACCTCCTGGGGCACGTGGATGGTTGTCGCCCTCGGCATCGGTGTGCTGATCTACGGGTTCTTTTGCGTTGTCAGCGCACCGATACAACGTTTGCGCGGAGCTGAATGAACTGACTGCCGACCGATTGGCGGTATTCGTTTGTTGACGGCAATTGCAGGGTACCGGTGCCACGCGTTTGTGAACGGCGCGGAAATGGTGGCCGTCGTGCGACTGGCAGCGGATGAACAGGCAGCAGTGGAGGCTCGCCGTTTTGCCCGCAGCTGGTCGGTCCGCCAAGCGCTGTCACCGCGTCTTGTGGACGACATCGAACTCGTCGTTGCCGAGTTGGTCAGCAATGCAGTGCGCCATGCCTCTCCCCCGTTTGAGGTAGAGCTCTCGGAAATCGACGGGGTGATCCGCGGTGAAGTAAGTGACGGCTCGCGGGTGGCTCCGGTAGCCAACCCGCGGCCCGACCACCACGGCGGGTTCGGTCTGGGCATCGTCATCGCCTGCACGTCGCGGTGGGGGACGACGTCGACGACCTCGGGCAAGCAGGTGTGGTTCGAGATATCCAATACCTGAGGTGCGGTGGCTGACAGGTCTGTCAGGCACTCTTCCGTGAGGAAGACTTTCGCGCAGATGGCTTCGCCGCCGCCTTGCGCGGTGCGCTCTTCGTTGCGCGCTTGCCTCGACGTCCGCGCTTCGCGGCCGCCACCGACTCGTTGAGTGCGGCCATGAGGTCGAGGACCTTCGCACTCTCGGTCGGCGACTCCTCGATCGTGACGGTCTCGCCTTTGGCGCGACGCTCGATCAGGTCCCGGAGTTCCTCCGTATAGGTGTCGTGGTACTTCGCCGGTTTCCATTCGGCCTCGAGCGCGTCGATGATCTGCGTGGCAAGGCGCAATTCCTTGGCGTCGGCGCGAGTCCGGCGCGACGGGAGTGCATCGATTTCGGATCGGGCCACGACCTCGTCGGCGAAACGCAATGTCGACATTGCCAGTACGCCGTCGAGCGGCCGGACGGCGGCGAGGTACTGCTTGTTGCGCATCACGACCGATCCGATGCCCACCCGTTGGCGCTCTTCCATCGCCGCACATAACAGGCCGTAGGCGCGCGTTGCCCCTGGCCCGTCGGGCGCCAGCCAATACGTCCGTTCGTAGTAAATCGGATCGATTTGCTCCAACGGTACGAAGTCGGCCACTTCCACCGAGCGCGTCGACCGCGGGCGTAGGTCTGCCAGCTCGTCCTTCGTGAACTTGACATAGCGGCCCTTGCGCAGTTCATAGCCCATCTCGATGTCGTCGCTGTCGAGCTTGCGCTTGGTCTTCTCGGAGACCTTCTCGTAGCGCACCCGGGCGCCCGACTTCTTGTCGATCTGATGAAAACGAACTTCGCGATCGCGGACCGCGGTGTATGCCTTCACCGACACGCTCACCAAACCGAAGCTGATCGTTCCTGACCACACTGCTCGCGCCATGCGACCGCGGGTACCCAGCCGAGCGTCGAGTTACTCCTCGGAGTTGTGCCAAACGGCGCGGTTGGATGCCTGCGGCCGCGGTCAGCGGACGGCCATCGCGCGGGGTGCGCGGTCCCAATGGCGGTGAAGACCCATCGCTACGATGACCGCTGCCGCGAAGTCGGCGTCCGCGACATCGGCCGTCACGACACCTACGCCCTCGCAACCACACGATGCCAGCACATCGCGGCCTTCGCCCCAGGCCGCGACCGTCTTCTGGTGACGAAACGCCTCGCCCAGGTTCAAGGCGGCATAGGGATCGGTGCCGACGGCCTGCGCCGACGGCCCGCCCGCGACGACGAGCGCGTCGTACTCGACCGACTGCGTGGTCAGCACCGTACGATCGACGGCCAACGAACCCTTCACACCGGCGACGCTGCCGCCGCGTGGCGCGATCACGTACAGCGTGGCGCCTTCGGCATCGAGCGCGGCGCGCAGTGAGTCCACGCCGGCGGCGTCGACACCGTCGGCCACGAGCACGCCGACGGTGCGTCCGGTGATGGGTCCCGGCGCTGCGGGAACTTGCGACAATGCCGGTGACGTGGCCGCGTCACCGGTGGGAGCTCCCGACGGGGTATCCATGCCGAGGTTGGTCGCGACTCGTTCACACAATTCGCTATCGACGTTCGCGAGGTTGGCGAGCATGCGCGCCCGCACCTCTTCTTTGACGCACTTGCCGAGCTCGAACGAATAGGCGCCCACAATGTGGTCGCGTTCGGTCGACGACATGCTGTTCCAAAAGAGCGTTGCCTGGCTGTAATGGTCGTCGAACGACTGCGGACGTTCGCGTGTGATTTCGCCACTCACCATGCGGGGCATCGTGAGTAGGCCGTCGGCTCCCGCGTGGAATGGGCAACCGCCACCGAGTGAATTCGGCGTATAGGGGGCCACCCCCTCGTGGATCGCCTGCTGGCCGAAGCCGTCTCGTTGCGTCGTATTGGTCTGGGCGCGGGGTCGGTTGATCGGGATCTGGTTGAAGTTCGGCCCGCCCAGACGCGTGAGCTGCGTATCGAGGTACGAGAAGTTGCGTGCTTGCAGCAGCGGATCGTCGGTGAAGTCGATCCCGGGCACGACGTGCGCAGTACAGAAAGCGACCTGTTCGGTTTCGGCGAAGAAGTTGGTGGGATTGCGGTCGAGGGTCAATCGGCCGACGATGCGGACCGGCGCGAGCTCTTCGGGAACGAGCTTCGTCGGATCGAGAAGGTCGATGCCTTCGAACATCTGGTCCTCGGTGTCGGGGAAGAGTTGCACGCCGAGGTCCCATTGCGGATACGCGCCGCTCTCGATGGCATCCCACAGGTCGCGACGATGGAAGTCGGGGTCGATGCCGCCGAGCTTTTGGGACTCTTCCCACACGAGCGAATGCACACCGGCAACGGGCTTCCAATGGAACTTGACGAGGGTTGTTGCGCCGTTCGCGTCGTAGAGCCGGAATGTGTGCACCCCGAAGCCCTCCATGGTGCGCAGCGAGCGGGGGATCGCGCGATCGGACATGGCCCACATCAGCATGTGCGTCGACTCTGGGGTCAGCGACACGAAGTCCCAGAAGGTGTCGTGCGCGGTAGCGGCTTGGGGGATCTCTCGATCGGGCTCAGGCTTCGCGGCGTGGATGATGTCGGGGAACTTGACGCCGTCTTGGATGAAGAACACCGGGATGTTGTTGCCCACGAGATCCCAGTTGCCTTCGTCGGTGTAGAACTTCACGGCGAACCCGCGCACGTCGCGTGCGGTGTCCGACGAACCGCGCGAGCCGGCCACCGTTGAAAAGCGAACGAAGACCGGAGTGCGCACCTTGGTGTCGCACAGCACCCGCGCTCGTGTCACGTCGTCGAGTGGGTTCGTCACCTGGAAGTGACCGTAGGCGCCTGTACCGCGGGCGTGCACCACGCGCTCCGGGATGCGTTCGTGGTCGAAGTGCATGATCTTCTCGCGCATGTGGAAGTCCTGCAGCAGCGCGGGACCGCGCGCGCCGACACGCTGGGTGTTGTCGCTGGTCTCCACCGGAGCGCCGGTCACCGTTGTCAGCGTGTCACCCGATTGCGCCCAATCAGGGGCCAGCGCGCTGTCGCGGCTTTCCATCCCGATCGCAGAGCCGTTGCCGTTGTTGGCGGCGGCGCGCGGCTTGTCCGGCGCACCCTTCGCGCCGGCTTTCTTCGTTGGTGCCTTTTTGCTGGTGGCCATGGCCTGCCCTTCGGGGAACGGGGGAAACGTCGTACTACCCCGACAATTCCTGGCCGAAACGACGCGTCAAGTCGGCAGCGGCGTGCGCCGTCCGAGTCGCGGACGTCGCGGGCGCACTGCGGTCGTGATCGGGAAATCGTCGCGTCGCCACTCGGTGACCATGACCTTGACGGCGCCGACGAACGGCACCGCCAGCACTGCGCCGAGCAAACCACCGACCGACGCCCCGACCAGCGCGGACACGAGCGCGACCCAGGGTGCGAGATCGACCGACCGACCGATGACCGCCGGCTGAATCACGTGGTTCTCGATGGTCTGATACACGATGAACAGAACGAACGCGATGACTCCCTTGGTCGGCGCTTCGCCGAGCGCCAGCAGCACGAAGGGCGCGCCTCCCATGAATCCGCCGATCTGCGGCACGAAGTTCCACGCCAGGGCCCACAGCGCGAGCACGGGCGCAAGCGGGATGCCGAGCAACAGCGCGCCGGTCAACACCATGATCCCGTTCAGAGTGGCCACGAGTGCCGAGCCAGCGGCGTATCGCGCGATCGCGTGTTGGCCCGCGCGAGCCAGTCGCACGTACTGCCGGCGATGACGCACGGGGATCTTCGCCGCGATCGCATCTACGAGCCGAGGGCCGTCGATGAGCGCGGACAACAGGATGACGACCGTCCAGAACAAGCCGACGACACCATCGCCGGCGACGGACGCTGCTCGCTCTATCAATCGCGAATCAGCGACGCGGTCCGGCAGCTCCCTTATCGTCTCTTCCACGCGAGTTGCCGCGTCCGCGTTCTCGAGCACGGGCCCGATCAGCGGCAGGTTCTGCAGCGAGGCGACGACTTCTGGCGCATCTTCGACGAGTGCGCTCGAGCTACGAGACGCCTGCGGAGCGGTAATGACGAACAACAAGGTGCTGGCCGTCACCATCAGCGCGATGCCGATCACCACCACCACCACCCGAGGTAAGTGTGAAAGGCGCTGCGCGAACGAGATCGGGCGATCGACTCCCAGCGCGATGATCAGTGCGATGATGATCCAGATCAAGATCGCACCCATGCGGGCCAGCAGGAGATGCGTCGCGGCGGCCGCGACCACGAGCGCGCCGACCGCGATCGCGGATCGCCAGGAGATTCGCACCGAAAGCCGCGCCGGGGCGGTC
Source organism: Acidimicrobiales bacterium (assembly GCA_035525225.1). Lineage (GTDB taxonomy): Bacteria > Actinomycetota > Acidimicrobiia > Acidimicrobiales > WLNW01 > DATLFA01. The sequence continues at coordinate 38,400 of DATLFA010000009.1, forward strand.
GAATCGTCCGCCGGGGTCGCGCCCGCGAGAACCGGCATCTCGACCTCGTCGGGCGCACGTTCTTCGACGAATCTCTCGGCAGCTGCAGCGACGGCCGCGGGTGACGCCGTAAAGCCCGCAACGCAAGCGGCGACGAACAAACCCAGCGCGGCCCCTGCGATCCCTCCTGCCGCGACACCGCCCGCCAATCCGAGCGCCACGAGGAGTGGACCGACCCTGACGCGACGTTCGACATAGCGGTCGCGCGCAACCCAGTCGACCACGGTGGCGAGCGCGGCGATGCCCGCGATCTCCCACGCAGGCCGGTCGTAGTGCGTCGTCGCGAGGACAAACGTTGGCGCCCACGCGGCCGCGGGGCCGAGCATCGGCACGGTCGACAGCAGGGCAGCCGCGGCTGCGAGCGAAACGCCCGTGCGCAGACCGAAGGCCGCGGTGACACCGGCTACGGTCAGCCCGTGGGCGCCGCTCACGACGATGGAGCGGCGCAGGTACGCACCGGCCGACAGAGCGCTCGTGCCGAGCGTCTCACGAATTGCGCGGCGGCGCGACTTCGACGCGGCGATCGACGCCAGGCCACCGAGTATCTGCCTGCGCCCTGCGACCAAGAAGGCCGACAGGACCGTCACCAATATCGCTTGACCCAATCGGTGGAGCACCGCCGTCGCCGCGGCGTCACCGGCGACGCTACGGGTGGCGATGCTCCCGAAGAACGACGCGACGCGCCGGTGGGCGTCGATGTCGCTGGCGAGAGCCGCGGGCCAGCTGCCCGGCTCGAGGTCGTCGATCGCGGTGTGCAACGACGCCTCGACCGCTTCTGCCTGTGAATCGAGATCCCAGGCAACCAACCCCGCGAGACCGCCGAATGCGACGAAGCCTGCGATGTGAACGGCGACGAGCGCCGGCGCGAACCCTATTGCGCGCGCGAGCTTTGCGATGAGTGGTTGCAGAGCGATCGCACAGAGTGCGGCGACGGCGATGAGACCCAGCACGGCTTGCGCGTGCCGGATGGAGTTGAGCGTGAAGACCGTTGCCAACGCGACGATGGCGCCCCGGGCCACGCCGTCGAGCGACAGCACCAAGTCGTAAACAGGGCGGTGAGACCCTTCGTCGGTCACGCGGCCGACGTACCCCAAAGGGGTGACTGCAAAACAAGCGGGAGGGGGCGTTTCGAAGGGGCGCACCGCGGGAAAAGGCGCTTGCGGCGAAACGAAGCGATGTTCGAGGACGGAGAATCGAGTGAGCGAGTACGAGGTGGTCATCGTCCAGGAGCGCTACGACGTCGATCCGGACCTGTTGAACTACCTATCGGCTATCGGCCACCGGTTCTCGATCGTTCGTCCGCACCTCTACGACCTCATCAACGGGGTGGCGCTGCGCAGCTATTGCGCGATTGCCCGCAATCAAGCGGTCGAACTCGCGGAGCGCGATTGGGTCGCCTTCTTGTGTGAGGGATCCGATCCGGATGTCACTTGGCTCGGCGATCTCGAACGAGATCTCGACGACGCCGAGGCGCAGGGCGCAGCAGCCAGTGTCGCGGCCGATTCGCCGCCCGAGGCGAGTCGTGTGCATGACATTGCGTACCGGCGAGACGTGCTCCTGGCGCTGGGCGGGTTCTTCGAGGACCGCGAGAGTGAAGGATGCGAGGACTTCGCCGCGCAGCTCGAATTGGTGGCGAACGGCTTCAAGATCGTGCAGGGCCAGCGCTGTTCGACGAGCGCGTAGCGCGGACTCGTCAGCGGAGATAATTCGGGTCGCGACCGTCGACGGCCTGTTCTGTGTACAAGTAGTCGTCGAGCGCTTGGTGCGAGCGAGCCTGGCTCCCCACTCGGTCATAGGCCATACAGATATTGATTCGCTCGAGCGTTCCCTCGACGGGGCAGACGCTGTGCAAACAGCGATCCCCCTGCATGACGACGAGCCGCCCAGGCCGAGGCACGACAACGGACTTGGTGCCTGCGAGCGCGAGCACGGCGCGGGTGCGTACGACGGCATCGAGTCGTGACTGCGCTGCGCGCAGGCGCGGAGGAAGCAGGATCCGGTGGTTGGCGTAGATCTCGGTTGCCCCACCATCGACCGCGTTGAGATACACGATGGCAGTCACTTCGTTGCGGTCGTAGTGCCAGCGATACGCGCCACCCGGTGGCGTGATGTTGACATTGATGCCGGCGACCCGGTCCGCGATGGGCGCAAGCTCGCACCCGGACCATTCGCCGATCAGTTGCGCCGTGCGTAGGTAGAGCTCCTCCAACTCGTTGAGCTTCTGCAGGATCGTGTTGCCGTCGATCACGCGGTAGCGCAACGAGCGCCCGCGTGCCGCCCGATCGATCAGTGGTGGTTCGTGGGTCATGCGGTATGAGCTGACCCTCGCCAGGATCTCCGCGCATTGCGCCGCCGGCAAGTAGTCATCGATGACACGCAAGACCACGCGACTCATTGTGCGCCGCCCGCGGCGAGCTGTCCGCTGAGCGCCTCGTGAACTCGGGCGTCGAAGGACTCCCATGTCTGGTGGCGAATGGTGGCGTCGAGCAGTCGTTTCCGACGCTGCGCGTACTCTTGCGGAGGCCACGAAAGTGCATCGTGGATGGCCGCGCGTTGGCCATCCACGTCCAATGGCTCGACGACTACGCATTGCGAGAGGACTTCGTCATCGACGCCCGACGCCGCGGTGGTGATCGGTACACATCCCGAGTGGATGAGCTCGAGCAGTGTTCCCATCTGACCCTCCGAGTACGTCGGCACGTGCGCGAAACGGCATCGTTTGATGATCCGCTGGTAGCGCGACGAGTCCGAGTCGATCCAGCCGTGATAGACGATGCTGCCGTTGTTGGCTTCGGCGAGCATCCGATCGAAGGGCGGCGAGATGTTGCCGATCACGTGCACGCGTGTAGTCGAGGGGTCGATCCCTGACCACACGTCGATCAGGTCGACGAACCCCTTGCGCAGCCCGCAATGCGTGGCGACATAGCAGAACTCGTTGCGAGCCCATGCCGCAGGAGTCAGATCGAACACGTCGCGATCGATGGAGTAGTTGAGGAGCACGATCTTCGAATGCCATCGTTCGGGAAACGTGCGCAATGTGTAACTGTTGCCGACGACGAAGACCAGGTCGGCCAGCTCCATCGTGCGAGCGTGGTCGAATGAAGGCGGCGGCAAGTCCCAATCGGGCATCGGGACGCGGAAGCGCTCGGCGAGCGGTGCCAGCAGCCGCCGCGTCTCGACGGGGTCCGACACGGAGTAGAACGCGATCTTCGTCGTGAAGTTGTTGCGTTCGCACAATTCGGCGAATGCCCAGAAATGTCCGATGAAGAGGTCGGCTTCGATGCCCTCGGGCCGCTCTTTGCTGCCGTAGTAGTCGACCGGGCCGTGTTGCGACAGCAGTGCGTACAGGTGACGAGCGATCAACCCGGTCGAGTGGTTCGCAAAGCGGGCGCGGCCGCCAGGATCGAAGTAGGAGCGAAAATAGGACAGCACACTGCGAGGCGACTCGCCTCTCGAACGTGCAATGTCCACCGGCACCCCCCGGCTTCAACCAGTAGAGGGGACGCCAAACTCTACCCACGTCGTGAAAGGCTGAACCCAGCGACGTGTACAGCAGGGAACGCCCGAATGGGTGATCCCTCGCTTGGGTGGTAGATACAGCCAGGGACTAGCACTGCGGGTGCGTTCCGTGGATTCGAGACAGATGACCAAGCCAGAACTGGAGCTCGTTGTCGTCGGCGATCGTCCGACCGTTCGCGGCGAATGCGATTTGTCGAACGCCGCTGCGATCGAAGCGTGGCTCGGTTCGTTCGAGGTACCGGTGCTCGAGGTCGATCTGAGCGGCGTCTCGTTCATCGATTCGTCCGGTTTGAAGGCGTTCCTCAACATCCGCCGGCGCCACCCGAACATGCGTGTCGTCGAGCCGAGCGCGGTGGTGCTGCGTTTGCTCGAGATCACCGGCACGCGTGCCTTTCTCGTCGACGGCACGGGCACTGGCTGAGTCGCCAGAGCAAACCGGCACCGCCCGTTGCGCCTTCTCGTCGGTCGCCCAAGCGTTGACGGATTGGTGGCGTTGACGGGATGGTGGCACCCCCGGGGAGCCACCGGTCAGCGCCCTTTACCAGTCGGGCGACGGTCAGTACCGTCGGTGTGTGGAGACACTGAAGGTCCTGGCGAGCGAGGGCCTGCGCCGGAGCTTCGCCTCGCTCGTCGCGGTCGCGCTGCTCATCGCGGTGGGGGTGGGCGCCGGGCTCGCCAGTGTCGAGATCGCAGATCGCACCGAATGGGCGTATCCCGACTATCTCCGTTCTGCGGAGGTCGGCGACCTCGTCGTCAACCCCAGCCTCGACACCGTCGAGGCCGAGGAGATGATCCGGTCGCTGCCGGGCGTGCGCGGTGTCGCCAGCGATTCGTTGTTGAGCGTCGCCGTCAACGACAACCAGTCGAACTACCTGTCGGCGCGGATGTCGTCCAACGGGCGCTATACGACCCAGGATCGCCCGGTCGTGCACGAAGGGCGCATGATCCGATCGGGAGCCGAAGCATTCTTCAGTCGTGAAACCGCGGTCGAGGTCGGCGTCGAGGTCGGTGACACGGTCACGCTCACGTTCGTCACGCCGCAGTACTCCACCGGCGACGGCCAGGCGTCGGAGATCACGGTCCTCGGAAGCGAGGAGGTGCAGGTCGTCGGGATCGGCGTGCTCTCCGACGAGGTGCTCGCCGACGAGCTCTATCCGCGCCAGCGAGTGCTGGTGACGCCCGAGGTGGCGGCGAAGTACGACTGCGTCAAGGAGACACCGGACCCCGGCGACACGCGACCGCTCGCGGAGATCTTTCCCGAGGTGATCCACCTCGATTGCACTACCAGCTACCGCTACTTCTCGCTGCGCGCCGACGGAGGCGCGGCCGGCGCGAAAGCAGCAGCCGGCGAACTCACGGACCGGTTCCGCGCCGCGAACGAACGACTGCCCGCTTCATTCCGCGCGAACAACATCGGATACGAAGTCATCGGGTCGTTCACTGCCGACGATGCGGAGCGGGTTCGTCAATCGTTGTCACCGGTCGTGACCGCGATGAAAGCTTTCGGATTCACTGCGGGATTGGTGACTGTAGGTGTCGCGCTGCTGCTGATCGTTCGCATACTGCGCCGCCGCGAAGGCGATGTCGCTGTTTGGCACAGCTTGGGGCTGCCGGCGAGGCAGCGCGCACTCGCGCTGGCGTTGCCTCCCGCGTGCGCAGCGGCGATGGGCTTGGTGGTGGCATTAGCGGTCACTTGGGTCGCGTCGAGCATCGGGCCGGTCGCCAGCGCGCGTGCGGTCGTACCGCACAGCAGCCGGGGCGTCTCTGGCGCGATCGTGCTGCCCCTCGTGGTGATCGTGGTCTTGTTCGCGCTCGGCGTCGCATTCGCGGCTCGTCGCAGCGCTGCTCGGCCCGCGGTCGATGCTCATGTCACGTCCTCGCCCCGACGCGTCCTCGACGGACTGAGCCGCTCACCGGCGCTCGCGCTCGGCGTCCGCGCCGCCACACGCAGCCGAGGCGCGGGCGCGCTACTCGCCGGTTCGGTGCTCGCCATAGCCGCAGTCGTTGCGACGGCGGTGTTCAGTGCGAGTGTGGTGCACTTCGTCCGCACGCCCGCGCTGTTCGGCTGGTCTTTCGACACGGGCGCGCTGGTCAATGCCGGTTATGGCCCGACCGACCTCACGGCGGTAGCGGCGACGCTCGACCGACCCGAAGTCGAGCGATGGGCTATTGCCGCGCTGTCGGGCGGATTGACGGTGAATGGCGACTCGTTGCCGTTCATCGGGCCGCGGGATGGTTTCGAAGAGATGATCGCGCCGTCGACCGTGGTGACCGGACGGCTTCCTCGCGCAGCCGACGAGATCGCGCTGGGTTCGCGAACGGCGCACGATCTCGGTGTCGATGTCGGCGACGAGGTGGCGGTGAAGACGCCGAACGGCGAACGCACCGCCCGCATCAGTGGCCTGGTGGTGCTACCCGCGATCGGACCGTTCGAGTCCGATCGCACGTCGCTCGGCGCCGGCGTCTTGTTGTCGCAAGCGTTCTACGAAGCGCTCCTCGACAACGCAGAGAGCGAGACGGGAATGTCGGGGGCGGAGCTTGGCGATCAGTTCGCGTCGTTTGTTGCCATAGATTTCGCGAGTGGTGTCGATCGGGCGGCGTTCATGAGAGAGATCAGCGATCAGTTACCGAGTTGGGATCCGTATCAGGTGACTCCAGCGGTGTTCACCGACCCCGTGCGACCAGCGACCGTTGTCGATGTCGACGCCATGCGGCAAGTTCCGGTGCTGCTGGCGGGCGCGCTCGCCCTGACGATGGTTGCGAGCCTGGTGGCCGGCATCTCGTCGGGCACCCGGGCGCGACGGCGCGAGTTGGCGGTCGTTCGGGCGCTCGGTGGTACACCGCGACAGATACGGGCATCGGTGCGCTGGCATGCGATCGCGGTCGTGGCGGTTGGTCTCGTGGTGGGGCTGCCCGCTGGCGTCGTCGTGGGACGCCTCGCGTTCGGTGCCTTCGCGCGAGATCTCGGCGCGGCACCGCGCCCTTTCGTCCCGTTGCTTCTCGTGATCGTCACCATCGCGGTGGTACTGGGAACAGGTCTTGCCGCATCGGTGGTGCCGGCCCGGCGCGCCGTGGCCCGCCGTGACTCCGCCGAAGCATTGCGATCCCACCGTGCCGAAGTGAGGCCGTCCTAGCCGTCCTGCGTACTTGCTGCGGTCAGTGCCGGCGGTCGCGACTGCCGAGGTGTTGGGCGAAACAGAGTTGCGCGACGTCGGTCGCGTCCCGAACTTTGTGTAGGTGGCCACGTGTTGGTCGCGGCACTAGCGGGTCGTTGGGTTTCCACGCGAGCTGCGTCAGGGGGTCGGCAAGACCAAGTCCTCCGCATGTGCAAGCCCGTACGGGTCCGACGCGAGGATCAACTCGATGTCCTCGACACCCGCAGGGCGGGCGAAGAAGAAACCCTGAACGCAGTCGCAACCGGCGCTGCGCAAGATTTCCAGTTGGCGAGCATTCTCCACGCCTTCGGCGACGACCTTCATCCCCAACGTGTGCGCGAGCGTGGTAATCGTATTGACGATCGCAGTCGTTTGTAGATCGTGCTCGAGTTGGCTGATGAAGGAACGATCGATCTTGATGGTGTCGATGGGCAGATGCCGCAGATAGCCGATCGACGAGTACCCGGTGCCGAAGTCGTCGATGGCGATCTTGACGCCCAGCTCCTTGAGTGCGCTCAGTTGCCGCAGCGTGCGCGGGTCGTCGTAGATGAGAGTCGTCTCGGTTATCTCGAGTGTGACTGTCGAAGGGTCGATCCTCGTCGATTCGACGGCGTCGCGAACGCGCCGCGGGAAGTCGGGCTGGTCGAGTTGGCGTCCGGAGACGTTGATCGACACACCCAGGGCCGCAAGCTCGGGGCGTTGCTGCCAGCGGTGGGTCTGCCGGCACGCTTCGCCGAGGATCCATGTGCCGATGTCGATGATGAAACCGGACTCTTCGGCAATCTCGATGAAGCTACTCGGCGCCATCAAGCGACCGTCGTGCTGCCAACGAATCAGCGCCTCTGTGCCGTGGAACCGGTCGGTGGAGAGGCTGACGATCGGCTGGTAGAAGGTGACGAGCTCTTCGCGCTCGATGGCGTGCCGTAGTGCGTTCTCGATCGTCAGCCGTTGCTGCGATCGTGCGTGGATGTCCGCGTCGAAGACCTCATAGCGCGAGCGACCCTTCTCCTTCGCGCGATAGAGCGCAACGTCGGCGTTGCGGATCAGTGTGCCGACGTCGGAGCCGATTCGTGGATCGTACATGGCGATGCCCGCGCTCGCGCCGAGGAAGACCTCCTCGGTTCCGACTTCGAATGGCCGGCGCAGCGCTTCGAGTAGGCGGTTCGCGATGGGATACACCTCGCTCTGCTCGTCGAGCTCGCAGAGGATGAGGAACTCGTCGCCACCGAAGCGCGCCACGGTCCCGTCGCCGCGCAACGTTCCCGTGAGGCGATTGGCGACCGCGCACAACAGCTGGTCGCCGAGCGCGTGTCCGAGGCTGTCGTTGACGTTCTTGAAGCGATCGAGATCCATGAACAGCACACTGAGCGACTTGCCGGTGATCGCTGACTGTCGCATCGCTCGTTCGAGGTTGGCGTGAAAGAGGCTGCGATTCGGAAGACCGGTCAGCGCGTCGTGTGTTGCCTGGTACTCGAGCTGGCGTTGGAGCGCATGGCGCTCGGACATGTCCCGGATGATCGCGGTGAAGAGATGGTTCTCGCCGAGACGAACATGGCTGACCGACAGTGTCAGCGGGAACGTGGCGCCGTTGCCTCGGATGCCTTCCAAGTCATCGGCCAGCGGCGCAAGAGCATCGTCTTCTCGCAGCGCGGCGCGTTCGAGCATGTGCTGCACTGCACGCTGGCCGTCGGCGGTGAGGAGCACACCGACCTTGGTATGCAGCAACGATGCTTCGGAGACACCGAACATTTGTTGAGCAGCGCTGTTCACCAACTCGATCGCCCCGTCGGCGTCGAACGTGATGATCCCGTCGGCGGCCGTTTCGAGGATGGCATCGAGTCTGGTGACGGATTGTCGCAGCGTCTCCTCTACGTCGACATAGTCGGTGATGTCACGGCAGTGCGTGAGCAGGCCGCCGACGAGCTCGTCGTCGAAGAGTGGTTTGGCGGTCGTCTCGAACACGCGCCATTCACCGGATTTGTGCCGCACGCGCACTCGCAGCGGGGGAACGGAGCCGCCTCGAGTTACCGTTCGACGGTTCGCGATCGTGCCGGAGGCGAGGTCGTCGGGATGGATGAGATCCATGCAATTCGTACCGACGAGCTCTTCGGGGGTGTAGCCGAGGATCCGCTCGACCGGCGCGCTGATGAACGTGATGGTGTTGTCGGCGTCTGTGATCGATGTGTACTCGCGTGAGAACTGGACGATGCGTTGGAACCGTGCCTGGTTGCGACGCAGCGCGATCTCTGCCCGCGTCTGTTCGGTAGTGTCGCGACAGATGAGCACGACCTCGGCGGGCCCGCTCTTGACGACACGATTGTCGAACGTATGGCGGCCGTCTTCGTAGTCGTAGAACGAGGGATACGTGACGACCTGGTTGGTCGCCAAGGTTTCCAACAGGTTCGGTTCGACGAGACGGACGATCTCGGGCGGCAGAAACGCATCGAGCCTCTTGCCGAGGAACTGATCCGGTGGTACATCGATGCCCTTGGTCGTGGGGTCGCGATAGTCGAGGAACGTGAGATCCGACGAGATGCGAAAAAGTAGATCCGGCATCGCGTCGAGCAATGCCAGGCTTCGTTCGTGCGCTGCCTCGAGCTCGGCGATTCGGTTCACCTCTTCGGTGCGGTCGGTCAGACTGACGCATGTGATCGCCGCGTCGAAGCCTTCGGCGTGGACGACTGGTGTGCTCTTGCATTCGACTGTCCGGCGGACGTCACCCAACGTTCCGACGTAGCCATCCCACTCGGTTCCCGCAGTGACCGCCGCGAGCAGTTCGCCGGCGTTCGTCTCCTCGAAGAGGTCGCGCAACTGACGGCCCTCGGGTGAGAGTGGCCAAAAGTGCCGTGCGGCGGCCGATGCCATGATGACGCGACCGTCGGCATCTACCAGGAGAATCGGCGGTCCCGCGTCTCGTATCGCTATCAGGCGGTCGAACGGTGCGGTGACACCCGGGCCAGGGGCGCTACTCGCGCGGCCCCCCGATCGGAACTCCCCATGGGCGGCATCGTGCACATAGGTACTATCGGCCCGGTCGACCCACATTGTTAGGCCCCCTGCACTTGGGTGACGCTGCATGAGTAACACCGAGAAGAACGAGCCAATGGTGCGAGAAATCGCCCATGAGGCTGTGGCGTTGATCGATCAGAACGTCGGCACCCACGATTCGGTGGCGCGTTGGGATCTGGTTGCCGGATCCGCGCTCGCGCGGCTCTCCCGCCTACTCTCACTGCACCTCGGCGCGGGGGAGGGTGAGTACGAGCTCCACGCACTGTGCGCCTGCGCCACCGTCGAAACTTGGTTGACTGGCCACGCCGCGCTGTTGCTGGGCGAGAAAGGCATGCAACTCCTCGAAGAGCGTGCGACCGATGGGCAGCCCTCGTTGGAGGACCTCGCTCGACTTCTCGACGACACCATGTATGGTCAATCCGAAAAGCCGAAGGCGTTTCGCCGCCATCTCCGCAGCTTCTTCGACGAGATCGACATCGCGGGATCCGAAGGCTCGACGATCTGGCTCGGTCGCTACGTCGACGACCGAAAGTCGTCACGGATGAAAACGTCGCCCACGACAACAGACGAGCCGATCGACTTCGTGAGAGTCGGCCTGTGGGTCACGTTGTTCCTCGCGCACGACTACTTTGCCACGGTGGGTGACCCGGTCACGGCCACGGCAGCGCGTGCACTCTTCGATCGCCTGCGAAACGCGACCGACGACTTCTATCTGCGCCGTAGATCTGCAGCGACACGCCCCGCCCCATAGACACCGTCGCCGAGGGGCTCGCGTAGATCGACGACCGCGTAGTGGTCGTCGAACGCGCCACCATCGAGCCCGCGTACGGGGCGCCGGAGATCGGCGAGTAGTGAACCGCTCGTGAGGACGCGACCCGTGATCATCGGCTCTATGGGTTCGCACAGCGCGAGGACCGCTTCGGATATCGTCTCGAGCGGTTCGGCGTAGTGCGGGTAGCGGTTGAACATCTTGCTGGCGGCGAGCGCGCCGGGTGTTCGCGCTCCGCCCGACGGTGAGATGGAGTTGATACGAACGTTGTGTTCGCAACACTCGATCGCGAGCCCGCTCGACATGCGGTCGAGTGCTGCTTTTGCCATGCCGTACACCGTGGTGAAGCTCTTGCGTTCGAAGAGGCCGTAAGGAGGACCGATCGGGCGCTCGGCCACGATCGACGAGACATTGACGATGGCGCCCGTGCGTCGCTGCTTCATCTCGGGGATCACGAGGCGGCACAGCGCGAATGGCGACAGCGCGTTGACCTGGAACACTCGAGCCACCGCGGATGTAGTCCACCTTTCGACCGGTAGGTAGATGCCACGCGCCGCGTTGTTGACGAGAATGTCGATCGGCCCGAACAACTCCGACACGCGGGCCACGATCGACTCGGGCGCTGACGGATCGGCGAGGTCGGCGAGCAAGGGTTCGACCACACCGCCTCGAGCGCGTATCGAGCGGATCGTGTCGGCGAGCGCGGTGTCGATCGCCTCGTCGGTTTGCGCAGGATGACCTTCGAGTGTTCTCGCGGTGACCGCCACGAAGGCGCCCGCAGCGGCGAGACGCTGCGCGATGGCGGCTCCGATACCGCGGCTGGCGCCGGTGACCAGAGCGACACAGCCGGCAATCGACGCTGCCGGTCGCATCGACGATGAGTTCGCGGGCGCAGCGGCGGCTCTCGACGGCTCGAACGTCGCGGCGACGCGCGCAACCTGCTCGGCGACGAAGACCTCGTCCGCGTTGCACTCATTGATGGCTTTGAGTCGGTAGATCCAACCGAGGGGCGCTTCCAAATGCACGCGCAAGCGCCGCAAACGACCGAAGCCGTCGAAGTACGCCCAGGCACCGCTCCCGAGCGCTATCTCGAGGCGCGAGACACCGAATGCCCACTCGTCGTTGGGCGCGTCCCGGTGGTCGAGCACCGCCTCTACCGACGATGTGGCGAAGTCGATGACGACGCGATCACAACCGGCGGGGAGTGCGAAGCCTCCATCGCGGATCACGGAATCAACCTCCTCCCGAGCACGCGCTTGCAACGTACAGGGACGCGTCGGATCCCCGGCCGAGATGAGGTCGAAGTCGCGCCTTTGCCTCCCTCTGTGGGGGTAGTCGCCAAGATGCTCGCGAACAGTGATCTTTCGATGGCATTGCCCAACGTGAAGGTCGTGCGCGATCGCCAACAATCTGTCGGCGCGTCGCGGGCTTGCTATCCGCGCAATAGCAGCCGCGTCTCTTGCGCGGTCGCGACCTGCCGGCCCGCCGCGTGGGCGAGATCGACCGCCATCTCGACCATAGCGACGTTGGTGAAGGTGGCTTTGTCGTCGAGGATCGGCATGTCGCCGAGGCCCGTTCGGATATGTCCACCCATTGCGGCGGCGAGAATGTTGAGCCTTCTGAAGAGCTGCCCATCCGGACGGCCGCGGTACAAGGTGGTGAACCAATGGCAGCGCTGCTCCGGAGCCAGGTGGTCGAGGAACATCAACAGACCGCGAGCGTCGGGCAGCGGACCGACGACCTCTTCGTCGAGAAAGATCTTCAGGTGGAGATCCTCATCGAGCAGGCCGCGTTCTTGATAACGGCGCAGCTTGCGTATGTGTCCTACTTCGCGCACCCCCATGCTGTAGACGACGCCGCGTTCGCGCAGCGCAGCCATGACCGCGAGGTTCGGGTCGGGGTTGTCGCCGTCGAACGTGTTGGAGTGATGCGAGAAGATGTCGACTGTCGCGAGTTCGAGTCCTTCGTCGGCGAGCTCGATGACGTGCGGACAGCGGTCCATCCCACTGCCCGGCTGCGTCGGATACAGCAGGGCGTCGCACTCGGCGCGGATCCGGGCAAAGGCCTCCCGGTAGAACTGCGTGTCGTGCCATCGCTGCGCGCCGGTGTCGGCGTCGCGCGCGTGAAAGTGCACGATCGCGGCGCCCGCACGCGCGCAGGCGATCGCGTCGTTCACCACCTCGTCCACGGAGTACGGGATGTTCGGGTTGTCGTTCTTGCTCGCCAGTTCGTTGATGGCGACTTCGATGATGAGCGGCTCCACCGAACCCCCCTGGGCCTCTGGTCGCGGCGACTGTAGTGCCGACGCAATCAGCTCGCCGTCGACGCGAGTCCGGGGCGTGTGGGCAACTCGGCGGCCACCCACGCACCGAACCCGCCGATGACGTCGGCAGTCTGTAGCCCGAACTCTCGCAACGTCGCGGCGGCAAGACTCGAGGAGTAGCCCTCGTTGCACAACACCACGATGAGTCGATCTCGTTTCGCCAGGTCGGGCAACCGGTGATCGCTGGCCGGATCGAGTCGCCACTCGAGCACGTTGCGATCGATCACGAACGCGCCCGGTATCTCTCCGTCGGCTCGCCGCTGAGCCTCGGGTCGGATGTCGATCAGTGCCGCACCCGCTTCGACGGCCTTCGCGGCGGCGAACGGGTCGAGGCGCGAGATGCGGCTTCTCGCCTCGGCGAGTAGGTCGTCGACGGTGCGTGCCATAGGGTCATCGTAGGTGGCCGGGTCACACCACGGCACGCGCGGATTCGCCCGGCAACAGTGCCACCCACCGCAGTGCGGTGGCCGCGCCGGGGACGAACTCGACGATCACACAGCCGGCCTGCCCCTTGCGTGAGCGCGCGGTCGCTCCCGGGTAGCATACGAGCGGTTCGGTGTGCAGCACCCGGTGCTCATGGAGATGACCGAGCGCCACGTAGTCGCAGTCGATCCTGTCGAACGAACTCGGGAAGATCGGTGAAGAGCGATGCAGGTCGTAGTCGCTTTCGATCACGAGCCCGTGGCCGGCGATGATGCTCCACGTGCCCTCGCGTCGCGGTGGTGATCCGGCGAGAGGTTCGAAGGCCGGTTCGTGCTCGACCATCGCCCGTCCCCACACGACGATGTCGGTCCCAGGCACTTCGACGATCGAGCCATCGGGATCATCGAGGAACAACACGTCCTGACAGCGAGACTGTGCCTCGAAGCGGTGATGGACCGACTGCCCGTGCAGTGCGTCGTGATTGCCGACGAGCAGCACGACCGGCCGCTCGACTCGGTCGAGCTGATCGGCCGTCCATTCGAGGATGTCGTCCCGTACCCGCGCGTGATCGAACAGGTCGCCGACGATGAGAACTGCATCGACATCAGAGGCGATGGCCAGGTCGATGGCCGCGGCGAAGGCCTGCTGGTGGTGACCGCCGTCATCGCGATCGAGGTGAACGTCGGACGTATGCAGCAGCGCTGCGGGACGGGGCGAGGACATCGCTTCGATCGTACGCCTAGCGCTGTTCGCGAGCTATGCCGCCGGCTCAGGGGCGTTGGCGGTCTCGACCGCCTTCATCATCTGTGGGAGGTACTTGTCGAAACTGGTCGCGCACCAGTCGATCGAGCCAGAGCGGCCTGCGTTCGCGTTGCGGAAGTGGGGCACGACGTAGCGAGCGAACAAGTCGTAGCTGCGCAACGTCGCCTCGAGCGAGGCGGTGTTGTGGGCCAACAGCAGGAATGTGCCGAATCCGCCGGATATCTCGACGAAACGTTCGATCTGCGCGATCGCGTCGTCGGGGGTGCCCACGACGCCCGACCCCAGTGCCGCGATTCCCTCGTGACGCCATGCGGCCAACGCCGCGTCGGGCGAAGCGGCCCACTCGGCGTCGAGCATGCCCTGGTAGACCGCAAACCTGCGAGCGAACGCGTACAGACCGTCACGCACGTCTGCTTCGGCTTGTTCTGTCGACTCGGCGAGGTGCATCGGCGCGACCACGCGCCACTTGCGGCGGTCCGCAACGTGACCGTGCTCGGCGGCGACACGTTCGTAGACGGCCCAGTTGCTACCCAGCGCGTCGTACCAACTCGGCACACTCGCCCCGAACGACAACAGGCCGGCGCCGTACTTCCCGGCCACACGGGCGCCGGTTGGGGACAACGTCGACGCCACCGCGATCTCGGGGCAGGGCGATTGGAATGGCAACAGTTGCAGGCGCGCCTCGACCAGCGCATACCACTCGCTCGTCTCGGTGACGACTTCGCCCTTCAACAGCCGGACGATCACGTCGAGCGCCTCGCGCATTCGGTCGCGCTGATCTTCCGGGTTTATCCCGAACATGTACGCGTCGGAGGGGAGTTGCCCGGGCCCGACACCGAGCATGATGCGACCGAGGGTCTGGTGATCGAGTTGCGCGATGCGGTGCGCGACCTGAAATGGTCCGTGATAGGGCAACGAGATGACACCGGTGCCCAGGCGTATCCGTCGTGTGCGCTCTGCTGCCGCCGCGATGAAGACTTCGGGTGATGCGATGATCTCGATACCCGCCGAGTGGTGTTCTCCGACCCAGGCTTCTTCGTAGCCGAGACGGTCGAGGTGTTCGACAACGTCGAGGTTCTCGCGGATCAGCACGGTCGGGCTGGCGAAATCGGAGTGGAACGGCGCAAGGAAGACCCCGAATTGTGTCGGCACCATGACAACCTCCCGCGACTTCATCTATGAACGAATGGACTGTAGGCGCCAGGCGGATGAGATGCTTGGTTGACGGAGGGGTGATGAATCCTGAGTTGAGGCAGAGGTATGGGCAGTGGGTGCTCGTCGCCGGCGCATCGGCCGGGCTGGGTGCCGCGTTCGCGACCGAGGCGGCGCGATGTGGCTTCGACGTGGTTCTGCTCGCGCGGCGCGAGCGTGCGTTGCACGACACGGCGCAGCGCATTCGCGACTCGCACGGCGTCGAGACCCACATTGTCGTCGCCGACTTGGCTGATCCCGACATAGGGGATGTGGTCGCGCGCGAGACGACCGGCCTCGATATCGGTGTGATCATCTACAACGCCGCCGCCGAGCCCGAAGGGCGCTTTCTCGACGTGCCGTTGGAAGAGCACCGTCTCAACATCGCGGTCAATTGCTGGACGCCCACGGTGCTCGCTCACCAGTTCGGTCAGGTGATGGTGCAACGAGGCCGCGGCGCCATCGTCATCGTCACTTCGATGGCGGCGCTTCAGGGAATCAAGATGTTCACGACCTATGGAGCAGCCAAGGCGTATGAGTTGATCCTCGGCGAAGGCCTCTGGGATGAGTTTCGTGATCGCGGCGTCGACGTCGTGAGCTACGTCGTCGGCGCGACGGCGAGCGCCAACTTCCAAGGGGCATTTGAGGATGCGTATTCTCAAAGCGGCGCGCCCGCGGACCTCGCGGCTCGCATTCTGCAACCGGCGCGCCCCGAAGATGTGGCAGCGCGGCTATTCGCACGGCTCGACGCGGGACCGCGCCAATACTCGCACGACGTCGACGAGACTGCAGCGCTGACTGCGGCGGCGCGTCCGAGAGCCGAGGTGGTGACGGCGATGGGGAAGATCACTGCCGGTCTGGCTCGGTTCCAGGGCAGATGACACGCGAGAATCGCCGGGGCCAGAGCGGCTCCGACAGAGTGGGAATACGGTGAACATCACTTTCGACTTCAGCGGCAAGGGCGTACTCGTCACCGGGGCCGCGCAAGGTATCGGCTTCGAGATCGTCAAGCTGTTCGCGTACGCGGGCGCGGCAGTCACCGCGATCGATCGCAACGAGTCCACCCTCGCGGATGCGTGGCGAGGGGTCGAAGGCGTGACGTGCGCAGCCGGCGATGTCGCCGACACCGACGGCATACAGGCGATTGTCGACGCCGCGGTCGAACGTGTTGGCCGTATCGACATCGCGGTCAACAACGCGGGCATCACCCGTGACGCGGTGGTGTGGAAGCTCACAACAGAGGCCTGGCAAGCCGTACTCGACGTGCATTTGACCGGCACGTTCAACATAACGCGCGCGGTGGTACCGCCGATGCGCGCTGCGGGCTTCGGTCGGATCATTAACATCACTTCGTATACGGGGATGCATGGCAACATCGGCCAGGCCAACTACGCCGCGGCCAAGGCCGGCATCATCGGGTTCACCAAAACCGTGGCCAAGGAGACCGCTCGCTTCGGCATCACCGTCAACGCGGTCTCTCCGAATGCGATGACCGCGATGGTCGAAGGGGTGCCCGCCGACAAGCTGACCGAGCTGACCGCGATGGTGCCACTGGGGCGTTTCGGCGCGCCGTCGGAGATGGCGCCACTCGTCGCGTTCCTCGCGTCCGAGGAGGCGAGCTACATCACCGGTGCGGTCCTACCGGTCGACGGGGGACTGTCGATGTGACGTCGAGTCCAACCCGCCGGAAAATTCTTCGGCGAAGCATCAAGAACCACGCAGACGTGCCGAATGGGATTCCTCAGCGCATCGCGCGCTGTTGACATGGCGTCCTCGAGGCGACGTGGGCCACATTCGCCACGCGCCACCCTTGAGCGATTAAGGGGCGAGGCATGTACTTGCGTATCGGTTCATCCATCTTCCGCGCGCACGCGACGCGGCGCGTGCTTGCCGGCGTGGCGATTCTCGCGGTGGCGACCTCGTTGCTCGTAACGGGTATCGCGCCGGCCGCAGCGGTGATCTCCGGCGCCGGCACCTTCACCTATGAACAGGGTGATCCGGCGCTCGACATCGGCGACGGTATAAGCGTGGCCGGTGGGACGAGCTACGGCGGCCAGTTCCTCGAGTTCGCGGTCAACTCCGCGACCGCGACCGAGACGTTGTCGCTCGTGAGCGTTCTCAGCGTGGACACGACGAGTGGCGTCGTGTCGATCGTGAGTGGCGATGTGTTTCTCGGCAACGGTGTGTCCGCCGATCAGATCGGTTCGATCGACGCGACCGACGACGGTGGTGTGGGCCGCACGTTGCGGGTCGACTTCGCCGACGAGTTCGTCAACCCCGGGTTCGAGGATGGCCTCTTCGGGTGGACGGTCATGAATCAGCGAATCGATCTCGGCACGGACAACATCGCCGGCTGCGCCACGATCGATACGAGCACCTACCCAGGGCTGTCCACCAACGACGACAACGCGCCGTTCGATGGCGGAGTGCCGATCGTGACAGTGGAGACGACGGGTTCGCCGACCGAGGGAACTCATGCCGTGCAACTCAAGGCAGACCCGATGTTTGTTGATGCTGACGGCGACGTCGTGCACGGTCCGGCGACCTTCAGCAGTGCGTTCGAGCTCGACGCGGGTGCAAAGATCGCTTTCGATTGGCGTGGTATTGCGGGCATCGACGACTACCACGTCTTTGGCTATCTGCTCGGAAGTGCTTGCAATCAGATTGAAGTTCTTGATGCCACCGGCGACACGACCAGCGTGTGGACAACCAGCGAGACGACAGTCCTCTTGGCGGATACATACCGGATTGTCTTCGTTAACGGTACCTTTGACGCTGAACTAGGAAAGGCGGCTGGTGCGTCGTTGCTCGTGGACAACATTCGCGCTGAAGGGCCCACAGTAACGGATGACGTCGTCCAGCAGATTGCCCGCAAGTTGCAGTATTTCAACTCGT
>DATLFA010000012.1:0-85224 GCA_035525225.1 Acidimicrobiales bacterium
CAAGACCGTCGGGGCCGGCCGCAAGCTGCGCTACATCGGCCAACAACGCAACCGGGCCTGGTTCAAGATGACCACCGCCGTCTACAACCTGATCCGCATCACCACACTCGACACCGCCACCACCTGATGGGCCCAGCCGGCAGACCCGCCGGCAGGCCAGCGCGGTGGCGGGATCACAAACCAACATCGACGATCACCCCAAACCGACACCGAACGAGCGCTCAATCGAGACCACAACAGAACAGGCCCGACCAGCGCACTCAGAACCCGATTTTCATCACCCTGCTAGCTGACGGGCGCGGGATTCTTCTTCTTGCCTGCGGTGTACTTGACCGGCAGGTGCTTGACGCCACCGATGAAGTTGGAGCGCAACATCGACGGTTCACCGGTCATCGTCATGTCGGGGATGCGTTCGAGGATCTCCTGGAAGATCAGTCGCAGCTCCATGCGAGCCAGGTTGGCGCCGAGGCAGAAGTGGGCGCCGCCGCCGCCAAAGGCGATGTGCTCATTCGGCCAGCGCGTGATGTCGAACGTGAACGGATCGTCGAAGACCTGCTCGTCGCGGTCGGCCGAAGTGTGCCAGATGACGACCTTGTCGCCCTGCTTGATCTCTGTGCCGCGGAACTCGGTGTCGACGGTGGCCGTGCGGCGGAAGTGGTACACGGGGGTGGCCCAGCGCAGGATTTCTTCGATCGCACGATCGAGCATCGTGTCGGTGTTGTTGCACAGCTCTTTGTACTGCTCAGGGTTGTCCATCAGCGCCCACATGCCCCATGCGGTGGTGTTGCGGGTCGTCTCGTTGCCGGCCACCGTGAGCAGCATCATGAACATGTCGAACTCGATCTCGGAGAGCCGGTCTCCATCGACTTCGGCGTTGATGAGCTTCGTCACGATGTCGTCGCGCGGATCGGTCTTGCGCTTCTTGGCCAACTCGTTGACGTACATGTAGAGCTCCATCGACGCATTCATGCCGTCGTCGCCCTTCGCGTACTCGGGGTCGTCGATGCCGATCATGCGGTTGGACCAGTCGAAGAGGAGCTTGCGATCTTCTTGGGGTACGCCCATGATCTCGGCGATCGCCTGCAGCGGCAGCTCGCTCGCGAGGTCCTCGACGAAGTCGCACGAACCGCGCTCGATGATGTTGTCGACGATGAGCACGGCGCGGTGCTGGAGGTACTTCTCGAGCAACCCGATCATGCGGGGCGTGAACCCCTTGTTGACCAACAGCCGGTAGCGGGTGTGTTTGGGCGGGTCCATGTAGAGCATCATCACGCCACGGGGATCGACGCCGCCGTGCTCACCGAACTCGCCCGGGTCGAGGATGCTCACGCCGCCCGCCTCGGACGAGTAGGTCGCAGTGTCGCGGTTGATGGCGATGAGGTCGGCGTGGCGGACCACGTTCCAAAAGCCCTTGCCGCCGGGGAGGTCGTGCCACGAAACCGGGTCATCGGCCCGCAGCCGTTTGAACATCTCGTGGTGCTGGAGCTTTTGGAAACGGTCGAGATCGAGAAGGTCGATACCGGGCAATGCCATGAGAGCCTCCGGGGGCCGATCAACCCCTGAGTGTAGGGCAGCGTGCCCCACGGCACACCCGCGTCGCTGCCCGTGCGCAATAGTTGCGGGATGGAGTACCGCACGCTGGGCCGGTCGGGGGTGCAGGTCGGTGCCATCGCCCTCGGGACGATGATGTTCGGGCGCGGCGGCAATCGCGACGCCGATGAATGCGTGCGCATGGTCCATCGTTCGATCGACGCCGGCATCAACCTCTTCGACACCGCCGACGGCTATGGGCTCGGTGACAGCGAGGAGATCCTCGGACGGGCGGTCGCCGATCGGCGGGACCACGCGATCGTCGCCTCGAAATGCTTCTTCCCCCACGGCGGTGACCGCAACCGTCGCGGCGGCTCGCGCCGTTGGATCATGCGGGCGTGCGACGAGTCGTTGCGTCGGCTCGGTCTCGACCACATCGATCTCTACCAACTCCACCGTCTCGACCCGGACACCGACCGTGAGGAGTCACTCGGCGCGCTGACGGACCTGGTACGCGCGGGCAAGGTGCGGATGGTGGGTACCTCGGCCGCGAGCGCCCACGAGATCGTCGAATTGATGTGGGTCGCCGAGCGGTCCCACACGGTCCGCCCGGTCAGCGAGCAGCCGATGTACTCCATCTTCACGCGCGCGATCGAACGGGCCGTGTTGCCCGCGTGTCAGCGTTACGGCGTCGGCACGATCGTCTACGGCCCGCTCAACGGCGGCTGGTTGACGGGCAAGTACGCCCGCGATGCGCCACCCGACGCCGGCACGCGTGCGGCGCGCAAATTCGTCTCGAAGCAGTGGTGGGATTTCGAGCGCGCCGAGATCCAACGCAAGTTCGACCTCCTCGACGCGTTGCAGTCGCTGGCGCAGCAGGCCGGCATCGCGCTACCGCACCTCGCGCTGGCCTTCACACTCGCGCATCCGGGCGTGTCGTCCGCCATCATCGGCCCGCGCACCACCGCGCAACTCGACAACCTGTTGGCCGGTGTCGATGTGCGTCTGGGTGCGGATGTGCTCGATCGCATCGATGCACTCGTCGCGCCGGGGACCGACATCGATCCGGCGAACGAGGTGTCCTTCGACCGGTCCCTGGTTAGATCCGTGCGGCGGCGGTCGCCGACTCGATGACGGTGCCGCGGAAGAAGTCCGGATCGACGCCATAGAGCTTGACCTGGTTGGTGAACACGAAGTCGCGGAACTGGTCCTCGTCGAGGAGCCCGTGTTCGACGAGTTCCCATGCTTCTTCGAGAGGTTCGGTGAACTCGGGCACGTCCCAATGGCCGATGTCGCTGCCCATGATGGCCGGCACGCGCGCGCCCAACGGGTTGACCCGCGGATCGAACGCGATGGCCACGAGTGGGTCGTCGGCCTCGCAGCCCCAGTAGAAATTCGTGCAGAACTGGTCGCGAATGTCTTCGACGGTGCGCACACCGCTGCGGGCGAAGTCGTCGCGCTCCGCTTCGCGGCCGGTACCCAGCGACGAAGCTAATTCGTCGGGCGCGAAACGCGCGAGATCACTGCCGTAGGTCGCGATCAACTCGCCATAGCGGGCACGGTCGATGTTGTCGGGGTTGAGTCGGGCCATGTTGGGCCCGCCTCGCTTCTTCCACCGGGAAACGAGATCGCCGTAGAGTCGCACGCCGACCGCGACTCCACCTTCGAGCAGCGCGATGCGCAACTGAGGGAAGCGACGGGTGACGCCTCCGAAGAACAGCGAACGCGCCAACAGGTCTCCCGAAGCGGCGAAGTGACCGCAGTGGTTGAACATGTAGTTGCTGCTCGACGCCCGATCGGAGAACCCCATCGACGGCGAATGACACGCGAGCGGCATCTGCAGGTCGATCACGCGCTGCCAGAACGGGTCGTAGTCGTGCGGGCTGTCGATGCCGTACGCATCGATGAACCGGATGCGGTGGCGAATCTCGGGCGAGGCGTCGGCGAACTGCGGGACCGGGCGCGCGACGAAGCTGGCGATGCACCCCACCTTCAGGCCGATCCGACGGATGTGTTCGAGCTCGACGATGGCCTCGTCCGGTGTGTGCATGGGGATCAGCCCGGCCACGGTCATGCGATCCGCGAACGGGCGGTACTGCTCGGCCGCCCATTCGTTGAACCAGTGACACAAGCCGCGGCGCGCCGCCTCGTCGTCGTTGTGCATCAACCCGAACGAAACCGTGGGATAGAGCACGGAGAAGTCGATGCCGGCCTCGTCGAGGCGTTCGTAGTACAGCTTCGGGATGGTGACCGTGGCGAAGTAGTCGGTGTCGCCCGGGGGCACCCAGAACGGTGGCGCGGGATTGCGGGTGAAGCGGCGCTCCTCGGTTGTCTGCTGTCCCCAGGGCTTGCCGAAGGCCGACATCGGCGCGCCGGCGAAGGGGTTGTACCCCTCGAGCAGATCACCGGCACCGTGGTCGCGGACATACGCGTGGAACGGCTGGCGTAGATCGACGTAGTGGCCGTCGCCATCGATGACCGGATGCTGCAGTTTCGCTCGCAGCCGCGCCGAGCCCGTTGTCCCCATGTCGCCCCCATCTCTCGTTCATGGCAAACATTCTCGCGCGGATGCACGGCGCCGGTAGCGTGACGCCCCATGTCCAAGGTCCTCTCCTCACTGCCGATCGGCGAACGCGTCGGTATCGCCTTCTCCGGTGGTCTCGACACCTCGGCCGCGGTGGCGTGGATGCGCGAAAAGGGGGCGCTGCCCTGCGCATATACGGCCGATCTCGGGCAACCCGACGAGCCCGACCTGGCCGAGGTGACCCAGCGTGCGTTGAGCTACGGCGCCGAGATCGCGCGCCTCGTCGATTGCCGCCTCGAGCTCGTTCGTGAGGGCCTCGCTGCACTGCAGTGCGGCGCGTTCCACATCTCGACCGCGGGCAAGACGTATTTCAACACGACACCCCTCGGGCGCGCCGTTACCGGCACCTTGCTGGTGCGAGCGATGCACGACGACGGCGTCGACGTGTGGGGCGACGGTTCGACCTACAAGGGCAACGACATCGAGCGGTTCTATCGCTACGGGTTACTCGTCAACGAGCGGCTACGCGTCTACAAGCCATGGCTCGATGCAGCGTTCGTCGACGAGTTGGGCGGGCGCGCAGAGATGAGCGAGTGGCTGCAAGCACGCGGTCACGCCTATCGCTCGAGCAAGGAGAAGGCGTACTCGACCGACGCCAACATCTGGGGCGCGACCCACGAGGCCAAGAGGCTCGAGTTCTTGCACGAAGGAATGGACCTGGTGGAGCCACTCATGGGTGTGCGTCACTGGGATGCGAACGTGGCGATCGAACCCGAGATCGTCTCGGTCGAGTTCGCCGACGGCTGGCCGGTGTCGATCAACGGCATCGAGTTCGGGTCGCTCGTCGAACTCGTCCACGAGGCCAATCGCATCGGAGGCAGGCACGGTCTCGGTACCAGCGACCAGATCGAGAATCGCATCATCGAAGCCAAGAGCCGCGGCATCTACGAGGCACCGGGCATGGCGCTGTTGTTCATCAGCTACGAGCGCCTGGTGTCGGCCATCCACAACGAGGGCGCGATCGACAACTACCGGACGATGGGTCGTCGGTTGGGCCGGTTGCTGTACGAAGGTCGCTGGTTCGACCCACAGGCGATGATGTTGCGCGACTCGCTCACGCGCTGGATCGGTTCGATGATCACCGGCACGGTGACGCTGCGTCTGCGCCGGGGTGATGACTACACGATCGTCGACACCACCGGCCCCAACCTCACCTATCACCCCGAACGACTGTCGATGGAAAAGATCGAAGGTGCCTTCGGTCCACTCGATCGCATCGGACAACTCACGCTGCGCGATCTCGACATCGAAGACTCTCGCGACAAGATCGAGCTGTATCGCCATTCGGGCGCGTTGCCGAAGAGCGCCGGCCTCGGCGAGCTGGACCCCGCGGAGTGACGCGAAACATCGTCTGCTTCCAACCGGAGTAACGGCACCGCGCGCCCAAAACAAAAGCGGAGAATTCGGTAAAGGTCAGTACCGGCAGGGGCCGAAATACTCGGCATGCAGTGAGCCGGGAGACCCAGCATGCCCGCGACTGACATCGTTACGAGTCTCGATGCCGCGCACCTCCTGCGACGGGTGGGCTTCGGCCCAACCGCAGCAGAAATTGTCGCCTTGACGGGCCTGACCCGTCAGGCGGCCGTCGCGTCGGTGATGAACTTCGCCGGGGCGCCGGCGGTCGTGAGACCGGCTGTCGACGACCGCAGCAACGAATGGCAGTGCTACGTGAATGCGCAGGAGTGGTGGGTCGAGCGCATGCGCACGACCCACAAGCCACTGCAGGAGAAGATGACGCTGTTCTGGCACAACCACTTCTGTTCGGGCCAGGACAAGCTCTTCGACATGGGGGCGATGTTCAATCAGAACGAAAAGTTCCGCACGCTCGGGATGGGCGACTTCGAGACGCTTTGCCAGACGATCGCCATCGATCCTGCGATGCTCGTGTACCTCGACAACGCGACCAATCGTAAAGGTGCCGAGCAAGAGAACTTCGCGACACGGACGGACTGTGTCGCGGCAACGTGCCGTTGAACGCGAAGGCGATCGTCATCAACGTCACCGCGGTCGCGCCGACTGCCCATGGTTACATCACCGTGTGGCCGAGCGGCGACGCCCGGCCGGAATCGTCCAACCTCAACTTCGTGCCGGGCCAGACCGTCCCGAACCTCGTCATCACCAAGGTGGGCATCGAGGGCATGGTCAGCTTCTACAACGAAGCCGGCGACACGCATCTGATCGCGGACGTCATGGGTTGGTTCGAGTAGAGGTATTCGAGGCCAGCGTCTCCTTCGTCCCATTCGTTCTCAGGGCCGAAAAGCACGGTGGGCGTGCTTTTCGGCTACGAGAACGTGCCGGGTAATCTCGCCCCCTTCGAACGGGGGACAGATGTTGGAGACAGAGCCATTGAGGGGCAAGACCGCGGTGATCACCGGCGGTGCAGGGGGCATGGGCGCGGGCATCTCCCGGCTGCTCGCGGCGGCGGGCGCGCTGGTGGTGGTGAACGACATCGACCGCGATCTGCTGGTCGCGACCCAGCGCGACATCGAACACATCGACGGTCTGGTGGCGACGGTTCACGGCGACATCACCCAGGCCGAGACCGTCGACCGGCTGCGGGAGACAGCGCTCGATGCCGGCCGTGGGCGCGTCGACATACTCGTGAACAACGTCGGTGACTACCGCCCCGGCACTGGCCTCTTCGTGCGCACCGACGAGGACGGCTGGCGCGCGCAGTATGCGATCACACTCGAGCACGTGTTTCGCTGCATGCACGCGTTCATACCGATCATGCAGGCGCAGGGGTCGGGCGCGATCGTCAACAACGCCACGGTCGAAGCGATGCGGGGGATCCCCTACAACAGCGTCTACTCCGCGTTCAATGCGGGAGTGATCGCATTCACCAAGAGCATGGCGGTCGAGCTCGGCCGTGATGGCATCCGCGTGAACTGCATCGCGCCCGACATGGCCGACACGCTGCAGACACCGGCCGATGCCATGTTGCGCGGTCGCGACCCCGAGCTCATCAAGAGCTGGATCCCGGTGGGTCGCTTCGGGCTCGCCGAGGACTACGCCAAGGTCGTCTTGTTCTTGGCGAGCGACATGTCGAGCTACGTCACCGGCCATTGCATACCGGTCGACGGGGGCACGATCGCCGCCAGCGGATGGTACGGCCGCTATCAGAAGAAGGGCTTCACCAACCTGCCCGACAACCCGTGAATGGGTCCTACGGGTTGAGCGTCGCCCGGCCGCGGCGGTACGAGTACCACCGACCGGTGTCGAAGTCGAACAGCTTGCACGCTCGGGTCGTACGGATGTAGTCGCCGAGGCGCATCTTGCGTTCGGCCACCACGCCCGGGAACGCTTCTTTGATGGCCTCGGCAGCGCGTGACAGGTGGTAGCACGGGATGCGTACGTCGACGTGATGGGGGACGTGCACGAAGATCCAGTGGAAGAAGAAGTTGAAGCCCTTCGGCACCCGCAAGATCGTCGTGCCCGTGAGTTGTGCCTTGACGGGCGTCCACCCCTTGCGCAGCCACGCGATACGGGGATCGATGTGATGCACGTATACGGTCCAGCCGATGATCCACCCGAACAACAGGAACGGCACGACGAGCAACTTCATCACGAGCCACACGGCGTTGAAGATGTCACCCGAGAAGAGCCCACCCAGCACGAGCACACCGAAGGTCGTTGCCGCGGCCACCGAGCTGACGAGCAGCCGGTCACGGTTGACGCCGCGGACCCATTTGGCCGGTGGCGTGAACAGCACCATTCGCTTGAGCCAGATGTTGCGCAGGTAGTACGCGCCGGCGCCCAGCATCGACCACTCGAGCCGATGCACGAGCCGGCGCGTGGTGCTGAGTGCCGCGTAGTCAGCCGGCGTGACCGGATGCCAGACGAAGTCCATGCCCTGCTTGGTGGTGTGCCGGTGATGGATGTGGTTGTGACCGAGCTTCCAAGCATCGAAGAGGTGCAGCGAGGGCAGCATCAGCATGCGGCCGATCACGCCGTTGAGCCGGCGATTGGCGAAGAGCGCGCCGTGCGCGGCGTCGTGGCCGAGCACGAACAACCCCGCGATGGAGAACCCGGTGAGCAGCCACAGCAACCCGACGAGCCACCAGGCGTGCGCGAAATACAGCGCCACGATCGCCACCAGGTAGATGGCGAGGTCGCGGAGGACGAGGCCCACACCGCGGGCTGTCGGCTGCTCGTAGCACGTGTCGGGAATGGCGTCGATGACCTCGATCAGCGACCCGGGCATGCGCGGATCGTCGGCGTCATCGCGCACTGGCTCTCGAGTGCGAACTACACCTTCGATGGTCACAGGGCTCCTTGGAATGCGGCGCTCTCGTGTGCCGCCGCGTTCGTTAGTGGGGTCTCGGAATCTGGCGTCGTTCGTGGACGAGCCGGCGAGAGTTCAGACAGGGCGGACGTTGACGGCCTCTTGACCTTTGCGGCCTTGACCGATCTCGAATTCGACCGCTTGACCCTCTGTGAGCGACCGGAAGCCGCTCCCGGTGATGTTGGAAAAGTGGACGAACACATCGTCACCGTCGGAGCGGGAGATGAAGCCGTAGCCCTTCTCGTTGTTGAAGAACTTGACGGTACCTGTGGGCATTGCAGCTTTCCTTTGCTGTACTGGCGCCGGAAAGCTGCACGGTTTGCACTCGCTCACGTGGGGAACTGAGTGCGAACCGGCTGCTCCGCGAACGCCGTGTCAGGTTACCGCGAGGGCCCGGGTGAAGCGGTGCCGCCGAGAACTTTTTGCCCGTCCCCACCGGGGGCCTGGGCCCGACGACCCACTTGGCCGACGGGTCGACGGGACGCCCCTGACCGTCATGGTGGTCAGCGATCTTGGCGCCAGTCGCTACCGGTCTCGACGCCCGCGACGTCGGCCGGCGTCAAGACCGTGAGGTCCTCGTCGGTCGGCGACCCGATGGCGACGACACGCGCGGCGTGACGGGCGATCGCAGCCTCGAACAGGTTGCGGGCCTCGCGCCCGTTGCCGAAGCCCTTGACGCGCGGCACTGCGTCGATCCACGCGTGGACCGCGGTGGCGGTGGTCTCGGCGAGTGTGTAGCCGGCGCGGGCGGCGGTCAGTTGAAAGATCGTGACGAGCTCGTCGGTCGTGTAGTCGGGGAACACGATGGTCTTCGGAAATCGAGAGGCGAGCCCGGGGTTCGAGCCGACGAGTTGCGCCATCTCGTCCGGGTAGCCGGCCATGATGCAGACCATCCGATTGCGCCGGTCCTCGACGAGCTTGACGACGGTGTCGACGGCCTCTTGGCCGAAGTCGCGTTCGCCGCCCCGAGCGAGCGAGTACGCCTCGTCGATCAACAAGACGCCCTGATCGGCCTGGTCGAACACCGACTGCACCTTGGTCGCGGTCTGCCCGACGTAGCTGGCCACGAGGCCCGAGCGGTCGGTCTCGACGAGATGACCCTTGGCGACGACCCCGAGCGTGCGGTAGATCTGCGCCAGCAATCGCGCAACGGTGGTCTTGCCCGTGCCCGGGTTGCCGACGAAGACGAGGTGGCGACTGGCAGCGGTCGTCTTGAGTCCTCGCTCCTTGCGCATCTTCTGCACCTGCAGCAGCGCGGTCACCAACTTGACCTCGTGTTTGACTTCGCGCATGCCGACGAGCGCATCGAGCTCGGCCAAGACCTCGTCGAGCGGACGCACCGCCGGCTCGGGCGGAATGAGCGTGCCGTCGGGGGTGCGTCCCCCGGCGTCGGTGCCGGGCATCGCCGCGCCCGCCGACGTGTTGCGCACGCCCGCCTGGTTCATGGTCGCCAGCAGCGTCGTGCGATAGCGTTCGATCGTCGAGAGCTCGACCTCCGACGTGTACTCGTCGATCGACACCGTCGTGAAGAGAATGCGAATTGCGAAGTCGTAATAGACATACGAGTGACGCGTGCCGCCCGCTCGATCCGCGAAGACGATCTCGGAGAACAACGGCGAGGCGGCGTCGAGAAACGAACGCTTGCCCGCGACGAGACCCGCACTGCGCACGTCACGCGGCGTGATGTCGCGTCGCGCGAGGTCGGGGAACGAGCGCGATAGCGCCACGACATACGCGTGCAACTCGCTGTCGGACTGTGCCCCGTCGCAGTCGATGACGCCGGCCGCCAGGTTGAGCGCGTCGCGCGCGAGGTCGGCGCGAAGTTGTGCGATCGGCCGGCCGAGTGGATCAGGGCCGAGCGAGGACAATGTGCGTGCGAGTTCGTCGACGAACTCGTCGATCACTTCCGCCAAGGCGTCGCCGGCTTCGTACACGGCGTCGATCGTACCGGCGGGCGTGCGGCGGGCGAAGTGGCCGAGCGCTGACGGCGGGCGCGCGATAAATTCTATGACGTCATACGAAATTCGTCATTGCAAATGGAAGAGGCCCGCCCATGAAGCTCGACTTGCTCTACGAGATCGACGCGCCGATGCCTTGGGATGAGGGTCCTCATCCGTACGGGCAACGCATGCGAGAGCAGCGGGCTTACAAAGAGTGCATCGAACAGGTGAAGCTGGCCGACAACTACGGCTTCAACACGTGCTGGTTCGTCGAGCATCACTTTCGCGCCGGTCGTTCGCATTGCCCCGCACCAGAGGTCGTCATCGGTGCGTTGACCCAAGCCACCAAGAACATCCGCCTCGGTTTCGGCGTCACACTGTTGCCGTATGGCTTCACCCACCCCATCCGTGTCGCAGAAAAGGTGGCGGCTGCCGACGTGTTGAGTGGGGGGCGTGTCGAATGGGGTACGGGGCGTTCGACTCCTATGGAGCAGACCGCGTTCCATGTCGATCGTGTCAAGTCACGCGACGAGTGGAAAGAAGCGATCAGCATCATCGTCGAGGCGTGGAAGCAGGAGCGCTTCAGTTGGGACTCGCCGACGTTCCAGTTTCCCGAGCGCGTCGTCACCCCCAAGCCGTTCCAAGACCCGCACCCGCCGGCGTGGATGGCGGCGACGTCGGCCGACTCCTGCGAGATCGCCGGGTCGCTCGGTCTCGGCCTTCTGTCGTTCTCGATCATGCAGCCTCTCGAAGTGATGGCCGAACAAGTGGCCCGCTATCGCAAGGCGCAGCTGACGGCCAAGCCGATCACCGACGTGACGACCAACAAGGTGGCGGCCTACACACTCGTCCACTGTGCCGAGACCAAGCAACAAGCGATCGACAACGGCGTCTGGAAGTCGGTTGGTTGGTGGTACCAGAACCTCGCACAGTTCACGTTGGATTGGGAGTTCCCCAACCTCTCGCCCGAGGAGCGCGATGCGACGTTCCCGTTGCTCAATCCGTTGATGGAGGGCAATGTGCCGATCGATCACTTCGACAAGGCCGACATGATCGTCGTCGGTGATCCCGACGAATGCCTCACCAAGATGAAGCACTATGCCGACCTCGGTGTCGATCAGTTGATCTGTTACGTGCAGTTCGGTTATCACAGCAACGAGTCGGTGCTGAAGACCATCGAGTTGCTCGGCAAAGAGGTCATCCCCGAACTCGAGAAGTACAAGCCGAAGAAGTCGCAGTACACGGCCTGACCTAACGGTCCGGCCCGGTTTCCGCGGGGCGCGTTCCGTCGGCTCCCCACTGCGACCACGACCCCGGGTACAACGCGAGGCGATCACCGAACCCGGCGATGGTGAGCGCGAGCAGATCGTGGCACGCAGTCACTCCCGACCCGCAATAGGCCACGATCGTGCGCGCGTCCGATGCGCCGAGGTCGTCGAAGCGAGCACGTAGCTCGCCGCCAGTACGTATTCGGCCGGTGCCGGCATCGATGTTGCCGGCCCACGGCGCATTGCGTGCTCCCGGAATGTGACCCGGCCGTGGGTCGATCGCCGGGTCACCGTTTGCGAAGCGCGACGCGGTACGGGCGTCGAGAACCAAGGCGTCGTCTCGTGCCCGCAATGAGTCGACCACCTCCGCGTCGACGATGCGATCCGCCGGCCACGGGCGCGCGGTGAACGGCGGGGACGCGGGCTCGGGTGCGACGTCGTCGGTGTCGAGCGCACCGGTCCACGCGTCGATGCCACCGTCGAGCACGGCGACGTCGTGACCATGTATGTGCAACATCCACCACAGCCGCGCCGCGATCGACCCGCCTGCGTCGTCGTAGACCACCACTGGTGTCGCATCGCCGATGCCGAGGCGCGACATCGCGGCGGCGAACGCCTGCGGTGAAGGCAGGGGATGGCGGCCGGACTTCGGGCCGGCCGGCCCGGAGAGTTCGCGGTCGAGCTGGACCCAGACCGCGCCGGGGATGTGGCCGCCCAGGTACGCCGCGTGCCCTGACCGTCCGTCGAGATACCAGCGCGAATCGACGACCCGCACCGCCGGCCGGTGCGACTCGAGCCACGCTGCCGAGACGAGCGGGCCGAGAGCCATCAGTGGGCAGCGGCCAGCGGTATCGCGCCGGGTTCGTCGTCGGCGGCCATGCTGACCCCCGCCCGTTCGCGCAACGGGTACTCGGGCAGGAAGAACTGGGCCACGAACGTGATGAGGCACAACGGTATGCCCAGCAGGAAGACGACGTGCAGCGCGTTCGTGAAGCTCTGGATCACTCCGTCGCGCAACGCGACGTCGGCGATCGTCTGGATCTCCGACGGTCGCTGCCGCAACGTCGCGGCGGTCAAACCCGAGTTGGGGGCCAAGGTCTCGAGGTTCTTGTCGAGCTGAGAGATGAACACGGTGCTGAACAGTGCGATGCCGAGCGTGTTGCCCAACGAGCGGAAGAAGTTGGTCGCCGAAGTCGCGATGCCGAGGTCCTCGTGGTCCACCCGGTTCTGCACGCCGATGAGGGCCACGATGAAGGTCATGCCGCTGCCGACACCGAACATGAACATCCAGGTGCCGGTGGTGAAGCGACTGGTGTCCCGGTCCATCGCGGAGAGCAGGCCCATGGCGAGCGCGGCGAGCGCGGCGCCCACGATCGGGAACTTCCGGTAGCGGCCGGTCCGCGTGATGATGCGGCCGGTGATGCTCGAGCCGAGCACCATGCCGATTGTTGCCGGCACGCTGAGCAGGCCGGCATCGGTCGCGCGCTGGCCGGTCACCACCTGCAGGAACAGCGGCGTGAAGAGAATGACGCCGAAGAGCGCGGCGCCGATGAAGAGCTGCGCGCCACACGTCACCGCCACGATCCTCTCGCGGAACAGGCGCAGGGGAAGCACTGGTTCCGGCGCCCGTACCTCTTGGGCGAGGAACAGGGGCAGCGATACGGCGAAGATCGCGCCGACGCCGAGTGTGCGCGCGCTCGTCCATCCCCACTCGGCGCCCATCTGCAATACGAGCAGAAGCGTGATCACCCAGACCGACAGAAGGATCGAGCCGAGGTAGTCGATGGAGTGTTCACGCCGGGTGAACGGCAGCCGCAGCGTCAATGCCGACAGCCCGAGGGCGGCGAACCCGAGAGGGAAGTTGATGTAGAAGATCCAGCGCCAGCTGTAGTGATCGATGATGAATCCGCCGACGAGCGGGCCGATGACCATCGCGCCCGTGAACATGGCCATCATGTAGCCCTGGTAGCGACCGCGCTCACGGGGCGACATGACATCGCCCATGATCGTCATGGTGAGCGTGAAGATGCCGCCCGCGCCCACACCTTGGACGGCGCGTGCCCATATCAGCATCGTCATCGAATTCGCCAGCGCGCAGAACAGCGATCCGATCATGAAGACGACGATCGCCGCGTCGTAGAAGTGCCGACGCCCGAAGATGTCGGACAACTTGCCCCACAACATGGTCGTCGTGGTGCTGGTGAGCGTGAACGCGATGAAGATCCAGCTGACGCGATTGAGCCCACCGAGGTCGGCGGCGATGGTGGGGTAGGCCGTCGCGACGATCGTGCTCTCGATCGATGCGGTCATCTGCGCCAGCAGCAGGCCGGTGAGCAGTACCAACATGCGCTTGCGGGTGAACCCGGCGCTGCTGAGTGTGCTCACCTTCATCAGGCGTGCACCCCGACGGGCGTGGCTTCGACCGGGTCATCTACGTCTTGGACCGGGTCGTCGTCGGCGATGGGAGTGAAGTTGCTGCGTAGCGGGAACTCGGGCACGCGCCACGCGAGGATGAATGCGATGACGCATGCGGGGATCCCGGCGAGGAACACGACGTGCAAACTACGCGAGAAGCTCTCGACGATGCCGATGCGTACCGCGTCGGGCATTTCGAGGATCTGCCGGGGGCTGTCGCGCAAGGAGGCGCTGTCGACGAGTGAACCGTCGGGCACGAGCCTCGGCAGCCAGTGGTCGAGTCGTCCGACGAGAATTGCGCTGTAGACGGCGGAGCCGGCCGTCTGCCCGAGGCCGCGGAAGAAGCCCGTCGCCGACGTCGCGACGCCGAGGTCTTCGTGGCGCACGCGGTTTTGCACTGCGACGGTGATGGTCTGCATCGTGTTGCCAATTCCCATACCGAAGACGAACATGTAGATGGCGGGCAACGTGCGTCCCGTGTTCGTTCCCATTGTCGCCAATGCGATCGCGGCGGCGACCATCATCCCCGTGCCGACGATCGGGTAGATGCGGTACTTGCCGGTGGTGCTGATGCGCCGGCCGCTGATGACCGATGTGAGTAACATGCCGATGATGAGAGGCACGGTCAATAGGCCAGACTCCGTGGCGTTGGCGCCCCCGACGATCTGCAGGAACAACGGCGCCATGATGCTCACGCTCGTCAGCACTGTGCCCACGACGAAATGCGTCGTGACGACGATGGCGAACAGTCGCTCGCGGAAGAGGTGCAGCGGCAAGATGGGCTCGTCGGCGCGCGATTCGACCCACAGGAACGTGACGAAGCCGACGACGAAGCTGCCGAGCGCGATGAGCATCTTGGGCGACGCCCACCCGTCCTTCTCTCCGAACGTGAGATACAGCATGATCGCCGTGACCCAGATCGTCATGGTGAGCGCGCCGAGGTAATCGATGCGATGCGCTCGCCGGGCGAACGGGAGCCGCAGGGTGAAGAACGACATCGCGAGGGAGATTGCGCCGAAGGGAGGCATCAAGAAGAAGATCCAGCGCCAGCTGTAGTGATCGACGATGAGGCCCCCGACGAGCGGCCCGAGCACCGTCGCCACTGCGAAGGCGCCCGCCATGTAGCCGATGTACTTGCCGCGATCGCGCGGCGCCAAGATGTCGCCCATGATCGTCATGGTGAGCGTGAACAGCCCACCGGCGCCGGCGCCTTGTATGGCGCGGCCGACGATCAACGTGGTCATCGAGTTCGCGACACCGCAGACAATGGATCCGCAGATGAAGATGATGATCGACAACTGGTAGAGCCGCTGGCGCCCGAAGAGATCGGACAGCTTGCCCCACAGGGTCGTAGAGACGGTCTGCGTCAACAGGTATGCGACGAAGATCCACACGGTGAGATCGAAGCGATGGAGGTCGGCGACGATGAACGGCCGTGCCGTCGCGACGATGGTGCCTTCGACGCCGGCCATGATGTTCGACAGCACCAAGCCGTAGAGGA
Organism: Acidimicrobiales bacterium; assembly: GCA_035525225.1. Lineage (GTDB taxonomy): Bacteria > Actinomycetota > Acidimicrobiia > Acidimicrobiales > WLNW01 > DATLFA01. Next base: position 15,524 of record DATLFA010000012.1, read on the forward strand.
TGAGGCGGATGCGGTTGTGCGACAGCGTGATCATGAACGTCGACTGGAGGGCGCGCGCTGCTCGGGATTCGTGTCGACACCCTCCCCGATCATCGCCGAAAGTTTAGTTGTACCAAGCAAGTAATGGCCAGTAGCATGGGTCACAGTGCCGGTCGAAGAAGCTTCCGCCCCCGCCCCCGAGCCCGTGGGCCAGATCGAGCAGGCGCTCGGTGCGCTGCTGCGATTGACCCGCGCGCCGCGCTTCGCCGAGACGGTGCGCCAACGCGCCGGCGCCGAGGTCGACCGCGCCGGGTACGCGGTGTTGGTGCGAGTCGCGGAGTTGGGTCCGGTTCGCCTGTCGGAGTTGGCGCAGTATCTCGGCCTCGACGTGTCGACGGTGAGCCGTCAGGTACAACAACTCGAACAGCGTGGTCTCGTCGATCGCAGTCCCGATCCCCTCGACGGCCGGGCGGCCTTGCTCGAGCTGTCGGTTCCCGGTCGCGAAATCATGCAGAAGATGCGCGACGGGTGGTGCGAGACCGTTGCCGATGTCGTCAAGACGTGGAAGCCCGGCGACATCGAGCGCTTCGGCATTCTCATGGACCGATTCGTCTCCGACGTCGTCAAGTACCTCGACACGAATTGACGGGTGCCGACCACGCGGGGTGATCGGTCTCACTTCAGGCGTGAAAAGAACAGCCGGTCCGCGTTCGCGTAGAGATACTTGTCGAGCACACCGTCGCGAAGGTCGAGATCCCACGCTTCGGTGATCGTTCGTTGCATGGTCAACGCGGGGTGATCAGAGGCCCAGATGATCTTGTCCTGACCGCGGGTATTCATGAAGTGCATCAGCTCGGCCGGTAGGCGCTTGGGCGAATACGCGGACGTCATCAGGTGAAGGTTCTTGTACTTGATCATCAGCCGTATGGCGACACCCCACCACGGGTCGGCGCCGTGGGCCATGCAGAGCTTCAGTTCGGGGAAGCGAAAGCACACGAGATCGAGGTGCATCGGGTCTTGGCAGGCACCCGGCACGGGCGGGCCGGGTAGCCCGGTGTTGATCGACAGCGCGAGGTCGAGCTCGATGCACTTGACGTACAGCGGGTAGTACGACGCGTCGCTCGGCGCGACCTGGATCCCGAAGGGCACGACCCGCGCGAGCGCGCACGGGTAGTTGCGCGTCATCGACTCGAGGCGGCGAATCTCGTTCATGAAGCCGAGTGGATTGACGCTGACGGAGAGCGCGAACCGGTCGGGGAATCGATCGACGAAGTCGAAGGGGCGCGGATTGCTGTCGTCGCCGCCGGTCGAGATGATCGCCTTCTCGACGCCGTGCTCGTCCATGATCTCGATCATTTCCTCGGGGGTGAAGCTGCGGAAGAAGTCCGACCCGCCGTGCAGGTAGTCCTCTTTGACGCGCACGAGATAGTCGGGCGGCTTGATGTCACCCATCGTCACGTTGACCCAGCAGTCGATCGACCTCGGCCGTTGCATAGTTCAGCGCCCCCAATGGCCGTAGTTCGGGGTGGAGATTAACGTGCGCCGGTGGAACCCGTGGGGGGAGAGCCGACCGTAGGCCGGCGATGGTGGTTGGTTCTGCTTGCCACCAGCATCGGTGGCTACATCGTCGCGGCCAACCTGTCCACGGTCAATGTCGCCAACCCCTCGATTCGCCAGCATTTCGACGCGTCCCTGTCGTCGGTCAGTTGGATCGTGACCGCGTACGCAATCGTTTTCGCCGCGTTGCTCGTGCCTGCGGGACGCGTGGCCGACCGGTATGGCCGGCGGATGCTGTATGTGAGCGGATTGTGCGTCTTCGCCACTGGTTCGTTGGTGTCGGGCGTTGGCTCGCACTTGTGGATCGTCGTCGTCGGCCGAGTCATCCAGGGCATCGGTGCCGCGTTCATCACTCCATCGGCGATCGGGCTCTTGTTGGAGATCACTCCGCCGGCGCGGCGCACACGCGCGCTCGCGTGGACCGGAGGCGTCTCGGCGATCGGCGTCGCGACCGGCCCGACGTTGGGCGCGATCGTCGTCGACCACCTCGGCTGGCGCTGGTCGTTCTTGATCGCCCCACCGTTCGCTTTGATCAGCTACGCAATCGGCCGCGACGTGCTTCCGCGAACGCGCCAGCCCGACGCCGAGGGCCGCATCGACTTGATCGGCCTGGGCCTGGCGATTGCGGCGATGGGCCTCGTCACACTGGCCATTTCCGAGGGGCGACGGTGGGGGTGGGCGAGCACGAGCACCGTCGTCGTGTTCGCGGTCGGAGCGTTGTGCACCGTGCTCTTCGTGCTGCAATGCCGCCGTCATCCTGCGCCCGTGCTGCCATTGCGCTTGTTTCGCGCGCGCTCGTTCACTGTCGCGAGCATTGCCGGTGTCGTGTACGGCGTCGCCAGCGGATCGATCCTGTTCGTCAACGTGTTCTTTCTCACCCAGATCTGGGGCTACAGCCCGAGCAAGGCCGGCTTCTCGATGATCCCCGGCCCAGCAGTGGCGTCGCTCGTCGCGCTTTTCGTCGGTCGGTTCGGCTCGAAGTACGGCGAACGGGCACTGGCGGTGCCGGGCTCGCTGATTCTCGGCCTCGGCATCGTCTTGTACGTATGGAGTACCGACGCCACGCCTGACTTCTGGCGCGAGTGGTTCGTCGGCGCCGCATTGACGGGCGTCGGCGTGATGCTCGTCTTCCCGATGCTGTCGTCGGCAGGGGTGCGCGACGTCGAACCACACGCCCTGTCGGTAGCGACGGCCGCGATCCGCGGCGCGATCCAGTTCGGGCAGGCAACCGGCGTCGCAATAAGTGCGGCGGTCCTGGGTCCGAACCCGAACACAGTGGGCGTGTTTCACAACGCCTGGCTGGTGTTGGTCGGTTGCTGCATCGGCTCGGCACTCGTGTGCATGGGCATACGACCGCAGGTTCGCAAGCCCGCCGTTCTGCGACCGCCGGGGCTCGCGGATGCTACATATACATCGTCGTGATGTCGGGCGGCGCGTTGTTGAAGGGCTCGAACTTCGGCTTGGCCGTGCCCCGGAAATGCGTCGTCGAGTGCACGGGGTCATTGTCGAATTCGGGAATCACGTGCTCGCCGAACGTTTCGATCAACTCGAGCGTGTCGTCGTAGCTCAACGAGCCGGGCACGCCAAAGCTCACCTGATCGACGCCAGTCGCTTCGTAGATGCGCAACTGCCCGATGACCTCTTCGGGATCACCGCACAACATCAACCCGCTCTTGATGACGGGCTCGACGGCTTCGGGTGACATTGCCGGTGTCGGATTCGGCCACGTGGGGAATCCCTCGCGATGGGGAAACGTGTCGTGGTAGAGCTGAACCAACGACAACAGGTAGCCGCGTTTCGGATCGCAGGCGAGACGGCGGGCCTTTTGCCCGTCCTCGTAACAGAGAACCGCATTGGTGATCATGACATTGTTGTTGATGTACTCACCGACGGGGTTCTCGCACTCGGCCGCGCCCAACTTGTACGCCTCGATCATCGGCGTCATCTCGTGGATGGTGCTGAAGTTGAAACCGAGGGCGCCGATGCCGTGGCGGCCGGCCTTCTCGTAGGTCGGCGGGTTGCCACAGGCCACCCAAATCGGGGGGTGCGACGCGCCGTAGGGCTTGGGCAGGATGTTGTGGGGTACGTCGAGCGCGAAGTGCTTGCCTTGGAACGTGTAGTCGTACTGCGCCCACATGCGGGGTATCTCCCACACGACCTCGTCCCATTCGCTGCGAGTCGACGACGTGTCGTGGATGTTGAACGTGCCGACCTCGTGGCTGCCGGCACCGCGACCGGTACCCATCTCGAATCGTCCTTCGGTGAGGTGGTCGAGCATGGCGGCGCGCTCGGCGTTGCGGACCGGATGGCAGGCGCGCGGCGACAGGTTGAAGATGCCCGAGCCCAAATGGATACGCGACGTACGGGCCGCGCAGAAACCCATGAACGTCTCGTTGGCGGAGATGTGGCTGTACTCCGGCAGGGCGTGGTGCTCGCTGAACCAGGCGTACTTCCAGTTGTTCTTGTCGGCGCACACGACGTAGTCGATCTCTTGCATGAAGGCTCGATGCTCGGCCGCGCGATCGTGCGCTTGCGGGCCGGGCAGATGACCTTGAAGAAAGATCCCGAATTCCATGAAACCCCCACGTCCCCTACCCGATCCGGATGCGGCACGATAACGACGACGGGTTCTAGTGTCCACCACAACGAAGAGGAGGCGACATGTTCGATCTCACCGGGAAAGTCGCGCTCGTCACCGGCGCTGGTCAAGGCGTGGGCGCAGGCATCTGCGAAGTGCTGGCCCGGCAAGGAGCCGCGATCGCGGTGAACGATCTGCACGGCGATCGGGCGCAACAGACAGTGGAGGCGATTATTCGTGAAGGCGGCCGTGCGGTCGCCGCTCCATTCGATGTCGCCGATCGCGGCGCAGTCGTCGCCGCGGTGGCCGATGTCGCGGCTGCGCTCGGCCCGGTCGACATCCTGGTCAACAACGCCGGCATTCCCGAGACGATGGCCGCGATCAAGTTCCGCGATCTCGACCCGAGCGCATGGGATCCGTACATCGACGTCAACCTCTATGGTGTGCTCAACTGCTCGAAGGCCGTTGTCGACGGCATGTGCGACCGCGGTTGGGGGCGGGTCATCACGATCTCGTCTGGTGCGGGTGTCGTCGGGCTCAACATCGGCGTGTCGCTCTACGCCGCGGGCAAAGGCGGCGCGATCGCGTTCATGCGTCATCTCGCCATGGAGACCGCGCGCAAGGGCGTCACCGCGAACTCGTTGGCGTTGGGGTTGATGCACAAGGAACGCATGGACCGAACGGTCACCGGCACGATGGAAAAACAGATCCCGGTCGGGCGCCTCGGTACCGGGCTCGACATCGGCTATCTCTGTGCCTACGTCGCGTCCAGAGAAGCGAGTTGGCTGACGGGGCAGACCATCAACATCAACGGCGGCAGCGTCACGAGCTGACGGGGACCAGCAGTTCGTCATCGATCACGACGGTGACGACCGCGCCGCCGTCGATCGCGTCCGGATGATCGACGACGAGCTCACCGAGCGACGTCGACACCCGCGTGACGTACCGACCACCGCGAAACCGCTGTGCCAGCACCGTGCCCGCGAACCCGACACCAGCCGTGTCGTCGATGCGAATGGCGTCCGACCGGATGAGCGTGCGACCCCGCGCCGGCAGATCGACGATGTTGTCGTGGCCGAGGAACCGTGCGACGAACTCTGTCTGCGGGTCGCGCCAGATGGCGAGCGGCGTGTCGACGCGCTCGATCTGCCCTCGTTGCATCACCACGACGCGGTCGGCGATCGCAAACGCCTCGTCTTGATCGTGGGTCACGTGGATGGCCGTCACACCGACCCCACGCAAGAGCTCGCCGATCTCGGTCGTCAACCGTTCGCGCAATCCTCGGTCGAGGGACCCGAAAGGTTCGTCGAGCATCAGCAATTGCGGCGCGGGTGCGAGCGACCGCGCCAGCGCGACGCGTTGTGCTTCGCCCCCCGAGAGCGTGCCGATCGCCCGGTCGCCCATGGCGGCCAGACCGACGAGGTCGAGCATCTCGGCGACGCGCCGGCGGCGCTGTGCGGCCGGCTGGTGCTGCATGCGCAACCCGAATTCGATGTTCTCGCCGACACTTCGGTGGGGAAAGAGCGCGTGATCCTGGAACATGAGACCGAATCCGCGTGCGTGCGGCGCGGTGTCGCTCACGTCGCGTCCGTTCCACCGGACGGCGCCCGAGTCGGGCGTCAGCAAGCCGGCGATGGCTCGCAGCAGCGTGCTCTTGCCGCAGCCGCTCGGTCCCAGCACGGAGACGATCTCGCGCCCGGCGACCGACAGGTCGACACCGTCGAGCGCGATGGCGCCGTCATAGCTGACGGACAGACCCTCGACCTGCAGCCCCTCGCTTGCGTTTCCTTGCGCGGTCACAGGCTCACCGAACTGCGGGGCCGCAGTCGTTCGACGACGAGCGTTGCCAGTATCACCAACGCGGCCAGGATGACCGCGAGTGCCATGGCCATGCCCCGCAGCGCGGCCCCCGGTTGGCTCAACAAGCGGAACATGGCGATCGGGATCGTGGGCGCGTCGGGGCGGGCGAGGAACGATGTCGCGCCGAACTCTCCCAGCGAGATCGCGAATGCGAACGCGGCTGCGGCAGACGCCGCGCGCGCGGCGACCGGCCAGTCGACGTTGCGCCATACGCGCGGCGGCGACGCGCCCAGCACCGTGGCCGAATCACGTAGCCGATCGTCGATGGCGCGCAGCGCGGGCACGACGATGCGCACCACGAACGGGATGGCAACGAGCGCTTGCGCCAAAGGGATCAAGATCCATGACGTGCGCAGGTCGAGCGGCGGATCGTCGAGCGCAATGAGAAATCCGAACCCCAGCGTCACCGCAGACGTGCCGAGGGGCAACATCAAGCCGATGTCGAGCACACGGGCGATCGCGCGCCGCCCGTAGACGATCGCACCGGCGGCCAACCCACCCACCGCAAGCCCGATGATCGTGGCCACCGCGGCCGTGACGAGTGAGTTGCGCACTGCTTCGATCGGCGGCACAAGAAGGGACGACGACGCGCGTTCGCGCGAGCCGAGCGCGCGGTAGTTGTCGAACCCGTGACCGCCGCGGACGACCAGCGATCGCTCGACGAGCGATGCCAGTGGCATCGCGACGAGTACCACGGTCGGCGCCAACGACGCGGCGAGGGCGACGCGTTCACGGGTGGTCGCGGCGCGACGCGGTGGCGTGACCCGGCTGCGGCCGGCCAGTCGGCCGACCCGCCGTTCGAGCAGCGTCGCCGCGGCGACCATCGCGACCACGGCCGCGAGTTGGAAGGCCGAGAGCAGCGCGGCGGTGTGGAAGTCGGTGCGCTGCACGGCGTAGCGCCAGATCTCCGACTCGATGGTGGCCTGGCGCGGCCCGCCGAGCAACAAGATGACGCCGAACGACGTGAAGCAAAACAGAAAGACGATGGCGCTCGCGGCAGTGATGGCGGGCCGCAGCCGTGGGAGATCGATCTCGACGAACACTCGCCAGCGGGAGGCGCCGAGCATCTGTGCGCTTTCGTCCACGCGTTGATCGAGCAGCGCCCAGTAGCCGCCGACGACGCGCACGATCACCGCGACGTTGAAGATCACGTGGGCGAGAAGGATCGCCCACGTCGTGTGGTAGAGCCGCACCGGCCCGTCGTCGAGGCCGAAACGGTCGATCAGTGCGTTGATGGCGCTACCGATGACAACCGTCGGTAGCGCAAACGGCACCACGACCAACGCCCGCACGAGGGCCTTGCCGGCGAAGCGATAGCGAGCGAGCACCCGTGCCGCCGGAAGGCCCACCGCGAGGGTCAGCACGGTCGAGACGACGGCCTGCCACACGGTGAACCACACCACGGATCGCAACTGCCCATCGGTGATCAGATCGACGACGTTGTGGCGACCCCGGCGCCCGAGTCCGCGGTCCAGGATCGTGATGATCGGATACGCGAAGAACACCGCCAAGAAGCCCAGTGGCAGCGCCACCATGGCGAAGCGCGCCAGCCGCGACCTAGGCCCGAGCGCCGCGGCGCCACGCGGCGCTATCGCAGCGCGATCTTGGCCCAACGCTCGGTCCAATCGATTCGATTCGATTCGATGGTCGCCGGATCGAGCGTGAGTGGCTTGTCGACCAGCTTGGCGTGCTTCGAGAACTCCGCGGGCAATGTGGCCGACTTGCTCGCCGGAAAGACGAACATGTTCAGTGGGATGTCGTTTTGCACCGTGTCCGACAACAAGAAGTCCACGAGCGCCGCGGCAGCCTCGGGATGCTCGCTACCGCGCAAGACGCCCGCGAACTCGATCTGCCGGAAACAGGTCTCGTTCACCACGCCCGTCGGGGGCTCGGTCAACTTGCCCTCGGAGAACACGACTTCGGCCGCAGGGCTCGATGCATACGACGTGACGATCGACTTGTCGCCGCCGCCGGACTTGAACTGCTCGCCGTAGGCCTCGGTCCAACCTGGCGCGATTGCGACGTTGTTGTCACGAAGCTTGCGCCAGTAGCCCTCCCACCCATCGTCGCCATACTTGGCGATGGTCGCGAGCAGGAACGCGAACCCGGGCGACGACGTGTCGGGGTGTTCGGTGACGAACTGCCCCTTGAACTCGGGCTTGGTCAGGTCGTCGAACGACGCCGGCGCCGCTCCCGAACCGAACGACTCCTTCCAGTAGTTCACGCACACGTCACCGACGTCCATCGGCGTCACCCGGTGGTACGTATCGAGTTGAAGGTCTTCGGCCACGTCGGCCAGCGCCGGCGACTCGTAGGGCACGAAGACGTTCGCTTCGAGCGCTTTGCACAAGAATGTGTTGTCGACGCCGAACATCACGTCCGCCGTGGGCTTACCCGAAGTGATCACCGCTTGGCTGACCATTGCTCCGGCGTCGTTGCTCCTGAGCAGCTCGACCTCGACGCCGGTTTGCGCCGTGAACTCCTCGAGCGTGCCGTCCGACAACGCGAAGGAATCATGGGTGACGAGTGTGATCTTCGTGCCCCTGATGTTCGCGCTCTTCACCGAATCAGAGGAGATTGCAGGGGTGGCGGGCTCGTCGAAGCATTTCGCGCCCGCAGACGAGGATGAGTCGTCACCGCAGGCGGTCGCCGCGAGCGCGACGATGCCGACCACGAGAGAGGCGACGAGGGGTCGGCGCACGATCATGATTTCCTCCGCTGGCATTACCCAGATCAGGTTCACGGGTCGACGGCAGCGAGCCGTCCTCTCAGCCCGGTGCCCCGAGCTCCCCGATTCGATTGATTGCGTGGTCGACGCTAACGCCGACCCTCAGCCATTTGCAACCGGCAATGGCGGCGGGCATGAGCGAACCGCGCCGCGCCGGTGATCAACGAGGCAGTGGGTGGCGGAAGAGCCCCGCGGCATTGAGATGGGTGATCTTGGCGATCTCTTCGGCCGGCAACTTGCCCAGTGTGCGTCGCGCGAACTCTTGTGTGTCCGGCCACGTCGAATCGGCGTGCGGGTAGTCGGACTCGAGCATGATGTGGTCGACGCCGATGCGATCGCGGACTTCGATCGTCGTCGGGTCGTCGATGGTGCAGAACCAGAAATTGCGACCGAGGATCTCGGACGGCAGAACGTCGCCCGCCATCTGCTTCCAGACAGTGCGACCGTGTCCCGACTGCGACATCATGAAGTCGAGGCGATCCATCACCATCGGCACCCAACCGATGCCGCCCTCGGACATCGCGATCTTGATCGACGGGTAGCGAATCGGCACGCCGGCCCAGAGCCATTCGCAACACGAGATCAACGACTGCACCTGGAACAACGTCGCGCCCGAACCGGCGCCGGGCGGCGCCGCAGGATCGCGGGGGAGCAGTTGCCCCGCCGACCCGATGTGCAGGCAGACGACGGTGTCGGTCTCGACACACGCGCGCAGGATCGGGTCCCAATAGTCGTGATCGTGGATCGACGGCAGCCCGGCCATATACGGCTGCTCGGGTAGCGACACGGCGACGAATCCACGCGCCGCGTTGCGGCGGATCTCCGCTGCAGCTTCTTGTGGATCACGCAGGTAGGTGATGCCCATGGGCACGATGCGTTCGGGATAGGTACCCCACCACTCGTCGTTGATCCAGTCGTTGAACGCGCGCGTGACCGCGAGGCCGAGAGCGGGGTCGGAGGCCTCCGAATAGATGCGCCCACAGAAGCCGGTGATCTGCGACGGAAAGCAGATCGAAGCCCAGACTCCGACGATGTCCATGTCGCGCACGCGCGCGTGGATGTCGAAGCAGCCGCGGCGCATGTCGTCGAAGCGCGCCGGTTCGAACGTGAAGTCGTCACGGTCGACCCGGCCGACGAGCGCATTGAAGCCCATCTGCGCGAAGACCTTGCCGTCGAAGTGCCACTGCTGGTGACCTTCGGGCGTCTCGACGATCTTCGGCGCGTCGTCCTGGAACTGCTTGGGTAGGCGCCCCTCGAACAGCCACGGCGGTTCGACGAGATGATCGTCGACGGAGATGATCGTGTAATCGGCGGGCCGGGGCTCGGGATCGGGCAGGAGCCGGTCGCTCGGCGTATGGACGTAATCACGTATCGACATTGGCCGTCCTCATTCCGTTGGTACCCACACCACCGCGATCTCGTCGACGGTGATGTCGGTCTTTTCTAGCCGAATGCTCAGGGACTCGATCTGCGCTGCTTTGCGGTCCCACTCGTCTTGGATGGCCGCGAGCTTGTCGGTGAGGTCCTGCTCGAGATCGACCAGCTGGTCGTGTCGTCCTTCGAGTCGGTTCTTGGCGGTCTCGAGGCGTTCGCCGGCCTGGCCGCGCATGCGCTCTTTGCCGATCGTCCGAGTGACGGTGCCGAGCACGCTCTTCGTGTTCTTGCGCCCACCGAGGAAGGACCCGAGCAAACCGCCGGCGCCGGAGACGACCGTGTCGAGGCCGCGCCGCTTCTTGTCGGACTGGACCTCGCGTACTTTGTCTTCTGCTTTGTCGATGGCGTCCTTGATGCGGTCGATCTTGTCGGTCATCGCTGTGCGCAACTTGTCGGCGTCCTTGTCGGCAAGATCCTCGGCAACCTGGCTGCAGCGCGTCGAGAACTCGTCTTTCGATTCGCCGACACGGGAGTAGAGCTTGAGTGCGGCGTTCTTCAGCAGCTCGACCGTCATCGTGCGATAGAGGTGATCCTGCAGTTCGGATTTGGCCTTTGTGAAGTACGTCTTCGATTTGAGCTCCGCGTCGGGCAGTACGTAGACCGGGGCCTCGGGCGGTGTCCGGCGGAAGTCGCGATCGTCGTAGTCGACGTTGCGCGCATCGGTGACATCGAGCGCTCCGTCGAGAGGGAAGAAGACGGCTTCCCACTCTTGTTGCTCGCGCACGTCGGCCTTCTCGTCGTCGAACAACAGCTTGACGCGGGCAACCACCGCGGCCTCGAGTCGCTTGCCGCTCGAGCGGGCGCCGATCTCGGATGCCCATGCTGCTGCAGGATCGAGGTAGTACACCTGTACACCGTCGGCGATCGTCGGCGCCAGTGAGCTCTCGTCGTCGCCCAGGGTGGGGGTTCGAGCCGGCGGCTCTCTGCCGCGAGCGGGGGTGTCGTTGTCGTCGGCCGGGCGCGTCGCGCTCTGCTGGCGCAATGGAGAGTGCGCCATCAACGCGGCGATCTGATCGCGCGACAGTGGGCCCGGCAGGTACGACATCGCCCACCGGCTGGTGAAAATGACGGGCTTGTTGGCCTTGGCCGAGTGCAACACGAACTCTCGCTTGGCCAGGCCCGAGATGGTGCGGTCGATCGTCGCCATGTCGGTGGCGCCCGCCGCGTCTTCGAGGCCTTGCATCAGGCGGGCCTTGTCACGTTCGGTTTGCAGGCGTCCGATCATCCATGTGCCGGCGTTGGCGATCGCCTTGTAGTCGATGTCGACGGGGTTTTGGGTGGCGAGCACCATGCCGACGCCGAATGCACGCGCCTGCTTGAAGATGGTGAGGATCGGCTTCTTGGCCGGCGGCGCCGCAGTCGGTGGGACGAAGCCGAACACCTCGTCCATGTAGACGATGACGCGGAGGTCGGGTGTGCCCGACTGCTGACGCATCCACGTGACGAGCTTCGACAGCACGAGCGTCACGACGAACTGACGCTCTTGGTCGGACAGGTGGGCGATCTGGATGATGGCCGCGTTGGGCTTGCCGTCGGTGTAGAGCAGCGAGTCGATGTCGAGGGGCACGCCGCGAGCCCAGCTCGAGAACGCGGGCGACGCGATGAGGCCGTTGAGTCGCATCGCGAGGCCGAGGCGATCCTTCTCGGGAAAGAACGTGTCGAGGTCGATGACGCCCAGCTTGCGCAGCGGAGGTTGCTGGACTTGCGCGACCAACGACGCGAGATCGAGGTCGGCATTGTTGCGCCACGCATTGGCGACGAGGTTGGACAACAAGATGTGCTCGCGGCCCGACAGCGGATCGCTCTCGATGTCGACCAGATTCAGCAAGCTCGACACGAGACCGTCGATCTCGTCCTGCAGCACCTCGTCATCGACATCGGCACCGGGCCGGCGCATGTCGCCCACGATGTTGAGCGCGATCCCCGTGTTCGATCCAGGTGTGTAGATCGTGAAGTTCGCGGCGCCGTGCAGGGCACGGATGCGATCGGCGGTCAGTCCCCACGTGGCTTGGCCGTCGGCCCACTGCGTTGCCACGACCGCGGCATGCTCATCGAGGGTGCGTCCCGCTTTCTTGGCATCGGACTCGAGGACGTACGGTCGGAAGCTCTCGGGCTGCTGGTCGGGGAATGCCAGCAGCAGGTTGCCCATGTCACCTTTGGGGTCGATGATCAACGCGGGGATGCCCTGCAGAAGGCACTCCTCGAGCAACACGATGCCGAGGCCGGTCTTGCCCGAGCCGGTCATGCCGACGATGACGCCGTGCGTGGTCAGGTTCGCGGCGTCGTACATCACGAAGTCGTTGGCCCGCTTGTGGTCCGCGGCGTTGATCTTGTCGCCGAGAAACAGGCTCCCCTTGGGGATGTCCACCATGAACTCCTCTCGTGGACGAGAGCCTACGCCGCCGCGCACAGTGGGGACTTAGGTCCTGAGCGGCCTTGGCCGGAGCGGAGTTAGGCTTCGCGTACGTCCACACCCGCCCCTCCCAGGCAAAACAAGGAGCACTCGATGGCCCTCAAGGACAATCTCGGAAAGATTGCCAGCAAGGCGAAGGTCGTCGCCGAGAAGTCGGGCGACAAGATCGCCAGCGGCGTCGACAAGGCCACTGACAAGATCGACAAGAAGACCGGCGGCAAGTACCACGACAAGCTCGAAAAGGTCGACAAGCTCGCCTCCAAGCTCGACAAGGACAAAGACGCCGGCGCGGCCGACGCCGATGCCGCGACGCCCGCCGCCGACGCGGCTCCTACCGCCGAAGTGGTGCCACCCGAAGCCGAAGGCGACGCCACCCCACCGACGGGGACGATGCCGAGTTGAGTTCGTTCTAGTAGCCGAGGCGCACGGCGGGCGTGCGTCTCGGCTACGAGATTTCCGCGGCGGAGCCGCCGATCCGTTGCGGCGGAGCCGCACCAGTTAGCGCAAGCGCTGAATCACTGTGCTGGTCGGGTGATTCAGCGCAAGCGCTGAATCACCATGGCCATGCCCTGGCCGCCACCGACGCACATCGACTCCACGCCGAACTCTTTGTCCGCATCTTCGAGGCCGTTGATCAACGTCGTCATGATGCGGGCTCCGGTCATCCCGAACGGATGACCGAGCGCGATTGCACCGCCGTTGACGTTGAGCTTTTCCCACGGGATCTTGAGCGCGTCGGCCGAGGGCACGACCTGCGCCGCGAACGCCTCGTTGATCTCGAAGAGGTCGATGTCGCCGATGGCGAGCCGTGACCGACCGACTTTCGACCGCTTGAGCGCCTGCTTGATCGCCTCGATCGGCCCGAGGCCCATGATCTCCGGGCTCAGTGCCGTGACGCCCGAGCTGATGATCTTGGCCAGCGGCTTGAGGCCGAGGGCTTGTGCCTTCTTGGCCGACATCACCACGACCGCGGCGGCGCCGTCGTTGAGCGGGCAGGCGTTGCCGGCCGTGACCGTGCCGTTGGGCTTGAACACCGGCTTGAGCCCGGAGAGCGCCTCGACGGTGGTACCGGCGCGGGGGCAGTCGTCCTTGGACACGATCGTGCCGTCGGCGAGCTTGTAGGGCGTGATCTCGCGCTCGAAGAAGCCGCGGGCGATGGCCTTCTCGGCGCGGTTCTGTGAGAGCGCCGCGAACTCGTCCTGGCGCTCCCGGGTGACCTTCTTGTACTCGGCCACGTTCTCGGCGGTCTGGCCCATCGCGAGGTAGATGTCGGGCAGGCCCTGCGGCGCCTTCCAGCGGCCGCCCTTGCCGGCGGCGCGAGCGGCGCTGCGCTCTTCGGCCTCGGCGAAGCGTTCGTTGTGCGGGCCACGATCGGCAGCGCCGTTGCCGAAGCGGCTCACGGCCTCGACGCCGCCGGCGATGAACACGTCGCCTTCGCCGGCGCGGATGGCGTGCGACGCCATGCGGATGGTCTGTAGCGACGACGAGCAGTAGCGGTTGACGGTGGTGCCCGGTACGTCGAGTCCGGCGAGGACGCCGGCGGCGCGGCCGATGTTGGTGCCCGCTTCGCCGGCCGGCTGCGCGCAGCCCCAGATGATGTCTTCGACGAGCTTGCCGTCGAGCCCGATCTTGCCGAGCACATCGTTGATGATGAATGCGGACATGTCGTCGGGACGCACGTCGATGAACGAACCTTTGCCGGCGCGCCCGATCGGCGTGCGGGCAGTGCTGACGATGACGGCTTCGGGCGCGGGCATAAAGACTCCTCGGACCTGGGGTAGGACGGCGACAGGCTATCGCCGCGAACTAGACGAGTGCAGCGGTCTCGGTGTCGCGTCCCGAGCGGATCAGCGTGCCGCCGCGCTCGGCGGTGAGCTCGCCGTTGCGGACGATGGCGCGGCCGTTGACGAAGACGTGCTCGATGCCGTGGCTGTCGGCGTAGAGGCGGCCCGCGCCACCGGGCAGATCGAAGCGCATCGCGACGTCGTCGGTGCCGATGGTGGCCGGATCGAGGACCACGACGTCCGCGTGCCAGCCCTCTTGGAGCTGCCCGCGCTGCTTGAGGCCGTAGAGCTTGGCCTGCACGTCGGTCATCAGATGGATGGCCTCTTCGAGCGGAAGGATCTCACGTTCGCGCACAGCGCGTTGCAGCATGCCGGTCACGTAGTTGAACGACGCGAGGAGGTCGAGATGCGCACCGGCGTCGGACGCACCGATCACCGCTCGCTTGTCCCGCCACACCTGCACCCGGGCCTTCCAATCCTCGGTGGACTCGGGCGGCGTCGGTGAGCCGAAGCTGGTGTTGAGCTCGTCGGCGACGGCGATGTCGCACAGGACGTCCCACGCGTCGCGCCCCTGATCCTTGGCGATATCGCTGACCATGCGGCCGCGGTACTGCTCGTTCTCGGGCGCCATCACGTCGAAGATGATCTTGTTGCCCCAATTGGCGAGTGTGCGCATGGGATTGTCGGCTTGTTGCGCGCGGGCGTTGAGTGCGTCGCGTGCGGACTTGTCGCGGAACAGCTTCATCTTCTCGTCGCGCGACGCGAGCATGGGGCCTTCCCATTCGGGCATGGCGTCGAGCACGAAGCCACTGGCGAACGAGAGGCGCACACCGAAGCTGATCGGAATCGTCAAGGCGACGACCTTGCCACCCTTCTTGGCGGCGTAGTCACTGGCGGCCAACTTGCCGAGGCAATCTTCGAGATTGCCTTGGTTGACCGACATCACGTTCCAGTTGACCGCTCGCTGCGCGGCGACCGACATGTCGGTCATCAGATCGACGGCCCACTGATCGAAGCGCGGGCCGACCTGAGGGATGACTTCGATCGAGGTGCCATCGAACTCGCCGCACACGCGGGCCAGCTCGACCAACTCGGCCGTGCTCGCGTAACGCGAGGGCACCATGTGGCCTTCGGCATCGTTGTGCGTGCGGGCGTACGACGATGTGAACCCGAGCGCACCGGCGTCGAGGCCATCGCGCAGCAGTTGCTTCATCTGCTCGAGCTCGGTGGCGTTCGATTCACGCTTGGTCGATTCGGTACCCATCACGACACGGCGGATGGCCGAGTGGCCGACCGACAACCCGAGGTTGATGCCCAGGTGTCCGTCGATGCGGTCGAAATACTCCGCGGTCGTCTTCCAGTTCCACGGCACACCCTGGCGTAGCGCGTCGACCGGCATACCTTCGACGCGGGCCAACATGTTGAGCAGGTACTCGCCGTCTGCCGGATCATCCGACAGCGGCGCGATGGTGAACCCGCAGTTGCCGGCGAACGCAGTGGTGACGCCATGCAGCGGTGACGGTGTCAGTGCGTCGTCCCAGAACACCTGTGCATCGAAGTGGGTGTGGACGTCGACGAAACCCGGACACACGACCTTGCCCGTGGCATCGATGATCGTCGGGGCATCGCCGTCGATACGGCCGATCTTCACGATGCGGCCAGCCTTGATGCCGACATCGGCACGGAAGCGAGTGCCACCCGTTCCGTCGATGACCTCGCCGTTGCGGATGATGACGTCGAACATACCCGGCCCCCAAAAACAGTAGCTACGGGATCTTACCTCTCACCGGTGTGATGAGCGCTCGCGCGAAGAACGAGAAGCTGGGCGCGAAGAACGGGCAAGCTAGGCCTTCATGGCGCCGTCGACCCGGATGGTGATGCCGTTGATGTAGCTGGCTTCGCTCGAGGCCAAGAAGGCGAACGCGGCGGCCAACTCGTCGGGGGTGCCCATGCGCTCGAAGGGCATGATGCGACCCATGATCGCCAGGTCGACGCCCTCGGGCGGGTTGAACTGGTCGGCGATGGGCGTCTCGACACCGCCCGGGGCGACACAGTTGACCCGCACACCCTGCATGCCGTTGGACACGGCCATCGTCTGGGTCAGCGAGATGACACCGCCCTTCGACGCCGAGTAGGCCGAGCTCCACGGCTGGGCGTGCGTGCCTGCGGTCGAGGCGGTGTTCACGATGGCGCCCTTGGTCGCGATCAGGTGGGGGAGCGCGGTCTTCGACATCCAGTACGTGCCGGTGAGGTTGACCCCGATGACGCGGTTCCAACCTTCGATGGTCTCGTCTTCGTCGGTGGCGAAATGACCCAGGCCTGCAACGTTGCACAAGACGTCGATGCGGCCGAAGTCGCGTACGACCGCCTTGACCGTTTTGGTGATCGACGCGATGTCGAGCAGGTTGCAGTTGTACGCCTTGGCGTTGCCCTTGGCGGCCTCGATCACCTTGACGGTCTGGCGCGCGCCCTTGGCGTTGACGTCGACGCACGCAACGGTCGCACCTTCGGAGGCCAACCGCAGCGCCGTGGCCTTGCCGATGCCCGACGCGGCACCCGTGACGATCGCGACCTTCTTCTTGAATCGTGACATGACCTCTCCCCGCATCACGACGTCGTCGCGAGCTTGCCCAAGACCTTTTCAACGTAGTTCGACAAGTACTTCCACGCCGTGTCGATGGGCATGCCACCGCAGAACGGATGCAGGCCCGCCGCCGCGCCTTCGCCCATGCCCTTGAGCTCGGCGATGGACTCGTGGGGAGTCATGATGCGATAGATGCCTTCGGCGCGCAGCTCGGCCGGCGTCGACGCGTGCGAGTGCACTGCGGAGCGGATGTCGGGCGTCTGCCACGCGCTGTAGGTCATCGCTTCGTGCAAGAGGTACTTGCCGATCTCGTCCCATGCGGCGTCGGGATCGTCGGCGACCCAGGTGTGGTGGAAGCCCGCCGGCGGCATCGAGATGAAGCCCTGCGTACCGTGCTTCGCGCACTCTTCGTTGTAGACGGCTTCGAGCTCGGGCATGTTGGCCGCGAGTGAGATGGGAAGCCCGAAGCGGGCGGCGCGGCGCACCGCGGCTTTCGACGTACCGCCCAACATCAAAATCGGGTGCGGCTGAGTGAAGGGGCGGGGGGTCACACGCACGGTGCGACCGCGGAACTCGAACGGTTCGCCCGTCCAGGCCTTGAGCACTGCGTCGACGCACTCGTCCATGACCTTGCCGCGGTCTTTCCAGCTGACGCCGGCCATCTCGTACTCTTCGGGTCGATAGCCCATGCCGAAGATCGTGATGGTGCGGCCACCGCTGATGAGATCGAGCACGGCGAGGTCTTCGGCCATGCGCAACGGATCGTGCAGCGGCAGCAGGATCGCCGAGAACGTCACCATCATGTTCTTGGTGCGACCGAAGATCGACGCCGCGAAGATCTTGGGGCAGGGGCTCCAGCCGTTGTCCGCGCCGTGGTGCTCCTCGGTGCTGATGATCGAGAAGCCGTGCTTCTCCCCGTACTCGGCCATGTCGAGCATCTCTTTGTGCATGGCGCTGTGATGCGCTGGATCGACTCCAGGCGCAATCATGTTGAACCGCATCATCGACAGGACCATCGTCCGTCGCCCCCTTCGTTCGTCGTGTTGACGGGCGACAGTCTGTCGCGTGGCGCGCCCGCGCGCCGAGCTTCCCGCTCTAAGGGCCGCTCGGGCCCACGCTTCCCGCTCTAAGTACTGGGCCTGGGTTCGGCTACGCGCGGCCGTAGTCGTCAGAGCGGCGTTCGATGTCATCCTCGCCGAAATACGCCCCGTGTTGCACTTCGACGAAGACCAAGTCGTCGTCGCCGCGGTTTTCGATGCGGTGCCACGCCATCAGCGGAATGTCGACATGGTCGCCCTGCTGAAGCGTGTGTTCGCTGTCGTCGACGGTGACGGTGGCGGTACCGGTGACCACGAACCAGTGCTCGGCACGTTGATGGTGTCGCTGGTAGCTCAAGCGATGGCCGGGATTGACGGTGATCGTCTTCACCTTGTGTGTCATGGCGTCGTCGAGGACGGTGAACGACCCCCATGGGCGGGCTTCGAAGCTCGGATCACTCATCCGTCAAGGATGGGGCCTCGCCGCCGTTCTCGCAACGATTTCCGTTCGGTTGGTGATTTAGGGTCGTATTGGGGGGCGATCACCAACAAAACGGAGGGGTTGATGGCCGACGGGCTGCTTGCGGGGGTACGAGTAGTCGAAGGTTCGGCGTTCGTGGCCGCGCCGTCGGGGGGGATGACGCTCGCCCAACTCGGTGCGGATGTGATCCGTTTCGATCAGATCGGCGGCGGGCTCGATTACCGCCGTTGGCCGCTGACCGACGCGGGTGCCAGCCTGTACTGGGCCGGGCTGAACAAGGGCAAGCGATCGCTCGCCGTCGACCTGCGGTCACCGCGCGGGCGCGAGTTGCTCACCGAGTTGATCGTGGCGCCCGGACCCGACCACGGCGTGTTCCTCACGAACTTCCCGGCCTCGGGATGGATGGCCTACGACCGGCTGCGCGATCGGCGAGGCGATCTGATCATGCTCAATGTGTTGGGCAATCACGACGGCACGACCGCGCTCGACTACACGGTGAATTGCGCCGTCGGCTACCCCTTGGTCACCGGCCCGGCTGATATGACGGAGCCGATCAACCACGTCCTGCCCGCGTGGGATTTCCTGTGTGGTCAACAGGCGGCGCTGGGCGTCGTCGCGGCCCTGCGCCATCGCGATCGCACCGGCACCGGACAACTCATGACGCTCGCGCTTTCGGATGTGGCCTTGTGGGCAGTGTCGGCCCTCGGGCACATTGCCGAGGCACAGATCAACGGCAGCGCGCGCCCGCGCATCGGCAACGACGTGTACGGCGCCTTCGGCCGTGACTTCGCCACTGGCGACGGCCGACGGGTCATCGCCGTCGCCGTGACGATGAGCCAATGGAAGAGTCTGCTCGACGCGACACGACTCGGCGACGAGGTACGCGCCATAGAGACCCGTCGCGGTCTCGACTTCGCCATCGAAGGTGATCGCTACCTCGCGTGTGACGAGCTGAACCCGCTGTTCGCCTCGTGGTGTGCGGCTCGTTCGCTCGCCGAGATCCGCGACGCCTTCGACGCGCGCGGAGTGTGCTGGGGGCCGTATCAATCGTTCATGCAGCTCGTCAGCGACGACGACCGCTGCTCGACGGACAATCCGCTCTTCTCGTCGATCGAACAAACGGGTATCGGGACCATCCTGGCTGCGGCTCATCCGCTCGACCCCGCGATGGGGCGCATCTCGGCCGCCGCCGCGCCGAGTCTCGGTCAGCACACCGACGAGATCCTCGCGGATGTACTGGGTCTGTCGGCGACGGAGATCGCCCGGCTGCACGACGACGCGATCGTCGCCTAGGGCCCGAGGAGCCGACTCCTCGATCGCGCGATGAGCGCTTGCGCGAAGAGCCGGAAGCTCAGAGCGGGGATTCAGCTCGCGGGCCGGATGCGATAACGCACCGGTAGCGACTTGAGGCCGACGACGAAGCTCGACTCGGTCTGGGCGACGGGGCCGGCGAACTCGAGCGACTCGGCGCGTCCGGCAAGCTCGTGCACGAGCGCGTGGATGCTCGCCCGTGCGAGGTGTGCGCCGAGGCAGAAATGCTCGGCCCATCCGAAACCCAGATGCTTGTTGGGGTGACGGCTCACGTCGAACGTGAACGGCCGCTCGAACACGTCTTCGTCGCGGTTGGCCGACGCGTAGAAGAGCACCAGGCGTTCGCCCTCGCGAATGTGTTGTCCTCTCACCTCGGTGTCGCAAAGGGCCGTGCGCTTCATGTAGTTGACCGGTGTCGTCCAGCGAATGATCTCTTCGACGGCGGGTTTGGTGAGTGCGGGGTTGGCGCCGATCTTGCGCAGTTCTTCCGGGTGCTCGACGAACGCAGCCAATGCGCCCGCCAGCGCATTGCGAGTCGTGTCGTGGCCAGCGGTGAACACGATCAGGTAATAGCCAAAGGTCTCGAGTGGTCCCATCGGCTCGCCGCCCGGGAGCGTGGTGTTGGCGAGCAGCGTGGCGAGGTCGTCGCGTGGGTTCGCTCGGCGGTCTTTGATGATGCGGTCGAACATCGCGTAGAACTCGAGGCCGACCTGCCTGCTCGCTTCGGTGCGATCGTCGCCCGCTCGCTGATAGTCGGGGTCGTCACTGGCGAAGAGTTGCTGGGTCAACTCGAGCAACCGCTGCTCGTCGTCGCGGTCGATACCCAAGATCGTGGCGAGCACCCGCAGCGGATGGCGTTGCGCGATGCGATCGATGAAGTCGCATTCGCCTTGTTCGCCGAGCGAGTCGACCAACGTGCGCGCGCTCGAGGTGACGATCTGGTCGAGTTCGCCGATGCCGCGCGGCGTGAAGAACCCGCTCGCGATCTTGCGATAGATGCGGTGGTTGGGCGGGTCCATCTCGATGATCGTGCGCATCGCGCGCAATGGGCTGTCGCCGTGCTCTTGCGCGGCAATCTGTTGGTCGTTGAGCACGACGATGCCGTGCGCGTTGGAAAAGACTTCGGGCTGGCTCGAGATCTCCGTGATGTCCTCGTGGCGCGTGATCGCCCAAAAACTCTCGAAGCCCGCCGGCTCGCACCAGCGGACCGGGTGGTGCCGGCGCATCATGGTCCACACATCGTGCGGAGGACCCGACTGCCCGTAGCGCTTCGGCGAGACGAGGTCGAGCGGATCGACCTCGGTCAGCGATTCGGTGCTCATAGTCCACCCCCTGTGTGCGATGCACGGTAGTGCACCTCAGCTACGCGGCGTACACCACCGGTTGCCAGTCGAGGACATGAGCGGGTTCGTCGAGGCCGTCGCGTTCGGCGTGCACCAGCACCCGGAACGCCAGCAGCCGTCCGTCGCCCAGAGGCTGCATCGCCGTGAGTTGGCTGGAGAACGACAACACGTCGTCCTCGAATACAGGACCCACGTGATCACAACTGTGCCAGCCGATGACGTGGGCCAGCGACGGCAGCAGGCGCGCCAACGATGCCTGCGCCAGGCCGATCGTGTGCCCGCCGTAGACCAGGCGCCGTCCCTTCTGGCCGAGTCGGGCATCACGGTGCACCGCGGCCTGATTCTGCGTGAGTCGCACGAGAGCCGGCGCGTCGGTCACCGTGTCGCGCATGGGGTCGTCGCGCACCTCGTCGAGGTTCCAGTCCGTCGTTGCGCCGAGCGGCGCGAGGTTCCAAAGAACAGGTGCGAACGGTGCGTAGTCGGCGAACTCGAGCGGGCGCTGCGCGGCGCCGAGATCGTCGGCGTGTCCGGTGGGGGCCGGATCGCGGAGCGGCACCAGCGCGCATCGTTCATAGTCGGCGACGACATCGCCGGTGTCGCTGATGGTGTGGATGCCGATCAACGCCATGCCCCTTGGCGGCCGGTCGGGCTTGCGCGATGTCTCCCTCAAGCCGCGCACCTCGACCGTGGTCGACAATGTCTCGCCGACGCGAACCGGCCGGCGCAGGATGACCCCGCGGTAGAAGAGGTTGGCCACGACCCGGCGCGTGGCGACGGTGCTCTGCCCGATCGAGAAGTGCAGCGCCAGCGCGGGGTTGACGATGGGGCGGGGATCGCCGGTGACTGCATGTACGAGTGGTCGCGAGAGCGCGAGCGCGTACGGATCGCCGACGATCGCCTGGTAGAGCGCTGTCTCGCCGACGCCGATGGTGATCGGCGGCGCAGGGGGCAGCGTTTCGCCGACGCGGAAGTCGTCGAAGTACGGACCGTCGAGAGGCATTGGCAGGCTGTCGGTCAACGGTGCAGCGTCAGTCGACGATGCCGCGTGCGGCTTTTTCGAGCTCGTCGCCGAGGCGCTTTTGGTGCAACGGCGTGAGATCCGGGAAACGGCGCAGCGAGCAGCCGCCGTCGACGGTGAGGCACTGGCCGGTGGTCCAGGTGGATTCGGGGCCGGCGAAATAGCGGATCGCGCCGGCGATGTCCTCGGACTCGCCGTCGCGGTCGAGCGGCTGCTGCTCCATGTACGCGGCGACCGTCGCGTCGTCGGCGAACATGGCGACGGTCGCATCGGTGCGGGTCAGCCCGGGCCGCACGGCGTTGACGCGGATCTTGTGACGACCGAGCTCTTCTGCTGCGCAGCGCACCAGCATCTCGAGGCCGGCCTTGGCCGCGCAGTACGCGGCGAACATCGGTGCCGGCTGGATGCCCTGCATCGACGACACACCGACGAACGAGCCGCCGGTGCCTTGGCGCACCATCGCCGAACCCGAGTGCTTGAGCAACACGTACATCGACGAGATATTGCGCCGCATGATCTCTTCGAGCATGTCGACCGACATACGCAACACCGGCTTCATCGCTCCACCACCAGGCACCGCAACCGCAGCGTCGAGGCGGCCGGTGGGATCCATGGTGAAGTCGATCGCCTTGCGCACCTGATCTTCGTCGAGGTTGTCGCAGACGAACGAGCGGATCGAGCCACCCGCCTCGGCGGCCTCGGCCGTGTGCCGACTCACGACCGCGTCGAGCTTGGACTCGGTACGCCCGGACACGACGACGTGTGCGCCGTCGCGCACCAGCACCGCCGCGGTGGCACGCCCGATGCCGCCACCTCCGCCGGTGATCAGCGCCGTCATGCCGTTCATTGCTCGAGCCATTGTTCCCCAGTCCCCTCTGTCGTTGGCGCCACCCTACGATGTCGCTGCCATGTCCGTCATCCACACACGCGTTCGCAACGACGACATTCAATCCGGAGGCAACCGCGTGGCGCGCGCGCTCGATCGCGCCGGTGTCGCCTCGCGCGGCAACGTCGCCGTGCTACTCCCCAACGTGGTCGAGTTCTTGTGGACGTACCGGGGATGCGCGTGGTCGGGCCGGCGATTCACCCCGATGTCGTGGCGCTGGTCGATCGACGAGGCGACCTACGTCGTCGAGAACTGCGAGGCCGACATCGTCATCGCGCATTCGCGTTTCGCCGACATCGCGCGCAGCGCGGCCGCCGCGCTGCCCCCTGAGCGGCGTATTTCCGTCGGCGGTCCGATCGAAGGTTTCGTGCCGTTCGAAGAGTTCGTGACCGGATGCTCGACCGAGGCGCTCGAAGATCCGATCGCGGGCGACACCATGCTCTACACGTCGGGCACGACAGGCCGGCCCAAGGGTGTGTTGCGGCCGATGGCGGCCGATATGCCACCACCGTCGCGCGTCGGGCGCGGGGGCATGATGATGTTGCAGACCTACCTCGCCGGCGAACCCGACCGTGTGCATCTCGTCGCGGCTCCGCTCTATCACTCGGGGCCGGTGTCGTACTGCGAAGGTGCCTCGTTGCTCGGCGCCGATGTCGTGTTGATGGACGGTTGGGACGCGGCCGAGTTCCTCCATCTCGTCGAGTCGCACGCAGTGACGTCGACGTTCGTGGTGCCCATTCATTTCGTGCGACTGCTGAAGCTCACCGACGAGGAGCGCGCTCGCTATGACCTGTCGTCGTTGCGCCTGGTCGTGCACGGTGCTGCACCTACCGCGGTCGAAGTGAAGCGCAAGATGATCGAGTGGTTCGGCCCGATCCTCTACGAGTTCTACGGGGGCACCGAAGGCGGCGGCATCTCGATCTCGTCGCCGGAGTGGTTGCGCAAGCCGGGCAGCGTCGGCCGGCCGTACAACCCGGCGGTCCAGTTGCACATCCTCGACGACAAGGGCCAACCGTGCGCGGCGGGGGTCGAGGGTACCGTCTATTTCCGCCAGCCCGACCCGGTCACCTACAAGGACGATCCGGAAAAGACGAGAGACGCACACCGAGGCGATCTGTTGACCCTCGGTGACATCGGGTATCTCGACGACGAGGGCTTTCTCTTCTTGTGTGATCGGCGGGCCGACGTGATCGTCTCGGGCGGCGTCAACGTGTATCCGGCGCAGATCGAATCGGTCCTGCTCGACCATGCGGCAATCGCCGACTGTTGTGTGGTGGGCGCCCCCGACGACGAATGGGGGGAAGCCGTGTGCGCGGTGCTCCAGTTGCGACCGGGCGTCGACCTCGACGAGGCGATGCGCGATGACCTGCGGCAATGGTGCCGCGAGCGGCTCGCCGGCTACCAGGTGCCGCGCACGATCCACGCGGTGGACGAATTGCCGAGGACCGAAACCGGCAAGATGGCCCGCCACATCGTGCGCGCGTCTTTTTGGTCACACCAGACTCGTAGGATATGACAAGTATCGAGACGCACCGCGGTTTAAGGTCACCCGATCGACACTCAGAGTGATCGGGCCTGGACTATCGCCTTGGCAGATGGACCATCGCGGTAGAAATCATTGCGCGTCACGTGCACAAGGTAGGACTGTTTACCTACCCTTTACATTCGGTGACTCGCAGCGGTGGGCGAGCGCTGAGGAGCCGAGCAGTAATGCTGAACGCTGACGTCCGCGTCTATAGCGATCCGTCCGAGTGGATGCCCCACGGGGCTTGTCGAGGGCAGAGCGAGTTGTTTTTCGCTCCCTTCGCCGAGCGGCCCGAGGCGCGAGCGCGCAGGGAGGCCAAGGCTCGAGCGATCTGCGTCAACTGTCCCGTCGTCGGCCCTTGCCGCGACTACGCCCGCGACAATCGCGAACTCGGCTTCTGGGGCGGCGAGTCAGAGGCCGAGCGGGCCTCGGCGGGCTACGCGCCGACGACACCGATCATCGGTCGTCGTCGTGTGGGTCAGTCACTCGCGTTCTGACCCCCGGCGTTGCGGGCCCGAGCGGCCTCTGAGCGGAGATCTAGCCCGCGAACTGCGGCCTGATCCTCGCCAGCAGTTCGATGTGGCGGTGCACGATGTCGTCGGGCATGCCGGCGATGCTCGCCCACAGATAGATCTCTTCGGCCGGCACACCATCGGTGAGTTGGCGTAGACGGGTCACCGCGTCGGTCGGATCGAGCACCTCGATCGGTGGGATGACCCCGGGCTTCGACCGGCCCTCGCGCAGCTTTTCCGGAGTGATGAGGCTCGGCGTGCGCCCTGATCCAACGGCTGCGGCCGCGCGGTACGTGTTGAGCTGGTGACAGACATACGGCAGCAGCCGTTCGTAGGTCGACTCGGGGTCGTCGGCCAGGATCACACCGAGCAGGCCCATCATGCGCGCCGA
This sequence comes from Acidimicrobiales bacterium, assembly GCA_035525225.1. Taxonomy (GTDB): domain Bacteria; phylum Actinomycetota; class Acidimicrobiia; order Acidimicrobiales; family WLNW01; genus DATLFA01. Next base: position 40,945 of record DATLFA010000012.1, read on the forward strand.
CGACGGGTCGTAGCCGCCGTCGACCAGACCCGCTCGGTAGGGTGTCAACAACTCGGCGTTGAGCGAGAGCAGCCCGCAGCCGAGGCGCCCGGCGCGGCGCGCGCCCTGCGGGCCCTGATAGCCGGCCCATATGGGGAACGGTCGCTGGATCGGGGAAGGCGTCACCCCGCCATCGTCGAGGAGTGTGCGAATTTCACGGATGCGGCTGTCGGTGGTGCCGTAACGGGTCGCCAGATCGGCACCGAACGCATCGAACTCGCGCTTCGCATACCCGGCGCCGAGACCGACGCGGAGCCGCCCGTTGCTGATGATGTCGACCAACGCTGCTTGCTCCGCGAGATCGACCGGATGATGCAGCGGCGCGACGACGATCGCGGTGCCCAACAACACTCGCGTCGTGCGGGCCGCGATCGCGGCGAGCAACGTGAAGGGCTGCGGCAGATAGCCGTCGTCGAAGAAGTGATGCTCGCTCGCCCACACCGAGTCGAGGCCGAGTCGCTCGGACTCGACGGCGAGGTCGATCGCGTCCGCATAGAGCGCGGCCGGTGATCGCTGCCATTCGGCCGGGTTGCGCAGGTCGAAGTAGATACCGATTCTCATGATTCACAATCCCATGAAGCCGCCGCCGTCGACGATGAGCGTCTGTCCGGCGACGAAGCGGGCAAGGTCACTGGCGAAGAACACGGCGGCCGGGCCGATGTCGGTGGCGGGGTCACCGACGCGTTGCAGCGGAGTGCGCTTGACCAACCGGGCTTCGAGCACCGGGTTGGCCTTGTACGCGACGACGAGCGCGGGTGTCATTGCCACCGGCCCGATGAGATTGACCCGTATGCCTTCGGGCCCCCACTCGCGGGCCAGGCTCTTGCCGAACCCTCGTTGTGCGGCCTTGACCATGCCGTACACGGGAAGGTACGGGCTGCCCTCGATGCCGGTCGCCGACGTGATGAGCAGGTAGCTGCCCTGTACGGCCTTCAGATGCGGGTACGCGACCTGCGCGCAGTCGAACGACGCGCGCACTGCGCTCGACACCATGCCCTGCCAAAGGCCGGGTTCGATGTCTTGGATCTCGGTAGGCGGGCCTACTCCTGACACTGCGTTGTGCACGACGCAGTCGAGACGACCGAAGGTGTCGACGGTGAACGCCACCGTCTCCTCGATGCTCGAGCGTTGCGTGACGTCGCAGCGGAAGAAGACCGCAGTGCCGCCCTGATCTGTGATCTCTTGCGCGGCCGGCTCGCCGTTGTCGGGTCGCCGCGCCGCGATGACGACCTTGGCGCCGTGTTGCGCCATCGCCATCGCGATGCCATATCCGACACCGCCGCCCGCGCCGGTCACGATGACCGCCTTGCCGTCGAGCAGCCTTGTATCGCCGCCGACCAGCCTTGCATCGGTCGGGGCGTTCACAGCGTGAGCCAGACGCCGCCGTCGGCGACGAGAGTGGTGCCGGTGAGGAAGTGCGCGTCGTCGCGGCTCAGCAGCGAGATCAGCGGAGCAAGGTCGGTGACGGCATCGCCCGGGCTGCCCATCGCGGGTACGGCCAACGAGACTCCTTCGGCCACCTCGCGACCGACTTCGCCGGCGATGACATGTTGCGGACCCACCGCGATCGCGTTGACGGTGATGCCGTACTTGCCCCACTGCTTGGCCACGCTCTTGGTGAGCGCACGCAACGATTCGGCGGATGCCGCCGATGCCGCGAGGCCGAACGCGCCGGCCATGCCGATCGTCGACACGACGAACACGAGGCGTCCGTGCTCACTGCCCGCGAGCACCGGATGGGCCGCCTGGGTCAGATGGAAGGCCGCCGCCATCGAGTCTTCGCACATCCCGATCCACTGGTCGGTCGTGGCCTCGACGACGGTGGTTCGGGTCTGCGCCGACTGATGCACGTGGACGAACGTGTCGATGGCTCCGAGAGCGGTTGCGGCCTCGGTGACCAGCCGGCCCACTGCCGCTTTGTCGACCTCGACGATGGCGCGTTGTTCGACCGCGTGTCCTGCGGCGCGCAGGCCCTCCGCGAGTTGCGTCGCCAACCGCCCGTCCCCGGTGACCAGCATGCGACGCGTCATGATTCGTTCCCGTTCAACCACTCGGGCCAGTCGGTCGACACGCGCAGTTGCCATCGTGGTGGGCGGCGCTCGAGGAAGGCCATCACGCCTTCGTGCGCATCGGCTCGCCCCATCAGGTGGAGGTGGAGCTTGGTCTCGAGATCATTGATCGTGGCGCGATCGGGCGGCGGATCGGACCACAACAGGTGCTTGCTGACCGCCACCGAAACGGGGGCGACGTTGACCGCGATGTCGCGCGCGATCTCGCGCGCACGCGGCAGCACTTGTGCAGCATCGGCCGCCTCGTTGGCCAACCCCCAGCGTTCGGCATCGTCGCCGCTGAACATCTTGCCGGTCAACAAGATCTCCGCGGCGCGCGCGAAGCCGACGATGCGTGGCAGGGCCCAGTGCGAATCGAGGTCGGGCATGACGCCTCGCCGGTTCTGCACGATGCCGAGCTTGGCGTCATGGGCGACGATGCGGAGATCGCAGTGAAGGGTCATCGTCAACCCCATGCCTACCGCGGCCCCGTTGATCGCGGCGATGACCGGCTTGCGCACTTGCCACGCCGCGTATTTGTAGGGATTCGAATTGAATGCCTTGCGATCGCTCGGCGCGCCGAAGACCGCGGATCCGCCCGAGAAGTCCGCGCCCGAACAGAATGCACGGCCGGCGCCGGTGACCACGACGGCACGCACGTCGTCGCTTCCGTCGCACGCGCGAAACGCGTCTTGCACCTCGTTGCCCATCTGAGAGCTGAAGGCGTTGAGCACCTCGGGGCGGTTGAGGGTGATTGTCGCGACACCCTCCTCGATCGAGAACAGAATGTGCTCGTAGCTGCTGTTCACCTCGGCCCCTCGTTCCCGCCCGCGACCTTCCCGACCGTAGTCGTCGTTGCTGCATCGTGTGCCATTCACGTGCTAACGAAGGGGGATGGCTCTCGACCCAAGAACCCCCATCCTCGTTGGCGCCGGCACCGCGATGCAGCGATTCGACGACCCCCGCGAAGGTGTCGACGTGATCGAACTCATGGCGGACGCGGTGCGCAACGCCGCCGAAGATGCCGGTAGTCCGTCGCTGCTCGACCGGGTCAGCCTGGTGCTGTCGATGAAGGGGATGTGGCCGTACGCGGATCCGGGCGGATTGATCGCGGCGCGCGTCGGGGTGTCGGACCCGCACACGGTGACGGTCGCCCCCGGCGTGATACAGACGTCGGTCTTCGCCCGCGCGCTCGACGACCTGGCGTCAGGTGCACACGATGCGGTGCTGGTGACCGGAGGCGAGGCGAAGTTCCGCGAGTTGCGTGCGTCGATCCTCGGTGTGACCGCACCGACGACCGTCGAAGCAGACGGCGCGCAGCCCGGCGAAGCGTGGAACCCCAAGCCCGGCATCATCGGCCCGCGTGAAGTGGCGCTGCGTCTCGTACAGGCGACCCATCACTACGCGATGATCGAGAACGCCCGACGCGCGTTCGACGAGCAGACCCTCGACGATCACGCGCGCGTCGTCGCCCGGCTGTGGGCCGACTTCAACGTCGTCGGTCAGGGCAACCCAGACGCGTGGAACCGCCAGCCGATGAGCGCGGACGAGATCCGGGTGCCCTCGCCCAAGAACCGGCCCTTGGCGTTTCCGTACAACAAGTGGCACAACTCGCAGTGGAACGTCGATCAAGCCGGCGCGTTGCTCTTCACCACCGTCGGTGTTGCGGAGTCGTGCGGCGTGCCGCGCGACCGTTGGATCTTCCCGCACGCGATCGCCAACAGCCAGCACTGTGTGCCGGTGTCGGAGCGGGCCGAGATCGCCCGATCGGCGGGTTTCCGGATCGCCGGCCGGGCTGCCTTCGAGCACGCCCGAGCGAGCACCGATGACGTGGCGCACATCGAGCTGTACAGCTGCTTTCCGATCGCGGTCCGCACCCAGATGCTCGAGTTGGGCCTCGCGCCGGGGCGACAGGTCACCGAAAGTGGCGGCATGACCTGGGCCGGCGGTCCGCTCAACAACTGGGTCGTGCAGGGCTTGGCGAAGATGGCCGAGGTGCTGCGGTCCGACGCCGGTTCGCTCGGCCTCGTCACGGCGATCAGCGGCATGATCACCAAGCAGGGCGTGTCGTTGTGGTCGACCGACCCGCCGGCGCAGCCGTATCGCAGCATCGACGTCACCGACGAGGTCGAGGCCGCGACGGGTGTGCGCGCGCTCGTCGACGCGACTGACACCACGGCGACCGTCGCCACGTACACGGTGCTCGACGACGACCCTTCGGGCACGCGCCGCGGCATCGTCATCGGTGACCTCGATGACGGATCGCGAGTGCTCGTCTCCACCGACGACGGCGACGTGACGCAATCGATGACAACCGAAGAGTGGTGCGGCCGCCGAGTCCGCATCGCGCCCGGCGAACGCCTCACCGGCTGACCCGTGGCTTTCACCGATCCGTTCTTGTGGCGTTTTACAGGTGTCGACACCTGTAAAACGCCAACAGAAGGGGTTGCGAACGGTTGCAGGGGGCGTCAGTTGGGGCGTCGGGCCCACGGAAGGTATCGGGGCAACAGGATGACGCCGGCGGCGCCCGCGGCGGCGCAGAGGATGATCTCGAGCCAGATCACGTTGGGTGGATGATCGAACTCGAAATAGTTCTTCAACGGTTCGATGAGCAGGATGGCCACGTAGAACGCGCCCATGGTGGCGGCAAGCGCCACTTTCCACGCACGCAACGGCCGGCTGACGACGACCAATACGACCAGCCCGATGATGAGCAACGTCATCGTCGCCGCAGTGCGCTCTTCGGCCAGCACCACGCCGTCGGCCCGGCGCGCGAGCACGTACACCGTGAAGCTCGCAACGGCAGCCGAGATACCGGCCGGTATCGAGAATCGCAGCACGCGATCGAGAAACCCTTTGTGCACGAGCTTGTCGTTAGGTGCGAGCGCGAGCAGCAGGCCGGGGATGCCGATGCTGAACGATCCGATCAGGGTGAGATGTCGAGGGAGGAACGGATAGGGCATGCCGAAGATGGCGACGAGCGATGTCAACAACACGGCGTAGGTCGATTTGGTGATGAACAGGTTTGCGACGCGTTCGATGTTGTTGATGACACGTCGCCCTTCGGCGAGCACGCGAGGCAGGGTCGCGAACTGATTGTCGAGCAGCACCAATTGCGCGACCGCGCGCGTCGCCGCCGAACCGGACCCCATCGAGATGCCCATGTCCGCGTCTTTGAGCGCGAGCACGTCGTTGACCCCGTCGCCCGTCATCGCCACGGTCCTGCCCCGTGATTGCAGGGCGCCCACCATCGCCCGTTTTTGATGAGGCGTCACTCGACCGAAAACCGCGTTCTGCTCCAGTATTTCGGCCATCGCCTCGCGCTCTTCGGGCAGATTGCGGGCGTCGTAGCCGACCTCGGCGTTGGGGATGCCGGCGCGCCGGGCGACCGCCGCGACAGTCTGGGGATGATCGCCCGAGATCACTTTGAGGTCGACGTCTTGAGTGATGAAGAACTCGAGGATCTCGCGCGCGTCGGGCCGCACGGTGTCCTCCAACACGATGATCGCCACCGGTGAGCGTTCGTCGGGCAGGTTCTCGCCGTCGTATTTGTGGCGGCTGTGGGTCACCACCAGCACCCGCTTGCCCTGTTCGGTGTCGGCCTCGACGCGTGCCCGGCAATCGACATCGTCGGCATCGAGCAAGATGTCGGGCGCACCGAGATAGAACGAACCCTGTTCGCTGAAGTGCGCGCCGGCCCATTTGCGAGCGGACGAGAACGGGGTCGATTCGGTGAGGCTCCATCCTTGTGCCGGAGCGGCGAATGCGTCGGCGATCGCCTTGAGTGTTGGATTCGGGTTGGTGTCGGCGGCGCCCATCGCGCCGAGCACCTCTCGCGCGTAGGCCTCGTCGTGCGGCTCGATCACCTCGATGCCGCCGAGCGAGATCTCGCCGGTCGTGATGGTGCCCGTCTTGTCGAGGCACAGCGTGTCGACGCGGGCGAGAAGCTCGACCGACGCCAGCTCTTTGGCCAACGCCCGCCGGCGGGCGAGAGCGAGCACGCCGACGATGAACGCGATGCTGGTCAACAACACCAGACCATCAGGGACCATCGCCACCGACGCCGCGACCATACCGGTCAACGCGTCTTGCCACGATTCCTCATTGATGAGGCGGATGAACAACAGGATCGCCGCGGGCGGGATGATGATGAGCTGCCAACGGAGGATCTTGTCGACGCCACGCCGCAGGTCGCTGGGTGCGAGAGCGAACTTGCGAGCCTCGTTGGCGAGCTTCGCAGCGTAGGAATCAGCGCCGATGTGAGTGGCGCGGTAGTAGCCCGAGCCGGCCGAGACGAAGCTGCCCGAAAGTACGCTGTCGGTCTCGTGCTTCTCGACGGGTTCGGCTTCGCCGGTGAGGAGGGATTCGTCGATCTCGAGGCCAACCGCTTGGACGACCTCGCCGTCGACGACGACTTGGTCGCCCGGTTGCAGTACCAAGAGCTCGTCGGCGACGACCTGGCTGACTCCCAGCTCGAGCAATTCGCCGTCGCGCACGACGTGGGCCTTCGGCGCGTTGAGCACCGCCAGCTCGTTGAGCGTCTTGCGCGCCCGCAGCTCCTGGACGATGCCGATGACGCTGTTCGAGATGATGACGCCGGCGAACAACGCATCCTTCGGTTGCCCGGCCACGAGGATCAGCACGAACAGTGTGCCGACGATGCCGTTGACGCGCGTGAAGACGTTCGCGCGGATGATCTCGCGGACAGTGCGCACCGGCGCGTCGGGCACCGCGTTGACACGACCCTGTGCCACTCGTTCTTGCACCTCGGCGGCGGTGAGGCCGCTTTGCGGTGGCGCGACGGGAGCGGTCATCGCGCCGGAGGCTAGCGGCCCGAGGGGCCCTTACCGAGCGGGAGCCGGCGGCTCACCACGGCGAACCCGCGTCGTCGAAGTGCCACCCCTGTTCGCCGGTGACGATACGGTGCCGCGGCCCGTCTGCATCGAGGTCATTCGTGTCATATCCCGCGTCGGGATGCCACAGGAACGTCATTGCCGTTTCGGTGCGCACGACGTGCGTTTCGTAGAACCGGGGCGCACGGGTGCGATATGCCTCGAGCGCGTCGACGACCGAGGCCGCGCGAGCCAGATAGGTCAACGTCACGAACGTGGGCGGCGCGAGTTGGATCTCCTTCGCTCGATGACGCGCCAGGGCATAGGCCGGTCGTAACCACGCATGGTCACATATCTCGAACGGGTCGATCTCGACATCTTCGTGCAGCGCCTGACACGCGAAGAAGAAGGTGGCAAACCGAAATTTGGCACCTTGTGGCGGAACCCAATGCGCAAACCACACGAGCGACTCGACATCGATCCTCTGGCTCGCTTCCTCGGCCGACTCGCGTACCGCCGCGGCTCGTGCCGAAGAGAGCAGATCGACGACACCTTCGCCATGGTCGCCGGCGTCGATCTTTCCACCGGGGAATACCCAAAGCCCGCCGGCAAAGGCGGCCTCGGCACCGCGTCGCAACATGAGCACTTCGAGCGCGCCCGCGTGCTCGCGCAAGATGACCACCGTTGCCGCGGCCGTTACCGGTGACCCGGCACGGTGTTGTTCGGCCACCCAATCGTGATACGAGGGTTCGAGATGTTGGTTCATGCCACGACCTTGTCCGCGCGTAGCGCGGTGATCCGAGCGTCGTCGAAGCCGAGTTCGCGCAGCACGTCGTCGGTGTGCTGCCCGAGTGTCGGCGCGTGGGGCCCGTGATGTGCGGGAGTGCCGCCGAACACCGCGGGCGGGCGCGGCTGCTGTACCCGGCCGAGCGCGGGGTGCAGCGTTTCGCTCAACAGTTCGTTCGCTCGCACCTGCGCATCGTGCGGCAGTTGGTGCACCGGCACCGCGACACCGCAGGGGACGTCGTTGGCTTCCATGCGGGCCATCGCGTCGACCAGCGGAGTCTTCAGTGCTTCGGCGTTTACCGTGCGTAACGCTGCGCGCAGCTTGTCCTGATTGCGCATGCGGTCGCCGATGGTTGCGAGGTCGGGGTCGGTGCTGTCGACGCCGAACGATCGGCACAGACCGTGGAATTCGGAGTCGGCCAGGGGAGTGGCGGTCGCGAACCCGTCGGCCAACCGCATGAGTGACATCGTGCCGGCCGCAGACGATGGTCGCCCGCTCGTGTTGTCGAGCAGCGTCTCGTTGCCTGCGCAGTCGACCCACACGAACGCGATCGCCGCGTCGAGCATGGCCAGCCGAATCAATTGACCACCGCGCCCACGCTCCCGCGCGAAGAGCGCGGCACTGATCGCCTGTGCCGCGGTGAGCGACGTGATCTTGTCGGCCGCCAGCTGACGCAGGAATTGCGGTTCGCCGGTCGCGGGGTCGCTCTGGGTGTACGTCAATCCGGATTGCGCCTGTACGACGTTGTCGTAGACGCGCTTGTGGGCGAGAGGGCCGGAATCACCGAAGCCGCTGATCGATACGTAGATGATGTCCTCGCGGAGTGCACGCAGGTCGTCGTATCCGATGCCCATGCGCTCAGCGACGCCGGGCCGGAAGTTCTGCACGAACACATCGGCGCTGCGGCAGAGGTCGCGCAGCACTTCGATGGCGCGTGCGTCACGCAGGTCGAGCACCACGCTGCGCTTGCCGCGGTTGGCGATCTGGAACATCGCCGAGATGCCGTTGTGGGCCACGCCGACGAATCGGGCGATGTCACCGATGCCCGGTTGCTCGATCTTGACCACGTCCGCGCCTTGGTCGGCGAGGATGCCGACGGCGAGTGGCCCCGAGATGGCGACCGAGAGGTCGACGACCTTGATGCCCGAGAGTGGTCCGGTCATCCGTAGCCCCGGTCGAGCGGGCCGAGACCCATGCGCGCACGCATCTCGTCGTTGTTGACGAAGATCGGCTCGTTGTCCACACCGAGATGCGCCCACTTCCACGACATGCCGCCATCGACCGGGATGAGTTGACCGTTGACGTAGCTCGACAGGTCCGAGACGAGGAAGAGCGCCACGGATGCGATCTCTGCGGGTTCGCCGCGGCGGTGCAAAGGGATGGCGACGCGGTCGCGGCGGTCGGGCGGCAGTGGCTTGGCCCGCGGTGTGTTGATCGTGCCCGGTGCGATGACGTTGGCACGGATGCCGTGGTGACCCCATTCGACGGCCATGGTGCGAGTGAGCGCGACGACGCCCGCTTTCGAGGTTCCGTACGCAACGTGATACGGCGCGGCGGCCAGCCCCGCGGTCGACGCGACATTGACAATCGAACCGCCACCGCCTTCGATCATCACCTTCGCGACGGCTTGGCCGAGGAACATGACGTAGTCGACGTTGATGGTGAACACGGTGCGCCACTGCTCGCGGGTGTAGTCGAGTGTCGGCGCCCACCCGTCGAGCGCGGTGCCCCCGATGACGTTGACCAGACCGTCGATGCGCCCGCACTCGCGCTGCGCGGTGTCGATGATCGACGCGATGCCCTCGTCGGTGGTCACGTCGCCGCTGACGCCGACGAACGGCTGTCCGGCGAACTCGGTCGTGACGGCCTCGAGGGCCGCCTTGTCGCGGTCGACGCCGATGACGGTCGCGCCTGCCTCGAGCATCGCCTGTACCGAGCGGGTGCCGATGCCACCGCCACCGGCACCGGCCACGATCACGCAACGACCATCCAGCCGCAATCTTTCGACGATCATCAACTAGCCCCCTTGGTGCGAACGCGGCAGATTGTAGGGACACGGGGCGAGGGGAATGCAGTGGCGGTCAGCGATCTCAGGGGCAAGACAGCGGTTGTGACGGGTGCCGCCAGCGGCATCGGCTTGGCCATGACCGAGCGATTCGTGGGCGTTGGTGCCCGGGTCGTGATGGCCGACGTCGAGGAAGCGGCCCTCGTGCGCGAGGCCACGAGGCTGCAGCGTGCCGACGCCGATGTGTTGGCCGTGCTCACCGATGTCACCGACCCGGCGCAGGTCGAGAACCTGCGTGACCAGGCGTTGACGCAGTACGGGGCCGTGCACGTGGTGTGCAACAACGCCGGCGTCGCGCCCGCGGGGCCGATGTTGACCACCACCGCGGCGGACTGGCGCTGGATCGTCGACGTCAACGTGCTCGGCGTCGCGTACGGCGTCGTCACGTTCGGCCCACTGCTCGTCGAGCAAGGCGAGGGCCATATCGTCAACACCGCGTCCGAGGCCGGACTTGTAACGACGCCGACCCTCGGCATGTACTGCGCCACCAAGCATGCAGTGGTGGGCTTGTCCGAATCGCTCTATCACGAACTCGCACCGCAAGGCATCGGTGTGTCGTGCCTGTGCCCCAACCTCGTCAAGACCAGCATCTTCCATTCGGAGCGCAATCGTCCTCACGGCGCCCAGTTGACCGCTCAGGAGCATGCGGTCATCAGCCCGCTGCGCGAGAGCATCGACGCGATGGGGATCGCACCGTCGCAAGTCGCGACCGATGTCATCGACGCGGTCACCACCGGCAAGTTCTGGATCTTCACGCACCCCATCACGAAGCCGGTGGCGCTTTCGCGATTCGACGACATCCAGGCCGATCGCAATCCGACCAACGCCTACGACCGCCTCACCCGCTGATACTGCCCGAACTTCCCGAACTCGCAGCACAACGTCGGACACGGTCCGACGTTGTGCTGCGAGAACGGGTCTGGGACCGGTCGTCGGCGTGGTCAGATGCGGGCGGCGAAGAAATCGGTGAGCACTTCGTTGGTGCGCGCCGGGTCTTCTTCGGGCACGAAGTGACCGCAGAGCGCGCCGCGAACGCGCAAGTCGGGGAAGTGGCGGGGGAACGACTCGGCGTACAGGTCGCCGCTCGGCTGGTAGTCGTCGTCGGGCAGGCCCGACACGAACGCCTGCGGGATGAGGAACGGGCTGAAGAGCCACAGCGCGGGATGCGGATAGGTCTTGTGCCAGTCCTCTGGGGCATAGACCATGTGCTCGAATTCGTTGCGCTCCCAGAGAGCCGCGACCTTCGGATTCGACAGGAATTCGAACGACCCGTCGTCGTGGAGTCGGTGAAACGGCAACGCATGGCGGTAGTACTCGACCGCGTGGAACCACGATGCGTCGTTGTCGAACATCGCGACGTAGTGGTCGACGTCCGCTGAGGTCCACGTGCGCGACGGATCCCACAGGCGCGCGCCGGAGGCGCCGTCATCGGCACGCGCCCATGGCGAATAGGGCGGCGGCCCGTACGAACCCTTCTCTCCGGCGAACACCGCTCGGATTAATTCGACCGCATGGCGGGGCCAGAACTCGTCGGCCTGCGGTTCGCATTTGAACCACCAGCCGTGGATGCCGCGCGGGGACCACACGGAGGTCAGCGTGTCGATGAGCGCGAGCTTGGTGAATCGGTCGGGATGATCGATCGCGGCCTTGAACGCAATGATGCCGCCCCAATCGTGACCGACGAGGTAGACCTCATCGAGGCCCACGGCATCGATGAACTCGACCATGTCGTCGGCGAGGATGTCGCGCGTGACCCTGACGCGGGGCTTGTCGGTCAGCCCGTAGCCGCGCGTGTCGGGCGCGTAGACGTCGTAGTCCGCGGCGAGCACCTCGATCTGATGGCGCCACATGTACGAATCCTGTGGGAACCCGTGCACCAACAGGACGGCCGGATTGCCCTGCCGGCCGGCGTGGCGATAGTGCACCCGCAGGCTCGGCGTATCGACGAACTGTGTCGTGATCACCGCGCCGGCATGTACTTCGCGAAGTCGACCTGACCGGTTGCCGCGGCCGCAGAGAATCCCCCGTCGACGACCATGTTGATGCCGTTGACGTAGCTCGCCTCACTGCTGCCGAGGAAGATCATCGCGGGGGCCATCTCACGCGGCTCGGCCAAACGCCCGATACCGACGTCGGCGGTCATGTTGATGGCCCAGTCGCCCATTGCTTCACGGAAGTCGGGCATGATCTTGGTGTCGGTGACACCGGGGCAGATGCTGTTGATGCGCACGCCCTGCTTGATCGACGTCACCGATCGGACCATCGTGTAGAACTGCACGAGCTCCTTCGAGAACGAGTACGCGTCGTTGGGCAACGTGTTGCCCTCGACCCACGCACTGCCCGCGGCGAAATCCGGCGTCGAGACGAGCTCGGCGATCTGTGGGACATGCTCGAACCAACGTCCCCCGGCGATCGATGCGATGTGCACGACTGCACTGCCTTTGGGCATTCGCGGAATGAGCGACTCGGTGAGCATGCGAAGGCCCAAGAAGTTGACTTGCAGTACTTGGACGTCGCTGAATCGGGTCTTGCCCGGTATGCCCGCGCAGTTCATGAGCACGTCGACGCGCGACGGCAGGGCTGCGGCTGCGGCAGTGATCGATTCAGGATCGCCCAGATCGCAGCGCACGTATTTGTCGACCGGCTGGTCGACGCCCGCGATGTCGACGGCGAAGACGTGGGCACCGGCGTCGAGCAACATCGCTGTCGTCTCCGCGCCCATGCCTGTCGACGCCCCGGTGATCACCACGTTCTTGTCGTCATAACGAAACGGTGCCATAACCCAACTTTCCGTTCAGAGGGCCGCTCGGGCCCTAGCCACCCATTGCTTCGGCTGCTCGGTCGAACCAGCTCGACTCTTCGATGAGGCGCTCGCTCTTCCAGCCCTCTGCCGTGCGCACCAGCGAGTGGTTGTAGAAACCGCCGCACCAGAATGTCTTGCCGCTCGGCATGCCCATCGGGTTGTAGAACATCGCTCGCACCGAGGCACGGTCACCGTCGATCTTGACATCGATGTTCGAGATGAGGTGCTGGGTCATCGGGAAACCAGCCATCGTCTTTTCGAGCCAGTTGGCCACTTCTTCGCGGTCGCCTTTGATGCCACCGGCTGATTCGTAGTCGATGAACGCGCCGTCGGTGAACACGCTGCGGTAGAGCGCCCAGTCCTTGGAGTCGACCGAGTGCGCGTAGCGGGTCAAGAGATCGTTGATCTCCAAACGGTCGCCGAGTGTCTGCAAGTCCATGATGTTCCCCCTGAATCGAACCTTAGATGCCGAGGCTCTGCGCGACGACGGGCCGGCGCAGTTTCCAGATGAAGCCGTCGTAGAAGACGTGCATCCCGCCGAGCGTGAAGATGACCGCCGCGTGGACCGCCAGGCTCGAGATCGACGCGAGCGCCCAGATGAGCAAGCCCATTGCCAAGGCGTAGCCGACGAAGAACTTCACCCGGCCATACGGCGCCGCGATGACCCGACCGATCGGCGAAGGTTGTGCGGTCACGGTTTCGGGCGTGTAGCGGGGACCGACGCTGCGCCCCACGATCACGAAGTATTCGACCGCGTGCGAGCCGACGTAGCCCATGAAGCCCGCGATCGGGTTGAGGAACATGGTGACGAACAGGGCGCCGGTCGACGCAACGTAGATCCATTTGGCGGGGTTGCCCGCGTGGCTGCGTTCGGCGCGGATCCAGCGCGCCAGCAGGACGAGGGACGCGGTGGCCGCGATCGGCACCAAGATCAACGCCGGCGTGCGAAATCTGGTGAGGACGTCGATGCCCTCGCGGTTGTGATCGCGAAGGCCCGCGGCTTCGATCCGGCCGGGCGTCGCGCGGTCGGCGGCGGTCCACAACAGCGCGAGTGCGAGCCACGAGAACAGCATGAGCTTTTCGACGCGACCGTGATCGTCGGCGACCTTGCGCCCGTAGATGCGCGTGATGCCGTAGCGCTGCATCAAGGTGTGTTCGGCGTTCCAGAGGCCGGCAATGACGGCGAGGGTGGCAAAGCTGTAGTGACGCAGTGCGAGCACCGCGATGATGAATATGAGGGGGCTGAGCGAGAAGATGCGCCGGGCCAGCGAGAACTGGGCCTGGTCGCCGTAGACCAGCGCCGCAGTGATGGGCTGATGGATGAACGACAACAAGAGGATCGCCTGGATCGTGGCGGGTAGATGTTGCCCGTCGACCAACACGCCGAGGAGCGCGAACGGCACCCAGAGGAAGGCCATGGCAGTATCGACCGAGGCCGAGTGGATCCAGCGTGCCCGGCCGAGCAGCCCGGCGGTTGCGCTGCTGGAGCCTGGCATCGTCGTCGCAGTCACTGTCGCCTCCGTCGCCGGTGCAGGCTAGCCGGACTGTCAGAGGGCTCGGGCCAACACGGCGCGAGTCGCGTCGGCGAGATGCCGGGCGAAGCCTTCGACGCCGTGCCGCGCCAAGAGTTCGTCGTTGAACACCTCGAGGATGACGGGGGCGGTGCTGTTGCCGGCGGCGAGCACACCGAAGATGCCGGGAAAGTCGATGGCGCCGTCGCCGGGTACGAGCCGGTGATAGCGCGTCGCGTGCCCGAAGTCCTCGGGTCGCTCGGCGGGCGCGTCGTCGAGTTGCAGCGTGAAGATGCGCGGCACCGCGTCGACCAGCGTGTCGAGCCCGCACGTGCCGAAGTGAAAGGCCCACGTGTCCATGCAGATGCCGACGTTCGTGCGGCCGCTGAGTTCGATCACGGCACACGCGGTGGCGATGTCGTCGACCGCGGAACGGGTCGCGAACTCTACGGTGACGCCCACGCCGTGCTCGGTCGCGCGGTCGCAGATACCCGCCAACACTTCGGCAGCGCCGTCGACGGTCACGTCGGCGCGACGCCCGGTCAACAAGGCGTTGACGAAGCGGGCGCCCATGCCCTGCGCCGCGGCAAACACCTGATCGGGCAAGGTTTCTTCGAAGTAGGGCCCGCCGGGATCGTCGGGACCGACCCACGCCACCAACGCGTCGGCGTCGTGTACGACGATGCCGTTGTCGTCGAGCAGCGCGCGCATGTCATGGTCGCTCCAACCATCGGCGCGCGATCGTTGATAGGTCGCGGGCGGCCAGAACGACAGCACGCGCAGGTCGGCCTTGACCATCGCGTCGACGAGCTCGCGCAGCGGTGGTGAACCCAGCGTGGACGCGGTGATGCCGATCGGCGGTGCGTAGGGCATGACAACCTCAATTCGTGTAGTAGCCGCCGTTGACCGGGAGCGTCTGGCCGGTGATGTATCCCGCCGCGTCGCTGGCGAGGAACGTGACCGTGGTGGCGACGTCTTCTTTGTGGCCCTGGCGGCGCATCGGCGTCATCTTCACAGCCGCCTCGCGCGGCGCGAAGTTGTCCATCATGCCGAGCGACACGCTGTTGACGGTGACCCCGTACTTGCCCACCTCGTGCGCGAGGTTGCGGCCGAACGCGACGGCGCCCGCCTTGGCTGCTCCGTAGATGCTCAGCCCTTGACCCATGCCGACTCGCCCGGCGTCGGAGGACACGGTGACGATGCGCCCCCACCCTCGGTCGCACATGCCGTCGATCACCGCCCGGGTCGTGTACAGCACCGCGTAGAGGTTGACGTCGAAGAGCTCTTGCCAGTCGGCCATGGGGATCTTGCGAAAGGGCGCCACGTTCACGCCGCCCGGCGGGATCCCCGCGTTGTTGACCATGATGTCGACCGGGCCGAACGCCCGCTCGGCGCCGGCGACGAGGGCGGTGACGGTCTCGAAATCGGTGATGTCGCCGACGGCGGCGTGGGCCCGCCCGCCCGCCGCGTTGATCTCCTCGGCGACTTCGGTGGCCAACTCGGCCCGCAGGTCGTTGACCGCGACAGCGGCGCCGCTCGCGGCGAGCGTCCGAGCGATCTCGGCACCGATGTAGCGGCCGGCGCCCGTCACGAACGCGACCCGTCCCCCCAAGTCGATGTGCACGGCACGGACGGTAGTCGCGGCGCTGTTGGCGTACCATGGCGCGATGGTCATGACGCTGCCGATCGCCGTCGACTTCGGGCGGTTCCACTCGCACGACGTCGCATCGTGGTTGGCCGACGGCAGAGGGCGTCCGGGTGCGGCGCACCTCGGCCCCGGGCGCAGTCTCACCATCCGCCTTGTGGACGGGGGTGGTGCGTGCACCTACCGCAGCGACGGCCACGATCTCTCGATCAAAATCGACGCGGACGACGGTTACGTCATTGCCGAGATGGACCAATCCGCGTTCAGCGACTTCGCCAACGAGATGTGGTCGGTCTTCGGACTTCTCTACGCGAACCGCGTGCGCATCGTGCAGGGCACGTTCGAACAATTCGCATCGTGGGAGCCCGCGTTGCAGGCGTTGTGGTTCGACCGCCCGATCTATTCGCAGGCAACGGTCGAATCGTTGGTCGATCGCGCCGGTCACCCGCTCGATCTCGCGCAATCGTTCGCGTTGACCGACGATCGCGACGCCATGGCGCACTTCTTGCGTACTACCGGGTACCTGGTCATACGCGGTGCGTTCGCGGCGAGCGAGGTCGACGAGCTCAACGCGCTGGTGGCTGCCGAAAAGGCGACGGCCCGATCGGGAGACAATCGATCGTGGTGGGCCACCGGCGCCGACGGTCGTGAGGTCTGCTGCCGGCTCACGTATCTCGGGTTGCGAGGTGATCGATTCGTTCGGCTGACCGACGACCCCCGGCTACGTGACCTCGTGGCGTTGACCGGCATCGACATGATGCCGTGCACCGATCGGCTCGATGGCATGTCGGTCGTCATCAAGAACCCCGAGATCGTCAGCGGCCTCTCCGATCTGCCGTGGCATCGCGATTGCGGCATCGGTGGACACTTCGTGTTGTGCCCGGGTCTCAACATCGGCATCCAACTCGACGCCGCCAACGCCGACAACGGCCAGCTGTGGTTCTTGGCGGGTTCACACCGTCACGCCACACAAGCACTGACCATGGATGACATCGCGGGATTGCCTGCAGTGGCCGTCGACGCGCAGCCGGGTGACGTCACCGTGCACTTCGGTCACGTGCTGCACGCCGCGCCGCCGCCGCGTTCGCCGACCGCGGGACGCAAGGCGCTCTACGTCGGGTGGCATATCGCCGAGGCGTTCGAGCTCATCGGTCCCGAGCAGGGCTACAACGACGTGCTGTTCATGCAGGACGGCGGTCGGGTGCTCTCTGTCGAAGAGATCAGCTGAACTCGCCGGTGGCGTCGCCTTTGGATCTCGTGTTCGCGGAGCGCGAGATCACCCGCGTGCTCTATCGCTATGCCCAGGGTGTCGATCGTCGCGTCTTCGACCAGATTGCGTCGTGCTATTGGACCGACGGCAGTGACAACCGCGTCGAAGGGTCCATCGACGACTATGTCGCGTGGCTGCGCCAGGTGCTGCCCAACGTCGCGACGTCGACCCACCAGTACACCAACATGCTCATCGACGTCGATCTCGAGTCGGACACCGCGAAGAGCGAGGCGTACTGCCTCAACGTCAGCGTGTTCGCGAATCCCGCGGCACAGGGCGCGGCGCGATTGACGACGGTGTTGCGCTATCTCGACGACTGGCATCGTCGCGACGGCGAATGGCGCATCTTTGGTCGCGTGGTGGTGCGTGACTGGGCGCACGAGGACTGATTTCACGCCCCTGATTTCACGCCCCTGATTTCACGCCCCTGGCTGCCACCCGGGCTCGGCCATCACGAATCCGCTGAACTCGAAGCTCGGTGACACGGTGCAGCCCACGAGCGTGAACTCGCCCTGGGTTCGCGCCGACTGCCAGACATCGGCGTCGATGACGATCTGCGGACGCGCGCCGGTCGTGAGGTCGGGCCCGAGCACGGCCGTCTCGACGCGCACGCCGTCGCGCGACACCGCGAGCTCGAGCGGCGCGCCCGCGTAATAGTGCCAGATCTCCGTCGCGTCGACGCGGTGCCAGTGCGATCCCCGGTCTGGTTGCAGCAGGTAGTAGATGGCGGTGCCGGATGCCCGCTCGCCGGTGACCGTGGGTGAACGCCAGGTCTCGCGATAGAAGCCGCCCTCGGGATGCGGCTGCAGGCCGAGCAGCCGGATGCACTCGTCGGCCGTCACGCGTCGGTGCCGAAGAGCGCCGCGATCATTTCGTCGATGACCGGTGCGATGCGCGCACGTATGGACTCCTCATCCTCGGTGAGATAGTCGTGCGGGATGACGACGAGCGGAAGCTCGACGCCTTGGCTGCGCGCAACCGCCTTGGCCGCATCGATGAATGGCTCGGTCACCACGGTGACCGACGGGATGCCCATGCGTTCCACATTTGCTGAGTCGAGCACACTGCCCGACGTACAGCTCCCTCATTTGGCGAGGCCGCTGACGACGCCGCGGCAATCGCGGAACTTCAACAGCATCGCCTCATCCGCGGGGCGCGAGAGCACCGGCTTGCAGTCTCGGAAGACCTCGAGGTCAGGGATGCGTTTGCGCATCTCGTCTTCGATGACCAACGAATACGCGTAGAAGTCGGGGCCCGCTTGTCGGTTGATCTCGTTGATGAGAAAACCGATGCGAGGGTTGCGCGGGATCGTGCCCGGTCGGCGCGCCCGCTCGACGCCAGCCCCGTGGACGACGCCCCGCGGGTCGACGAGTTGGTAGGTCACTTCGGATCCCTGATCTGGAATGCTCCGGCGATCTCGACTGGTCGGGTCTCGGCGAATCCGCCGAGGTGACCCCATCCGGGGCACACTGCCCACCACGGGATGCTGTCGGCGCCGCACACGACCACGTGGATGTCCTCGGGGCGCTCGACGCACGGCACCAACGTGTCGTCGCGCGTCTGATCGACCCAGTCGGGCCACCACGTGTAGTGGTGCTGGGGTTCGTTGTTCGGTCGCATCGGGCCGGCGGGCCGCAAGTCATCGATGCGCCGTCGAGCGATCTCGAACAAGCCTTGTTGGACATCCGCGCGCGACAGCCCGTTGGCCGCAAGCCCGCGCGCCTCGCTCGGGCTCACGCAGACCACGACGTCGCCCATCGTGTGCGTGTTGTTGTTACCTTTGGTCCGCATCACGTCGGCACACCATTCGAGTCGGTCGTGCGGTGCGTCGTTGGCGCCCCACATCGCGACGCTGTGTGGCGCTTCGGCCGCGACGACGGTGACCGCGCTGGGCGCGTCAACCCCCCGAGCCCGGTGCAACGGCTCCCACGGGGAGTTGGGCGACTCGGCGATACAGAAGGAGTAGCGACCGGGCTGACCGAACACTTCCTTGACCGGCTCGCCGGGGAGAGAGCCGCCGACGTTCCACAACACGAGCCGGATCGCTCGGCCGATCGCCGCGTTGGCCCGCGAACCGCCGCCGCTGAACACCGACTCGGCGTGCGCCATACCGAGCTGTCTGACCGCATCGCCCGAGACGATCACGAGTGGCCATGAGCCGTGCGTGGTCACCTGCACGCCGCGCAGGTTGAACCGGGGTGTCAGCATCGCCTCGAGTGCGCCGATGATCACGGGCATGTACTCGGGCCGGGCGCCGGCCATGGCCGCGTTGGCCGCGATCACCTCGATCGTCGCGGTGCCGTCGCGTGGCGGGATGCGCCCCCCGACCTCGTTGGGCGCGCGCCCCGTGCCCGCGACGAGCGCGTCGACGGTGGCCCGCAATGGAGGATGCACCGGAAGCCCGTCGGTCAGGCCGAGCGCGTAGGAGAGCTCGGGCCAATCGGCCAGGTCGTCCAAATTCGGCAGAATGATGTCGGTCATCGAGAAGATCTTGGCACGATACGCAATGATGAGGCGGCCACACTTGCGAGGGACCATGGGATCGAAACGAGAGACCGTCGAGAGGTTCAGGGACGCGATCGACGCGCGCGAATTCGACCGCGCGTTCGAGTGCACCGTCGCGGAGCCGGTGTGGCGGGTTTTCGCCAGCGAGTATCAAGGGCGGGCCGGCATCGAACGGGTGATGAGCTACGCCGATCAGCTCTATCAGGTCGACACCCTGCGCAAGGAGATCCAGTCGGTCACCGCCGATGACGAACGGGTGGTCGTGCGCAACATCATGCGGGGCAGAACCAAGACGGGCCGCGACTACGAGAACTACTACGTGCTGGTCTACGAGTTCGAAGGCGACAAGATCGCGAAGATCTGGGAGTACCTCGACAAGGACTACACGAACCGCATCTTCGACGACATCAAACTGGCGCGCTGAGGAGCGACTGTGACAAATCCTGGACTCGGCCATCCGGTCATCTCTGCCGATGGGCACATCGATCTCCCGCTTCTGCCGCACGATCTGTTCACTGCGCATGCTCCCGCGTCGGTGCGCGGTCGCGTGCCGCGTGTCGAGACACTCGCGGATGGCCTGCATTGGGTGTGGGGCGACGGCGCCGAGTTGGCGCGCGTCGGCGGCACCGGCCACACCGGTGTGCCGTACACCCGGGGCCAGTCGGCGCGATTCGATCGCATGAACGAGACCGGTTTCTGGGACGACGTCGCGGCCGGCGTGATGCATCCGAGCGATCCTCGCCTGCGGGTCGCGGCGCTCGATCGTGACGGTTTGCTCGGCGAGGTGATCTACGGGGTGCTCGGCGCCGCGAACCGCATCGACGACACGACCGTCCAGGTCGAGGTCATGCGCGCCTACAACGACTGGATGGCCGACTTCTGTGCGTTCGCGCCCGATCGGCTCGTCGGTGTGGCGTGCCTGCCGTCGGGCGATCCCGCGGCCGCGGCGGACGAGATCCGTCGTCTCGCCGCTCCGGGCCAACGCGCGGTCGAGTTGGCGATGACGTATGACCTCATGCCGCTGTGGCGCAGCGAGTTCAACCCGGTGTGGCAAGCGGCAGACGAATGCAACGCCATCGTCCACCTGCACACCATCGGCCCGGTCATCGACACCCATTGGGCGACGAACCAGCGGGAGATTCAGTCGTTCGTCGGCACGTGGCTCACGGTGTTCCAGTTGCGCATGATCGAGCGGCTGGCCGAGTTGATCTTCGGCGGGGTCCTCCACGCGTACCCGCGCATGCGTGTCGTGCTGGGCGAGTCGGGCATCGGCTGGCTGCCCTACGTGCTCGATCGCATGGACGACGAGTGGCACGAGCGGTTCACCCACCTCGAGCTCACGATGGCGCCGTCGGGATACTGGCGCCGGCAGATGTTCGCGACCTTCCAGAACGACGAGGCGGGCTTGCTCCTCGCCGACCGCATCGGCGTCGACAACCTGATGTGGGGCAACGATTTCCCGCACGGCGACGGGGTGTGGCCCGATTCGCACTCCGTGATCGAAAAGCAGTTCGCGCATGTATCGCCCGAGACCCGCCGCACAATCTGCGCCGGCAACGCGGCCAAGCTCTATGGCTTCGCGCTGGATTGATCGGCCAGCTACCAGCCGAAGAGACGTTGCGCGTTGGTCGAGAAGATGCGGGTGCGTTGATCGACCGTGATGTCGTCGCGCTCGGCGACACCGGTGACGCCGTGGGGGAAGTGACAGTCCCAATGGGGATAGTCGCTGGCCCACACCAGCCAGTCGAGGCCGCAGCGCTCGATGGCGTGCGCCAAGCCGTCTTCGCCTTCGGTCGACACGAACATGCGACCCTCGGCGAAATATGCGCTCGGTGCCTTGTCGATGCTGGGGAACTCTTGCGGGCGGCGCTCCCAATGCTCGTCGAGGCGCTCGAGGTAGTAGGGCACCCAACCGACGCCGGCCTCGAGTAGCGACACGCGCAGTTTCTTGAACCGCTCGAGCAGGCCACCGCCGAGGATGGTCGTGCACGCGAACATCAAGTTGAACGGGAACTCCAGCGCATGCAGTTGTGCGTACGAGTCGACGAAGTTCTTGTAGGCGAACCGTCCGCCGCCGGCGTGGAAACCGACGGGTACATCCAACGACTCCGCGAGCTCGTAGAGCGGGAAGTTCTCGGGGTCGTCGGCGTTGCGCTCACCGAGCGCGCAGGGCATGGTGATCGAGGCGAAGCCGAGGTCGCGCACACTTCGCTCGGCTTCGAGGCACGCATCGTCGATCCATTTCAGCGGCAGCGCCGGCGTGCCCTTCAGCCGGCTGGGGTCGGCCGAGCAGTAGTCGGCCAGCCAATCGTTGTAGGCGCGGCAGCAGGCGTTACTGAGTTCACGATCTTCCATCGAATGGAAACCGAGACTGACGACGCCGTAGAGCACTGCGATGTCGATGCCTTCGAGGTCCATGTCCTCGAGGCGCAGTTTGGGGTCGACGGCGCCCTCGCGATGCACCGCCGATTCGCGCATGCCTTCGGGCACCCATGCGCCGCGGCCCGTACCGGGCGGTATCACACGACCTTCGAGGGAATAGCGCGTCGTGCCGCGCTCGTCTCGAATGAGTCGAGGACGGCGATCGTGGAATCGCGTCGGGAGGTAGCGCTCCCACAATTCGTCGGGCTCGAAGGTGTGGCCGTCGACGTCGATGACCAAATGATCGACGATTCCCCCTGCAACCATCGCTGCCTCCCCGGTTGGACCGAACGAACGCTACCCGAGGGAGAGCGGGTAAGGTGCGGCCCGAATCTGCTCGGAGGGTTCACGATGGGGGACATCAAGCTCGGGATAATGCCCGCGTTCAAAGACGGCGTGATCACCGACCCGCGCTGGTGTCATGAGTTCGCCGAGATGGTCGAAGCCGAAGGCGTCGAGTCGATCTGGACGGTCGAGCACGTCGTCGTGGCCAAGGACTATGAGCCGCGCTATTCCTACTCTGAATCCGGTCGCATGCCCGGCGCGCCAGGGTCAGGCACGGTGATGCCTGATCCGTTGGAGACACTGGCGTTCTTCGCCGCCTGCACCGAGCGGGTGCGGTTGGGCACCGCGGTGTTGGTGCTCACGCTGCATCAGCCCGCAGTGGTCGCCAAGCGGGTCGCGACGATCGACAATCTGTCGAGGGGGCGAGTCAGCCTTGGCGTCGGCAGCGGGTGGCAGATCGAGGAATACCGCGCCTGCGGAGTTCCCTACGAGGGGCGGGGTCGCCGCCTCGACGACGCCATCGTCGCGCTGCGCGAATTGTGGCAGCCCGGCTACCGCACGCATCGCGGCGAGTTCTTCGAGTTCGTCGACTGCGAGAGCTTGCCCGCGCCGGTGCAAGCCGGTGGTCCTCCGATCATCATCGGCGGATCCACCGAGATCGCCGCGCGGCGCGCCGGCCGGCTCGGTGACGGCTTCTATCCGTATGTCATCTCGCCCGAAGATCTCGCCACGCGTATCGAGACCATCCACCAGACGGCGCGCGATCATGGGCGCGATCCCGCCGCGATCGAGATCACGGTGTGGCCCGGCAGTTGGAAGCCGGGGTCGACGCTCGATCTCGACGTGGTGCGTCGCTTCACCGAGGTCGGCGCACATCGCATGACGATGTCCGCGCAAGAGTCCGGAGCCACCGAGGTCGCGCAGATCCGTGATCTCGTGCGCCGGGTGCAAGACGAGATCATTTCCAACCTCTAGCCGCCGAAGGCGGCGGGCCCGAGCGGCCCTCAGAGCGGGACACGAAAGGGGCTACACATGCAATGGCAGGTCGGTGACGTCAGCATCACGCTGGTTCGACAGCACATGGCCGCGGTCGACGCCGCGGGAATGTTTCCCGGCTCGAACGCAGAAGAGATCATCGCTGCGAACGCCGACTGGTTGAAGCCGCACTTCGTCGACGAAAACGGCACGTTGCCGCTCTCGATCCACGCGCTCGTCGTCACGTCGATGGGCAAGACCATCGTCGTCGACACGTGCCTCGGCAATCGACCCGTCGCGGGCTTCGAGGCGATGTCGCATCTCGGCGATCAGTTCCTGCACGACTTTGCCGCGGCCGGTTTCTCGGTCGACGGTGTCGACCTCGTGGCCTGCACCCATCTCCACTTCGACCACGTCGGGTTCAACACGGTGTTCGTCGACGGCAAGTGGGTGCCGACATTCCCCAATGCGCGCTACCTGTTCGGTCGCATCGAGTACGAACACTGGGACGCGGGCAACATCGGGGCG
Source organism: Acidimicrobiales bacterium (assembly GCA_035525225.1). Lineage (GTDB taxonomy): Bacteria > Actinomycetota > Acidimicrobiia > Acidimicrobiales > WLNW01 > DATLFA01. Next base: position 64,659 of record DATLFA010000012.1, read on the forward strand.
GCGGTCACGTTCGGCGACGCTGTGCGGCCGGTGTTCGAGGCCGGTTTCGCCGACCTTGTCGACACCGATCACCAGATCACCGACGAGGTCCGCTTCGCTCCGACGCCGGGGCACACGCCGGGGCACGTGAGCGTGCAGATCGAATCGAAGGGTCAACGGGCAGTGATCACCGGCGACATGATGCATCACCCGATCCAGATCGCCAATGGGGCCATCGACTGGGCGATGTCCGCCGACGTCGATTCGCCAACGGCGGCGCATTCCCGCCACTCGTTCCGGGGCGATGTCGCCGATCAACCGGTACTGGTGATCGGCACGCACTTCGGCCCGCCCACCGCCGGTCACATCAAGAAGGTCAACGGCAACTACCGTCTCGTCGTCTGACGAGCGAGTGCAGCATGAGGAATCCACACGCGGGTACACCGTTCAGCGACGACGACCACGCGATCGCAGTCGCGCTCCGAGACGTGGCAGTGCCGGCGCTGTTGTGCTCGCTCGTGCACATGACCGGCGACCCGTCGTGGGTGCGGGAGCGCGCACTGCGACAAATGCCCTCGTCGCTCGACTACCAGTGCGGGCTCAACGCCGACGAACAAGCCGACATCCGCCGCCGCGCGGCGCCGGTGATCGCCGCGTACCGCGACGGCGGCTGCGAACCGGCCCTGCTGTCAGACACGCTGCTGCACGAGATGATGTCGTTCCTCGCGTGCAAGCCGGTGCTCGGTCGCCTCGCCGCGATGATGTTCGAGGACATGCAGTTCACCGGCGCGGACAGCCGGGCGATCACGTGGGGCGACGAAATTCCCCCCGACGTCAGGGCGGCGTCGCCGGTCGTCGTGATCGGCTGTGGCGAGTCGGGCATCCTCGCCGGCATCCGCCTGTCGCAAGCCGGGCTGCCATTCACCATCGTCGACAAGAACGATGGTCCCGGCGGCACGTGGTGGGAGAATCGCTACCCCGGTGCCCGCGTCGACGTCGGAAGCCATCAGTACTGCTACTCATTCGAGCCCGCGTACCATTGGAGCCAGTACTACTGCGAGCAGCCCGAGCTGCGCGATTACTTCGAAGGGGTCGTCGAGAAGTACGGACTGCGGCGGCATTGCCGCTTTGCCAGGACCGTCACCAGCGTCGTGTGGGACGAGAAGGTCGCGCTGTGGCACGTGACGGTGCAGGGCCCCGACGGTACCGCCGAGACGATCGATGCTCCGTTCGTGATCAGCGCCGTCGGTTCGCTGAACCTGACGCACATTCCGGAGATCCCCGGCATGGAGACCTTCGCCGGTCCGTCGTTCCACTCGGCGCGCTGGCCCGACGATCTCGACATCACCGGCAGCCGCTTCGCGCTCATCGGCGCCGGCGCGAGCGGGTTCCAGATCGCGCCGACGATCGCGGACCAGGTTGGGCAGCTGACGATCTACCAGCGCACGGCACAATGGATCAGCTACAACCCCGTGTACCGCTCCAAGGTGCCCGCCGGCGATCACTGGGCGCTGCGTCACCTGCCGTTCTACGCGCGGTGGTTCCGCTTCATGATGACCTATCCCGGCATTGCGTTCGGCACCGATTCGCACCGCCGCGATCCGGAGTACGACGACAGCGACGGCATGGCGATCAACGACACCAACGCCGCCCGTCGCGTGCAGCAAGAGGCGTGGATCCGCGCGCAGCTCGACGGGCGCGCCGATCTGATCGACAAATCGATCCCGGACTATCCCGCCGGTGGCAAGCGCCCCTTGCAGGACGACGGTTTCTGGCTGCAATGCCTGCGTAAGCCCAATGTCGAGCTGGTGCGCACCGGTATCGACCGCATCGTCGCCGACGGCGTCGTCACCGTCGACGGCACGCATCGCCCGGCTGACGTCATCTGCTACGCCACCGGCTTCCGCCACAACGAATTCCTGGCGCCGATGGCGGTGATCGGTCGCAACGGGATCTCACTGCGCGACCAATGGGGCGATGAACCCACCGCGTATCTCGGCGTCACCATGCCCAACTTTCCGAACCTGTTCTGCCTGTACGGCGCGGGGACGAATCTCGCGCACAGCGCGAGCTTGTTCTTCCACTCCGAGTACCAGGCCAGTCATGCGCTGGAGGTGATCCGCCGCGTGCTCACGAGTGGCTCGCGCTCGGCCGAGGTGCGCCGCGAGGTGCACGACCGCTACGCCGAGTGGCACCAGAGCGAGATCAGCCAGCTCGTGTGGGCGCACCCTTCGATCAAGCACAGCCACTACAAGAACCCGCAGGGCAAGGTGTACACGCTGTCGCCCTGGCCGATCGATCAGTACTGGGAACTCACCTTGGAACTCGACCCCGACGCGTACGAGCTGCGTTGATCAGAGTGGTTCGAGGGTGTCGGGCTCGGTGTGCAGGTGCGCCTCCTCGTTGAGCGTTTTCACCACCCACCGATCGTTCCACTCGCTCTTGACCACGCGGGAGATGCTCGTATAGCCCGGTGTGAAGAAGAACATCTGCGGCATGTCGAGGACGCTGGCGACGATGGCGTTGATGGTGCCGCCGTGCGACACGATGGCGATGCGCTTGCCGTGGTGACGCTCGAGCAGATCGAGTTGCGCCGCGATCACTTCTTTGCGGAACTCGGCGGGATCTTGATAGCCGAGACCGGCCCAGTCGCGGTTGCGCATCTTCTCGAGGATGTGCTTGTGCCGCTCGTCCTGGAGGTCTTCGACAGGGATGTACGCCCGTGACTGTTTGTCGAGCTCGGCGAAGCCTTCGACGACCTCGGGTTCGAGCCCGAGTTGTTCGGCCAGCGGCGACGCGGTCTCACGGGCCCGGCGCTTGGGACTGACCGCGATGTGGTCGATGGCTTCGTTGGCCAGCCAGCGGGCCATGCGCCGCGATTGCGCCCAGCCGAGCGGCGTCAACCCCGGGTCGGCATATCCGTCGGTGACCTGTTGCAGTTCGGGGCGAGCGTGGCGGATGAGGATCAGCTCCATATGGGCAGAGACGGTAGCGTCGGACCGCGCGGTCGCCACCAGTCCTGCGCAGTGGGAGTACGGCACATGGTTTTCTCGGTGCGACGGATCGTGACCGGCGTCGACGCGGATGGTCAGGCGATATTCGTGAGCGATGGTCCGCCGCCGCGGCTGATCGAAGCGCCGACGGGCATAGCCGTGGCCGATCTGTGGAACCTGTTCGCGCCGCCCGATGACCCGAGCGCCGGAGGCGACCTGTCGGCGGGACCGATCGAGCTCGAACCCAAACCCGGTGGGTTGTGGTGGCGGCTCATTCGCTTCCCGCTGGCCGACACGTCGTTGCCGCGCGAGCAGCAGTTCGTGGTGAACGCGCACGACGATCGGTTTTCGAAGGACAAGCCGGGCATGCATCGCACCGACTCGATCGATCTCATGCTGGTCGTCGACGGCCGCATCGAGCTCGAGGTCGATGATGCGACGTGCGAGCTCGGGTCAGGTGACTGCGTCGTGCAGCGCGGCACCATGCATCGCTGGCGCGTCATCGGCGACGGACCGTGCACCTATCTCACCGCAATGCTCGCAACCGATCCCGATGCGACGCCACCGACGATCGACCTCGCGCCCCGAACGACCGCGCGGTCCACCGGTCACGGCCCCCGTCGGGTGGTGACCGGTGTCGATCCGCACGGACGATCGATCATCCTCAGCGACGGTGAGGCACCGGCGACGGTGGTGTACGAACACGGCGCCGGGATGATGTACAGCCAGCTGTGGGAAACCGGTGGAGCGATCGCGCATCCGCTGCAGGGCGGCGACACCCCCGCGCCGTATTTGCAACTCGACCCGCTCGGTATGGGTGTGTCGTGGAAGTACCTGGTCATCCCACCGGACTCCGCCCGGCGCACCATCGATGGCCCGAAACTGCGCGCCGAGATGCAGGCGGTCGCGTCGGGCATGGCCACGACCGGGCATCACGACCCCAACGATCCCGGCAACCATCGCACCGACACCATCGATCTCGACTACATCCTCGAAGGCGACGTCGAGCTCGAACTGCCGGGTCACGGCTCGGTGCGGCTGGGGCCCGGTGACTGTGTCGTGCAACGGGGCAATTGGCACAAGTGGCACAACCGCGGCGACACGCCGATGCGGATGATCGCCATACTCGTAGGTGCACCGATCGGAGGCCGGCGATGACACGCGACGAATACCTCGACATGTTGATCGCCAAAGATCAGATACGCGTCGTGATCAACGATCTCGCCCGCGGCACCGATCGACTCGATCGTGATCTGATGGCGTCGTGTTATTGGCCCGACGGCTATGACGACCACAACTCCTTTCGTGGCAATGGCGACGACTTCGCCGACTGGGTGTTGCGTGCGCTCTCCCATTTCGCCGCGACGCACCATTTCCTCGGACAGTGCCGCATCGAGGTCGACGGCGACGCCGCGCACTGCGAGACCTACTGCGACGCGCACCACATCTCGCGCGCCGATGCCGACGGCAAGGTCGTCGACATGGCGATGGGCCTGCGGTATGTCGACCGCTTCGAGCGGCGCGACGGCGTCTGGAAGATCAAGAAGCGAGTCTGCGCGTTCGACTGGACGTACTACGTCGATGCCGACCGGTCGTGGGCGTTCGGCGACGACTTCTGTGTCGGCGCGCGCGACAAGTCCGACATCACCTACACGCGGTTCTGACATGGCAGTCGACCGTCAGATGATCGAGTTCACGCCGGGCGACATCGACGCGGTCGTCGAGCACGTGGCGGTGGTGATCGAGCGGGGCCAAGGATGGCTCAACATCGAGCCCATCGTCGGCGAGGTGGCCATGGACGAGATTCGCCGCAGCGCGCCACCCGCGATCGTGCGCGTGTTCTCGGGGAGGGGCGGCAAGATCCCCTTCGGCACGTTCGTCCCCGGCGACCATCGCAAGGACGGCCTGGGTCAAGTCGGGCTCGAGCACAGTGCCGGTCCGCGCGCGATGCAGCAAATACGCGACGCCGGCATTGCATTGCCCGCCGGTTGGCGCATGCGCCAAGACCACGGCAAGCGGGGCATCGTGTGCGACGTGCCGCGCGACGAGAACCCGGCCGTCATCGTGCGGTGGATCCTCGACGCGTCGGTGCAGCTCTGTGAGATCGATCTCACCGGATGGTGGACGGCGGTGATCAGCTCGCCGGAATGATCAGTTGGCAGAGCTCAGCTTGTCGACGCCACCCGCGCCGCCGCATCTTTCTTCAGCTCGCCTTTGGCGACTTTGCCGCCCGACGCGCGGGGGAGTTGGTCGACGACGAAGAGGTACTCGGGGTACCACTCCTTCGATATGCCGCGCGCCGTCAGGTGCGCCTTGAGGTCGTCGAGGCTGAGCGCGGTGGCGTCGTGCAACTCGACGTACGCGGCGACGCGCTCGCCGAACACCGGGTCGGGAGCGGGGACGACGGCGACCATCTTGACCGACGGGTGCGTACCGACTTCGTCTTCGACCGCAGGCGCGGAGATGTTCTTGCCGCCGCGGATGATGAAGTCGGAGGTGCGACCCACGACCGTGAGCCACCCGTCGTCGTCGACGGTGACGACGTCGCCCATGAGCATCCATCCGTCGGGAGTGAACAGCTTGGCGTTGGCCTCGTCGTCCTCGTAGTAGCCAGGGCCCATGGCGGGGCCGAAGCACGCGGGCACTCCCTTGCCGCGGTCGCCCTCGACCCGCTCACCTTCGGGCGTGTAGAGACGCACGTGCATCTCGGGGATGATGCGGCCGCCGGTCGTCAGCCGATTCTGGCGATCGTCGGTGATGCGCGTGCCCGACAACATGCCGGTCTCGTTGGAGCCGTAGAAGTTCATGACCATCGCGCCGGTGCGTTCTTCGAACTCGAGCGCACGCGCGTAGGGGATGGCTTCGCCACCGGTGAACATCATGCGCAGCGACGACAGGTCGTGGTCGTCGAGTGCGGTCGAATTCAGCATCATGATGAATTGCGTCGACACGCAGCACAGCACCGTGACCTTCTCCCGCTCGACGAGGCGGATCATGCCTTCGGCGTTGAAGTGGCTCATGACGGCACACGGCGCGCCGATGAGCGTGGGGGTGAAGTGCGCAGTCCACAACCCGAACCCGAACGGCGCCGGCACGACCGACATCCACGACTCGTCGGACGTGAGTTGGCCGTAGTCGACGGCTATCTGGTTGAAGAAGAACCAACGATTCTGATTCTGCATGACGCACTTGGGCAGACCAGTGGTTCCCGACGTCGAATTGAGGAAGTACAAGTCGCTGGCGCCGACCCGCCGCGCATCGATGCGCCGCCGTAGGCCTGGGTCACGGGTGTGGGCGGTGGTGCCTCCCATGACGGCGATGGCCGCCGCGCTCGAAGGACCGTCGATCACGATGTGGTGTTCGAGGGCCGGGTGCTGTTCTCGCAGCCGCGCCACGAGCGCGGTGGACGCTTCGTCGCGGTGGGTAGCCAGTGTGACGATGCCCCGCGCGTGAGACTTGCCGACGAGGTAGTTGAGCTCGGCTTCGCCCGCACGATGACCGATGCCCATGACGATGAGGCCGGCCTTTTCGGCGCCGACGAACGCCGCGTGCACCAAGGGGCCGTCGGCCATGAACACGATGACGCACTCGCCCCGCGCGAGGTCGGTCGACATGAGCGCCGACGCGATGCGGTCGGACACCTCGTCGTAGACACGCCACGACATGCGGTCGCCGTGCTCGTCGACGAACGCCGTGCCCTGTGGGTTGGTACTGGCGTGCCGGCGGATGACGTCGGTGAGACAGTCGGTGCCCCACCATCCCTTTTCTTTGTACTCGGCTTCGACGGCGGGGTCGACGGTGGTCTGCATCAACGTCCTCAGAACGCGTTGGGGTCTCTTTGGATTTCCTTCGGCACTTTGACGTCGAAGAGCTCGCTGGCGTTGCGCCAGGTGATTCGTTCGATGGCGCGCCTGGGCAGCTTGCCGACCTGCGCGTGCAACTTCTCCTGGGTGTGGGGCCATGTCGTGTCGGCGTGGGGATAGTCGGACTCGACCATGATGTTCTCTACGCCAATGACCTTGGTCTGCAGGAACGACGACGGATCATCGATGGCGCAGAACCAGAAGTTGCGTTTGAACACTTCGGCCGGTGACATCTCGATGCCTTCCCACGTGCCGTACATCGAGCTGTACTTGTCCATGTGCTCGAAGCGGTCGATCAGGCCGGCGACCCATCCGATGCCGCCTTCGCTCATGCACAGGCGCAACTGCGGGAACCGCACCGGGATCTTCGAGAAGAGCCAGTCGACCGCGGCGTACATCGCGTAAGCAAAGAACAGTGCCCCCGTCGCATCGCTGGGCGCGTCGGGAGCGGTGGTCGGCGAAGTGCCCGACGAACCGACGTGCAGGCACACGACGGTGCCGGTCTCCTCGCAGGCGGCCATCAGCGGATCCCAGTGGCCGGTGTGCAGCGACGGGTAACCGAGTAGATGCGGGCCCTCGCTGAAGGAGATCGCCTTGAAGCCGCGCTCGGCGTTCTTGCGTACTTCGGCGGCGGCGAGTTGCGGGTCGCTCCAGATGGGCAGCTGCGATGGGATCATGCGACCGGGCTTGTACGCGCACCAGTCTTCGAGCATCCAGTCGTTCCACGCGCGGGTCGTGGCGATGGCGAGCTCGGTGTCCTTGGCGACCTGATAGATGCGCTGGCCGGCAAAGCCGGGCAGGAACGACGGGAAGCACAACGAGGCGTAGACGCCGTCGAGATCCATGTCGCGCAGGCGGTACTCGATGTCCCACGCACCGCGACGCATGTGTTCGAAGCGGGTCGGGTCGAAGCTGTACTCGTCGATCGGGCGGCCCGCGACCGCGTTGAAACCCACGTTGGGCATCATCTCGCCGTCGAAGAGCCACGACTCGACGCCGTCGATGTCGACGACACGCGGTGCGCGGTCGGCAAACTTCGCCGGGACGCGGCCTTCGAACGCGTGCGGCGGCTCCACGATGTGGTCATCACACGAGATCATCAAATAGCGCCGCTCGGCACGCGGCGGGTCGGGCAGCAACGTCACCTTGCCCTTGACGTTGCGGGTGAAGTTGGCGTTCGCGGTGAGTTCTTCGAGTGATATCGCCATTGATCGCTCCTAACGGATGTTCAGTCGAGGACTTCGGGCTCGGCGGCGATGAGTTGGCGTACCGCGCCGTCCCAATATGCGAAGACGGCTCGCTCGATCAGCGACGCCTTCATCGGCTTCATCACCGACGGCGACAACGGGAAGTGTTTGTGCCCGGTCAGCATCGTCTTGTACATGATCTCGCAAGTGCGTTCGAGGGCGGCGGACTTGTAGGTCGCCTCTTCGATGGTCGGCGCGGTGACGAGGACGCCGTGGCTGGCCAACAGCGCGACAGACGCTTCGCCGACCCGCTCCGCGAGTTCGGCGCCGAGATCAGCCGACGCGACCTCGCCGTCGTACTCGTTGATGAACACCATCTCGTCGAAGAACATCGACGAGTTCTGGTGGATGATCTCGGGCAGGATCCCGATGCCACACAAGATGGTGGCGTACATCGGGTGGTTGTGCACGATCACCCGGGCGTCCTTGCGGCGCCGGTGCAACTCGGTATGGATGTGGAACGCCGGCGTCACATCCCACATGCCGTCGAGCACCTCGCCCGCATAGGTGATCGTCAAGATGTCCGACGCTTTGGTCTCGGCCCACCAGATGCCCCACGGGTTGACCAGCAAGTTCTCCTCACCCTCGCGCTGCCAGGTGATGTGGCCGGTCAAGTTCTCGCAGAAGCCGAGGTCGTCGAGATGGCGAAAAGCGCAGGCCAGCTTCTGGTGATCGGTCAGCTCGCGGCCGACGCCCATCATGGCCTTGGGCATCCAGGCGGCTGCTCCGCCAATGGCTGGTTGGGTCTGATCCGAATCGTGATCCATCGACGCCCCCTTTTTCTCGCCCGGCCAGTGTAGGCGACCCCCTCGCGCCGCTCCCTCTCGCGCCCACCCCCCGTTCATACGGGTTCTGTTGGCGCTTTACCGGTGTATACACCGGTAAAGCGCCAACAGAACGGGAGGGATCAGTGGCGAAGGTGCGGATCGATCGGCTGCTCGGCAACCTCGGCTACGGCACGCGCAAGGACGCCCATCGCCTCGCGAAGAGCGGTCGGGTCTCGGTCGGCGGCGAGGTCGTGACCGACGCCACCCGTTCGGTCGACCCCGAGGCGGTGACCCTCGACGGTGAGCCGCTCGACGCGCCTCTCGGCCTGCTCGTCGCGCTCCACAAGCCGGTCGGCTATGTCTGCTCCCATTCGGATCGCGAGGGCCCGCGCGTCTTCGACCTGTTGCCCGAACAGTGGCTGCTGCGCAGCCCTCTGCCGACCACCGTCGGGCGCCTCGACAAGGACTCGAGCGGGCTCGTGCTCGTGACCGACGACGGCGCGCTGGTGCACGCGTTGACCTCGCCGCGGCGCCACGTCGAAAAGCGCTATGTCGTCACGCTCGATCGATCCCCTGGCGCTGATCTCGCGCGCCTCGTCGAGCAGTTCGCGTCGGGGACGTTGCTCTTGCGCGGCGAAGAGACACCGTGCCGGCCGGCGGTCCTCGAGGCGCTCGACGCGTCGACCTACGCCGTCTCGCTGACAGAAGGGCGGCATCGCCAGGTGCGCCGGATGTTCGCCAACCTCGGCTATGAGGTCACGTCGTTGGTGCGCACGCACATCGGCGACTACACACTGGACGGTCTAGCCGTGGGCGAATGGCGCTTCGTCTGACGCGGTGGCTACGGACGGATGACGACGTTGATGGCTTCTTCGCCTTCGATTTCACCGGCGAGGGTTCGAACGGCCAGCTCCGCGTCGGCGAGGGCGAATTGATGCGTGCGCATGCGATCGAGCGGTAGCGCGCCGCCGTCGATGATCGCCAGCGCCTCTCGGTAGCCGGGCGCAGTGACGCCGCGTGCGCCGATGACGGTGATCCCGCGCAGCACGATCTTGTCGCTCGGGAAGTCGGGCACCGTGTGGCCCTTCACCCCGCCGAGCACGATCGTGCCGCCCGGTCGCACGCACTCGACGGCATCGATCACCGGTTGCGTCGCGACCGCGCTCACGTCCACGACGATATCCGCGCCGCCGCCCGTGAGCTCGCGCACGCGCGGCACCAGGTCTTCGCGTTCGACATCGATGGCGACATCGGCACCGAGCTCCACGGCCAAGTCGAGCTTGTGCCGATCACGGGTCAACCCGGTGATGATCACCAGCGACGCGCCGGCCAGCTTGGCGGCGATCGCGCAGGCGAGACCGCGTTGGCCGGGCCCCAGCACCACGACCTTCGAGCCGATCGTCGTACGGGGCAAGGTGACACCCCACCGCACACCGGCGCCCAGCGGATTGAACAACACCGCGGTCTCGGGCGCGATACCCGCCGGCACTTTGTGGATGACGGCTTTCGGGTGGAGATACATGTGCGTCGCGTAACCGCCCCACAATGTGGGCGCGACGTCGGTGCCGATGAAGCCGTACGACATCATCCGCTCCCAACCGTTGCAATGCTCGTACGCGCCCGTGAGGCAGTAGGCGCAGCTGCCGCACGGCAAGAACGGCTCGACCGCAACACGATCGCCCTCGTGTAGTTGCCACCGTGCCGCGGCATCGGCGCCGATGGCGTCGATCACGCCGACGGGCTCGTGGCCGGGGATCAACGGGTAGCGAAGATCGATGGTGCCCTCGAGTTGGCCGCGGTACTGCTCGACGTCGGTGCCACAGATGCCGCAGGCTTCGACGCGCAGCAACGCATCGTCGCGTCCGACCGCAGGGCGAGGGAACTCGGCGAGCTCGATGGCGCGCGGGCCGGTTTGGATTGCTGCGACGACTTGCTCGGCCATGGCGCGAAGCTAGTTCGCGGGAGACCACCAAGCGGCTTGACCCGTCGACAGGAACGTCGCTTCGTCCGAGTCGAGCGTCTGCAACCAGACGCCTTCTTTGCCGCTCGTCGCCGTGCCCGCGTAGCAGAACGCCCTGCTGTCGGGTGCCCACCGTCGCTGACCGCGCGCGTGCTGCTCGGCGAAAGGGATGTACTCGCGTGCCTCGACGGCCGATGGCCGGCACCAGTCGAGCGGTTGGTCCCCGCCACCTTCGGACCACACGTGCCAGCGCATCCAGCGAGCACCGCCGAGGTCGTCCACCGACAGGTAGAGCACCTTGTCGTTGTCGGGGCTGAACTCGAAGACGATGGGCATCCGATCGACCACTGTCGACGTCGTGTCGGTCGCGAGGTCGTGCACATACAAACGATCGGCCGCCACACTCTTCGGGTCGAGCGAGATGTCGACCACGGTGCGACTGACGACCCACGCCACGCGCCGGCCATCGGGTGACACGACGAATCGGACGAACCCGTTGAACGTGCCGAGCGTGCGCGTGATCGAACCGTCGGCACCGAAGATCACCACTTGGCTCGCGTTGCCGGTGCGTACTGCGGCGACGAACCCGTCGGTGCCGTGGATGCGCGCCGGCGCGGCGAACGCGGCGGGCGCGTGCGCGTCGAAGGACACTCCCGCGGTCGCTCCGCTGTGGTATTCGAAGCGACGGCTGTCGTCGCTCCCGACGTTGGCCAGCAGGGCGCCGTTGTCCTGCCAGTCGAAATACAGCGGGCCGCCACGCGCCAGAATCTCCGACTTGCCGGTTGCGATGTCGATGACGGTGAGCTCCAAGCCGAGCGGACCTTCGCCGAGGGTGGCGATCGCGCCGGAGTCCGGCCGCCAGTGCATGTAGAACGCGGGGAAGATCACGTCGAGCTCGACGCGTTCCTCGGGAGTGGCGAGGTCGACGACGACTACCTTGGCCAAGCCGTCGCTCGATCGGCGGTCGAAGCGGGACCACGCGATCCACTGTCCGTCGGGCGACCACACCGGTTGCCGGTTGGCGGCATCGGCCGGGGCGAGGGTGATCGTCGTGCCGGTCGGGGGCCGGTGTACTCGGAGCGCGCCCCGATCGAGAATGACGAGCGGGCTCATGGCACGTTCTTCGTCGCGTTGGCGCCGGACCTGAATGGGTCCCTGCACGCCTCGACGATCAATTCGAGCGCGGCGACGTGATCGACGTCGTAGCCCACCAGGGCGTTGGGGTGAGCGGCGCTATGCCTGCGCTCGTCGACAACGGTCATGCCCCGCGTGTGCGTTCCCGTCAATTCGATGTCGACGCGTCGTGGTCGCAGGCCGAAGAGCTCGCGATGGGTGACCGCCAACACCGCGGACGGATCATGCAGCGCGGCGCGGCCATCCACGGCGATGCCGATCGTGTGATCCAACAGGTTCGCGATGAGGGTAGACGTGGCCGTCGCGGCGGCGTACAGCTGGTCGATCGTCGCCCGATCGGCCATGACCTGGTGGGTGAGGTTGAGCGGGATCAGCGTCGGCGTGATCCCGGCGTCGAACACGATCGCCGCCGATTCGGGGTCGGCCCAGATGTTGAACTCTGCGACGGCAGTGACATTGCCGAACCCGTTCGCGGCGCCGCCCATGATCGTGAGACTGCGCAGCCGTGAGACGAAGGCGGGATCGCGCCGAACGGCGAGCGCGACGTTGGTCAACGGCCCGACTGCGATGAGGTCGATGTCGTCACGACTGCGGCTCATGTCCAACAGATAGCCGACGGCGTCGTCGCTGGTTACGCCGCAACGCAACTCGGGATGGTCGACCTTGCCGAAGCCGGTGGTTCCGTGGACCCGAGTCGCGCCGTGCACCGGCGCGACGAGTGGTCGGTCGGCACCTCGGTGCACGCAGACGTCGAGCATGGCGATCTGGGTAACGGCCAGCGCGTTGCGGGTGGTGTGCTCGACCGAGACGTTGCCGTTGACAGTCGTGATGCCGATGAGGTCGCCGTAGCGCGCCGCGGTCAAGATCGCGAGCGAGTCATCGACCCCGGGATCGCAGTCGAGGATGATGCTCGGCCGGCGGTCGAGGCCGTGCTCCGGCAGTGACGTCACAGCACGCCGCGGGCGAGTTCGTGCGCGTGTTCGAGCATGCGGTCGACGCGCAGAGCAATGTCGTGGACGCTGCCCGTCGACGTCATGCCGCCGGTTGCGCCGGCGAGCCTGCGCGCGTACGCGCCCTCGACGATGCACGCCTGCTTCCACCACGAGAACACCCTGTAGTAGGGGAAGGCGGAGAGGTCGAACCCCGATCGCGCTTGATAGCGGCGGACGACTTCGTCGCTGCGGCAGAAGATGGGCTCGAGCGTCGGCGGATCGCTGAGGACGAACATCGTTGCCCCGGGGTCCGTCCAGTAGAGCATCGACCACGCGAAGTCGGCGACAGGGTTGCCGATGGTGCACAGCTCCCAATCGAGCACCGCGGCGATCTTGTACTCGTCGTTCATGACCGTGTTGTCGAAGCGATAGTCGCCATGCGCCAGGGCAGGGGGAGCGACCTCGCGGGGCTTGGCGCGCGCCATGCGCTCGTGCAGCTCGACCATGAGCGGCAACTCGCGGATGTTGACCCGCTCGACCTGGTCGCGCCAGCGTTTGAGCTGGCGCCCGACGTAGTCGTCGCGTTTGGCCAAGTCGCCGAGGCCGATGGCGTCGATGTCGACGGTGTGCATTGCGACCTGGACGTCGACCAACGAATCGGTCGCAACGTCGGCGTCGTGCTCGGTCATCGCGGCACACGACGCGCGGTCGCGCAGGATGTGGCCGTCGACGAAGCTCATGACGTAGAACTGCGCGCCGGTGACAGAGTTGTCGCTGCAGTAGGCGATGCATGCGGGCACCGGCACGGCACTGCCGGCGAGGGCCGACATGAGCCGGTACTCGCGATGCATATCGTGCGCCGTGGGCAGCGTGTGGCCGTCAGGTGGACGCCGCAGCGCCCACTGGTGACCGGCATCGTCGGTGACGCGGAACGTCAAATTGGATCCGCCGGCCGCGATGAGCTTGTAGTCGAACGGTGCGGTCGCGCCCTCGACGTGCGCGCTCAGCCATTCGTCGACTGCGGGTCGGGCGATGCCGCGGGGCTCGGATCTGGTCGCGTTGTCAGCGGATTCAGCCACGTGGTCGAGCATACGCTGGAGCGGGAAGCACGGCCCGAGCGGCCGGAGCGGGAAAGCGGCCCGAATGGCCGTGAGCGGCCGGAGCGGGAAGCACGGCCGTGCGGGAGCCTGGGCCTTGGGGGTGTGCAAGCATGACGCCGCACCGAACCATCGAAGTCTGGGGAACCAATGAACGACCGCGTCATGATCGCAACGATCGTCACTCATCCGGGCAAGCGCGATGAGCTGGCGAAAGTGTTCTCCGAGATGTTCCCCGTCGCGGCGAACGAGCCCGGCACCATGCTCTACACCCTCATCGAGGGCGATCAGCCCGACACGCTGTACTTCTACGAGCACTACCGCGATCAGGCGGCGATGGACACGCACCTCGGCGGTGAGGTGCTCACCGCGTTGCGGGGCAAGATGGGCGCGCTGATCGCGTCGGGTGATGCCGTCACGGGCACCGTCGTCCAGAAGATTCGCTGACTCGCCGACCTGATGAGTCCCGAACTGCCGAGTCCCGGATTGCAGAGTCCCGGACTGCCGAGTTCTGCACGCGACGGGATCATCAGCCGGCTGAGCCGGTCGATCACCGGCCGCGTGGCCATTGTGACCGGCGCGGCCTCGGGAATGGGGCGAGCGACGGCGGCGCTCTTCGCGCGCGAGGGCGCGTTGGTCGCCGCGCTCGACCTCGACGGGGCCGGGCTGGCGTCTCTCGTCGCAGAGTCGTCGGGGACCATCGTGGCATTCGTATGCGACGTCTCCGACGATGGCGCGATCACGGCGACGGTCGATGAGGTGCGCCGTGCCCTCGGCCCGATCGACATCTTGATCAACAACGCAGGAACCACCGCCGCGGCACCGTACGACGACGCGCAGTTTCCGCAGGCGTGGGACAAGGCGATCGCCATCAACCTGACCGCGCCGATGCGCTTCGTGCGCGCGTGCCTCGACGATCTGCGCCGCAACGGCGACGGTCGCATCGTCAACATCGCGTCGACCGAAGGGCTCGGGGCGACGATTCGCACCGGTCCCTACACCGCGTCGAAGCACGGCGTGATCGGCCTGACGCGTTCACTGGCCGTCGAGCTCGGCCGGTCGGGCGTGACGGCCAATGCGATCTGCCCCGGGCCGATCCGCACAGGCATGACCGCGCAGATCCCCGAGGATTCGAAGAACACGTTCGCGAAGCGGCGGGTGCCGGTCGGTCGTTACGGCGAGCCCGAAGAGGTCGCGCACATCATCTTGTCGTTGGTGCTGCCGGCGAGCTCGTATCTCAATGGCACGGTGATCCCCGTCGACGGAGGCATGATGGCCAACAACCGTTGAGTAGTGTCCTCGCGGTGGGCGCGACGGCGATACTCAAGACGCTCGACATGGGCGCCACCATCGACTGGTACACCCGCATCGGCTTCGCATTGCGAGGCCAGTTCCCGGACAAGGGCGTTGCTACATGGTGCGAGCTCGAGCGCGACGGGTTGATCTTGCAGTTCCTCGCCGGTGACACGCCGTGGTCGGAACCGCCGTGCTTCACCGGCACGTTCTACATCTATCCCGACAGCGTGACCGACGTGCACCAGTCCATTCGCCACCACACACCTATCGAGTGGGGTCCCGAAGTGCGCGAGTGGGGCATGCGCGAGATGGGCTTGCGCGACCCCAACGGCTATTTCATCACCTTCGCCGAGTCGGTCAACCGCTGACGCGGCGGTGACCGCGTCATATCGAGAAGACGATCGTCTCGATCGTGAGGTACGAGCGGGTGTTGGAGAAATCGATGAAGCCGGTGGTGTCGTCGCGGACGGCGTCCGGGCTGGCCGGCGCGGTGTAGAACCGCTCGATCATGTCGTCGACGGAGCGGAACCACAGCTCGGAGATGCCGTCGATGTGCGGACCGGGTCGGGTCCCGGTCGGCGCGGCGATGAAGTTTTGCACGTACTGCCAGCAGCCGATGTGGTGGAGCTTCGCGATGTTGACGTGGTTGCGATAGCGAGCGACGAACTCTTCGAAGGTGATGTCGGGCCGGCGTGCGACCAACGACATCTGCTTGACGCCCGGGGTCGCGACGCCGTCGGGCCAATCGCGGTCGTACATCCACGCGTCGTTCTCGTCGACCCACCATCCGGTGCTGTTCGCGGCGATCGTCAACAGGTGGTCGGTGAGCGCTCGTTCGGAATGTGGATAGCGCCAAGCCCGTGGCGCCGGGTGCGGTGAATCGAACCAAGTGTGGACGAGACCATGCCATTCGATCGGGCGCACCCGCAGGCCGATTGCTTCGAAGAGCCGCTGATCGGTCTGCACGATGTTGACCGCGACCTTAGCGACGCCGTCGCAATGCTGCGCAGTGAGTGCGCCGTGGTCGACCAAGTGGTGGGCAAAGGTGAAGTCGTCGACATCGTCGCGTTTGCGGAGCAGCGTGATCTGTTTGCTCGTCGTCATCGCGCCGCCGATTCGGCGTCGGCGCGGCCCTCGTGCGTGTAGGTGCCTCCTACGGTCGCGGCGTTGTCGACGGTGAGCAGCGTGCCATTGACGAACGACGCCCGATCGCTGCACAACCACACGGCCGCCTGTGCCTGTTCGAGCGGGTCGCTGATGCGTTGCCCGGGCTGGCTCCGAGCGATTCGTTCGAGCGCATCGGGCGATGAGCCTGCATTCTCGAGCATCATGCGCGACAGCGTTGCTCCCGGACAGATGGCATTGACACGGATGTTGTCGAGCACGTACTCGAGTGCCGCGGTACGCGTGAGCCCGGCGACGCCGTGCTTGGCGGCGGTGTACGCGGGTAGGGCGGGGCTGGCGAAGGACGACGACACAGAAGCTGTGTTGACGATGGCGCCCCCGCCTTGCGAGAGCATCTGTTGCAACTCGCGGCGCATGCACAGCCACGTACCGGTCAAAATCACGCCGATGACGAGGTTCCAGTTCTCCTCGGTGCAGTCGGCGGTGCGTGCCGGTCGTCCCGCGACCCCGGCATTGTTGAACGCGCAATCCAGACGCCCGAACTCCGCAACGGTACGCGTGACCATCGCGTCGACCGCGCTCGCGTCGGCGATGTCGACTGCGAGGGCGAGTGACGTGCCACCCGCGACGCGCACCATACCGGCCGTCTCGTTCGCCAACTCGACGTCGATGTCGGCAACGGCGACCGCACGGGCACCTTCTGCGTTGAACAGCAGCGCGGCGGCGCAACCGATGCCAGAGGCCGCGCCGGTCACGAGTACGACTTTGCCGTCGACCAATCCGCCCATGCCCGCGATCATCGCGCAAGCGACTTCGACGAGCCGAGAAGAGCCGAGAAGTGCCACGACCCGCCCGAATAGCACGGAGTGCGGCGGGTGAGGTAGGGCAAACCCCACCCGCCGTCCCTCCGTTGCATCGTCTGGTGGCAGTGCCACCAGAACCGAGCCGACATTCGACGGCACGGGCTGCGATAGGTGTATCGACTCCTTGCACCGAACAGCTCAATAGGTCGCGCGGATCACCGCCGAGAAGGGCGAGCGCGTCCCATTAGGCTGCTGCGGTGCTCGAGATCTCCGACGACTCACGTGTCCGCGTATTGACCCTCAACCGCGTCGAAGCGCTCAACGCCTTCAACGAAGCGCTCTACGACGCCACGACCGATGCGTTGCTCGCCGCGGCAGAAGACCATTCGGTGGCGGTGGTGGTGATCACCGGAGCCGGGCGGGCCTTCTGCGCCGGCACCGACCTGCTCGAGATGGCGCGGCGATCGCAGGGCGACCCCACCTTCGTGGCCGGGCGCCACGGTTTCGCCGGCATGATCGATCTCCTGACCGTCTTCCCCAAGCCGTTGATCGTCGCCGTCAACGGCATCGGTGTGGGCATCGGCGCAACCATCCTCGGCTACGCCGACCTGGCGTTCATGTCGAGCGAGGCGCGGTTGCGGTGTCCTTTCACCAGCCTCGGAGTAGCACCCGAGGCCGCCAGCAGCTTCACCTTCCCGCAGCTCATCGGTCGGCAGAACGCCACTTGGGCGTTGATGAGCTCCGAGTGGATGTCGGCCGACGATTGCGTGGCGATGGGTCTCGTCTGGCGCCAGTGCGAGCCCGACGAATTGATGGCGACGACGCTCGATCACGCCCGCACGCTCGCCGCGCTGCCGATCAGTTCGCTGATCGAGACCAAGCGCACCATCATCGAATCGCAGCGCGAACCGATCGCCGCGGCGAGGTCGCGGGAGAACGCGGCGTTCGCCAAGCTCATGGCGGGCCCGGCCAACGCCGAGGCCTTGCGGGCGTTCGCCGAGAAGCGCGCGCCCGACTTCACCACGCTGCCGCCCGGCTGGTGATCAGCCCGGTTACGGAGTGCGATGAGCGCTTGCGCGAAGAGCTAAGAAACTCAATGCAGTGAGCGCGGCTCGTTGTCGTAGCTGCGCTTGGCCACGGCCGACAGCACCTTGCGGGCGATCGACGGGCTTTCGTCGAGCAGGGTGGCGAATTCGGCGCGGTTCAGTGCTTCGACGACCATGTCGGTCTCGGCGATGACCGTTGCCGTGCGCGGCACCCCGGCGAGCAACGCGAGTTCACCGAAGAAGTCGCCCGAGCCGAGCGTGGCAATCTTGCGGCCCTTGCGCCGCACCGACGCGGTCCCGCTGGCGATGATCATGAACTCGCGGCCGGCGTCGCCCTCCTTCGTGAGGACCTTCCCCGCCTTGACCTGAATCGGAGTGACGAGACGGGACACTGCCTGCAACTCTTTCTTCGTGCATTCCTTGAAGAGAGGGATCTTGGCCAGTGTGGTGTCGATCGATGCTCGCGCCATCGTTGCTCCCGGGTCGTCGGTTGGCATATCTCAGCACACTCCCCGGGCTCGTGTGAAAACCGTCTCATCGAATCCCGGTTGCCTTCGTCGGGCGCCCCGGCGCTGCTCTACGATCCCGCGACGTTTCGAAGGGGGCCGGTTATGGCGAACACCGACGCGGTTGGTTTCTGGAAGATCGCCGAGGCCGACCCCGGCCACATCGCGGTCATCGATCCCGAGCACAACGTGATGACCTACGGCGAGCTCTACGCGCTCACCAACCGGATCGTGCACGGGCTGCGGGCCCTTGGGCTCGAGCGGGGCGATCAGGTCACCACCGTCTTGCCCAACAGCTTCGAACAGGTGGCCTTCGCGCTCGCGGCGTTCCAAGGCGGCTTCTACTACACACCGGTCAACTGGCATCTCGTCGGTCCCGAGATCGCCTACATCGTCAATGACAGCGAGACCAAGGCCTTCATCGTCAACGAACGATTCGCCACCGAAGCGGTGCGCGTGCTGGCCGAGACCAACGTGCCGGCCGCCAATCGGTTCTCGGTCGGCGCGGTCGAAGGTTTTCATCCGTATGCAGAGTTGATCGCCGGGCAGTCGAGCGAACGGCCCGACGATCGCTCGACCGGTGCCTACATGTTCTACACGTCGGGCACCACCGGACGTCCCAAGGGCGTACGGCGTGCGTTGCCCGCGGTCGACCCGGACACGATGGGCGCGAATTCGGGCGGATTGTTCTTGTTGTTCAATTGCCGCCCGCACGAGGGAAACGTGCACATCACGCAGGCGCCGCTCTACCACACCGCGGTCAACAACTGGACGACGACGTCGTTGCAGATCGGCCACTCGGTCGTGCTGATGGACCGTTGGACCGCCGAAGGCGCGCTCGAGCGCTACGAGCGCTATCGCGTCACACAGAGCCACATGGTGCCGACGATGTTCAACCGTATGTTGCAGTTGCCCGACGACGTTCGACTGAAGTACGACGTGTCGTCGTTGCGGTCGATGGTGCACGCCGCCGCGCCGTGCCCCGTCGAGACCAAGAAGCGCATGATCGAATGGTGGGGCGACTCGCTGTGGGAGTACTACGCCGCGACCGAAGGTGGCGGCACATGGGTCAGCGCCAAGGAGTGGATGCAGCATCCGGGCACGGTCGGCAAGCCGTGGCCAAACAGTGAAGTGATCGTCGTGGACGAAGAGGGTGAGAAGCTGCCGCCGTACCAGTCGGGGACGATCTACATGCGCATGGGCGGCAACCAGTTCGAGTACTACAAAGACGCCGAGAAGACGAGCAAGAGTCGCCTGAAGGAGTCGGGTTTCTGGACCGTCGGCGATGTCGGTTACTTCGACGCCGATGGATTCCTGTTCCTCAACGACCGGTCGAACGACATGATCATCGTCGGTGGGGTCAACGTGTATCCCGCCGAGATCGAGGGCGCGCTCATCCAGCACCCAGCCGTGGCCGACGTCGCGGTATTCGGTGTGCCCAACGAGGACACCGGCGAAGAGATCAAGGCGGTCGTCGAGTTGCGTGCCGGCGCAGAGCCCAACGACGCCACCACGAAGTCGATCATGGACTATTGCCGGGAGAATCTCGCTCGGCAGAAACACCCTCGTTCGATCGACTACACCACCGAGATGCCACGCGATCCCAACGGCAAGCTCTACAAGCGCAAGCTGCGCGAGCCGTATTGGGTCGGCCGCACCCGCAACATTTGATCGTCGCGTTGATCAGTTCCATGGGAAGCCGGGTTGTCGGATTGGGGGTTTGGTGGTTTCGGTGGTGCCGTCGGGGTAGGTGATATGGAGGGTGCCGTCGGGTTCCATGACGAGTCGGATTTTGGGGTCGTGGGCGGCGCGGTGGTG
>DATLFA010000013.1:0-11669 GCA_035525225.1 Acidimicrobiales bacterium
CTGTCGCCTGAGCTTTATGACCGCTTCGTTGAGCGCTACCGAGAGCGGCTTCTTGCGAGAATCGGCCAGCAGCAGCCCTACTTCTATGCCTTCAAGCGAATTCTCTTCCGGGCCAGCTACTGAAATCGCAATTTTCGTGGCCGACCGCCAGCCGACTCGCGCGAACTCCCGGTGTCGTGCTGGCCGAAACGCGAGGAGTGCTTGTGCCCCTACCCGACCAGTCAAAAGCAACGATTTCTGGTCGGCAGAGCGCGTCGTCGTACTCCGTCACCGGGACTTGAGAAATGCGTCGAAGTCGCCCGTCGTTCGTACACCGTGGTCGAGCACAGCGATGTAAATGTCGTATGACCTCACTACACCGCCATACTCCGGGCGATCGCACCAGAGACTCTTGATCTTCATGATCGCCTCGCGGGTCTCCGGCGTCAGCCTCGCAGGGAACTCTCGGACGTGGGCAAGGTCGGGTTGGCGATCGGGCTCGTCAACAAACCAGATGTCTAGGTTCCACCGCACGTCGCCTTCTCGATAGTCGATCCCCCAATACACACCGTCGGGATACATCGGGTCGATATTCCAGTGGCCGCAATCGTTTCGGAACGTGAGCTCACGGACATGCGGATGCCGAACCAGGCTCGCTCCCGCGGCGTACAGTTCCAACACATCGAGTCGATCACACACGATCGTCAGATCGAGATCTCGCCGCACCATCAACCCCAACGCGGCGCTGCCAACGATATGCACCTGACCCAACACACCAAGCGTGTCATCGAGGCCCAGGTCTCGCCGGACCCCCTCCGCCTCGCGCTGTAGAAAGTCGGGGTCGAGCGGCGCGGCCACGTACGCGAATGTACCTGGCTCGCGGACTTCGTTGCCGCGCCTTCGATAACTTGACCGGTGTCCCCGTTGGATCGACGGAGACCGAGCGATCGCGCTGCGCGCAGCCATCGGTAGTGCCCCCTCAGACCGATCAAGCTCAGCGGCGCTCGGGGCGCGTCGCGCCGAGTCGGGTGTCGGCGATCGCTGTTTCGACGCATCGACCCGCAATGATTTGCATCTGTAGGGCCGAAGCTCGGTGTCACTGTTGGCGCGGCATACGGTACCCATTCATCACAAGTGCCTAGGCTTCCCGCGAGCGTGGACGCCTTGCGTTAGGTTTTCGATGGCCTGAGAGGCGGAGCGCATCTTGTCTGGACCGCCGCCCGGTGAATTTGACGTGCCGCAGCTTGTGAGCGAGCTGGCGGGCGGCCGCGACCTCCAAGTGGTGTGGCGCAACGAACTCGGCGGTCTCACCTTTGTGCTTGGCCATGGCGACGAGCGGTGCTTCGTGAAGTGGGCGTCGTCGGGGAGCGGCCTGGATTGCGTCGCGGAGGCGGCGCGATTGATGTGGTTGGCTCCGTTCAGTCGAGTGCCGCGGGTTCTTGGCGCTGGGGCTGATGAGACCGCTTCGTGGCTTATTACTACGCCGCTACCCGGAGAGTCCGCAATCAGCGAGCGGTGGAAGCGCGAACCAGCGATCGCGGTGGCAGCAATCGGACGCGGTTTGCGCCACCTCCATGACCACGCGCCGGTCGTTGGCTGTCCGTACTCATGGTCTGTTGAAAGCCGCGTCAACAACGCGCATCACCAGGTCGCAATTGCAGCGACTAATCCCTCGCTCTGGCATCCATGCCACCAGACACTTTCGACACAAGCCGCTCTCGCCGCCCTCGACGCACCGCCAGCCATCGACCGATTGGTGGTCTGCCACGGCGACGCTTGTGCCCCGAACAGCCTGCTCACCGATGATGGCGACTGGTCGGGTCATGTCGATCTCGGAGCGCTCGGCGTCGCGGATCGTTGGGCCGATCTGGCCATCGCCACCTGGAGCACGGAGTGGAACTACGGGCCTGGCTGGGAACACGCTCTGCTCGACGCCTATGGCATCGAGCCAGACCCAGGCCGAAGCCGCTACTACCGCCTCTTGTGGGATCTCGACTGAGCAGCCGTCGACTCCGACGCGAGAGATCGTGCTCAGTTAGCCGCGCCGCTGATGCTTCGGAGGGCTGCAGTCGTCCACTCGCGCGGCCGGCTCGTCGCGGCAACAAGAAATCTGTCCTACCGCTCACATTGCGCGTGCGAGCATGGCCCCATGGACACAAGCGGCTTCACAATTCGGATCGCCACGCGTGACGACGCGGCGACGATCGCAGAACTGAATGGAATCGTTCAAGGGCTCCACCATCAGGTCCACCCCGATCGATTTCTGCCCGCTGACGCGGACCGGGTGGTGCCCGTATTCGATGAGTGGCTCGGTACGAGCGGACGCCAATACGGGTTCCCTTCGAGATCGGAGACGCGGGCTTGGCTCTGCCAATCTGAAGATGAGATCCCGCTCGGCTACGTGGTGGCCGTGTATCTGGAACGACCGGAAACACCGTTTACTCGCGCGGTAGCCATGATCGAGCTTGATCAGATCGCAGTGCGCCTCGAAGTTCGCACCCGGGGTATCGGAAGGGCTCTCACGTCCGCGGTCCTGGCTTGGGCGCAGGAACTTGGGGTGCGCGAGCTGCAACTGTCGTTATGGGATTTCAATCAGAGCGCCCAACAGTTCTTCTCGGCTTTCGGCTTTCGGCCATTGCATCGACGGATGCATCTGGACATCGAGCGGCGCGAA
Source organism: Acidimicrobiales bacterium (assembly GCA_035525225.1). Lineage (GTDB taxonomy): Bacteria > Actinomycetota > Acidimicrobiia > Acidimicrobiales > WLNW01 > DATLFA01. The sequence goes on from DATLFA010000013.1 coordinate 2,654, forward strand.
GTTTGAGTACCTGCCCGTCGAGGGCCACGCCCGCGTTGGCATCACGACGGGCGACACTGGCAACTGCAACGCGTGGATGCTCTACTGACACCGTGGATGTCGGTCAAGTCAAATCGCGTCTCGACGCGATACGGAATCGTCCTGCCGATCGTCTCCCAGTCGAAACCTTGTCTATCGAGTTGCGACCCGCCGCAGTGCTGTTGTTGGTTTGGGCGCAAGACAGTGCCCCCATGCTTGCCGTGACCCGCCGCGCAGCCGAACTGAGGGCGCACCCAAGGGAGATCTCGCTTCCGGGCGGGCGCTGCGACCTAAACGAACCGCCCGAAGCGACAGCGTTGCGAGAAGCCGGTGAGGAACTCGGCATCGACACGCGACGCGTCTCGATCCTCGGTCGACTCGACGACGCGTGGAGCAACACTGGCAATCTGGTGACTCCGGTCGTCGGCTGGTACGACGGCGTCCCCGCTTTCCGCCACGCACCTGCGGAGGTCGAAGAAGTCATCGCCGTCGATCTGCGCGAACTCGCGCGCAGCGACGCTCACACCGTCAAGATCGTCCCGCTCGGTGACCTCGACTACGAAGACGACATTCTCAGATCTCCGAACGTCACGCTGTATGGGCTGTCCGCCGACATCGTGGTGGACCTGCTTCACTGGATCGCAGGCAGCGACCGGCGTCGAGGCGCGGCGCGGCTCGCGGGATTGCGCTACTTCATCACTAGCGGCCGACTTCGATAGTGCAGGTCTTCCACCCGCGAGCTTGGTTGCAATTGGCACACCGTCAACGACGCAGTGATCGCCTAGGTGCCGCGCTGGTCGAGGACCCGAATCGACGCTCGGAGCGACTCGTGGACTGAACTTCCCGCCCCTTCCGTTCCGGTCCGTTACCGCAGTTCGTTGCTGCGGAAGTCGCCGGATGGATCTACGCGTTCGAGTGGTATTCCGACGGTGACCCCATTCTGACCCGATTGACGGTCACGACTCGACAACGCTCGTCCCCTCAGCGACGGCCGCCTTCGTCGGGCGGGATCGTGATCGGCGGTGAGTGCCGCAACCGAGGCTTCCGAGAACTGCACGTCATGCCACGGCTCGTTCGGAAACGGAAGCGACTTGGCTCGCGCGACCGCGACTCCGTGGCGATGGCGAATGAGCGCGGGCTGCGGCTTGGCAAGGAGCGCGGTCACGACCGCGGTTGTGGCTGGGTGGCGTGGTCGTTAGCGGCGGAGATCGACATCACAATGTCGTCGACCACTGCGGCGTTGACAACAACCTCAGACGGTTTGCGTCCTACGACTTGGAAGCCAGCATTGGCGTAGCAGCGGATCGCGCGCACGTTGAACTCGAACACGTCCAAGTGAATCCGCGCGAGTCCGAGTTCATCGAACGCGTGACGGACAACGAGGCGGGTCACCTCAGTTCCGAACCCTTGGCCGAGTCGAGTCGGTCGAAGAACCCGATTGCATATTTCGCGCTTGACGGCCCATCGAAGGTCAGCCGAGTTGCGCCGAGCAAACGCTCGTCCGCGTCGATAACCCATTCGATTGTGTCGCCAGTGCCCAGGCGATGAAACCATCGTTCGGCGTCGTCGTCGGTCCACGGTCCCGTTGTCGGCGTGGCCACGCCGTACATCCGTTGAATCTCTTCGTGACGGCCGAACGCGCGACGGGCTTCGCGGTCAGCAGTTAGTGGCGACCGCAGGACGACTCGCTGTCCAACGATGCGAGGGCCGAATCCCACGCCGAGAGTCTCTCAGATGATCACCAAATATCGACAACAGTTTCAGCATTGTGCCCGAAGCCCGAAGCCCGAGCGCGACGCTTCGAGCGGGACACGATCGACGCGTCTTCGGGTAACCACCCACCCGCTGGGCGTCTTTACCGAACTCCCATAGCGGCAAGCCGTTCGTCGAGCAGCTAGCAGTCGACTCACGGTTGCCCGGACCGCTTCCGTTTCAAGGGTGGGCGAGTTGGGAGAATCCGCCGTCGGATTGGAGCATCTGCGCGGTTACCCAGCCCCCTTCGTCAGACAAGAGGAACCGAACGAGGTTGGCTGCGTCTCGCGGTGTCGAGGTCCGACCGATCGGACTGGCGCTGCTGAGTCGGTCGCGCAGTTCTGGCGACATCCAGCCGGTGTCGGTCGGACCGGGATTGATTGCATTGACGGTGATCCCCATTGGCGCTACTTCTCCGGCAATTGAAAGCGTCATCCAATGCACCGCTCCTTTCGACGTTGCGTATGCCACCGAACCGGTGAGCGGTGGTCCGCTCAAGAAGTTCACGATTCGACCCGCTCCAGATTCTGGTCGGTACCGCTGAACGAATTCGCGACATAGGAGGTAGGTCCCGCGAACGTTCACGGCGAGGTGGCGGTCGAGTTCTGGGCCGTCGATATCGAGTATGCCGCCGCCGGGGTCGTAGGTATGCACATTGACCAGCGCCCGGATCGGTCCGATCGCCTCTTCTGCGGCGTCGAAGAGCGACATCGGTACTGCGGGGTCTGCTAAGTCGGCCTCCATTCCCGCGGTTGCCGTTGACCCCAGCACCTCGCTGATCTCAACGGTGTCGCTACCCCACGGCATCGACGCGTCGTACCGCTTCCATCCAGTCGCGAACACGCGCCAACCCGCGTCCGCGAGGACTCGACCGACCTCGGCACCGATGCCGATGCGCCGACTGATGCCAGTTACGATCACGCCCCCGTCGCCGCTCACCGCGCACCCCCTGTCAACCATCCTCGCAGTGGACGCGTCAGTCTCGCAGGCTCGTGTTGTGGTCACCCGAGAAATTCGCAGTTGACGATCGGCGCGAAGGTCCGACGAGGAATTTTGATGGCACTGCTCGGATTCGATTGCGACCGGCGTCTGGGTCACGTCGGAGGTGCAGTGCCGAAACCCCGCAGTGACCTAGCGGAACCGCGTACGGCAGTATCTATGTTCATCGCCGGAACACCAGGCGGTGCTCATGCCGATGTTCTGGCGGCCTGCATTTTCCGCGGAGATGCGTCGTTTCGAGCCGACCCGAGATGGCCCCTCAGCGCCGTCGACTTCGACGCGAGGGATCGTGATCGACAGTTAGCCGCGCATCGACCGATCTTGGCGAACCTGCTCTCTGACGCGGCATTCTGTGGCTGTGAAGGTCCCGCTCGATGTTGTGTTGCATGAACGGGACCGCGCCGGTGTGCATTTGGTCTGTTTCGATCTTGGTGGTGAAGGTCCTTGCGTGATGTTGCTGCACGGGTTGTGTGGCTACGCCTTTGAGTGGCGAGACACCGCGTTGTGGCTTGCCGACAACGGCTTCCGAGTGTTACTGCCTGACCAGCGCGGCCACGGCGGCAGTGAACGTCGGCCAGCGGACCTCTCGCGTCGTGCGTTCGTAGGGGATGCCGAGATGTGGCTGACGACGCTGGCGGTGACGCCAGTAGCCCTGGTGGGGCATTCACTCGGTGGCCATACGGCCTTCTTGTTGGCGTCGCAGCGGCCTGACCTCGTTCGGTCGCTCGTTGTCGTGGAGGCCTCTCCGCAGGCCGACGCGTCACCGCTGCCCCGCCTCGAACGTTGGCTCGAACGATGGCCTCGACCGTTCCCGTCTCGACAGGCGGCTCTGAAATTCTTTGGTGGCGATACTGCCTATGCACGCGCTTGGAGCGATGGTTTGGAGCGTCGTGCCGATGGTCTTTGGCCTTGTTTCGATACCGACATCATGTTGCGGACGCTCAGTGAGTGCCGCGAGCAGGGGTACTGGAATGAATGGGCCACGATAACCTGCCCGACGTTGTTGGTACGCGGAAGTCAGGGAGTTGAACCCGTCCTCACGCGTCGCATGTGCGAGCTTGCTCCCGCTACGCGAGTGGTCTCGGTACAGAGCGCGGCACATGACCTCCATCTCGAAGCGCCCGACGAGTGGCGCTCGTGCGTCGGTTCGTTCCTTGGCGAACTCGCCTAGCTCTCGACGGGGCGACGGGCGCTTGTCAGCCCCGAACCCATGCCGAAGTGCGGTCGCGCTTTCTGGCCTAGTCGACGATGAGCAGCCGTGGTCGGGAGGTGGCACGAACGACGAGGCGAATCTCGTTACCGCGTACGCTGTGTGCAACTACAGCAAGGGAGATCTCACGCTTGCAGCACTCGGTCTCTCTGACCCGTTCGATGAGCAACCGAGAGTTCCGTCGTGGGACGGCGGAAGCAACGTTCTCGCTGTCTGACGCGGGTCTCGCTGACCTCAGCGCGCGACAATCCGAGGATGGAATGCCGGTCATGTCGCTCACTTGCGGGGGACCTCGTGCTGACCACTGCACCACGTCTCGACCTCGACGACAAAGGCGGCTTTATATTGAGGCTCCCCGACATTGATGTGCCGACCCTTTCTGACCAATGAGTGACGAGAAGCAGCCAGTTCGACGCCGAGAGGCATTCGATTCTGTACCGGAGTTTTACGACTCGTACCGTCCTGACTGTCCGCAAGCGGTGGTCGACGGTGTGATTGCAGCGTCGCATCTTGCGCCGGGAAGCCGAGTTCTAGAGATCGGGTGTGGCACCGGACAGCTCAGTAGGTTTCTTGCTGAGTATGGCGTCGACTTGATAGCCGTTGAGCTGGGGCCTCATCTCGCCGCTCTGGCTCGACGCAACCTCGATCCGTTTCCGAACGCACAGGTTGAAATCGCGGCGTTTGAGGATTGGACGCTGCCTGAGGAGAGGTTCGATGCAGTAGTAGCTGCCTCGGCGTTTCATTGGTTGGAACCGGAGGTGCGGGTGCCGAAATCTGCCAAGGCGTTACGGCCTGGCGGTTTCCTGACGCTCGTCCATGCGCACCACGTGCGAGGAGGTACGCCAGGATTCTTCGCCGATACGCAGAAGTACTATTTGAAGTGGGGTTTGAGTGACGACCCCTTCTTCGAGCCCACGGCACCCGCCGACGTTCCGGCAATGTTTCTGGAGCTTGATGAATCTCCGCAATTCGATTCTGTGCAGCGCCACCGGTTCGAGGTGCCGAGAAGCTTCTCGACGGCAGCGTCATACGTTGGCTGGCTCAATACCGATTCGCTCATCCTTGGCCTCGACGATTTCGCACGTGCGGGCTTCCTCAAGGACATCGAGGCGTTGGTCGAATCGAAGTACCACGGCGCAGTCTCGCGGAACTGGGTCTACGAAGTCGTCAGTGCCCGCCGGAAGTAGCTCGCTCGTCTTCCCTTTGCTCCTAGCTCACGCCGGTAGACCACTTGCCTGCGTAGCCGTCATCGCGGCCCCATCCCGGCGAGGGAGTAGCGAGGTATGGGTTCGCCGACCATCCACCCCGAGAACTTGAGCAGACAATCCTCTCACTGCCCGATCATCGGCCACGTCATTCATGTTGCGCGGTGCATGAGTAGCTGCATCTCAATGATCCGATCATCGGGATTGTCGGGCGCGAGATTGATGAGCACGTCGCGACCGTGACCATCGATCGTGCATCCTTGGTTCTCGACGAATGCGGCGAGGGCCTGATAGTAGGGCGCGCTCGTTTCAAGCTTGCCTCGGTGTACGACCGTTGCGGCGCGCTCGGCACCGGGCACGGTCGCGACGTCGACCCCATCCACTGGCGCGAATTTGGCGTCGCCTATCGGTATGGCAGCGTGCGCAACAAGCGAACCCTCCCCGGGGTCGCCGTCATAGTACGAGAACAGCGGTCATCGAAGCCGCGCGACCCTGCCGCCATGGTGTCGGTGACCGGTGGTTTGTCGACGAGACCTACGTGAAAGTCACCGGGGTGTGGCGTTATGTGTACCGGGCTGTCGACCAGTACGGCCGGGTGATCGACGTGTTGTGTCTTTGCGTCGCGACATCGCCGCGGCCCGCCGATTCTTCACCGCTGCGTTGACCGCACATGGTCAACCGGACGAGGTAGTTGCCGACTTGGCCCACGCACTCGAGCACGTCATCGAGGAGTTGCGGCCCAACGCGTTGCACAACACCGCTTATGCGAACAACCGGGTCGAGTCTGACCACGGCCGGCTCAAGGCCCGGCTGCGACCGATGCGCGGCCTCAAACGCGACCGCACGGCGTCGGTGGTGATTCGCGGCCACGCGTTTATCCAGAACGTTCGCCGCGGGCACTACGAGCTCGGAGCCGACGCTCGAAACCACCTCCGTGTCGCGGCCGCGTTCGATGAACTCACCCAAGCAATCTGACCAAGCCTGGCGCCATGAGCACCCGACCGCGCCATGCGACGGACTAACGCAACAGTGCCACGCGAAGTCAGGTTGTTCGCTTCGCGGTGGTGTAACGCGGGCGCGTTGTTGGTTGTTGCCCGTGGGCCCGCTTTTCGTCCCAGGCCCCGTCGGCGCGACGGCGCGTCTCGTGTTGCGGGCGATCAGCGGCGCGGCTCGTTGGCGGTGCTTGCGGGCGATGGGCTGGGGTCGGTGAGATGGGCGACGGTCAGGGTCGGCTCGGGATATGCGGAGTCTTGTTGGGTTCGTAGTAGACGTTCGATGTCGACGGCGGGTTTGGGTCGGCCAAAGAACCATCCTTGGGCGAGGTCGCATCCGAGGTCACGCAACATGTCGGCTTGGCGGGCGGTTTCGACGCCTTCGGCGACGGTGCGGATGCCGAGGCTGCGGGCGAGCATGACGATCCCGCCGGCGATCGCACCGCCGCCGGGATCGGTTTCCAGGGTAGCGACGAAGCTTCGATCGATCTTGATGACGTCGATCGGGAATCGCTGCACGTAGGTCAGCGACGCATAGCCGGTGCCGAAGTCATCGACAGCCACACTCACGCCGACCTGTTTGACCCGCTGGAGCTGCTCGGCGGACCAGTCGATGTCGACGACGAGGGCGGTCTCGGTGACTTCGAGATGCAGCCACGATGGCGGCAGCCCGGTCGCGGCGAGGATCTCGGACACGTCGCCGGGGAATTGGGCTTCGTTAAGTTGGCGGGTCGAGACGTTCACGGCGATTTTGAAGGAGTCGGCGTCGCGCAGAATGTCCCGCCGCCATTGCTGCGCCTGTCGGCAGGCTTCGTGTAGCACCCAGCGTCCGATCGACACGATGAGGCCGCTCTGTTCGGCCAGGGGAATGAAGTCCCCCGGCAAAACGTCACCGCGTTGGGGATGGCGCCAGCGCAGCAACGCCTCGACGCCGACGATGCGTGGTTGCGCGTCAAGTGACACGATCGGCTGGTATAGGACAAACAGCTCACCTCGTTCCAGCGCCAGCGCCAGTTCGTGCTCCGCCTGTAACTGCTCGAGGCGGGCGCGGAGTTCGCGCACCGTCAACGCGACGATCCCCGTCATAACTTGGCCCAACACGACAAAGAACACGACCCGCACGAGCCAGTCACTCAGCGGCTGCGCCGTCGCAGTACTCACGTCTGCGGGAAGCAACGGCCCCGCCAACACGCCCGCGGTAACCGAGGTGACCGCCGCGCCGCGAGCGCCAAAGCGGATACCGGCGACGAGGATCGGGACATAAAACCCGTGCGGTGGCACCGTGTTCGCACCACCGACCGCCACATTCGCCAACCACACCGCCACCAGCCCGACCGCCACGAGCGCCGCCCCCACCGCACCACCGACGGTGACCGTGGCCCCCACCGCCCTGCCAACCAAGCGGCCCAGCCGCGGCTCCCCAGACGAGTGGCCCACACACACCTATCGGACCCACACAGAAAACCTTGAGGCCATCAGGCGGCGTGACCGTGGCCGTCAAACAACGGAGCTGGCCCGGGATCGTGAGGGGGACTGTTGCGTTGGCTGCTCGCTAGGCGAGGGCAACGTTTGGGGCTATGGCGCTAGGTCAGATGGCTTCGGCGAGTTCGTCGAACGCGGCCGCGACACGGAGATGGTTTTGGGCGTCGGTGCCGAGTTCGTAGTGCCCGCGGCGGAGGTTCTGGATGAGCGTGTGACCGCGTATCACCACTGACGCGGTGCGGTCGCGTTTGAGGCCGCGCATCGGTCGGAGCCGGGCCTTCAGCCGGCCGTGATCACACTCGACCCGATTGTTTGCGTATTGCTCGGTGTTGTGGAACGCGTCCGGTAGTACCTCATCGATGACGCGGATAAGGGTCGGTGCCTTATCGGTCACGACTTCAGTGGGTCGGCCGTGAACCCTCAGCGCGGCCTCGAAGAACTTTCGAGCCGCAGCGGTGTCGCGTCGCGCGGAGACGTAGATGTCGATGACCTGGCCGTGCTGGTCGACCGCGCGGTACACGTAGCGCCACACGCCGGCGACCTTGACGTAGGTCTCATCAACAAACCAACGGTCACCGACCACATGGCGACACGGTCGTGCCGCCTCGATCAACAGCGGCGTGAAGCGCTGCACCCACCGGTAGATCGTGACGTGGTCGACCTCGACGCCGCGCTCCGCGAGGAGTTCTTCGACATCACGGTACGACAGGCCGTAGCGCAGATACCAACGCACCGCGAGCAAGACCACATCGGGCGGAAACCGGTAGCCAACAAACGAGGTGACCGAACTCGGACGACGAGAACGATGATCGTCATGACGTCACCCTCGCTCACCCGAGTCTCGATCCGCCAACGCAACAGTGCCCGCAAGGTCGAGATCACCAACGCCGGACGCGTGGTACAGGCCGTCACCGCAGCCTCTGCCGCCGCGTGACGACCGGCTCCTGCCCAACGACGCGGCCCCTTCGAGAGCCGCGTCGTCACCACTGCCCACTCAGTCGCGTGTGAGCTGTGCGGTTGCGAATCAAAGCGCTCGGCAACGCGACCGAGGGATGCCTCGCCGCCCACGATGTAGAAGTTTCGGAGTATTCACCGGGCTTCATGTTGTTGACGAACGTCTCGCCACTGAAGGCTCCATCCGCGTTCATGACGTCGGCCAGCCACCCCGGCTGGCCTGAGGGAGTCGTTCTCTGCCCCTAGGATGGAATCGTGGCCCACGACCGAAGCCTGCTGCCCGCCGACGAGATCGCTCGTCGGCTCGCGGAGCTACCGGGCTGGCAGCAGGTCGGCGGCGCGTTGCGGCGGGAGCTGAAATTCCGGTCGTTCGTTGAAGCGTTCGGCTTCATGGCTCAAGTCGC
>DATLFA010000035.1:0-43505 GCA_035525225.1 Acidimicrobiales bacterium
AACTCGATCAGGCCTACTCCCGCCGAACCGCGGCCTCCACCATCGGGTACCAACCGAATGTGGCTGAGTGTCTATTCGCCCTGGCCGCCGACGGGAATCTCGATCGACGGGCTGCCGGCCACGTTCGAAGTGCAGAGCGAACTCGGCCGCTACGTGGCGTCAGGCTTCGTCGATATCCCCGCCGGTGCGACGAGGACCGTGACGATGTCCGTCTCGGGGTCGGTGCGGCCGGGCGCCGACTACGTTCTCGACGTGACCGGTCAGCCCCAGCCCACGCCCGAGCAACTCCATCTCACGGTGGAGGCCGTCGGGCAGCATGATCGGATTGCGCGGTTCGACGGCCCTTTGATCGGCGACGATCGCATCGTCGTCCGCGCTGTGCAATAATTCCTCTCAACGTCTTTCGTAGCTTTATGCTGTCGAGGTGTCGGTGATTCGCAAGCTATTACTTGTTCTGGCCATCGGCGCATTGGCTGCCTTGTGGACCACGCCGGCCGGCGCCCAGCAGTACCCACCCAACGCCCCTCCCCAAGGCAACCCAACCGACATCCAACCGCCCACACAGGTTCTCGGCCAGGTCGACACGCAAGGCGTCAGCACCGCACAACCAATAATCCCCTTCGCCTTCACCGGCTCGGATTCGCTGACGCTCGTGCGCATCGCCTTCGGTGCGGGGGCAGTCGGGGGCCTGCTCCTACTCGCGACCCGAAAGCGTGTGCATGCCCGCTACGGCTGAGCCGAGCGGGACCCGGCGCCGTAGCCTCGGTACGCGATGAAAGGCCTGATCCTCTCCGGTGGCGCGGGCACGCGCCTGCGGCCGATCACCCACACGAGCGCCAAGCAGCTCGTGCCCATTGCCAACAAGCCGATCCTCTTCTACGGCATCGAGAGCATGAAAACCGCCGGTATCACCGAAATCGCCATCGTCGTAGGAGACACGCGCAACGAGATCATCGCGGCGGTCGGCGACGGCAGCCGCTTCGGGGTGCGCGTCACGTACATTCCCCAAGACGCGCCACTGGGGTTGGCGCACTGTGTGTTGATCGCCCACGACTTCCTCGGTGACGACGACTTCGTCATGTACCTGGGTGACAACATGCTCGAACAGGGCCTCGGTCAGTTCGTCGAGCGGTTCGCGGCCGAGCGCGAAGGGTCTCTCTGGTCCAACACGCCCGCGGTTGCGCAGATCCTGCTGAAAGAGGTGCCGAACCCGTCTTCGTTCGGCGTCGCGGCCGTGGACGACCACGGGCGCGTCGTGCGCCTCGTCGAAAAGCCGAAGGACCCACCGTCGAACTTGGCGCTCGTCGGCGTCTACCTTTTCACCGCCCGCATCCACAATGCGGTGGCCGCCATCTCGCCGAGCGCTCGCGGTGAGCTCGAGATCACCGACGCGATCCAATGGCTCATCGATCAAGGCGACGGCGTGCGCCACGAGATCCTGGAGGGGTGGTGGATCGACACCGGCAAGAAGGATCCGCTGCTCGAATGCAACCGCCTGGTGCTCGAAACGCTCGAGGCCAAGGTCGCGGGCGATGTCGATGCCGACTCCATCGTCGAAGGGCGTGTCGTCATCGAGAACGGCGCATTGTTGATCAATTCACGCGTGCGTGGTCCTGCGATCATCGGGTCCGGCTCGCGCATCGTCAACAGCTACATCGGGCCGTACTCGTCGATCGCCGACGGCTGCGAGATCGTCGACAGCGATCTCGAGCATTCGGTGGTTCTCGAACGCAGTCGCATCATCGGTGTCACGCGTTTGACCGACTCGTTGATCGGGCGCGACGTCGAAGTGCTCCGCTCGCGCGTCCGACCGGCCGCGACCCGGATGATGCTCGGCGACGACAGCCGCGTCGAGCTCGAGTAGCGATGGCCACCGTCACTGCTTCGGCGGAGATCGCCGGCGTGTTCGTCGTCGAGCCGGCGGTCCACGGCGACGAGCGTGGACTGTTCGTCGAGACCTATCGCCGCGAGTGGATACCGGGCGCGCGCGAGATGATCCAGAGCAACCGGGGCGACCGCCAGCGAGGTGCAGTTGTCGGCCTGCACTATCACCTGCATCAGGCCGACTACTGGTACGTGCCATTCGGTCGGTGCCGGGTCGTGCTGCACGATCTGCGTGAAGGGTCGCCCACCGACCGCGCCACACAGGTGCTCGACATCGGCCGGCGCGACGATGGCACCCACGACCACCGCGGCATCTTCATCCCTCCGGGAGTTGCCCACGGCTTCGCAGCGTTGAGCGACATGACGATCACGTACTTGGTCGACGGTTACTACAACCCGACCGATGAGCTGGGCGTGGCATGGGACGATCCACTGATCGGCGCCGACTGGGGCGTCACCGACGCCATCTTGTCCAACCGAGACCGGGCCAACCCGCGCCGTGGCGACATTGCCCCACAATGGCGCCCGCACTTCGCGTTGCGGACATGAAGGGTGGATCATGCGATTGTTCGTGACCGGCGCGGCCGGCTTCATCGGGTCGAACTACGCGCGCTATGTGCTCGCGAACAGCGATGATCACATCACCGTCTACGACGCGCTGACCTACGCCGGCAATCTCGCGAGCTTGCGCGACCTCGACAACAATCCTCGGTTCGCCTTCGTCAAGGGCGATATCTGCGATCGCGGCGATGTCGAAGACGCGATGCGCGGCCACGATGCCGTCGTCCACTTCGCGGCCGAGAGTCACGTCGATCGCTCGATCGTCAGCCCCGATGCGTTCGTGAGCACCAACTGCGGCGGCACCAACGTGTTGTGCGACGTGGCCCGGCGAACCGGCGTCGAGCGGTTCGTCCACATCTCGACCGACGAGGTGTACGGCTCTATCGAGGTCGGTTCGTTCGCGGAGGACGACATCCTCGGCCCGCGCTCGCCGTACTCCGCGTCGAAGGCCGCGTCCGATCTCATCGCGCTGTCGTATCGCGAGACCTACGGGCTGCCGGTCATCGTGACGCGCTCGTCGAACAACTTCGGTCCGTACCAGTTCCCCGAAAAGGTCATCCCACTGTTCGTGACCAACCTGCTCGACGGGCGCAAGGTGCCGTTGTACGGCGACGGACTGAATGTGCGCGACTGGTGCTATGTCGAGGACAACTGTGCGGCGGTCGATCTCGTGGTGCGCAAGGGCGTGATCGGCGAGATCTACAACATCGGAGCGGGCAACGAGATCACCAACCGAGAGCTGACCGACCACCTACTGGCGTTGTGTGGTCGCGACGAGAGCTTCATCGACTACGTGGCCGATCGGCTGGGTCACGACCGGCGCTACTCGATCTCGATCGACAAGATCCGGGCCCTGGGCTGGACCCCCACCCACGACCTCGAGCAGGCGTTGGTTTCCACGGTCGAGTGGTACGTCGCGAACCGCTGGTGGTGGGAGCCACTGCGGCAGCGGCGGGGTTAGGCGCGCCGTGCGCGTTCTCGTCACCGGAGCCGGTGGACAACTCGGGCGCGACAGTGTCACCCGCTTCACCACGGGCGGGCACGACGTCATCGCCTGCGATCGGGCCCAACTCGACGTAGGCGATCGCGATGCGGTGCTCTCGGCGATCACCACGCTGCGTCCCGCCGCGATTGTGCATTGCGCGGCGTGGACCGCGGTCGATGCGTGCGAGGCCGATCCCGACCGCGCATATCGCGACAACGCCCTCGCGCTGCGATGGATGTACGAGGCCACGCAACGTGTCGGCGCACACTTGTGCCACATCTCGACCGACTACGTGTTCCGCGGCGACAAACCGACGCCCTATGTGGAGTGGGACGATCCCGACCCGCAGTCGGTCTACGGCCGGTCCAAGCTCGCCGGGGAACGCGAGGTCGGGCCCGACGCGACTGTGATCCGCACGTCGTGGCTCGCCGGCATCCACGGCAACAACATGGTCGAGACGATCCTTCGCCTGGCCGCCCAACACGATCGGCTGCGGTTCGTCGCCGACCAGCGCGGTCACCCGACCTTCGCCGACGACCTGGCGGACGCCGTGTACCGACTGGTGATCGACCGGCGCGCCGGCCTACACCATGTCACCAACCAGGGGGCAGTGAGCTGGTTCGAGTTCGCGCAAGAGGTATTGGGAGCCGCCGGACTCGACCCGAGCCGCGTCGAGCCGATCACTACCGCCGAGCTCGACCCGCCCCGCCCTGCCGCACGGCCCGCCAATTCGGTGCTCGACAACGCGGTGCTGCGGTTGTCCGGCTTGCCGTTGCTCGCCGACTTCCGAGAGCCCCTGCGCCGCATGGTGGCGCAGTTGGTTTAGGTTTCGTCCGTGGCTGAGGTGTTCGTACACGAAACCGCGATCGTCGAGGACGGGGTATCGCTCGGGAGCGGCACGCGTATCTGGCACCACTGCCATCTGCGTGGGGGCGCCGTCATCGGGCAGCAATGCACGCTGGGCAAGAACGTTTTCATCGACGCCGGGGTCCACGTCGGGTCCCGGGTGAAGGTGCAGAACAACGTGTCCGTATACGCCGGAGTCACTTTGCACGACGACGTGTTCGTCGGGCCGAGCGTGGTTTTCACCAACGATCTCTTGCCGCGCGCCTTCAGCGAGTATTGGTCGGTCGTCCGCACCGTTGTCGGCAAGGGCGCATCGATCGGCGCGAACGCCACGGTCGTGTGCGGGCGAGACGTCGGGCCCTACGCCATGGTCGGCGCGGGCAGCGTCGTGACGCGCGCCGTCGCCGCGCACGCCCTCGTCGTCGGCAATCCGGCGCGCCACATCGGTTGGGTTTGCCGGTGCGGCCAGATCTTCGCCCGCGGCAGCGATCAACCACCCCACACGGCCAACTGCGCCGTGTGTGGCCGGCAGTGGTGGGCGGCCGATGACTAGTGCCATCCCGATCACGGCCGTCGCGGTCGATTCCGCGGCGGAGGCGTTGGTGCTGGAGGTGCTGCGATCGGGGCACCTGGTACAAGGGCCGATGGTCGAGCGTTTCGAAGGTCGGTTCGCCCAGATCTGCGGTGTGCGCCATGCCGTCGCAGTGAGCAACGGCACGGTGTCACTGGTGGCGGCGCTGCTGGCGCTGGGCATAGGCCCGGGCGACGAGGTCATCACGTCGCCGTTCACGTTCGTCGCCACGGTCAACGCAATCCTCGAAACCGGCGCGACCGCGGTGCTGGCCGACATTGCGCTCGACGACTACTGCATCGACGTCGATGCCATACAAGACGCGGTCACTCCGCGAACTGCGGCGATCATGCCGGTGCACCTCTACGGCCAAATGGCGAACATGACGGCCATCGCGTCGATCGCGCTAGCCCGCGGGCTGGCCATCGTCGAAGACGCGGCGCAGGCTCACGGTGCGAGCTGCGACGGCAAAGCGGCTGGATCGTATGGCGTCGGATCGTTTTCGTTCTACGCAACGAAGAACGTGACCACGGGCGAAGGCGGCATCGTCACAACCGACGACAACGCGGTTGCCGATCGCATCCGCATGTTGAGAAATCAGGGCATGCGCGATCGCTACGACTACGCGATGGTCGGTCACAACTGGCGGATGACCGATGTAGCCGCGGCCATCGGTCTGCCCCAACTCGAACGACTGCCCGACATCAACGCGGCGCGACAGCACAACGCGAGCGCGTTGACCGACGGCTTGACCGGCGTCGATTGGATCACCACACCGGCGACCTCACCCGGCCGATCGCATGTGTTCCACCAGTACACGACGCGTATCGATGCCTCGCGCGGCGGCCCGGGGCGCGACGCATTGTGCGAGAGGCTGACCCGCCGATCGGTGGGCTTCGGCATCTACTACCCGAGGGCCATCCTCGACTATCCGTGTTACGGCGAGCACCCCCGCGTGGTCGCGACCGCGCCGGTCGAGGCTCGACGGGCGGCGGCGTCGGTACTCTCACTCCCGGTACACCCTGCGCTCGATGGCGCCGACATCGAACGCATCGTCGATGCGGTGCTGCGGTAGGTGGGCATGGACCGCGAGATCCGTGCCGTGCCCCTCGGTTTCCCTTCGCTCGGCGTTGCCGAATTGGAGGCCGTCAACGAGACGTTTCGTTCGGGCTGGGTTGCCGGCCAGGGTCCCCGCACGCGTGCGTTGGAAGAAGCGTTTGCCACCCACAGTGGCGTCGCTCACGCCATCGCGGTCAACAACTGCACGGCGGGCCTGCACTTGGCGTTGCTCGCGCTGGGCGTCGGCCCCGGCGATGAGGTGCTCGTCGCGGACTACACGTTTCCCGCGACGGGACATGCCGTGTTGTTCTGCGGCGCCCGCCCGGTGTTCGTCGACGTGCGTCCCGATACCGCAACGATCGATCCGCGCGCGATCGAAGTAGCAATCACACCCCGCACGCGCGGTGTGGTTGCCGTGGATGCCCTCGGGCAGGTGGCCGACTACGCCGAGATCGAGGCCATCGCCGATACCCACGGGCTCTTCGTTCTCGAGGACGCGGCGTGCGCCGCCGGAGCCGTCTATCACGATCGTCCGACCGGGTCCTTCGGTGACGTCGCGTGCTTTTCGCTGCACGGGCGCAAGGGCATCACCTGTGGCGAAGGCGGAGTGGTCACCACCGACGACCAGGTGATCGCCGATCGGGTGCGCAAGCTGTCGTGCTTCGGCATGGAGAGCGCCTTCGTCCGGCAGCAGTCGGCACAGCTGCCGATCCCCGAGTTCGACGAGCTCGGCTACAACTACAAGCTCTCGGACATCTTGGCGGCGATCGCGTACGTACAGCTGCAGCGCCTCGACGAGCTCTTGGCCCGCCGGCGTCGCGTGGCCGCTCGCTACGCCGAAGGGCTTCGGTCGATGGCGCACATCACTGTGCCCGCCGAGCCCGCTGATCGCGAGCACGTGTTCCAGTCCTACGCCATCACCGTCGACGCGCCGTTGCAGCGCGACCGTGTCGCCATTGCGCTGCGCGATCGAGACATCGGCTGCAACATCGGCACGTATGCTTCGCACCTGCAGCCGATCTACGCCACGCCCGACGGGGTGCCGGCTCCGTGCCCGACATCGGCGAGACTCTTCCGCCAACACCTTGCGTTGCCGATGCACGCCGAACTGAGCGACAGTGACGTCGACCATGTCGTTGCGGTGCTGGGCGATGTCATCGACCAGCAGCTCGCCCGCGAAGCCTGACGACGGAGGATTCCCATGACCGACAACGGCACCGTGCTGGTGACCGGGGGAGCAGGCTTCATCGGCAGCCACCTCACGGCGCAGCTGCTGCAACGAGGATGGCGGGTGCGCATCTTCGACAACTTCTACCGGCCCGATCAACGTCGCGTCGCCGAGCTCGCCGGTCACGATCGCCTCGAGATCGTCGAGGGCGACGTGCGCTACCGCGCAAACGTCGACCGCGCGATGACCGGTGTCGAGCGAGTGGTGCACCTCGCGGCGCTCGCGATCAACAAGAGCGTCGCCGCGCCGACCGAGAGTTTCGACGTCAACTTGATGGGGACGCAACATGTCGCCGAGTCGGCCTGCGAGGCCGGCGTCGAGCGGTTCGTGTTCGCGTCGAGTGCATCGGTCTATGGCGACCCGAAGAAGTTGCCGATGACCGAAACAGATGAAGCCGACCCGCGGACGCCGTACTGCATCTCGAAGTTGGCCGGCGAACGCCTATTGGCCTTCCTCGAGGAGACCCGCGGGTTGTCGTGGATGGCATTGCGGTTCTTCAACGTGTACGGGCCCGGGCAGCGCACCGACGCGTACTACACCTCGGTGGTGCTCACCTTCTTGCGCCGCATCGCCAACGGCGAGGCACCGGTGATCGATGGCGACGGCGAGCAGTCGATGGACTTCATCCATGTGCACGACATCGCGCGGTCGCTCGTCATGGCACTCGAGAGCGATGTCAGCGGCTCGGTGCTCAACGTGGGCACCGGTGTGTCGACGTCGATCCGAGATCTCGCCCGCATCTTGATCCAGCACATGGGCGCCGCGGTCGAGCCCGTCTTCCGGCCCCGCGCGGTGCTCGTCTCGCGCCGGGCCGCCGATATCAGCCGTATCCGGGACGTGCTCG
The DNA here is from genome assembly GCA_035525225.1 of Acidimicrobiales bacterium. Lineage (GTDB taxonomy): Bacteria > Actinomycetota > Acidimicrobiia > Acidimicrobiales > WLNW01 > DATLFA01. The sequence continues at coordinate 7,979 of DATLFA010000035.1, forward strand.
GATGGCAGCCCACCATCGATGTCGAAGACGGCCTGCGCACCGTCGTCGACGAGTTCAAAGCCGAGTCGAGCCGCTGACGCCGGCTTCTGGCAGGGAGGAGACCGATGGACGATCGACCGCTTCACGAACACCCGGGCTTCAACGCGAATCCCTACAACCCGCACGCGTGGATCATCGGCAAGCCCGAAATCGGCGAGGGAACCTGGGTCGGTGCGTTCACCTTGATCGACGGCAGCGGCGGTCTGCGCATCGGACGAGGATGCGATGTGAGCTGCGGCGTGCACATCTACACCCATTCGACAGTGCGCCGTTGCGTCAGCGGACGTGCCCATGACGCCATCGACCGCCAGCCGGTCGTCATCGGTGATCACGTGTTCATCGGCGCGAATGCGGTCGTGATGATGGGTGTGACGATCGGTGATCGCGCCATCATCGCCGCTGGCGCCGTCGTGAGCGCCGACGTGCCGGCCGGAACGATCGTCGGCGGTGTGCCGGCGCGGCCGATGGGCCGCGTCGAAGTCGACGGCGATCAGGTACAGCTGATCACCGGCAAGCGCTGACGGCGCGCTCATAGAGCTCGCGGTGCTCGTCGGCGACGACGTTCATCGCGAAGTGGGCGTCGACGAGCTTGCGCTGATTCTCACCGAGCTCGCGCCGTAGCTCGGGATCTGCGAGTAGCTGCAACATCGACGAACCGAGCTGGCCGACATTGCCCGGCTCGACGAGCACGAGGTCGTGCCAGTTGCGCAGCCTGATACCGAGGAAGTTGTCGGGCCGCACCGCCGCGATCGTCGGGATACCCGCGGCCATCACTTCGAGCGAGGCGGTGCCGAGACCGATGCCCTCGAGGTCGTGTGTTTCGATGTCGGCCGCGGCGACGTAGGGCGGAATCTCGTCCTTGTCGACTTTGCCGGTGCAGATGACGGCGTGGGCGATGCCGAGTTGACGGGCGCGCTCGAGGAACCGATCGTCGTACACCGCGCCGACGATCACGAGCCGCGCGTCGGGATGCACGGCGAGCACGGCGGGCATCGCCTCGACGAGCGTCAGCCGGTTGCGGATGGCGATGACGTGACCGACCGACAAGATCAGCGGCGCGTTGCCGATGCCCAACCGGCGGCGCACCGAATCGAGGTTGGCGTTCGTGAATCGATCGATGTCGACGCCCACAGGGATGGGAACCATGCGGCTGTCGGGCGTGCGGTACCGGGAACGGATGTAGTCGTGCATCTGCTGGTCCATGACGACCATGTAGGGGTTGGCCCAGCGCGTGAGCAGGCGGATCGCCGTGCGATCGGCGGCGTTGAGCACTGCGTTGGGCACCGCGGACGGGTGCTCGAGCCGGGTGTGCACGCTGATGACCAAGGGAACGCGGCGCCGCCGTGCCCACCACGATGCGGCAAAGGTCAAATCGAAGAACTGCCCGTGCGCGTGGACGACATCGGGACGCATTGCATCGAGCGCGCGGAACACCCGGCGCAGATTCGACGGTGACGCCGTCAGCGTGGCATCGAAGTTGAACGCGATGTCGAGCTTGGGCAGCGTCACGCACGGCAGTCGATGCACGCGGTAGCCGTCGCGCTGTTCATCGGCCGGTGCACCTTCGTATTCGGTCGTTATCACGACGACCTCGTCACCTCGGTGGGCGAAGCGCTTCGCCAACTCGGCGGTGAGATGCGAACTGCCGCTCGGGCGGGGGAGGAAGAAGTTGTTGAGATACGCGATCCGCATCAACGCCCCGCTTTTCGGCCGTAGGTGAGCACGCGATCGATGACCTCGTGCGGGGGCAAGAGGGTCGCCCGCTCGGCCGCGTGGTCGACTTGACCGTCGATCAGCGCGACGAAATGGTCCAGTTGGGCAAGCAGTGGTTCTCTGCGGTTCGCGATCACGGGGATGTCGATCACCGTTTGCTGGCGATAGGCCCCGCTGTCCTCGAACTCGTTGCCCACGTGACGAAACACGGTGACATCTTGACGGACGAGATCAATCTCGAGCATGCGGTTGAGATCGTGCACGCGCACCTGACGTACCTTCTGTTGCCCGATACGACTCGCGGAGACCGTCGCCAGTCCACCGCCGGCGAATGTCAGTTGTGCCTCGGCGACGTCTTCGGCACCGGGCTCGGATTGCGGATGGAAGAAGCCGAGGTGAGCCTGGACCTGCGTCGGTGAACCACCGAAGAAGCGCAGCGCGAGGTCGACGTCGTGGATGAGAAGGTCGCCGGTGATCCCGCCGCGTATGCGCGCCACATAAGGCGAGTGGCGAAAAGCTTGGAGGTACACCGGCTCTTTGACGATCTCGATGGCGAGCATGATCGCCGCGTTCCAGCGTTCGACGAACCCACAGGTGATGGGAATGTCGAGCGCGGCGGCCCGCTCGACCATCGATCGTGCACCGGCGAGGTCGAGCGCCATCGGCTTTTCGACGAGCACCGGCAACCCTGAGTCGAGCGCGTGTGACACCCAATCGTGATGCGTGTCGGTGGGAGAGGCCACGATGACGGCGTCGTACGCGCCCGAGTCGAGGTCGCTGCGATATGGGCAATCGAAGCGGCCGGCCAGCGCGCGGCCGGCGGTTTCGTCGATATCGACAATGGCCGCGAGCTCGACCTGGGAGTGCTGGCCGGCGACGCGGGCGTGGAGAGATCCCATTGCTCCGGCCCCGACGAGCGCGATGCGCAGGCGCGCCCGATCGCTGTTGCGATGGTCATTGCGGGGCTGCCCTCCTGTCGGTTGGTTCCCCGCCACCACTGGTCCTCCGTGACCGCTCCCCACGAGTGGCTGAGGATAAAGTACCGCTTCTGCGTCGGCATCGGGTTCAGCCACGGCGGGCCAAGCCTGAGCCGCACCGCGCCGACCGACCCGGGACCCGATCGTGAATCTCCCCACACAGAGCCCGGTGCGCCGCGTGGTTCCGTCGTTCGCCGAGGTCGCCGCCACTGCGAAGTATTGGGCTGTCAGCCTGTCCTCTTCGCTCGGGCGGCGCGCCTCGGCGGCACGATGGTCCTTCGTCGGCACGCTGGTGTTGTGGTTTCCGATGCTGCTGTGGTTCCTCGGCAACCGCCCCGGCTTCTTCACCTTCGATTCATTCGACGTCTGGCGCCAGGCCTCGACCGGGCATTGGGAGGACACGCACCCGATCGCGTACGTGATCGCCATGAAGATCTCCGAGATCTTCCTCGGCACGGCGAGCCTGCTGACGTTCGCGCAGACGTTGTACGTCGCCGCGGGTCTGGCGCTGCTATGTCGCGCGCTCGTTCGTGCGGGATGTCACCGGTGGATGACCTACGTCGCCTGCGCGGTGGTTGCTTCGCTCCCTCAAGTCGGCGGGTTCGTCATCACGCTGTGGAAGGACATCCCGTATTCGGCGGCCTTGCTGTGCGTGGCGGCCCGCGTCATCGATCTCTTCTCGTTCCGGTTGCGCCGCCCCGGCGCGGTGATGCCCCGCGCCCTGTTCCGTTCCCTGTTCTTCCATTTGCTCGCCGCGATCTTGTTCCGTCAGAACGGTGTGATCTTCGCGATCTTCCTCGGTACGTTCGTGTTCGTCGTAAAGTCCGGCCGGCGGCGCGGTGTGGCCATCATGACCGGCGGGCTCGTGATGATCTTTCTCACGATCAAGCTGGCGATCTATCCCGCGATAGGAGTCGAACGCACTCCGGCCGAGGTCAACATCGCCGGCTTCGTCCATGACATCGATGCGGCGCTCGTGAAGGATCCCGAAATCTTCACCGATGCTGATCGGGCGTTGCTGGAACAGGCGATGCCGCTTTCGCAATGGCAGCGCAGCTATTACTGCTACGCGATCATCAACTGGTACCTCAACCCGAGCATGCGTTTGACCGCGTTTCGCGAATACGAAAGCGAGTACCTCGCTCTTTGGCGCAAGGTACTGCGTGAGGCGCCCGGCACCGTCATCTCCAACCGATTTTGCGTGGCGTCGGTCGCATGGCGGGTCGATCAGTCGGGGTCGGGCTACATCTACACCCTCACCTACGGCGTGCCCGACAATCCCTACGGCTTCAAGACCGTTCCGGTGATCGAGCGGCTGCGCCCACGAATGCTGAAGATGCTCGCTTGGACGGACCGCCCGCACCGGCTGTGGTACACGTGGCGCGCACCGGCGTGGATCTATCTGCTCGATCTGGTGCTCGTCGTGCAGGCCGTGCGGTTCCGCCGCTTGATCTGGTTGTTGCCAGGAGCGGTGCCGCTGGCCCAGCAGCTCAACGTGTTGGTGCTCAATCCGTCGCAGGACGCGCGCTACATGTTCGGCGCGTACATGGTTGCCATGGCGACATTGCCGGTGGTGTTGCTGTCGCGGCGATCGGTGGAGATCGCGAATGCCGACGGCGTCGTCGACGACACCGATGAGTTGGACGACGTGGAGCACCCGGCACAAGAAGAACCCACGGACCCCGGGCATGACCGGCAAGCGGACGACGAGCTCGTCACCGAATAGCGGCGTGTTGTATGTAGGGGGAGATCGGGTTATGGCAATGGCGGCGCCGCTAGGATCGTCACTCGATGCCGTCGGACTCCGATTTTCTCGACGTCGGGTCAGTCAAGCCGGTATCCGACACAGCGGCGCCCGCGCTCTCGCATCTGCAGCGCCAGAAGCTCGTGGTCCTGTTCCTGCTCGTGACCGGTGTTGCCGCGCTCGTGGCGGGCGGTCACAGCTATGCGATCGACAACGAGGTGCAATTCCAAACGACCCGGTCGCTCGTACAGCTGAACCCCGAACTCGAAAGCGTCGATTCTGCGTGGGCGGACGCGACGAACGGCCCGTATGTCCGCACCGACGAGGGCGGGTATATCGCGGTCGTCGGCATCGGGCATTCGATCGTGGCGTCTCCCTTCTACGCCGCGTCGCGCGCAGTTGCACAACTCCTACCCGGCCAAGACCGCGACTCGTTCGTCAGGACGGGCACGATGTTCACGAACTCCGTCGTGCTCGGTCTCCTCGCAGTAGCCGTCGCGCTCCTGGCGTTGGAGCTGACGCCGTCATTCCGCGCCGCATGGGCGGTGGGCCTCGCATACGCGCTCGGTACCTATGCGCTCCCTCTTTCGAAGACGTTCTTCACCGAGCTCACGAGCGCGTTGTTCTTGACGGTCGCGGTCCTCGCCGCTCTGCGGTGCGCACGGGCCGCATCGATGCGAGCGGCAGTCTTTTGCGGCTTCTGTGCCGGGTTCGGCGTGCTCACACGCGCAAGTTCGGCGATGTTCGTACCGCTGCTCGGCCTCTGGCTCGCGATCATTGCCGTTCAGCGGTGGGGCTGGCGCACGATGGCCCGATGCCTGTTGGCATTCGCAGCCGGTGGCCTTGCACCGCTCGCCGCCTTTCTCTTCTTCAACTGGTGGCGCTTCGGTAGTCCAACCGATGTGGGGTACTCGCGCGTGCCGCAGAGCTTTCCGCTGCAGGACGGCCTCTACAATCACTTCTTCACACCGGGCAAGAGCATGTTCCTCTTCGCACCGATCATCGTGCTGGGCTTCGCCGGGATGATCGTCGGCCTCGTCCGCCACACGGCCGCCATGTCGTTGGTCGTGGCGGTGGTCTGCGCAAACCTGGTCTTCTTTTCCAGGGTTCCGTTCTGGTCGGGTGATGCCGCGTGGGGAGCCCGGTATCAGCAGATCGTGCTGCCGCTCATGTGCGTCCCCGCCGTCGTACTCGCAAGCCGGCGTTGGTGGGCCGCGACATTCGGCACGCTCGCGGCGGTGGGCTTCGCCGTACCGGCGCTGTTGGGGTCGCTCATCTACTTCAACGTATTCTTCATCGAGGCCGCACAACAGAACGCCGCGTGGGAAGCGACCACCAAAGAGGCCGCGTGGCAGCCCTTCCTCGGGCATGCGGAGCTCGCACCGGTGGGGATCAGAGACGTGCTCGGGGCCAACCGACCAGGCGAGGTCGACCGCGGTCCTTATTCACAGGATCCCGCCACCCACTACGGCTATTTCGGGTCGGAACCGCGGATCGATTTCTGGTGGCTCTGGGTTTCCCCGATGCGGTCGTCGGCGGCGACCTACCTTTTCTTCGTGCCGATACTCGTTGCGTTCGCGGGCGCCATCTGGCTGCGCAACGAGAACGGTCACCTGCCTCGAGCCCTCCGGCGGGCTCGCCGCCGACCGGGTCGAGATCCACGACCCGAGCCCACCTGCCCCGAATCCCTCACGATGGTCGAGTGAACGAGGCGTCGTGACGTCACGGGACCTCGCGTCGACCGTGCCGCTGCACACGAGCGACAGTGCGCGGCTCAGACGACGCGGCACCCGATCTGCTGGTTCGGTCCGACCCCGTTGTTGTTGATGCCGTACACGCAAACTTGCGTGAGCGCGCTGGGTATGGGCACCACCACGTCGAAGCCGTGCTGCTCACCGCGACCGAAGGCCGCCTGGACGTCGGGGCGGGGACGATCGGCGGGGAGGCCGACGCCTGCCGCGCCGACGTAGACGTGCACATCGATCGGCGCGTTGGTATCCGGGTCGAGTACCCAACCCGCGACACGTACCGTGCCACCCGATCGGGCCACGAGATCGATCGAGCCGAACGGCGCGGCGACGTTGCGGGCGACGACGGTGACCGATCGGCAGCCGAGCGCGGTGTGATCAGGCGGGCCGTCATTGATCGCGTACACGCAGACGGTGTGTACACCCGGCGTCGCGTCGAAGGTCGCGTCGAAGCCGTGGAAGGGGCCTGAGCCGGGGTAGACCGCGCCGACGTCGCTGCGATTGCCGTTGGCCGTTGAGCCGATCGCGATCCTGCCGTCGACCCACACGTGCACATCGATCGGCGCGGTCGTGTCCGGGTCGATCGCCCAACCGGCGACGTTGATCGAGCCGTTCGCACCGGAGGCGGCGTCGAAGGAACCGAACGGGCGCTCGGCGTTCGGCGGCAGCACCACAACGTTGCGACAACCCAACAGCACGTGACTGCCCGGCCCGACGTTGATCGCGTAGGCACACACGTTGTGCGGGCCCGGTTCTGCGCTGACCACACTGTCGAACGAGTGGCTCGTGCCCCAGCTGCCGAGGGTGGCGGCGAGGTCGGGGCGCGGGAGATCGGCGGCGATGCTGCCCGTTATCTGTCCGCCGACGTACACGTGGATGTCGAGTGGTCCCAAGGTCTGCGGATCGACGGCCCAACCGGTGACGCGCAACGAGTTGCCCGCGTTGGCGACGGAGTCGAAAGAGCCGAATGGCTGCGTCGGAACCGTGACCGTCTTGCATCCGAGAGGGAACAACGTCGAGTTCCCTGGCAGGTGCGCGCTGGCGCACACGTTGGACGTCGCATTCTTGATCGGCACGATCGCATCGAATCCCGGATTGCCCGGAGCGCCGGGGAATACGGTCGCGACGTCGCCCCGCGCCACGTTGGCGGGGACATCGGCCACCACGGCGTCGTCCACGGTGATCTGCACCCGTGTGTCGGCCCCCGAGTACGGGTAATACGCCCAACCCGCGACGCGCACGCCGCCCGGTGCGAAGCCGCCGACATCGAACGAGCCATTGGGTTTGATGAACACGAGGCTCGATTGCAACTGCCGGCTGCCGGGCGCGTTCGCGTTGATGGTGCCCATCAACTGACCGCCGGTGATCTGCGTCGTGCCCTTCGTGCCGGTGATACGGATCTGGGAACGATCGATACGTCCCGACGCGCCGAACGGGCCGAGGAAGTCGAGCTTCGTCACGTCGCCGATATCGATGCCGCGCGACAGTCGCAACCACGCACCGAGCTCGAGCCCGGTGTAGGTGCGTTTCCAGCGAAAGTTGGTGTTACCCGACACGTGGTCGAATGGATCGGGTGCCGAGCGGGTGTAGGGCAGGGCGGCGACGAACACGTACTCGCTGTTCTCGGTCGCACCACCGCTCGACGAGAAGTAGAACGCGGTGATGGGATTGCCGTTGTAGGTGACGATCTGGGTGTTGGTGTCGTCGACCGCGGCGATCCAACGGTTGGCTTGCGCGCTCGATTCCTTCTCGTAGCCGGTGTAGTGCTGATCTTGCGTCGTCGAGTAGATGTCGAACGATCCGCTCTGCGGTGACAACAAACGCGCCGCCGCGTACGTGCGCGCCGCGATCGCTTGTGCTCGCAGTACTTCGACGGGCCACGAGGCGGGGACCTCGGCGATGCCGTAGAGGTAATCCTGCATGGTCAAGCTGTCGAGGGTGAACTGCAGCTGGTTCGTCGCCGCCCTGCGAATCACCAGCCGTCCCGCGTGGTAGCGATTGCCGGTCGCGCCGACTCTCACGGGTTGGCCATTCGCCAGCACGATCGCCACGGTGTCGCCGGCGCCACCGAGGACGATCTCGGGGCCGGCGCTCGGGGCGGTCTTCTGGATGCGGATCGAATCGCCGACCGCGCGAACCGCAAGCGTGTCGCCGGCGACACTGAACGCGGTGGCCACGCCATTGACCAACCAGGTGGTCGCGGCGCTGACGGTGACCGTCGTCGAGTTGACATTCGCGAGATGGACACGGATATTCGCCACACTCCGCGACGTCAACTGGGTGTTCTGGTAATACGCCAGCAGTATCTGAGCGGCGGATTGCCCGGCGTCGGCTCGTCCCTTGGCGCCCCACTGGCTCATGCCGACGCCGTGGCCCCACCCTCCGCCTTCGAAGTCGAAGCTGGTCTGGGTGCTCTGCGCCTCGGCCGGTTGCGTGGCGCCGACCACGAACAGTGTTGCCACGAGGGCCGCCACGCCAGCGACGGCACTCACACGGCGCGCAAAGCTGCGCATAGATGTAATCCCTCGCTGCGTAGGTGGGCCGCCCGGGTGACATTCTAGGGGGAGGGGCCCGCGGAGCGTGGTCGCGCTCGCGGTTTGGCACGGTTTCGGGCGATATGGCCGCTAGCCTGCGATTCTCGACGAGAGAGGCTCTTGTTTGTCCAGCGTCGCGGAAATCGTCGAATCACGAGAACTGATCGCCAATCTCACCCTGCGCGAGCTGCGCGGCCGGTACAAGCGGTCGGTGCTCGGGTGGACCTGGTCGCTGCTGAACCCGCTGTCGACCGTCGTGATCTATTCGATCGTCTTCGGGGTCTTGCTGGACGGCAGCAACCCCACAGGTGATCCGAGCGGCGTCGACAACTTCACCGTGTGGCTGTTGTGCGGCTTGCTGCCGTGGACCTTCTTCGGGGGCAGCCTCAACGGCGCGATGGGCGTTTTGACGGGCAACGCCAGCCTCATCCGCAAGGTGTACTTCCCGCGCGAAGGGCTGGTGTTGTCGTTCGTGGCGTCGATGTTGGTCACGTTCCTCATCGAGATGGGTGTGCTGCTGGTCATCCTCGTGGTCTTCGGCAACAACATCTGGCCCTGGCTTCCGCTCGTGGCCCTGTTGATGGTCGTACAGACGGTGTTCATCACCGGCTTCGCGCTCGCGCTATCGGTGCTCAACGTCTACTTCCGCGACATCCAATATCTCGTCGGTGCCATCTTGTTGCAGGCCTGGTTCTTCCTCACGCCGATCGTCTATCCGATCGAGCTCGTCAACCTACGCGCGAGCAAGCCGGTCGCCCGCCTCTATTCGTGGAACCCGATGGTGCGCTACGTCGAGACATATCGCGACCTGCTCTACGACAACCGCGGGCCGACGCTCGTCAACACTGTGTACCTGATCAGCACCGCGGCGATCGTGCTCGCCATCGGGATGGCGATCTTCCGCCGCTACGAGTCACGTCTGGCCGAGGAGCTGTGATGGCGGCGGCGATCACCATCGACGGTGTGTCCAAGCGATACCGGCTCTATCAAGAGCGCAACACCAGCCTGAAGGCGACGGTGCTGCGCCGCCGGCGCGCCGTCTACAAGGATCTCTGGGCGTTGCAAGACGTGTCGTTCGACGTAGCCGAGGGACAGACGTTCGGCCTCATCGGCCACAATGGATCGGGCAAGAGCACGCTGCTCAAGTGCATCGCCAAGATTCTCCGCCCCAATGCGGGTTCGATCACGACCCACGGCAAGATCTCGGCCTTGCTCGAACTCGGCGCCGGCTTCCATCCCGAGCTCTCCGGTCGGGACAACGTCTACCTGAATGCGAGCATCCTCGGGCTGGCGAAGAAGGAGATCGATCTCCGTTTCGACGAGATCGTCGACTTCTCCGGCTTGGGCGACCGCATCGATACGCCGGTCAAGAACTACTCATCGGGTATGTACATCCGCCTCGGGTTCTCGGTCGCGATCAATGTCGATCCCGACATCTTGCTGATCGACGAGATCCTCACGGTCGGCGACGAATCGTTCCAGCGCAAATGTTCGCAGAAGTTCGACGATCTCAAGGAATCGGGCAAGACGATCGTCATCGTGTCCCACGGGTTGAGCTCGGTCAAAGAGCTCTGCGACGAGGTGGCGTTGCTCGATCACGGGCACCTCGTGTCGATCGGTAAGCCCGAGGAGGTGATCGACACGTATATGGGCGGCGTCGAAGAGAACGTGCGGCCCGACGGCGAGCACGGTATGCGCTTCGGTCGCGGCGGCGCGATCATCGAGCGCGTCGAGATGCTCGACCGCAACGGTTCGCCGATCGAGGCGTGCCACACGGGCGATGCGATCACCTATCGCATCCACGCGCGCGCCCAGCAGCCCATCGAACAACCGGTCTTCCGATTGGAGATCCACAACACGCACGGCATGGTCATCGGCGCGGCAAACACCCGCTATCACGGCATCAACCTGGACATGCCCGCGGGATCGTTCACGATCGATTATCAGATCGATCATCTCCTCTTGGTGCCGGGCACCTACGACATCTCGGCCACGCTGTTCGACTACGACCTCAAAGATCCCTACGACGTGCGCCATCGCTTCCAACGTTTCCACGTCGCGGTCGGCTCGCCGCCCGACTTCGACGGGGTCACGTCACTGGGCGGGCAATGGTCGGAATCCGCTCTCGTGCCGAAGTCGCCCGCATGACGCAGACACTCCGAGAGATCACGCGCAACATGCAGGCGAACGAGCAACACTTTCGCACCAATCCTGCCGATCGTGGCGACATCGACGACGCACCCACGACCGTGGTGTCGGTGATCCTCGTCAACTACAAGGGGGCCGACGACACCATCGCGTGCCTCGACGGACTGCGGTCGCTCGATTGGCCGAGCGACCGGCTCGAAGTGATCGTTGTCGACAACGCGTCGAACGACGGTTCCGTCGATCGTATTCGCGAGGCGCATCCCGACGTGACGCTGCTCGGGCTCGAACGCAACACCGGCTTTGCCGGGGGCTGCAATCACGGGGCCCGTGCCTCGCGCGGCGACTACGTCGCGTTCATCAACAACGACGCGCGCCCCCACCCGCAGTGGCTCGACGCCGCGGTCGCCGAGATGGAGCGCGCGCCGGATATCGCGTGTGTCGCGAGCAAGGTGCTCGACTGGGCCGGCGAGACCATCGACTTCGTCGACGCGGCGCTTTCGTTCTACGGGCAAGGGTTCAAGCTTCATGTCGGCGCACCGGCCGACGATCGCTATGACGAGGCCCACGATGTCTTGTTCGCGACGGGGGCGGCAATGATCGTGCGCGCCGACGTCTTCCGCTCGGCGGGCGGGTTCGACGAGCGCTATTTCATGTTCTTCGAGGACGTCGACTTCGGTTGGAGGCTGTGGCTGCTCGGCTGGCGCGTGCACTTCGTGCCGCATTCGGTGGTCTTTCATCGCCATCACGCGTCGATGGCAAAATTCAAGAACTGGCGAGAGCAATACCTGCTCGAGCGCAACGCGCTCTACACGATCTACAAGAACTACGACGATCGCAGTCTCGCCCGCGCCTTGCCGGCAGCGATCGCGCTGTCGGTGCGACGCGGGGTGGCGCTCGGTGGGGTCGACGCCCACACGCTCGATATCGAGCGCGGCATCCATGGAGAGCAAGACGATCTGATCCCGATGCCAAAGTCGACGATGGCGTCGGTGTATGCGATCGATGCCTTCGTCGAGAACATTCGATCATTGCGAGAGTCGCGCGACGACATACAGCGCCGCCGCCAACGAGGTGACCATGAGATCGCGAAGCTGTTCCGGCTGCCGTTGCATCCCAACATCGACGACCCCTACTTCACGTCCGGCTTCGCCGATGTCGTGGCGGCCATGAACGTCGAGGGTCTCTTCGGCACTCGACGCAAGATCGCGATCGCGACCGGCGACTCGCTCACCCCTCGCATGGCCGGCCCTGCGATCCGCGCGTGGCAGATCGCGCTCGCGCTCTCGCGTGAACACGACGTAAAGCTCGTATCCACGGTCAAAGCCGAGCTGACACATCCCGACTTCGATGTGAGCGTGATCGACCCTGCGTCGATGGCCGAGCTCGAGGCGTGGTGCGACGTGTTCGTGTTCCAGGGCTACATCCTGCACGAGTACCCGGTGATACGAGACTCGAAAAAGGTCATCGTCTGCGACATCTACGACCCGTTCCATCTCGAGCAACTCGAGCAGGCGCGCGACCTGGGCGAGAAGCTGCGCAAGGACACCGTGCTGGGCGCGTCGTATGTGCTGAATCAACAACTCACGCGCGGCGACTTCTTCATCTGCGCGAGCGACAAGCAGCGCGACTTCTGGCTCGGCCAGTTGGCCGCGGTCGGCCGCATCAATCCGGCGAATTACGACGCCAGCCCTAGCTTGTCCAAGCTCATACAACTGGCCCCTTTCGGCGTGTCCGACGACCCGCCACGGCAATTGCGGCCGGCGATCAAAGGCGTCGTGCCCGGCATCTCTGCCGGTGACGAGGTGATCTTGTGGGGCGGCGGCATCTACAACTGGTTCGATCCTTTGACGCTCATCCGTGCGATCGACAAGCTGCGCGTGCGCCGGCCGAACGTGCGGCTCTTCTTCCTCGGCGTACAACATCCCAACCCAAATGTGCCCGAGATGCGCATGGTGGCCGAGGCACGCACCCTTTCCCATGACCTGGGTCTCACCGACCGGCACGTGTTCTTCAACGAGCAATGGGTGGCCTACGACGATCGGCAGAACTATCTGCTCGATGCCGACATCGGCGTCTCCACGCATTTCCACCATATCGAGACCGAGTTCAGCTTTCGCACCCGCATACTCGACTATCTGTGGGCGGGCCTACCGTTCGTGACGACGGCGGGCGACAGCTTCGCGGACTTGACCACGACTGCGCCGCTCGGGTTGACGGTGCCCCCGGAGGATGTCGACGCGCTCGAGGCGGCTCTCTACCGACTGCTCGACGACGACGAGTTGCGCGAACGTTGCCGGGCCAACACCGTTGCAGTCGCGGCCGACTATCGATGGTCCAAGGTGCTCGCGCCCATCGTCGAGTTCTGCCGCCACCCGGTCCGGGCGCCGGACCTGCTCGGCGTGATCGACGTACCCGGCTCATCACTGCGGAGATCGTGGCAAGAGCGCGGAGGGCTTCGCCAAGATGTCCGAATAGTGACCCATCTCTTCCGCGAGGGCGGCATCGGTCTCGCCGCGAAGAAGGCTCTCGGTCGCCTGCGGCGCATGGCCCAGCGCTGAAGTTCATCGACGGTCAAGACGCACTGATAGGGTCAGAGCCCGTTGGAAACGCCCACTAAGACGTTCGAACTCAATCCGAAGAATAGACGTACAGCTCGGCTCTTCGTACGCAGCGGTCTGCTTCTCACGGTGGCAATCTTTTTTGCCAACGTTTCGAACTATCTCTTCCAGGTAGTTGCAGGACGGTGGATGGGTCCAGACGAATACGGCTTGTTGTCGAGCGTGTTCACCTTCGTCGCAATCCTTGGTGTGAGCGCAAGTTCGTTGCAGGCAGCGTGTGCCAAGGGCGAGGCCATTCGGACGTCGGCGCTCGAAGACGCACCGCGCGCCCCGCACACTCGAACGCTGGGGAACGACCCTCTTACGCGCACTGTGCTATTCACGAGCCTTACCCTCGCTCTGGCGGTGGTCGCCGGTTCGCCATTGCTCGGGCGGTTCTTCCACTCCAGCGTCGGTCCGGCGCTTGCCCTCGGCGCCATCATCCCGTCACTCGGTCTCCTTGCCGTTGCCTACGGTCGTCTGCAGGGATTGCAGCGCTTCGTCCCACTGGCGATTCTGTCGCTCGGGCTTGCTTTCGGAAAGCTGTGTCTCGGCGTTGTTGGCCTGTCGCTCGGCCTCGGTGTCACCGGTGTACTCATTCTGCTCGCAATTTTATCCAGCGGCGGCGCGGTGATCGGTCTGTGGCTCACGTCCGACGTTGCCCCGTTGCAACCGGGCGATCTCACTGGTGACGTCGCGCGCGCCCTCGTTGCCTTCACCGCCTTTTGGGTCATGCTCAGTGTGGACGTGCCTTTTGCGCGTCACTGGCTCGAACATTCGGACGCTGGCCAATATGCGGCGGGTTCGCTCGTTGGCAAAGGCATCCTGTGGCTTCCTGGGGTCATCGCGCTCGTGATCTTTCCTCAGCTTGCCGCAAGTGTGTGGGCGGGAACAGGATCGAGACGGTTACTCGCACGAGCGGTCGGACTCAGCGTCACGCTCTGTCTGGCGGGCTGTGCGGGGCTTTTTCTCGTGGGCGATCGATTCATGAGCGAGTTGTACGGGGTGGGTTACTCGAGTGCCGCGACGATTGCCTGGAAGCTCGGGCTCGCCAGCATTCCGTTTGCGGTCGCCAATCTGCTCGTCTTCTACCACTTGGCGCGAGGCGACTGGAAGTGGGTCATCTCCCTGTGTGCGGTCCTCGTCGGCGAGCTTGTGGCGTTCACATTCGTCCACGACAGCGCATCGCACTTCATCGCGATCACAGGTTTCGCCGGCCTGGGGCTGACGCTCGCCTTGGCACTCCCGATCATTTTGGAGCAACCCCGGCCCGTCATCCGTCGGACCCGACGTGCATGACTGGATTCGCGAACTCGATGTGGTGCTCGCGTGGAGTGGATTCGCCGACGGACCATCCCAAGCGCTCCGCGATCATCTTCTCCACAGCGAGGTTCGCAACCTCACAACGATTGCTCACCCACTGACGCTCGAGGGCCCTCATCATCACGAGATCACCCGCTATGTGGGTGGTCAATCGACGACTCGGCGGGTGCGGACACCGGTCAAACCGCCGTTCAGCTACCCACTCGACATAATGATCCCGCTTGGAGTTCCTCGCTGTGACCTCTGGGTCGGCTTCAATTCTCTCGCCGTCCTGCGGGGCCTGCTGCATCGAGCGCGGAGGCGCAAGACGACAGTCGTGAGTTGGCACGTTGATTTCGTGCCTGAGCGGTTCGGGCAAGCGATTGCAACGCGGGTGTACGACGCACTCGACAAATTGGCCTGCACCAAATCGGACGCGCGCGTGGAGCTCTCAAGTGCTGCCCGCGAGGGCCGGGATGACCGTCATCATCTCGATGGCGTGCGCGCGGCGCCCGTATCGATCGTACCGATGGGGGCGTGGACGAGTTCAGTGGCGGTAACGGGCGAAGACGGTTACCGGGCTCGGCGCGTCGTGTTCATGGGGCATCTTGTCCGCCGTCAAGGTGTCGACATATTGCTCCGCTCGCTCAAGCTGGCGAAGGACGCCGGGCAGCGACTCGAGGCCGACATCATCGGCTCCGGTCCTGACTTCGGTTCACTCGTCGCGCTCGCCGAAAGTCTCGGGCTCGCCGACGACGTTACCTTCCATGGGTTTCGCCCGGACCACCGCGAGGTGGAAGGGATCCTCGCACGATGCTCGGTGGCGGCAGCCCCTTACCTCGACGACCCTTCGTCATTTACCCGTTATGCCGATCCCGGGAAGCTGAAGGCATATCTGGCAGCGGGACTTCCTATCGTGGTGACGAACGTGCCCCCGAATGCCAAGGATCTCGCGGCGGCGGGCGCCGCACTTGTCGTAGACAGCTCGCCTGACGCTTTTTCACGGGGCCTACTTCACTGGCTTGCGAACCCGAAGACATGGGCGACCGGTCGGCAAAGCGCTCTGCTCGAGGCTCGTCGATTCGATTGGGGCAATCTGTTCGACGAGTGGCTCAGCACGATTGATGTCGAGGTGCGCACGTGCTGACGCGGACAACCGATGCTGACAGCTGAAGCAGGTCATGGCCGACGCCGCGACCTCGCAGTTCTGTTGCTGGCGGCGTGCGCGGTGTATATCGGTGCGGCGATGTATCACGTCGAGCCAGCGGTTGGCCACTGCACGACTCGTGTGATGGGTCCGGCCGGAGATTCGACCGCCGGCGGTGTCTGGCTCGCCTGGTCCTTCGAGCAGCAGGGGGGAGTGCCGTTTCACTCGAGGGCGAACCTGACAGCTGCGCCAGACGGTGAGCGTTTTTGGCAGCCCGAATGGTGGAGCCAGACCCTGACCTACGTCCCTATTTGGGCACTCACGACCTTCACCAACGCACCTTGCGCGTACAACCTCTCGGTCGTTTCGGGATTCGTGTTGTCGGGGCTCTCGATGGTGGTGTTGGTGTGGTGGCTGACCCGACGGCCGGTCGTTGCGGTGATGCTCGGCTATGCCTACGCCTACTCGGCGTTCGCCCAAGTGAAGGCTGCCGGTCACCTTGCGTACGTTCATCGGGAATTCATTCCACTGCTGATTCTCTGCGCGCTTCGATTCGGTGAGAGGCCTACGCCTCGTCGGTCCATCGAATTGGGCATCACGTTCGCCGCGTTGAGTTACGTCGACGGCTATTACCTGCTGTTCGGATCGATCTGCGCCGCCACCCTGGTAGCGGTGCAGCTTCTCGCGCGAGCGCACGCGGAGCGTCGGATCGCCGCGCTATGGCCCCCGATACGTGCGCTCGTTCCGGGCGCAATCGTTGCTGCTGTTGCGCTCGCGCCGCTCGTGTTCGCGTACGCCGCAAACCGCTCATCGGTGAGCAGCGCCGTCAGCCGCCCGATCGGCGATCTGGAAACCTACGGAGCAAGGCCGGGAGACTACCTACTTCCAGCACGCTCCCACCCGATCTTCGACTCCTTCTTCGGGGGATGGCAGGACCGACATCTCGGCGGCTCCAACTATTCCGAGAAGACGCTCTTTTTGGGCTGGACCACGATCGTTCTGGCGCTGGTTGCGGTCGTAGCGGCAGCGATTCTCGGATATCGACGCGCCCGATCGGGCAACCGCGATCCGTCACCTCGTTGGCGTTTGATCGGGCGTGGGCACGTTACGGAGCTCGCGGTCGTCGCCCTCGTCGCCGCTTTGGTGAGCGGGCCCGGGCACTTCCACTTTCTCGGCCAGACCGTACCGGGGCCTTCGCGTGTGATCTACGCCGTGGCACCATACTGGAGAGTGTTCTCCAGGCTTTTCGTCGTGGTGCATGCAGCGGCCATCGCGCTTGCGGCTATTGCACTGACCATCGCGGCGCATCGCTTCAAGCCAGTCGCCTACCGCGCCATTCTCGTGATCGTTGCTCTCGGCGTTTTCGTGGATGCCATGGCGGGCACTCCGTTTCGATATGCCTATTTCGACTACGACGCGGCTCCATCGGGGTACCGATGGATCGCAACGCAGGAAGGAGTAGATGTCGTAGCCGACTATCCCGTGTATCCGACCACTCTTGCGCCCGATGCGTCATTCGCAACCTTTCAGCCGATCCACGGTAAGAGGCTGGTCAACCCCAAGGCATCGCCAGACGAAGGTTCGCTAATCAACTCGAGTGTTTTGGGCCTTAGCGATCCTCAGACCGTACCGCTTCTCCGAGCGCTCGGAGTCGATCTCGTCGTGGTCCATCGGGGTTTGTACTCGATTCGTCCCCCGCAAGGCCCACCGCCGGAGCTGCTGTTGCAACGGGAGTCGTCATTCGTGCAGGACGCTCAGACCATCCTCACGCCCGACCAAGCACGTCGTCACTCGTATCTCGCGAGTTGGTACGACATGGAGATCTATTCGATTGCGAGCGGTCCTGCCGCGGAAGTAGCAGCCCTGCCATCCACGGGCTGGTCATGGCCCGAGTTGAACGGATGGGCGACCGAACGTTGGATGCTCGATCATGGAGTCGTCGAAGTCATGAGGCTGCGCGGCGAGGCGACGCGGGCGACCGTCAGCATGTCGTTTGTCGCCTTCTTAGCGCCCCGCAACGTGATTATTTCGCAGAACGGTGTCGTGCTGGCAGACGTCGACGTTTCTAGTTCTGAAAGGACGACCGTGACAGTCCGGGCCGAGGTTGGAGCTCCTCTCGAGATAACCCCGACAGCGCCGTCCACGCGCGTCAGCGACGCCATCCCCGGCAGCCCGGATGGTCGTGAATTGTCTGTTCGCCTTCTTGAGATCGACGCCTCTCCGTCTACAAGTTGACGCAGGATCGATCGGGTAAGGTCAATCGATGGGGTTCCCTCGCCGTGCCGGGCTCAGTCTTGCTCTTGCCGGGGTCGATCCCCGTGCGCTCGTCCGTGCCGCCTGTGGGACCCCGCGGTTTGTTGCTGATTTCGTGCGGTTCAACCGTCTCGCCACCCGCGCCGGCGAGCACAAGGCCCGCATGTCGCAATTGCTGCCGGCGCTGACCGATGCGCAGGCTCCTGCCGGTGCCGCCTTCAGCGAATACTTTCTCGCCGACTTGTATGTCGCACGTCTCATCTACCGCCAACGTCCCGAGCGTCACGTCGACGTCGGCTCACGAATCGACGGCTTGATCGCTCACCTGCTCACGTTCGTCGATGTCGACGTCGTCGATATCCGGCCATTCGTTTCTGAAGTTCCCGGTCTGCGCTTCGTTCATGCTGACGCGTTGGCGCACGAGGGTATTGCCGCCGGCTCCGCGCCGTCGGTGTCGAGCCTGCACGCGTTGGAGCATTTCGGGCTGGGTCGATACGGCGATTCTCTCGACCCGGAGGGACACCGCAAGGGTCTCCACGTCGTGGCCCGCCTCGTCGCGCCATCTGGCCGGCTCTACGTCGCGGTGCCGATCGGTCGGCCCACGGTGAACTTCAACGCGCACCGAGTGCTGGCCCCGACCTTCGTAGCCGACGAACTCGGGAGCGAGTTCGATCTCGTCGAGTTCGCCGCGGTTGTCGATGGTCGGCTGAATGAGGCTCTCGAACCGGCGGCCTTGGCGCAACACGATTGGGCGTTGGGCATCTATCACCTTCGACGAAGGTGACCGGTCTCACGGCGCCGGTTCTCCGGGCTGTCGTTTCGGATAGCGACGATGCTTACGAGTCTTCCGTCACCTCGTAGCCACCGGAGCACACTTTTCCAACGACCTGAAACCTGCTCGGCGGACCGAGCGTGGCTGTGCTGGATCGGGTTCAGATCGACGAGTCGGGCACCGACTGCCAGGCGGTGCAATGAGAATCCGCCTGCGCGAAGTATCTCGAGCGCAGCGGCATCGGTCGCCATTGTCGGATTCCATTCGAGCAGCACCGCGTCGGTGCGGCAGAGGCTACGCGTTGCACCTTCGAGGACCGCCCGTTCCATTCCTTCGACGTCGATCTTCAGAAGGCGCACGCGCGATGCGTTTCCGTCCGTCGAGACAAGTTCGTCGATTGTCTTCACCGGCACCTGAACCGCGCGCGTGTGACCATCCAAACTGAACGCGCCGCTGTTGCCGACGTGATTCTGCCACTCGGAGAGACCAATCGAGATGAAGCCGCCGGTAGCGCCGGCAGCAACTGCCTTGACTTCGATGGACACTGCGTGATTCAGGGCAACATTCGTCGTCAGGCGGTCGACATTTGCGGGCACAGGCTCAATGGCCAAGACCGCGCCACGCGGCCCGACACGCTTTGCTGCCGCAATCGTGAGTATGCCCACGTTGGCCCCGACGTCGACGACATAGTCGCCATTACGGCACCACGATCGTACGAATCGCAACTCTCGCCTTTCGTATGCACGCGCGTAGTGCTTGCGTTGCACGAAGTCGTTGAGGTCGAGCTCCATGAGGGCTCCGCCGTTGTGCACTCGCATCGGCGGAACGTCGGTCATCTTTCGCGCGGATGGCTCTACGAGCAACATGTACCAGCCGGGTACCGCCCCGCATACTGCGCCGATCGCCCTCACTATTCGCCACGTTTCCCGGCGCCAATTCATCGCCTGGACCCCCTCGTGAGGTGCCGGGAGCGGAGTCGCCGACTCGCAAGTCCGAGGGTGTCACGAAGGACCATGACGACCGCGAGCGCGCCGGTCGTCGTCGAGAACTGGTAGTCGAGCCGAACCGGGGCTTCTTCGAGCTTGTATCCGCTGTCGTTCGCGGCGATCAAGAGCTCGAGATCGAACGCAAAGCCGGTTGAGCGCACCCGCGGCAGACACGCCGTCAGGACCTCGCGACGAAAGAGCTTCAGTCCGGTTTGGCTGTCACTGATACTCAGCGAGAACAGAACGCGCACAAGCAGGCGAAATACCCGGCTCTGTATGCGGCGGAATGCAGGGTAGTGAACGTTCGAGTCAGGGTGCACCTTCGAGGCCACTACGACATCGGCTCGGTTCGAACACAACACTACGAGTAGTACGCCGATGCCTTGTGGATCGATATCGAGATCGGCGTCGATGAATGCGATCAAGTCACCGCTACTGGCGGCGAAGCCCTCGCCGAGCGCATACCCCTTCCCGCGATTCGGCTGATATTCGACCAGCTTGACCGTGGGGTCATCCAAACCGCGCACCAACGCCGCGGTGTCGTCGGTGCAGCCGTCGGCGACGACGATGATCTCGAAATCAGTGTCGAGCTTTTCGACGGACGTACGTAGACGATCGAGGGCGGCCACGATCGTTGCGCCCTCCTGATACGCGGGAACCACAACGGAAAGGCGGGCACCGGGGGTCATCAGCGCATCCTGTGTTTCAGGCGAAGCCACAGGCCGTACAAGGTGCCCGCCCCGTAGGTGGCGGCAAACGCGGGAGCCAGAGCTGCGAGGGCGACCGAGGCTCGCTTGGGTGCGCCGGCAGCGGTGGCGGCCAGTCCGATCCCTCCCGACGCGGCGATGGCGGTGACGGACGTAAGCCTCGGGCGCCTTACTGCACAGACGAAACCGAACGGTGTTGCGACGAGGCATGCGATGTACGGAATCAGATAGCGCGAACCTGGCCGGAGATGACCATCGACGAAGACCGCACCCCGATGAAAGCTGTGTTGCGCGAACTCCCGCAGCGTGGTGCGCGGGTGATAAGTGCACGAGAACGAGGGCGAGATGTTGATTCGTGATCTCATGGCGAGGGGACGGATCAGCAGCGTGTCATCGTTTGCCTTGCTGAGGTCTCCTACACGAGTGTCGAATTGCTCGCACGCTTCGATGAGCCAGAGTCGAGGGGCGAGAAAAAGTGTGGTTCCCTTGGGGTAGTACTCGAAATCGTCCACGCCATAGCTGGTCGTCTCGGGATTGCGCAAGTATCGACGCCACGCGAGGAACGTGATTGCGTCCCAGAAGGAGGAGACCAAACCGCTGTCAGGGGCAGTCACAGCATGACCATTCCACACGACGGATTCGGGGTGTTCGATCAACTGTCCGCGCACGAACTGCAACGCCTGCGAATGAACAAAGACACGCACATCGCAGAACATCACCAGTGCACCACGGGCCGCGTGCAGCCCGGTCTGGCGAGCCGCGAATCGGCCAGCATTCACCTGGCTTATTATTCGCACGGGCGGGGAGCCGTGATCCTCGCCCATCGAGCGGACGGTGTCATCGGTCGAACCATCGTCGACAACTATGATCTCGGCGTCGTCCCATCCGGCAGTCGCTAGTGCGAGGCGGAGATGGCGAAGCGTCTGGGGCAGCCAAGCAGCGCCGTTGAATGCAGGGATGATGATACTCAGGCTTAGATCCATGCGACGATGCCAACCCAGTGCGGCGCGTGATCCTAGAGCAACATCGCTGGGCAGACGGTGTTGTGCGCCTACAGCCGGGCCATCGATACGGCGGTATCGGCGCTTACGTCGGTCGCTCGGTAGTGTGTCGGCATGAACGGCTGCGTCGGACTCGCGCCCGGCCGGACGGCAAACGGGCAGGATTCATGATTGCGTTCGTGTACGGGACGACCGCCGAACTCATCAAGATCGCCCCCGTCTACCATCGCCTTGTTGCGAGCGGCGCCACGCCCGCTCTGTGGTGCACGGGACAGCAGCTAGAGGAACTTCCCGAGGCCGCAGAGCGGCTGAACCTGCCTGCGCCAGATCGCTGGCTCGCGAAGGGAGTCAACGGCCGCAGCCTGGCCCGGCCGGGCGACGTGCCGCTTTGGCTGAGATCAGTGTCCAGGCACGCGCGTCGGCATCGGCGCGAACTCGAAGCCGAATTGTGGTCAGATCAACGTCCGCCGCTCGTTCTGGTCCATGGGGATACCATGACGACGGTGATCGGCGCCGTGCTCGGGCGATGGCTGGGCGCGACGGTGGGTCACATCGAGGCCGGCCTGCGCAGCGATCACTGGCTTCAGCCTTTTCCCGAGGAATTGGACAGACGGGCTGCCGCGGTGCTGGCACACATTCACTTCGCGCCCGGAATCGACAAAATCCCGAATCTCCGGCGAGTGCGCGGGGTCAAGGTCGACACGATCGGCAATACGGTCCTCGACAGCCTTCGCCTGGTCCCTGAGGGTCTCGATTTCGGGCACTGTGTATTGCCCGCTTCGTACGGCGTTGCACTGCTACATCGCTTCGAACTGATCAACAACCGCGACCGGTTCGCCGCGACGCTCGAAGCTCTGGAGCAGCGCTCTCGCTCGACTCCGATAATGGTCATCACAGACCCCGTTGCCTCGGCCGCCATCGAACAGCACGACCTCGCGGGCCTGTTCGACGATCAGCTCGTCCGGCTGGGCAAGGTCGCGTACTTCGACTTCATCACCTTGCTCCGACGCGCATCCTTCGTAGTCACCGACAGTGGAGGCCTCCAAGAAGAGTGCGCCTACCTGAACATTCCATGCCTCGTCCATCGGGCGACCACCGAACGCCCGGACGGTCTCGGACGCAATGTCGTCCTGTCGGCCTTCGACATCGGCGTACTGAACCGTTTCCTCGAGAATCCCGACCGATACCGCAGCGACCCGACGGAAACCATTCCATCGCCGTCGGATGTCATCGTCGGGTACCTGAAAGAAGCCGGCTATCTCGGGCAACCGGCGACTTCTTCACCATCTCGGCCGGAGCTCTCGGTGATCGTACCGGCATACCGCGAGGCCGACATTATCCGCTCGACGCTGAATCAGCTCGTGCGCGACCTTGATCGCTCGGGTCTCGACTACGAGGTGATCGTTGTCAGCGATGGCAGCAAGGATGGCACGCAGTACGAAGCGCGGCAGGTCGAATCGCCCCGGCTGAGGGTTCTGCACTACGCCGACAACGCCGGCAAGGGGTTCGCCTTTCGATATGGCTTCGCACACAGCGCAGGCAGCCTCGTTGCGGTCATCGACGCCGATATGGCGCTGAGCCCTGCGGCGATCGAGCGGTTCGTCAAGATCATTGGAGCCGAAGACGCGGACGTCGTCGTCGGCTCAAAGGTTCATCCGTCATCCAGTATCGATATGCCGCAGCTCCGCCGTCTACAGATGCGTCTCTTCGGCGCACTGATTCGTCGATTGTTCTCTCTGCCGCTTGCTGATACCCAGACCGGAGTCAAGGTCTATCGGCGCGAGGTCCTAGAGCAGATCCTGCCCGACATGCGCACGAATGGCTTCGCTTTCGACATCGAGCTCTTGGCCGCTGCCAACGACGCCGGGTTCCGACTTCGCGAAGGCCCAGTGGAGATGTCGGGACGGCTCGGCCCGGTTGTAAAGCCGTCCATCGTCACTTCTGTGCTGAGGCAGTCGATCCGACTCGCGCTCATTCGGCGTCACCTTCGCAAGGAACGCACACGTGCGAGCGGTCCGCTCGACTAGTCGAGCTGGATGCGCACGATGTCATCGGCTACGTGCCACGAGGCTCTTGGCCGAAGCGTCTGGACGAGTCTCTCGATTGCGGACAGCGGCAAGTAGCCATCGTGTCCGAAGAGCCGTGCATCGTCGATCAAGATGAAGTGGGCCAACGGCTGTTGGAGAATGGCCCGTAGCTCATGCTCGATTGGCGTGACAGCGCTGCCGAGAGCAGTTACTCCGCCTGAGTAGTGCCCGTCGAGCCAGAACACCGCAGGCGACTCGAGTCCTGCTACCACAGTCGGTAGGACGGAGGCGCTATCGCCGTGCATCAACTCAACCCGCTCACTGTGCGCGAATCTCCTTCGAGCTGCCTCGTATAGGGACGCGTCGAGCTCGATGGAAATGGCGGTCTGTACGATCGGCGTAACCATTGCGAGCGTGTCGCCCCGGTAGGTTCCTGTCTCGATGAACGTCTGTAGACCAGACTCGCTAACCATTGTCGCCACGAGTCGACTTTTGAGCCGCGGAGGCAAAGGAGGCTGCCGGCCATGTGCAATCCAATACGGAAGTACCGCGAGGCTGTGCGCGATGCGAATGGGCGGGCCGAATCGGCTCCGCATCAGACTTTCAGTGGCGGATCTCAGCTTTGCCGACTTCATCTATCGCGCAGTTCGAGTCGATCGGTGTCACCACGGGATGCTCTCTTTGTCGACATGACGACACAATATCCTCCTACTATTGACCGGCGAACGAAGGCGCCTTGAATTGAACGACGGACTGCATGAATCCTGAACCTCCGAAGGCGAGTCCAGAGATGCGGGTGTCCTACGCGCAAAACGGGGAGGATATCGTTCTTTCCCGTGGCTTTCGCGATGACGACGGGTTCTACGTCGACATCGGTGCCTTCGATCCTGACGCCGACTCGGTCACCAAGCTCTTCTACGAGCGCGGTTGGAGCGGCATCAACGTCGACCCGGTTCCCGAGGTGATCGCACTCTTCGAACGCGACCGACCGCGCGACATCAACGTCGAGGTAGCTGTCTCCGTCGAGTCCGGTGAGGCCGAACTGTGGACCGGTCCGGCCGAGTTGGTCGGTCACTCGACGCTCGACGCCACGATCGCGGCGGAGCACATCGCCGACGGCATCGAGTTCACCCGCTCTACGGTGCCGACCATGCGCCTTGACGAACTACTCGATTCGCGAGTCCCCCAGGGAACCGTCATCGATTTCTTGAAGGTCGACGTCGAAGGACATGAGCGGGCAGTGCTCGAGTCGTGTGACTGGTCGAGATGGCGGCCGCGAGCAGTGATCGTGGAGTGCATCGCGCCGTACGTCGACGGTTCAACACACAGCGAGTGGGAACATTTTCTCCTCGAGAACGGCTACTTCTTTGTGCTGTTCGACGGAGTGAACCGCTTCTACGTCGCGGACAACGAAACGGAACTTGCCCAAGCAATGAGCGCTCCTGCAAATGTCCTCGACCTCTTCGAGAAGGCGTCGGTCCGGCAGTCACGGGACGCACAGCACGCCGGCGCTGTCGAACTCGCTGAGGTGAAGGCGCGGCTGCGCGAAGTGTCTGCGTTGCTCGCCGACAACATCGAACGGCAGCGAGCACTAAAGGTCGAGATCGACCGTCGGGATGTGTTACTCGACGCGGCCGAGAGCCGTTGCGTCGCGCTCGAATACGAACGCGACGAGCTCCGCACGGAGGAGGCAGCGGCACGACCAGAGCTGCGTGCGATCGAGCAGACGAAGACGTTTCGCTACACCGTCCGCCTGAGGCAGCTGTACCGGGCGCTGCGACGACGCTGAGGGATCACGGGCGCGTTGAAGAGTCGCTCGAGGAACGCTGCGCGTGTTCCTTGGTCGTGCGTTCCAAGAGGACGTCGTAGCGATCCATGATTGCGTCCCAGTGATACATGCGCTCGACGTAGTCCCGCCCATTGTTTCCCAGCGTCTCGGCAAGCTTCGGGTTGCCGAGGACTTCATCCACGGTCGCCTCGAACTGCGCGTATCCGACGTACGGCAGGCCTCCCTGCGACCGAGTCGCTTGCCCGACGAGCACGTCACATCGACCTTGAACCAGTGCGGGTCGGCGCTGCGACCACGCCTCGGTCAGTGCCATCGAAAAGCTCTCGTAGTACGAGGGCTGAAGAAACGCGGTGCAACCCGCGATCGCGTCGAGTTTGGCTTCCTCCGACAGATAGCCGGTGACGATGACCGAGTCGTTCGCCGGCAGGGTGAGTACCGGATCCCCGACGATGACGAGTTTCAGTCGCCCTGGCCGGCGGTTCTTATAGGCGCGGAAGTACTCGAACATCTCCAGAGACCCCTTGCCTGCGTCGATGCGGCCAACGTACAGAAGGTAAGGATCTTCACCGATGCCGTACTCGCGTCGGAACCGGTCACCATTGCCATAGACGTCGAGATCGACACCGACGCCGAGCACATCGCTCATGGGATCGATACCGAAACGAGTACGGACCAGGTCGCCCTCCTCGGGAGTGAGAAACGCCAGCGTGTCGGGAACCCGGAAGACTTCCTCGAAAAGAGGGACCCACAGATATGGTTCGACATGGGCTGTCGGATGAAAGACCGAAGGTGCCAATCCGCGCAGGGCAAGAAGCCCCTTCACCGTCGGATAGTACAGATACGTAAAGAAGACGAAGACGTCGATATCCGCCGCCCTCGTCTGCAAATAGCCCGGAAGGTCGAGCGTACGGGGACCCATCTCTTCGATCCATCGGTGCTGGAGGCTCAGTGGTGTCGGCGTATCACGCCAAGCGACTGCATCATTGATGCGGGCGAAAGTGTCGTCACTGCGCTCCCGATCGACCGGGAATCGGTTCACGAAAACGCCGTTGATCGTTTCGGCGCCGGGCGGAAACTCGTTCTTCCAGTCCGTGTACGTCTTCGCGCAACTCGTTGCGACCTCGACATGATGCCCGCGTGCCGCACAGTGCTCGGCATACAGGCGGCAGCATTGTTCAGAGCCACCGGCGATTTCACGGCCATATCGCTGAACCACGAACATCAAGCGCATTGGCCTCATAGCACCTTTGCCAGCCCGTCGAGGAGACGGCCGAGGATGACGTCCACATCAAAATGCTTCACGCGCTTTCGTCCCCGGAGAACGAGTTCGGCGCGCAGAAGCGTGTTGGTACTGAGCTCGATAACAGCTTCCGCCAGCTCGATCGGCCCCGCCTGCGGGGAGACGAGGATGCCGGCGCCATTCACGGTTTCGGGAATCGCGCCGACCCGCTTTGCGATGATCGGCACATCGCAGGCCATCGCCTCGAGGAGCGGGACACAAAGTCCTTCATGCTCGCTGGCACTGATGAACACGTGGGCACGACGGTACACGGCACTCAACACGGCGTCGCTCACCTGACTCAATGCGATGAATCGATCGAGGCTGAGCGCACGCGCCTGCGCGACGAAAGAGTCGGCGATCGCTCGGTTGGTAGGTGGCCCGACTATGACGAGCGTCGAGCGAAGATCGCTGTAATGCATCAGCACGTGCTGCATCTGCACGAGCTGTTCGATGCGCTTGTGAGCCAGCGACTGGCCGCAGAAGAGCAACAGTGGTCCATCAGAATACCGGTCGAGCATCTGAATGGTATGAGGATCGGGCTTAATCAGCGCGAAGCGGCCGACTTCGAGACCGGCTGGTATGACCTCGATCGTCATATCCGCGTAACCATGCAGCGCGAGGCAATCCGCGTTGAACTGCGAATCAGCCGCGGCCCAGATCACGCGAGGCCGCAACAGTTCGAGCTCACGCCAACCCCATGTGAGCATCGCCGCAATGTGGGGATCACTGAACTCGAAGTAGCTCGCCGGCGACAAGTTGTGGAAGAGCAGCGCGATCGGTTCCGGTCGTCCGACCAGAAAGCGGAACGTCTCAGGATTGCCCAGGCTTGCGTGAAAGATGAGTAACCGGTCACGTGATGAATTCGGAAAGTCGGCAAGCGGGAAAATGTCACTCACGTTCGGTGCGATATGCGCGGCGTAGATCTCGCTGCAACCGACTTCGCGAAGCACCCTTCGGATCGAGCGCGCCATGTTGGTGATGGCATCGGTCTGACCGGCACCTACGAGGATCTGATGGATCTCCACGCTGCTCAACTCGACGAAGAGCCGAGTGTCGCCTCGATTGCGGCCACCCGCGCCTCGAGCGACGCGAGCTCGCCGCGAGCAGACTCGAAGTCGGCGAGTTTGTCGACAAGATAGGCAAGGCGACGCTCGAGTCGGGGGTGCGTGTGTACGGACTGGTCTTGCAGCACGTCCAGACAAGCTTCGAGCGCGTCCCGGGTGGCGGCCGCAAACTCTTGGACTTGTTGAAGCACGCCCTGCGTCTGGCGCATCGTCGCCTTACCGACGACGCGGTGCACAACTGCGCCCGCCGGAGCGCGCGACGCGTAGGAGATGCGCTCGGCCGCAAACCCGCTGGTGGCCCCGACTCTGTGCACCGCTTCCGTCGCGCCACGCAGCGCCGCGCTGGTGCCGTGCAGGGTGTCGGACACCTGCCGGTAGTGACGGTCGAGCTCGTCTTCGAGCCCTGCTGGATAGTCACCTGATGCACGCCGTTCGCTGATCCTCGATTGAATTCGCGCCAGCGCGTCCTGGACGACGTCAATGGATGTCAGATCGTCGGGACCGGTGAGCACGGGGTCAGACTAGCGCCGCTCACCTAGAGTCCCTGAACGGGGCCCGCGCCTCCACGGGTCGTTGATCACTATTCGGACATCGCTCCCGGCTCCCTGGTCGTCAGAGTTCGTAACCGGCTGCCGCCGCGTCGTTGTAGAACATCTGGACGGTCTCCAGGGAGCACTGGTCGAGATCCCTGCCGATGAGCGGCAGCTTCTTCAACAGATCGTGGGTCACCGTGATGATGTCACAACCGATCTCGTCGGCTTGCACGATGGCCATCGGAGGGGATAGCCGTTACGAGTCAGAGCGGGCCCGCGGTGGTGGTGGGAGCGATCGTCAGCGCGCTCGGTCTCGGCGCGGCGCTGCGGGGGCTTGTGGCAACGTGGCTGAAGCGCCCTCCGATTGCAGTTTCTCGAGCTGGTGCATCAGGTGCCGGCTCGCCGACGCCCGGCTGAACTGCTCGCACATGCGCCGCGCGATCTCGTTCGTGGGTAGCGCACCGCCGGCTCGCGCGGCACGGATCTCTTGCAGGGTCGTCTCGATCACGTCGCTGAGCGACTCGGAGTCGTTCGCGCGCGCCACCTTGTCCGGGGGACACACGACGTAGGGCAAGTTGCCGGCGTCGGTACCGATCGCTCGGCACCCCGCCAGGTAGCCCTCGATGATCGGAATGCAGAGGCCCTCGTGCAGTGATGGGCTGACGACGACGTCGGTCTCCTCGTACAGCGCCCACAGATCATCATCCGTCGGCTGCCCGATGAGGTGCACACGCGAACCCAGGCCGTGCCCCCGGATCTGGTCGGCGAGTCCGTTGCTATAGTCGGTCGAAGACAACGCCGGGTTACCCGCAACGCGGAGCTCGAAGTCCCATACGCCTCGGTCGAGCAACAAGGCGAGCGCGTCCATAAGTACGTGGAGCCCTTTCGCGGGGGCGAGCCGACCGACGGTCAGCAGACGAATGATCTCGTCATCGCGTCGCGCACGAAGGGACCGGGGCGGGTCGATGACGATCGGCACGAACTCGAGGCGCTCCTCGGAGACACCCCACTCGGTGAGTGCGTCCCGATTGTGTTGGCTGTAGGTCCAGACGGGAAACTTCAACGCCGCCATCAGCTGCGCCTGTATCAACGACGCCTCCAGTGTTGCGCGGTCCGTCTCGTCGGCGAGATGGGGAGGGGTCACGTTGTGAAAGTGCACCGCACAGCTCGTGTGAGACGCGTCCAAGAGCCACAACGCGTTGAACAGCTCGTAGCGGATACCGAAGTGGAAGACGGAAGCGTCTATAGCAAGATCTTCGAACAGTGCGACCAATTGCCACGGGTCGGTGATCTGATAGGAGGCACACGGAAGCGCACAGCCGATGAACTGAGTCACGACGATCACCTCGGTGATCGATGGATGTGCGGAGAGGATCTCGGCTTGCGTGACGACCGCCGCGGAGATTGCGTCGTGCGGTACGCAGATCCCGGTGACGAGCGCGACCCTCACGCGGATCCTTCCCGAACGTCGACGGACAGAATGCTTCCCATGAGGCAGGAACCCGTGTCGAGCACGACTTGCACTTCTTGTGCGCTTGCGTCGACTTCCACACGGACGACCCGATGAGGCTCGAGTACGAGCGTCTCCTCTCGAGGGGTTCGCAGTCGCAGTGTGGCCCGCGAATCTGTCCAGAACGTGAAATGGCGCGCCGCGCATCGGTCGAGCTTGACCGAGACGGCTGCAGGAGCGCCGAGGCGCAGGCAGGGCGTGCCGTCAGAGAACCAGTCTCGCGTCGCGCCCGCATCGACGAAGTCATGAGGACTTGTCACCGTGATGCGTTCGAACAACTCGGCCAGTCGTTGCGCGGCGCGCCGGCTGGTGAACTGGTCGAGAAACCGCTGCCGGCCGTTGGCGCCCATCGACCGGCGTAGGTCGGCCTCGTCGATCAGCACGTTGATCGCGTCGGCAAGGGCCTGCGGGTCATCGATGGCGACGAGCAAGCCGTCCACGCCCGGACGCACGATCTCCTTGATGCCCCCCACCGCGCTGGCGACGACAGGTTTGGCGAGCATCATCGCCTCGAGGAGCACGAGGCCGAACGATTCGTAGCGGCTGGGCATGACGACGAGATCCGCTCGCTGGTACCGGCGGCGCAACTCCCCGTCGCTCACCTCGCCCTCGAATGTCAAGTCGGGGAGGACGTGACCGGCGCGCTCGCAACGCCAGGCTTGTTCATACGTGAGACCGCCGGCAAGGGGGCGACTGTGGTTGCCGGCGATCACGAAGCGTGGCGTGATGCCACGGTCCGCGAGCAGATTCGCCGCGGCGATCAGCACGTCGATGCCCTTGCGGGGTTCGAGGCGCCCGACGAAGAGCACGTTGATCGGCTGCGTGCCGCGCACTTCGCTCTCGTCGATCTCGGGTTCGCTCAGCCCGATCTGCGCGGTGTGCCAGCGCGGCGCGGGTACGTCGACGTCGTAGCGATCCGCGATCGTCGCCGCGATCGCGGTGCTGATCGCGTGCAGCACATCGGCATGCTGCAAGACCTCGGTTTCGAGAGCCATCAGTTGATCAGTCATCGACCGCAGCGCGGGATCCTCGGTCCAACCTTCGTACCGTGCGACCTCGACGACCGGTGTCGCCAGCATCGGCACGACGGGCAGCATGCTCTGGCGGAGCAAGCCCAGCACCTCGACGTCCCAGAGCGATCCGTAGACGAGGTCCGCCTGATACCACTGACCGAGGCGCTGCACTTCGTGCAGCACGGCAGTGGCGAATGCGTCGATGGGTCGCGGCGCATCGCTGAGTGCGCCGACCGAGAAGTCGGTGGGTACCTCGACTCGGTGCACCCACACGCCGTCCTCGAGATCCACAGTGGTGTGCCCCGAACCGCGGGTGATGACGCGTGCTTCGTATCCGAGATCGGTCAGTGCAGGGGCCACATCACTCATGAACCGGGCGATTCCGCCGGTGATGCGGGGCGTGTAGCCGGAGCTGACGATGACGATGCGCCGGCGCGAACGGGGATGGTGGGTCTCGAACGTGCGAAAGTCGGACGACGGTAGGACGCTGGGGCCGAGACGGAGGTGCACTCGTTGCGAGGCCAGGGCGGCGCCGGCGACGAACGCGCGGGCGACGTCACGGATCGCCTTTTCGTGCGTTCCCGGAGGATGCTCGCCGAGTCGCTCGTGCCGTTCGGTAGTGGCGAGGGCGGCGTCCGCGAAACGTCGCGCTGCGTCGGTGATGACGGGTTCGGAGCAGTAGTCCAGCGCGTGGCGGAGGCCGAAGTACAGGCGATTCTTCATGACCGGGAACCAGTGGCGAACGGCGCGGTGTTCGTTGCGAACACTGGATGGCAAGGACTTGTGGTGCACGGCGGCGCCGTCGATCGACCGGATGCGATGACCGGCATCGACCAATCGGCAACACACATCGGTTTCGTCGAGGAAGTAATCGAACGTCTCGTCGAACAGGCCGATCTCGGCCAGAGCTTCGCGACGAAACGATGCGTTGGTGCCTTGCAGGTAGGGGAACTGCCACGCGCCCGGTGTGCACCAGTCGTTCATCTCGTCGGTGATGGACTCCACAACGTCGCCGAGCCGGTTCGACGCGCTGAAGCGGAACTGCACGCAAGCGCCCGTGTGGTCGAGCACCACTCCGCCGACACCGGCGATGTCGTCGGATGTGTAGCCGGCGATCAACTCCTCGATCCAACTGAACTCGGGAATAGCGTCGTCGTCGATGAATGCAACAATCTCGCCCGCAGCGGCGCGGATGCCGATGTTGCGTGACATCGACAGATTGGGGAGTGGACACGACTCGACCTTGATGTCGTCGAACTCGTCGAGCACCGACTGGGTGAAGTCGGTGGAGGGGCCGTTGACGACGACCACCTCGAGCGCACCGTGGGTCTGGTACCTCAGCGCGCGGAGAGTCTGTCGAAGCCCCTCGGCGCGATCGAGTGTAGATATGACAACCGAAACCCGCATCATGCGTCTCGGTGCGTTGGCCTCGCCGCTTCGAGCATCTCAGCCAGTCGTGCCACCTGCTCGCGGAGGTCATCGACCTGGGCCATGAGCCGCGCTTCGGTCTCGACGAGATCGCGGCGCAGCAGCCGCGAGGCGCCGTTGGCGGTGCTGATCGCGTTCAGCACGGTCGGCTGATGTCGTTCGATGCGTTCGAGTTTCAGTCGCATTTCGGAGATCTGGGACTGCAACTCGACCGTGCGGGCGAGCGTGGCGTTCAGATCGTCGCGGAGGTAAGGCGCGACTGCTCGCTCGACCACGTGTCGGGCCTTGGGCATTCCGGGGAGCTTGGCGCCGCGCGAGAGGAAGTTGGCGAGCCGGCCCACCTATCCGAGTCTCTCACTGGCGCGCATTGGCCCGATCATACAGGGGGTGTCGGGCCGTCTTCCGCTCATCTCGACGAGCGCGGGAATCGCCGGCGAAGCGAGCGACGAGCGGTGCCCGGCGAGTCGTGCTGCGAGATGGCGCCCAAGAGCCGGGAGACCGATGCGGCGGATCGTTGGACGCTGAAGTCGAAGCTGATGCGCCGCTGCGCCCGTTGCGCACGCTCGCGTGCCCGGCTGGGGTCCGCGACGATTTCGCGCATGTGCTGGGCCGCGATCGCGCAATCGGGATCGGCCCATTGCGCGTCGGGCGGATAAGGGTGCTGGCCGGGTCCGACGTCGACCAGTTCGTACGGCACGAGATCGGTATCCGCCGGACTCATGAACGTAAGATTTCCACCGTACGCGGTCGCAATCGTGGGCACGCCCAGAGCGATGGCGTCGGCCAGGTTAAGGGCCAGCCCCTCGCTGCGGTGCAGCGACACCACGCCGGTCGCGCTCGCCAGCAGCGAGGCGTAGCGCTCGGGTGTGAGCTGCCCTGTCCACAGGTGGATGTCCGGACGCTCCCGCGTCGCGAACTGAATGCGTTGGTGATCATCGGGGCGTCGATCCGCGTTGCTCCCCTTGAGCAAGAGTTGCGTTCCGCCCCGGGGAGCGAAGGCGTCCGTGTACGCCACCACGGCGGCCAGTGGATTCTTGCGGTCGACAACGCTCAGATAGTCCCACGACGTGACGAAGGTCGCCGCGTGCTCATCGAGCCCGAGCTCGCCGGGTCGGAATCCTTTCTCGACCACCGGGACGACGAGCGGCAGGGTCACGACGTTCACCGCCACGCGCGATGGCGCGCGGATGCGGATGGCGTCGGCGACGAAGTCCGAGGCGGCCCAGACTTCGTCGACGAGATCGAAGGCCCAGGCCATCCCCGGCGGCAGCTCGGCCGTCTCCCAGAACCACACGCCGATGGTGTAGCGATCGGCGAAAAACGACTCGCCGGCGAAGTTCGCGAAGTGCGCGAGCGAATCGGGATTGATGCAGACGATGTTGATGTCGTAGGGAGCCGAGCGGGGGTCGAACTTCGCGTCGCGAGTGAACGGCACCTTTGCGTGAGCGATTCCGGCTTCGTCGAGCGCACTGCCGATGCGGCGAGCGACCTCGCCGATACCCAGTGCCGTGTCGAGGAACCCGACGAGATTCACCGCTGTGGTACGGGGGTGCACCCGGGCGCGCGGGCGTTGCTCGAGATTCTTCGGTGGGAGCAATTGATCGGGGGTGCGAGCCTCGACGCGGCCGTGGTCATGCACCCACGCGAAGAAGCGAGCAGTGTCGCGGCCGGGGACCTCGGGGAAGGCGCGGGAGAGATCGGGCCGTGTGAGGTAGAGCTGGCGTAGATAGCGAGAGACGTGACTCGTGCCGGGGAAGTCGGAAGCGTTCAACCACGCGATGAACGCCGCCGCATCGTCGTAGGGATTCGGTGGTGTTTCGGTGTCTCGTTCGAGGGACTCGCGAAGACGAGCGCGGTACGCGCCGCGCATGATGTCGTCGAAGGGCGCGCCGTCGGCGAGCACGGGCATATCGTCGACAGGGGGCGTGTCGGGACGCGCATCGACCAGATTCGCCAGTGCCGGAAGCTCGCTCAACGACACGCGATGTGGGAGCGGGCGGTTGGCATCGAGGCGATGCGGATGACGGGCATCATGTCCTTCGAGATCGACGCTCACGAGCGGTTGCCCTCCGACGGTGACGATGGCGCCATCGTCGCGGGGGAGATCGACGCCGAGGCTGTACCAGTCGGCGAATCGGCCCGGGTGCGCCGGGGTCGAGGCCCCGAATCGGTGTGCGAGCCGGTCGAACAACCGCGACAGATCATTGGTCTGGCCGTGCAGCAACGCCGCCATCTCGTTGTCGCGCCACCACTCGAGCGCAGCCGTTGCGTCGCGGGTCGCGGCAACGATCGACGGCGAATAGCCACCGGCACGCAGGAGATCGATCTCGGTCGGATGCATGCCATCGTCGGGCGCACCGGCACGGGGGCGATCCACCAACGCGAGCCGGTGATCGGCGAGCGCCGCGAAGTCGTCGAGTGGTGCGAGCAAGTGAACTGTCGGCGCCACGTAGACGACGGTGGCCTCGGTGCGCAGCGCGTGCAGGATTGCACTCGGCACGACAGCCCGCGCCAGTGCGGCGAAGCCGAGCGGCGCCAGTTGGCGGGCACGGGATGGCTCGGTCATGACCTTGAGGAAATCGATCGCACCGGCATCGAGCGTCGACGGTTCGCCGTCGAGTCCGAGGAGGACCGCATGAACGGTACCGGCGAACCCCGTACGCCGGGCAGATGCGATCGTGGCGCGCGCGGCGGGGATCTGCGCGGCGTCGGCAACCGTCGTAAGGCCGAACTCCATACCGACTGCGCACCCCTGTGCCCGCTCTGTGGGCCCGCTCGAGTTGACGTCCCCAGCGTAAGCCATCCGATAGTCTCCGAATACTCATGGGACTACTCGACCGCGTGATGCGTCCGTTCGGGAGACGAGCAAGTGCGCCGGTGCTGGCGCAACTCGATAGCCGCTTCGAAGCCACCGCCGCACGGCTCGAGGCCCACACGAGCAACATCGCCGAGCATCATGCCCAGTTGCGCGACGAGAGCATCCGCCAGATCGTCAACGAGGTCCGCGCCAACAGCGCGTTTCTCGCCGACAGCACGATCGCACTCGACCGCCTGAATGCCCGCCGAGCCGATCTCGCCCACGCCGCGGTGCGGCCGCTCGTGCACGTTGCGCGGGCTGCGGCGGCGCCCGGCGCCACCGTGATCGTCGTCGACCACATCGATCCCGTGCTCATCGACGAACTCGTGACCGATGGACACGCGGTGACCGTCGTG
>DATLFA010000049.1:0-139906 GCA_035525225.1 Acidimicrobiales bacterium
GGCGAGTGGGATCCGGAGGCGGCCGCGCCGATCGAACGGGCGGTGGATCTCGTCGCCGAGCAGCTGTGGCGGGCGCTGCACCCCAATCGCGACCCGACCCGATTGGACGAACGAACGTTGAAGTATCGCCGCGCCGAGGCCGTGAGCGAGATCGCCCGCCGGGTCCTGTCCGGCACCGAAACCCCCGAACCCGAATTGGTGCCCGAACCCGATGGTCCCGCGATCGCTGCCGATGTCGCGGACGCGGACGCGGCAGCGAAGGCGCCGATCACGTCCAAGCGGGTCACCGCGGCGAAGCCTCGGCCGGCGGTGGTGTCGCTGTCGGTGCTGATCGACTTCCAGACCCTCACCGGGGTGCTGGCCGCCAACGGCATCTGCGAACTTTTCGACGGCACCCCCATCTCGCCGGACACCGTGCGCCGCCTGGCCTGCGACGCGGCGATCATCCCGATGGTGCTCGGCAGCCGCGGCGAAGTATTGAACCAAGGCCGGCGCATCTATGCGCCGACGACGGCGCAACGCCACGCCGTGGCCATCCGCGACCGGCACTGCGCGTTCCCCGGGTGTCGCCGACCGGCCAAATGGACCGACGTCCATCACATCGTGGCCTTCAAACCCGGCTCCGCCAACGGCGGACGCACCGATCTCGACAATCTGCTGTTGTTGTGCGACGTGCACCACCGGTTGGTCCACGAAGGCCACTGGCGACTCGACGGCACCGCCTTCGACTTCGACGTCCACCGACCCGACGGATCACTCTTCGACCACGTCACACGAGGGCCACCATGACCTACGATCGGGCCACGCGGAGGCGAGACGTTGCGTCGAAGGTCGGAACAATGCGCGTAGGCGATATTCAGCTCGTCGGCATGCAGGATGGGACTGCGTATCTCCCGTCCAACTACTTCGGCATCGAGGGCACACCGGGGCATCGCGCGATGGTCAACGCGTATGGTCAGGCCGAGTTGCCGATCGCCTGCTTCGTGGTGCGCACGGCCGGTCTCACCGTGCTGCTCGACGCCGGCTTCGGTCCGCGTTCGGTCGAGTGGAGCCCGACGGACGGACAGACCGTGCGACTCCAAGGTGGTGACCTGCCTGCGCAGCTCGCCGCGCATGGCGTCGGCCCGACCGATGTCGATCTCGTGTTGCTCAGCCACCTCCACGGCGATCACAGCGGTTGGGTCTGGCACGACGGCGCGCCGTATTTCCCAAAGGCCAAGGTGCGGTTCGGGCGCGGCGACTGGCAGACATTTGTAGAGGATGGTGTTGCAGGTGCCAATGCGGCCGGGCTTCGCGAGCTCGGCGCGAGGGGCATGATCGAGTTGGTCGACGGTGACGGTGTCGTGGCTCCCGGTATCAGCGCGCTGCACACCCCGGGTCACACGCCGGGCCATCTCACGTTCGTCGTGAGCTCGGGTGGTGAGCGGGCGCTGTTCTTCGGCGATGCAATTTCGTGCCCGGTGCAGATCGAGGCGCCTGAGTTCGAGGCGCTGGCCGACATGGATCGGGCGTTGGGTATCGCAACCCGCGATCGCGTCCTGCGCGAACTCGACGAACGGGACCTTGTCGGCGGCCCTCACTTCCCCGGCCTGCGATTCGGGCGCGTCATGATCGGCCAGCGCGGCCGCCGCACGTGGACGTGAAACATGAGTCATCCCATACGCATCGGCGTGTTGTACGGGTTCCGCAACCCGACTGCATCGGGGCTCTCGTTTCCCGCGATGTACGCGCGCGTGCTGGATCAGATCGAGTTCGTCGACCGCCTCGGGTTCGATCATGTGTGGATTACCGAACACCACTTCGTCGACGACGGGTACATGCCGTCGCCACTCGTGATGTCGGGGGCGATCGCCGCTCGCACGAGGACAGTCGCGATCGGACAAGACGTGATGCTGCTGCCGTTCACGAACCCCGTGCGGCTCGCGGAAGATCTCGTCGTGCTCGACAACTTGTCGAACGGACGCATGATGCTCGGCGCAGGCATGGGCTACGTCCCGAGCGAGTTTGCCGCGATGGGTATCCACCGCGGCGAACGCAGTCGCCGGATGGACGAGACGCTCGAGATCGTGCGCCGCGCGTTCACCGAAGAAGAGTTCGACTTCGAGGGGACGCACTTCCAACTGCGGCGCGTCCGGGTGCGGCCTCGTCCCGCGCAGACCGGCGGGCCACCCATTTGGGTCGCGGCCATGGGCGAACCGGGAGCGCGCCGGGCGGCACGATTCGATGCGCACCTGCTGCCGCAGGGCGACCGTCGAGCGGTCCTCGATCCGTGGCGCACCGCGCTGGCAGGCCGCGGCCGTGACGCCGGCGACTACCGCGTCGGCATCGCAAGGCCCTTCGTCGTCAACGACGACCCCTCGGCGTCCGCGGTATCGAGCAGTGGCGTCGCTCTTGCGAAAGTTGCCGCCGGCGGTGCAGTCCCCTTCGAGTCGATGCGTGTCTATGAGGGCTGGCTGCGTGAGCTCTCTGCTTCCGATCGGATGAAAACCCAACTCATCGAGGGCGACCAGGACGGCACGCTGATCCCGCAGGATGCCTTCATCGGCACCGCCGAGCAGTGCATCGCCGAGGCGGTGCGGATGTACGACGACTACGGCATCACCGACATCATCGTGCCCGGCTACAGCGGCGCACAGCCGGTCGAGGTCGTCGACGCCAACCTGGTGCGTCTTGCGGAGGAGGTGCTACCCGCCCTGCGTTCACGCATAGTGTGAACACCTCGTGGGGGAACACATGCAAGCGATCGACGCTCAGCAACGTCGATATGTATTGCGCACGGCGATGGTGGGCGTCGCGGCGGTGAGCTTTCCCAACTCGCTCATCACGGCCGCGCTGCCACTCATCGGGGAGGACCTCGACGCTCCTACGAGCCTGATGGCCTGGGTCAGCATCGCACCTGCGATCGCCTTTTCGATCTCGATGCCTATGTTCGGCAAACTTGGCGATCTCTATGGCCACCGACGCATCTTCATCGCCGGGTTCTCGGCGGCGACGATCCTCGCGCTCGCCACGAGCTTCGCGCCGAACGTCTACGCGCTCATCGCGCTGCGCACGTCCGCGCAGATCTGCGGTACGTCGACCATACCTTCGAGCTTTGCCATGCTGGCACTCGTCTATCCGGCCGGCGAGCGGCCCCGCGTCTTCGGGCAACTCTCGGCGGTGCTGGCGCTTTCGCCGGTGGTGGCAATCGTGCTCGGCGCGCCGCTGGTCGAAGCCATGGGGTGGCGGCTCGTCTTCGTTGTCCAAGCCATACCCGCGGCCATCACCGTCCTCGTCGCCCGGTCACGGTTGCCCGAGACGCCGCGACGGCCCGACGTGCGTTTCGACATCGCCGGCGCGGCCGCGCTCGCCGCGTGCCTGAGCGGGTTGCTAATCGCGATCAATCGCCTGGACGAATGGGGTGCAACCCATCCGGCCGTGATCGCGGCCGCGGCCTGTGGGTTGATCGGATTCGTCCAACTGATCCTGGTCGAACGGCGCGCCAGCGAGCCGTTGATCCCGCTGCAGCTACTTCGGCGGCGCAACTTCAGCGCCCCGATCGTGACGATGGGCGTGACCCAGGCCGGCTTCGTCGGCGCGGCGCCGCTCTCGGCCTTCCTCCTCAAGCAGCGCTTTGGCTACGACACCATCGGCATCGGTCTCGTGAGTGCAGCACGGCCCGCGGGTTTCGCGGTGGCGTCGTGGCTGGCCGATCGGTCCGCGGCACGGGTAGGCGGGCGCGCCGTGCAGTTCGCGGGCAACGCGATCCTCGGCCTGGCCGGGCTCGCCGGCGCATTCGGCGTCTGGCACCAATCGTTGATGTTGATCATCATCAGCACGATCGCATCAGGATTCGGCGTCGGCTACGCACGACCCGGCATCGTCACCGCCATCAACAACTCGGTGGCCCCGAAAGATGTCGGCATGGCCAACGGCCTCAACAACATGGCGGGTCAGATCGGGTCCTCCATCGGGACCACCGTGTTGTTGGCGTTCGTCGGCAACAGCGGCGGTTCGCATGGCTTCGCCATGGCCTACCTGACCACCGCAGTGTTCGGCTTCATGGCGTTGGGCGTGGGCCAGACCATCCAGCACCGAAAACGTGACAACGCGGATCCCCGTTGAGACGCGCCAACCCCGTATCTCGCCCGGAGCGATGCCGGTCACGCTGGTACGGTGCGGCCCATGGCGCGCTCCGATGAGTCTGCGGCTCGCGATGCGCCCGGGCGCAACGGGGCCAGGGGTGTCCGCGAGGGCGTCGGTCTCGTCGCCATCGGTGTCGCGCTGCTGTGTGTGGCTGCGTGGAGTGCGTCACGCTCGAGCATCGGCGGCTCGTCACCGGATATCCCGACGAGCGTCGATGGTAGCGAGGCCGTGCTGAACGACGCACTACTCGTCGCCGCCGGCGCGCTCGTCGCCGTGCTCGTGATCTTCGTCGCTCCCGCTTGGTTCCGCCAGGGGCGAGGACGGGCGGCGCGCCGCGCCGACGAGGAGCCGCGTCCAGCGAAGTTCTGGCTGGGCCTCCTCGCTGGAGTGGCCGTCATCCTCGCTATCGCGCTTTTCATCATGCTCGCGTCGCGCAACCAACCGGCAGACCTGCCGCCACTGTCGGAGGCCCCGGCGACCACCG
Source organism: Acidimicrobiales bacterium (assembly GCA_035525225.1). Lineage (GTDB taxonomy): Bacteria > Actinomycetota > Acidimicrobiia > Acidimicrobiales > WLNW01 > DATLFA01. The sequence continues at coordinate 4,610 of DATLFA010000049.1, forward strand.
AGCCCGCCCAGCCCTCCGAGGGCGAACGGGCGGGGGCACGCGGATGGACTGCGACGGCGCTGTTCGCCGCCGGAGCCCTCGCCGTGGGCATCGGGGTCTTGGTGTGGCACACGCGCGGCCGCGGTCAGGGATGGATCAACGTCGTCGACGACCGTGAACTCCCGCAGACGAGCACACCGATCGACTTCGAGGCACTCGCGCCGGCGGACGCGGTCCGCGCCGCGTACGCCGCGGCTCGCAACGCGCTCGAGCCGCTCGGAGTGTCGTCGCGCGCACCCGAGACGCCGTACGAGTATCTCGACCGCGTGCGCGCGAACGCGCCGGGCGTCGAGCGTCAGGTCACTACGCTCACGCGACTCTTCGAAGTCGCGCGGTTCTCTCATCACCCGGTGACCCCGGCGATGAAGGCCGACGCGATCGCGGCGTACACCATCGTGGCCGACGAATCGAAGCGAGCGCGAGAGGCGGCACAGGATCGCGACACGGCGGCACTCACGTGAGTGCAGTGGTCGTGGGGGTCAGCGCGATCGCGTTCGTAGTGGTGCTCGTCCTGCTCTTCGACGGCGGCGACGTTGGCGCCGACCCCGCGTTCGACGCAGTGGTGAGGGCACCCGCGCCTCCGGCCCCGGAAGAACCAGCCAGTCTCAAGTCGGCGCGGTGGCTCGTCGTCAACGCATCGACGGCCGGTGGCCTGCATTTTCGTGTGCGTCCGGTTCTCGTCGAGCTCACCGAAGCCCGTCTGCGCGGGAGCCACGGCATGGACCTCACGCATCCCGGCGCGCCGGCGGTGCTCGGTGACGCGTTGTGGGCGATCGTGCGCCCCGACGCGCGCGCCCCGGACAATCGCATGGCTCCCGGCTTGTCGCCGTCGATGCTGCGCCCCATCCTCGATCGATTGGAAATGCTGTGACCGCGACAATCCCGCTTGCGCAAACCCGACTGCATGCGGCAGCGATACTCGACGAGGTCGAGCGGGCCGTAGTGGGCAAGCGCCCGATACTCGAGTTGCTCTTGGCGGGGATGCTCGCCGACGGCCACATCCTGCTCGAAGACTTCCCCGGCGTCGCGAAGACCCTCATCGCGCGGTCGTTCTCCGAGGCGATCGACGCGTCGTTCACCCGCATCCAGTTCACGCCCGACCTGCTGCCCGGCGATGTCACCGGCTCTTCGATCTACGACGCGCGCACCGCGCAGTTCGAGTTCCGGCCCGGCCCGGTCTTCACCAACCTGCTGCTCGCCGACGAGATCAACCGGGCGACACCGAAGGCACAGTCGGCATTGCTCGAGGCGATGCAGGAGCGCCAGGTCACCGTCGACGGCGCCACCCACGTGCTCGAACGGCCGTTCCTCGTGCTCGCCACGCAGAACCCGATCGAACTCGAAGGCACCTATCCCCTGCCCGAGGCGCAACTCGACCGCTTCATGCTGCGGCTGAGCGTCGGTTACCCGACGGAGGGCGGCGAATGGGACATCGTGCAGCGCCGGCTGGCGCGGCGCCAGGAGCGCCTCGACCTGCGGGCCGTGATCGATCGCGCCACTTTCGTCGCGATGCAGGCATCGCTCGAGGACGTCTACGTGTCCGACGCGGTCGGACAGTACGTCGTCGCCATCGTGCGCTCCACCCGTGAACGGGGCACGGTGAGCGTCGGCGCGAGCCCGCGGGGCACCCTCGCCGTGACGCTCGCGGCGCGGGCCGTCGCGGTGCTACGCGAGCGCGACTTCGTGACGCCCGACGACGTGAAGACGGTCGCGGTGTCCGCACTCGCGCATCGCGTCACACTGCGCCCTGAGCTCTGGATGCGGGGCACGCGCCCCGAGCAGGTCGTGCGGGAGTGTCTCGATTCGGTTCCCGCACCACCGCCCGAGCACAGCGAACGCCCGCGGTCGTGACGAAGCGAGCCTCGCCGCGGCTGTTCGTGTACGCGACCCTCGTCGCGCTCGGTTTGATCTCCGGGCTCGTCACGCAACGCGTCGATCTGTTCGTGTATACGACACCGTTCGTCATCCTCCTACTCGTCGGGCTCGCGCTCGACGCAGACCCCGGCATCGATGTGCACACCAGTGTCGACACGATACGAACGTTGGAGGGCGACCCCCTCGAGGTCGTCATCACGCTGCGGTCGCCGCACGCGGTGCGGCGCGTCGAGATGGCCCTGCCCCTGCCTCAGGGAGTGCGGATAGTCGACGGCGCAAACGTGCGGGCGGTCGAGCTCGTTGCGGGAGAGGCGCGCACGGTTCCGGTGACCATCGTGGCGGACCGATGGGGCTCGCACTCGATCGGTGCGGTGGTGATACGAGCGCATGACCGTGCGTCGCTGTACCGCTACGAGCGGACGGTGCCCGCGCCCTCGACGGTGCGGGTGTACCCACACCAGCACCGCATCCGACCGGCCGCGCATCCGTCGCGGACGCAACTCGTTGCCGGCGACCGGGTCGCGCGACGTGCCGCCGGCGAAGGCATCGAGCTCGCCGACCTACGACTGTTCCTGCCCGGCGACCGCCCTCGTGACATCAACTGGCGGGCCAGCGCACGTCGCAACGAGCTCTGGATAACACAGCGCCACCCAGAGCGCAGCACCGACATCGTGCTGTTCGTCGACATGTTCTCCGACACGATGCTCCTGCCCGCGGTGCGCGCCGCCGGCGCGCTGACGGAGTCCTACCTCGCCACTCGCGACCGCGTCGCGCTCGTCGGCTTCGGCGGTCTGTTGCAGTGGGTGCGCGCGGGCCACGGTGTTCGCCAGCTCTACCGCTTGCTCGACACGCTTGTCGACGCGCGCGCGTACTTCAGCTATGCGGACAAGAACGTCAACCTCATCCCGCCGCGCGTGTTGTCCCCCGGCGCGCTGGTGATCGCCATCACTCCGCTCGAAGACGAACGCACCACCCGTGGCCTCGTAGACCTGCGCGCACGCGGTTTCGAGGTAGCGGTGATCGAGCTCAGCGCGCCGGCCGCCAGCATTCCCGATGACACCGAACTCGACGCCGCGGCGCGACAGTTATGGCTGTTGCAGCGAGCCGACAACCGCGAGCGGTTCCGGCAATACGGGATTCCTGTCGCCGAATGGCGCGACGGCGAGCCGTTGAATTCGACAATGGAGGCCTTATGGGACGCCTGGGCAGCGAGTGGAGCACGCCATCACGCATCGAGGGCGCCGTGAGCATGCTCGTCGCGATCACGCTGGCGACCGTGGCAGTGGCGGGTGCCGACGAATACCGTTCTGGCATCGTTTGGCTCGGCGTCGTCTCGTTCACCGTGCTCGCCGCCGGCATCGTGTTCGCTTCTCCCATCGCGGTGGGCGCGGCCACCGCAGGGCTCGGATTGTCCGGCATCATCGCCACCGCTCCGGCCGCGCCGCTGTACGCACTGGGGCTGTTCGTCACGGCCGAGACCGCTCTGTGGTCGGCCGACGACCGATTTCGACTGACCGAAGAGATCGGGTTGCGCCGAGATCGACTGTTGCTCCTCGCGGCGATCGGGTCGTCATCGATCGCAGTTGGCGCCATGCTGCGGTTGCTCGCGCGCGACAGTGGTGAACGCAACAGCAGCTACACCGTCATCGCCGGCGTCAGCCTCGTCGCGCTCGCAGGGCTGATCGCGTTCGGCGCGCGCAGACGACGCGTCCTTTCGTGACCTGAGCCCGGAGGTCAACCGCGATCGTCGACGATGTCGAGGTTGTAGAACTTCGGCGGTCCGTCGCCGAGCGCCATCATCTTCTGCGACAACTCCTGGGTTTGCGGCAGGTTGGAGTTCTCCATCGCAGACTCGTAGGAGTCGAAGAAAACGATGTTGAAGTAGTGGCCCGGATCGTCTCGGTCCCCGGCGACAACGACCCGACGCGCCTTTCGGTCTGGGCCGGCCGCGGCTTCCCACTCATCGCCCACCTTGCGCATCTCATCGATCTTCGAAGTGCGAAACTCGATGACCTGAACGAATCCCATATTGACCTCCTTGGTTCGATGACGAAAACTACATCGATCCTCGTGGGCGTGCGAGGCGCCCCGCTCACTGCAAAGGACCACCAGCCGTGACCGTCGAAGAGAACAAGCAGATCGTGCAGCGCTACTGGGATGCCCTCGCGGCCCGCGACTGGGAGACCATGAAGACGCTCCTGACCGACGACGCGCATTACACCGACGTAGGCGTCCCCGGCCCCGGCGGCGTCGGCCCCGACGGTGTCATCCGGCGGCTGCGCATCGGCCTCGAACCGCTCGCCGCCTACTCTCACCTACCCGGCATCAACATGATCGCCGAGGGCGACCTCGTGATGACCGAACACACCGAGCGGTGGGAGTTTCACACGGGTGAGACGATCGATCACTCATTCGTGTCGGTGACCCAACTTCGGGACGGCCGCATCTGTCGCTGGCATGACTACTCCAACATCCCGAACATCACCGACAACGCGCCCAAATGGTGGCTCGAGCACATCATGAAGGGGTACTCCGACGCGTAGGCGTGGTGCCGGCCGTGAGGGGTGGTGATCTCTACGCCGGCCCGGCACCCAGGAACCATCCGCACACTCCGCACGTGAAGACCAACGCGTCACGGGTGTTTCCGTGCTCATCGCGAGCGGGCACGACGCGATAGACGAGGTCGAGGTCGAGCGAAGAGTTGCACGCGGGGCACGTCGTTGGTCTGAGCGTGGCGGGGTCGCGGCGACGGGATTCCGCCCCGCGATCGGATGGGGATGGCGCATCGAGCGCGTCGAGCGACGCGCGCAACGACTCGACGTCGAGTCCGAGGCCGCGCAGGACCTGGCCCGCGATCCCCTCGACATCGAGCACGCCCAGCAAGACATGGCGACTCGTCACGGCGTCAGAGCCCCGGGCGTGGGCGAAGCGACGCGCTCTTCCGAGCGCGCGGGTAGCGCGCGGTGTTTTCGGCAGCGGCCGAGGCCTTCGATCGCGGCTGCCGCGGGACGAACTGCCGACGGCCTCGCTCACCTTGTTGCGGGCCGCGGCCAGCGTCACGCCCACGCCGGCCAGCATGGTCGCCGTGTCGCTGTCGTTCGTGAGGAGGCCGAGCAGCAAATGCTCGGTGCCGACGCGGTCATGGCCGAGTTGCCCCGCCTCGGATTCGGCCAAGGCGATCGCACGCGCGGCCCCGGCGTCGAAGCCCTGCAGCTCGCCCGGATCGGCGACATCCCGAGTCACCGCCCGATGGTAGTTCGTAGTGAAGTTTCAGGTAGTGGGGCCGAGCTCCGCGAGCCGGTGCGCGTAAAATCGTCGCTCTGCGTCGTCGCGCACCAGCTCCAGTGCCCGGCGGTACGCGTCGCAGGCTTCATCGACGCGACCGAGTCGAACCAACAACTCCGCCCGCGTCGAGTGCAGGTAGCGGTAGTCATCGAGCGCGAGCTGATCGATGAGGTGGAGCCCGGCAAGGGCACCCTCCACTTCGGCCACCGCTACAGCTCGGTTCAACTCGACGACAGGCGAATCGGTCAGCCGAACGAGTTCGCCGTACAGAACCGCGATGTGGGGCCAGTCGCGCGGCTCTTGGAGGTGTAGGGACGCGATCGCGGCCTGCAGAACATAAGGACCGCGCCCGTCGAGGGCAAAGGCCCGGTCGAGTACCGCTCGACCCTGGGCGATCTGCGCATCGTCCCAAAGTGAACGATCCTGATCCGCGAGCAGCACCACTTCGCCGCCGCGAAAGCGCGCCTCGCGCCTCGAGTCGTGCAGCAACATCATCGCCAACAGGCCGAGGGCTTCGCTTTGATCAGGCATCAACTCGACAAGAGCGCGACCGAGCCACAACGCCTCTGCCGACAAGTCGCCGCGCCCGCCGTAGCCTTCGTTGAAGATCAAGTAGATGACCGCGAGCACGGCGGCGAGCCGATCGGCGAGCAGATGCGCCGGGGGCACGCGAAACGGGATGCCGGCGGCTTTGATCTTGCGCTTGGCCCGCACCAGTCGCTGCGCCATCGTCGCCGGCGGCACGAGGAAGGCAGTGGCGATCTCGTCGGTGGTGAGACCGCCGAGGGTCCGCAGGGTGAGGGCTACCTGCGAATCGACGGCGAGAGCGGGATGGCAGCAGGTGAAGACCAGCTCGAGTCGCTCGTCCCGAAACGTCGTCACGTCCATCGTGTTGCTCACCTTCTCCTGCAATTGGAGGAGGCTCGTCTTCGCGGCCAGCGTCTGGTCGCGGCGCACTCTGTCGATCGCGCGATTGCGGGCAGTCGTCACGAGCCATGCGCGCCGGTTGGTCGGGTATCCCTCGCGCGGCCAACGCTCGGCGGCGGTCGCGAACGCGTCCTGTGTGGCTTCCTCGGCGAGGTCGAAGTCACCGACAAAGCCGATCATCGCCGCGAGGACGGCACCCCATTCGTCGCGGAAGGTCTGCTCGAGAATCGCTACCACTCCATGATCGGGCGCACTTCGATGGCTCCACCGAGCCGCGCGGCCGGGATCTGTGCCGCGAGTTCGATCGCGGAATCGAGGTCATCGGCCTCGAACATCAAGTAGCCGTTGAGGGATTCCTTCGTGTCGACGAACGGACCGTCGGTGGTGATCGTCTTGCCATCGACGACGCGCACCGTCGTCGCCGTCTCGGGAGGCTGCAAGCCGGCGCCCGGCGTGACGCCGGGCGTCTCGTTGATCCTCTGGTACGAAACGTAGATCGCCTGCTGTTCGTCGGCCGACAGGGTCGCCCACGCCGCAGGGTCGAGCGGTGTGGGCGCGTCGACCTGATGAATCAGCAACATGTACTTCATCGGACACTCCTTGGTGTTGGGTTCCGATAAGACGAACGAGCGACGACGGAATCGACACCGTTCTTGAATGCGGCCCATGTCACCTCGTGCGGGCGATCTCCTCGAGCACCGCCAACAGCGCCGGCTTGAAGTCTTCGGGATTCTCCGACGGGCCGAAGTGGCCAAGACCGGGGATCACTCTGAAGTAGCTGCCCGGGATGTTGCGGGCCAAGGCGGCCGTACCCTCGTCGGTGGCGAGGAAGTCGTACTCGCCGGTGAGCAGGTACACGCCGACTTTCTCGGTGTCGATCCGCTGCGCCTGCGCCGCGGTGAGGTCGTGGCCGATCGAGTAGTAGTAGACGTCGCCCTTGAGCGCGGCGGGCGCGCCCTGGCCATAGATCCATGTCGTCTCGCGGCGGTAGGCCTCGGGACTCGTGGGCGCGGTGTTGCCGAGCATCACCGCAGATTTCCACTCGTTGCTCAGCCGAGGGTGGTACCAGCTGTCGGCCACTTCGCTCCCGCTTCCGCCCGTACCGAGCCCTCCGTTGATACCGACCACGGCACGAAACTCGTCGGGGTGATAGAGCGCGAGGTCGGGGGCGAGATGACCGCCGATCGAGCAGCCCATGAACACCGGCCGGTCGAAATCGAGTGCGTGCGAGATGGCCACGACGGTGTCCATCAAGAAGTCTCGGGTCAACCGATATTCGGTCTCCCACCACCGAACGCTCGTCGGCGGAAGCGAGCGACCGTGGAACGGCAAGTCGTACGCGATCATCCGATACAGGCGTTGGTAGTCGGGATCTTCGAGCACATGGCGCCACTGCCTCGCGTCGGCACCGGCCGTGTGTTGCAGCACCATCGGGATGTCGCCGGTGCCCGCCTCCTCGAAGTACACCCGGTACTGCACACCAGCGACCTTGATGTACACGTAGCGACCGACGGTGCTGTCGAATGCCCGATCGACATCGGCGACGGTGCGTACCGGGACGGTGCCGTTGCGCACCTCCCGCATCACCGCGACGAACTCCTGAAGCGCCGCGAAATACGGACCCACCGCAGTGACGACGTCGCCCTCGACGCCGAGGTCCTTGCGCGTGCTGCCGTAGGACACGTGATCGAAGTGCGGCGGGGGCACCGGCCGGAGCAACTTGTCCCAGCCCTCTGTCGACCCGAACACGCGGATGTCGTACTCGTCGTCGCGTTCCGGCACGGGCCAAAACGCGCGCGGCGCGCCGTCGACCACTTCGAGCAGGTACCGGTCATCGCCGATGTCGAACGCGACCTTCGCGGTCCAATATCGAGCAGCAAGCAGAAAGCTCGGATAGGTCTTGGCTCGTTGCAAGACCACCTCGGTGTCGATCATGGACATTGCACCCTCCTGTCCGGCCTACCGCTCGGGCAGACCGCGGTCCATGTTTAGTCCGCAATCACGACATCCTGCTCGGCGATCCGACCCTCGTGGAACCGGAACACGTCGTGACCGTGCATGACCGCTTCGGCGGACTTCGCCGTGAAGAGCCGCCACGCGAGCGTCACCTGACCGTCCGCTTGCGTCTCGATCTCGTAGTCGAGCCGGGATTCGCTGGGCGCGGCTGCAAGCGCGGCTTCGAGATGTGAACGCACCGCCTCTATGCCCCGGTATTCGTGTCCCCCAGAACGGACTACGACATCGGGTTGGTAGTCCTGCATCACGTCATCGAGGTCGCGCGCGAGCAGCCTCTGGATGTGGCGATCGACGAACTGCTCGTGCTCCGTCACTGCGACTCCTTCGATGGTTGATCGACGTGCGAAGATGATGCCATGCGGATTCTGGTCGCCTCCGACCTGCACTACCGCCTCCCCCACTACGGCTGGCTCGTCGAACAGGCGCTCCACTTCGATGTAATAGCACTCCCCGGCGACCACCTCGACGGCCCCGGCGACCATGGTGAGCAGATACCGTCGTGGCTTCGCCAGGCGGCCGGACAACGGATCCACGTCGACAACGACGTAGTCGACATCGGTACCACGCGCTTACGCTGTGCCCGTGGTGCGACGGGCCGCTAGCCGCAGCACCTCGAGCGCGGCACCGGGACGTTCGCTGAGAAAGGCAATAGGGTCCTCGGCAACGCGAAACGTCGACGTCTCGGTGACGCGGGCAGTCGCAATCGCGGCCACCTCGACATCGGCGTTCGCCATTGCCGTTCAGCAACGCGTTGGGCACGATCCTCGCCGCACCGAGGACGCCTACGCGCAGGCGGTTCAACGACAACCAGCGCTACCGTGTGCGAGGCCGGATTGTCATGACAGCTCGAGATCGTTCCAGTCAGGCGTCGTGCACATCTCGTAGAAGTAGGGCGACTGCCATGGAGCGTTCACCTGTAGCCGGCCGAACTCGTTCACGTAGTAGTTCTTGTCGATCGACGCCGCATCTTGCAGCAGGAGAAGCCCGGATGCCTCGATGTCGAGCGCTTCGTTGTAGCGGTCGTGAGCGTCGTGCGAAACCTGTACCTGCGTGCAACCCTTGTCGATCATCTCCATGAGGCATTGCGAGATGTAGCGCGACCAGATCTGGTACCACGCGGGCAACGAGGTGCCACCGGAGACGGGCTGTGAGTTCGGACCGTAGAGCATGAACATGTTGGGGAAGTCGGGCACCATCAGGCTGAGATACGCGCGCGGCCCATCCTTCGACCAACGGTCGTGTAGGTGCGCGCCATCGACGCCGATGTAGTCCGCCGGCCAGAGGAACTTGACCACGTCGAAGCCCGTCGCGGTGACGACGTAGTCGACATCGCGCACGGTGCCGTCGTCGGTCTCGATGCCAGTCGGTGTGAACCGGCGGATGCCTTCGGTGACCAACTCGACGTTGTCGCGCGTGAGTGACTTGTACCAGTTGTTGTCGACAACCGGCCGCCGCGTCATCGGCGGGTGGTCGGGTGCGAGCTTCTCGATGAGGTCCGCGCGCCCACCGACCTCGGCCTTGATGTAGTTGGTGAGCATGTCGCGAACTGCGTCGTTCTTCTTGTTGACGAGGCCGCCGTTTGCCTGCCATTCGGGATCGGGCACCATCAGGTCATGTGACTCGAACAGCGCGGCGGTCGCCGTATAGCGCTGCCAATTCCAGTAGCCGGGCATCGTGTCGAGCAACCAGCGGATCTCGGGCTCGATGGGCTGGCCATACTTCGGGCGCGGGCTGATCCACTGCGCCGTGCGCTGGTAGACGTAGACCTGCTTCGCCTCTTCTGCGATCGGTGCCACCAATTGCACGCCGGTCGAACCGTTGCCGATCACGGCGACCGACTTACCCGCCACGTCATAATCGGGCGACCACTGGGTCGGGTGCACGATCTTGCCGGCGTACGCTTCGCTGCCGGCGAAGTCGACGAACTTGGGGTTGGCGAAGACGCCGACTGCGCTGACGACTGCGTTGGCGTCGGCCTCGAATGTCGAGCCGTCGGGCCGCGCGAACTTCAGGTGCCACACGGAACGTTCCGCGTCCCACCGGGCTTCTTTGAGGTCGCTGTTGAAGCTGAGGTGCTCCCACATGCCGTGCTTCTTCGCGACGTGTTCGAGGTAGCCCTGCACCTCGGCCTGCCGCGCGAAGTATTCGCTCCACGGGTAGTTCTTCTCGAAGTTGTACTCGTAGGTCGAGCTCGCGGTGTCGACACGCGCATCCGGGTACTTGTTGATGCTCCAGACGCCCCCGACCTCGTGGCGGCGTTCGTAGATCGTGTACGGGATGCCGAGATGCTCGAACTGCGCGCCGGCGGCGAGGCCGCTGAAGCCGGCACCGATCACCGCGACGTGGAACCCTTCGGGCATCTTCGCCTTCACGCCGTCGGGCCATTCGGCGTTCCAGGGCCGCTCATCGAACGCCGGCAGATCACGCCGGGCGAGGAACTCTTGATGGGTCATCGCGACACCGGTCGCCATCTCCATCAGATGTTGCAACTCGTCCTCGGTGGGCCGCTGCAGGGTGACGTGGCCGGCATCGTTCTGCAGATACTGCACCGCCTTCGAGACCAGCTTCTCCCGATCCTCGGGGCTCAGCTGCGCCACCGGGCCGAGCGACTCGACCTCGGGGTCCCCCGTGGCCTGAAAAAGTGCGACCCGCACGGCCGCGAGGTCGGCCATCTCGACGGCCCGCCGGATGAACGCTTCGTCGACTTCTACACCCATGGTTCCCACTCTCCGATCGACACGGACCGTACCAGCGGGGACGCCTCCGTCTCCATTGGGACGCCGCTGGCTACGATCGCCCGATGCCGAATCCTGCACTCCTCACCGACGCGGAGCTCAGTGCCTACGAACGCGAGGGTCAGGTGGTTCCCCGCAGTTTTCGTCTGCCGGATGCGGCGCTGGCCCGGTTGCGGGCGGCCGCGGACCGCATCATCGAACAGACCGCCACCCGCGACCCCGACCTCGTGCTCGTCGCGCACCTCCCCAATCGATCGGGTATCGACGGGCTAGACGGTGGCGAGGAGATCTTCGAGGTTCTCATCGAGCCGACGCTGCTCGATCTCGTCGAGCAGATCATCGGTCCCGACATCATCCTGTGGGGCAGCAGCGTCTTTGCGAAGCCACCGGGGGTCGGTAGGGCCATCCAATGGCACCAAGAGGGCCACTACTGGCCGATGCGCCCGCTGATCGCCACGAGCACTTGGATCGCCATCGACGACGCGTCACCCGAGAACGGTTGTTTGCGCTACGTTCCTGGATCACACCTTCACGGGCTCTATCACCACAGCGACGAGCACCGTGCGAACGGTCTCTTGCAACGGTCGATCGATGATCCCTCATTCGACGATGCATCTGCCGCGGACATCGTCGTTTCCGCGGGACAGGTCTCGTTGCTGGACACCTTCGTCGCGCACGGCTCGCACACGAACACGTCGTCGCGCCGCCGCGCTGCTCTGACCGTGCGGTATATGGCCGCGTCGTCGTACTTCGATCGGGGCAACGAGGGCGTACGGGTGCGCGAAGGTGGCGAGACCGCCGACTATCGAACTCGCCCGATATGGCTCGTGCGCGGCGAGAATCGGCATCCCGGAAACGACTACTCGATCGGCCACGAGGGGCTGCCGGACTACGACGAGCTCGCGGAACGAGGACGCGTCACGCACCAGCGGCGCTGAGCGCGCGGTTCATCCACGCGACGCCACGGCGGACTGCAGAGTGTCCGCCCTCGTGTTCGATCGCGGGGCCCAAGAGCTCCAGATCGAAGACTCCGGCGTAGCCCGAATCGACAACGTCGCGAATGATCCGCTCGATCGGCAAGTCGCCGTCGCCGGGAACCCACCGGTTCGGCTGGACCATCGTGCCGACCTTGAAATCACTGATCTGTACGAGATGCAGGAGATCGACGTTGTCACGCAGCGTGTCACGTAACCCTCGTTCGACCCAGCACGCGTAGGTGTCGGCACAGATCCCGATGCCGATCTGTCGTGCCGCGATCACGGCATCGCGCACGCTGTGGATGAAGCTGATCTCGGTGCGCAACGACAACGTGTTCTCGACCGCGAGCGCGATGCCGGCAGCACGGGCTGCGGCGACGACAGGCTGCATGCGCTCGCCGAACAACGAGACAGCGCCCTCCCATGTGGCTTTGCCAGGCGGACCGGTGCAGAAGTAGACGCACGTCGCGCCTATCGCCCGCGCGCCCTCGACGCACGCCAGCAGTGATTCGAGATCGGACTTCCAGCCTTCGTCGTCGGTGACCGGCGTGTAGATCCCGTGCACGAGGTACGGCACCTCGAGGCCCGCGTCGCGTGCCGCCGCCAATCCTCGATCCCAGCCATACGGTGCAAGGGTCATCGACATCAGGCCCACGCGTTGCACGCCGAGGTCGGCCCAGAGTCGTAGCTCGTTCTCGAACCCGTCGTAACCAGCCACCTGTGGGTTCACGCTGAGGCGCGGGTGAAGGTCCATGCAAGCGATGTCTACACGATGTTGATGGCGAGCTGTCTGCCTTGTGCCAGCAGAGTGCCATCGGGTGACCACAGCGTGCTGTCTTCGTCGAGAAACCCTTCGTTCACACGACGGGTGGTGAGCTCGGCGATCAAATGCTCATCGTCGCGAACGTGCGCCGCGATGTCAGATTCGTGAATGAGCATGTGGAGCGACGTCGTGGGTGGCGGCACGCTCGGCGAGTGAGACATCGTGGCCATCAAGGCGCGAGGAAACACGTCGCACAACACGAGCAGGGTCGACACGTCGGGCCGGCGATGCTGCGCGAGCCGCACCCAGCCGCCGACACGCGCGGTCGCGCTCTGCGAGAACAACGGCGGATCGGGCGCCAGCCGCAGATCCAACAACTCGAGGAACGGGCGGGGCACGTACGGCACATCGAGCGAACGCGTCAGAGCATCGACAGGCGGATAGCGCGGCGGCGGTGTGAGATCGCGGAACTCGAACGTGTCGCCCGCGGGTGCGAACGACGCGACCCCGACGATCGTTGGCACGTCGCCCTGGCGCATCCGGTAGCTCACGCTCGCGAGCCGCCGGCCCGAGTGTTCGACTGTTACGTCGAACTCCACAACACCTGGCGCGACCCCGCGCAGATAGTGCACGGTGATGGTGCGCAGTGTGGCGTCGGGACGCGCGAGCACTGCCGTACACGCGCGTTCGGCGAGCGCCGCGAGGTAGCCGCCGTGGGCCCGGCCGTTGATGCACCATCGCTCTGCGATCAGCGCACCCACGCGCCCGCCTTCGCGGCGCGTCGAGCGAAGGGCGTCGTCGAGGTCCATGGGCGAGGAGTTTCGCGCGCAGCACAAGGACTCACCTCGGTCGCGGGCGGTCCGCCAATGCACGGTCGAGCCACGTGCGCAGCGCGCTCTCGGGAGCCGCGCCGATCTGGGTGTCGAGGACTTCGCCATGGTCCATCAATACGAGTGTCGGGATGCCCTGGACCGCGAAGCGTTGTGCGACGCCGGGTGCCTCGTCGACATTGACCTTCACGAGCTTCATCTGCCCGGCGCGGTCGCGGGCGATCTGGTCGAGCGCGGGACTCACCATCTTGCACGGCCCGCACCAAGGTGCCCAGAGGTCGACGAGAACCGGCACAGAGGCGGACACGGCAACCTCGTCGAAGGAGTCGTCGTCGGCATCCACGAGCCACGGCAGCGCGGTACGGCATTTTCCGCAGCGGGGAGTCCCGTTCGCGGCCGCCGGAACACGATTCTTCGTCCCGCAGACGGCGCAGACGACGATCTTGGCGCTCGTCGCAGTCATGGCGTGGCCTCATCTCCCGGGGGTCCGATACACAACCGTCGCCACCGAGGTGCCGGTGGTCGATCCAGTATGAGCGCTACGGGTACGATTGTGGCGCTCACGTCCGGTGAAGGGAGCCCCATGGCGATCTCGGTCGAAGCTCGCCTCGAGCAACTGGAGTCGAGGATCACCGAGGCGGAATCTCGGTTGGAACATCTGAGTGTCATCCCCGAGATCGTCCTGCTCGTGCACGAGTGCATCATCGACATCGCCGACACGATCGAGGAGCTCGCCGGCCAGGCGCCCGAAGGACTCAACGGCCGACTCGAGCGGCTCGAACAGCTCACCAACGACTTGATCCTTTGACCGACCGCACCGCCTACCGGTCAGCGGAAGTCGCCGACCCTCTCGCCGGATATCTCGAGCGCCAACTCACTCTGCTCCTCACGACCGGTCATCGCGAATCGAGACGCATCGCGCCGGTAGTTGAGGAACTTGAACGCCTTGCCGTCGGACCGCAGTGAGTACCGCATGTGGGCCGGTATCGAGATGGCGGTACCGGCCGGGCAGCGATACGAGCCCATCCGCAGCTCTCCTTCGAGAACGAAGATGATCTCGTCCTGGGTGTGGTGGTGCGGCACGTCGTTGTCGGGGCTGTCCGGGTGTTCGATGCGAAACACGCAGATGCGACACGTGGGACACGACGAATCGGCCCACCAGGTCTGAGAGTACGTGTCGTCGCCGCCGTGGAACCAACCGCCATCGCCGACGACATGCACGCCGTGGCCAAGGTGTTGCGCGGGACCGAGCAAGCCATCGGCCGGAGGCGTCGGATCGGTCGGTCCGTAGTGCGCCACGCGAGTCGCGCCGATTGCAGTGGCAACGCACGAAACGCCCGCTTCGACCACCAGCGCGCCGCCGGTCGGACAGCGTCGTCCGTCGAGGTCGAGTTCGCCTTCGAGCACGCACACCGCCTCGTCGCCGTGGTCGGTGCCCCACTGCATCACCGCACCGTCGCTGAGCTCCGACACCACGAGCCACAACGAGTAGTCGTCGGGGCTGACTCGCTTGCTCCACGCGATACCGGACACCTCTCGATCGATCGCATAGGTCGACGAAGCCGGAACCTCATCGAGACTGATGGCCGCGAACTTCGCCATCGACTGGCCCCCTTGAACACATTCGACCCTGCGGTCGATTCACCGGTCACGTGCGCGCCAGACTACTCGCGCCCCGTCATGGCACTGCCGGTCAACTCCTTCCTGTTCATCTCCGTCTCCGTTCTTCACCCAGTGGTGCGCCGGGTGAGTGGGTTGACCCCGACGCGCCGCCTCTAGATTGCGCTCATGGCACGCATTCCGCTCGTCGATCCCGATGACCCCGACGCCGACCCCAAGGCTCGTTCGCTGCTGCTGCGGTTACGCGAGCGTTCCGGCCGCGACATCAACGTGCTCCGCGCGCTCGCGAACCATCCCGATCTTCTCGAGACATTCCTCCACTTGGGCGCGCAGCCAGCGCCCCGGACGCACATTCGTCCCGATCAACGAGAGCTTGCGTATCTGACGGCGTCGGTCGCCAACGACTGTCACTATTGAGTGCCGACCCACATACGTCTCGGTCGAGATGTAGGGCTGTCCGACCAGAAGATCGCCCACCTGCGCGACGACCCGCTTCCCGAAGGCGTCTATAGTCCTGCCGAGGCAGCGATCGTGCGCTTTGCACAGACCAGTACTCGCATGGCGCCCATCTCCGACGAGCTCTTCGCCGAACTGAACACACATTTCGATATTCAACAGTTGATCGAGCTGTGCTTCACCGTCGGCAACAGCGGCATCGTCAACCGCTTCCATGCGCTGTTCCACACCGACCTCGACGGCGACACGACCGCTGGACTCGGTGCCAGCCCGCTTCCCCTGCCCGAGATCGGTGACCACCCGAGATAGCCTCCGCGCGATAGACGCAGCACACAGCAACGCGAATGCCGAGCAGGCACGGTATTGGACCGAGGACGGCGGGCCCAATTGGGTGCGAGACGAAGCCGTCTACGACCTCATGCTCACGCCGTTCAACGACGCGCTCATCGACGCACTGGATCCGCGACCCGGTGAGCGCGTGCTCGACGTGGGATGCGGCTTCGGTAGCACCGCGCTGGCCGCCGCTGCGCGCGGTGCCGAGGTGCACGGCGTCGATATTTCGCCTCCGCTGATCGGACGCGCCCGAGAACGAGCGGCCGATGTCGGGGCCAACGCCACCTTCGCAGTCGGCGACGCGCAAGAAGATGCGCTCGACGGGCCCTACGACGCAGTGACGAGCCGCTTCGGTGTGATGTTCTTCGCCGACCCCATACGCGCCTTTCGCAACTTCGCCACGGCCACCCGCCCCGACGGCCGACTGGCATTCGTGTGTTGGCAGCCGCTCGAATGCAATCCGTGGATGCTTGCCGCCCCAAACGTGATCCGCAGCTTGATGGACGATCCGCCCCCGCCCCCGCCGCCTGGCGCGGGTCCATTTGCGTTCGGCGACACCGCATTCGTCGAACGTGTGCTGACCGAAGCCGGCTGGAGCGAAACGTCGATTGCGACGTTCGAAGCGGATGCGTTCATGGGCGGTCACGATGGCGTGAAAGGTGCAGTGAACCATGTACTCGGCAATTCAGCGGCCAAAGCGTTGCTGGCCGCAGGCGATGCATCGCTTCGCGATCGCGCGGCTGCGATTCTCACCGAGCAGTTCGATGCGCTGAGTGTCGACGGCCTCGTCACCTTCCCCGCCGCTGCGTGGTTGGTCACCGCGCGGCGCTGACCAGGACGTCGGGGGCCCACGGTGGCCACTCGGGTTCACCGATGAGCGAGCCGTGGTCGAATCGCGCCGCGATCCGGAACGGGTCTGAGGCCCGGCTGTTGTCGTACACGATGGTGTTGCCGACGACACCGATCGCGGCGACGACCAACGGCCACAACCGCACGTAGCGCTGCCGAATCTTGTGCTCCGGGACGTCGTGGCCGCCCAGCACGACGCGGCTCGCGACACGCGCCACGGCGAGCGCCTCCGGCACGAGTATGACGTGAAGCGACACGAGATAGCCCGCATCGATGGCCGAACGGACGAGGTCGAGCTTGGAGTCGTGGGAAAACACCGTCTCGGTGATGAACGATGTCCCGGCTTCGATCAGCGCCATCCGACGAGCAGACGCAAGCAACGCGGCGTCGTAGGACTTGTAGATCGGATCATCCGGCCAGCGCTGCGCCGCGATCTCGTCGGCGTTGACGAACTCGAGGTGGGTTGCCGGCCCGAGGACGTATTCGAAGAAGGCCGACTTACCCGCGCCGTTCGGTCCTGCCAGAACGTGAAGGACTGGGTCGGACATCAGCCGGTCGCGCGGACCCGTGCACCTCGACGCGTTGGCGAGCGTTGCGCGGCAACGCCGGCCTTCACATCGGCCCTCTTGCCCGAAGCCTTGGTCGACTTGGTGGACTTGGTGGACTTTGTCGACCTGGTGGCCTTGGTGGCCTTGCCCGCAACCTTTGTCGCCTCGCCAGCAGCAGTGCTTGCGCCCCGCTCGACGACATTGCCGTCATCATCGAGCTCCACCCACGTGCGGCCGGCGCCGGCGAACTGTTGGGCCAGGTCGAGCGACGCCTGAATCGCATCCATCCGGGCCGACCACTCGGCCCGGATGACTGCTTGTTCTTTCGGGCTCAGCGAATCGTACGAGCGGCTGCCGGTGAGGACCTCGGCGATCTCCTTGTGCGAGATGCTGCCCGAAGCCTCGATCTCCCGGCCGATCCGCGCCCAGTGGACGACCTGTTGTGAAGCGCTACGGCTGAGCGCGTCGCCGGCGAGCTTGGCCGATGCATAGAGGTCATCGTTGATACGAGCGGGCGACGTCGTGGCCACTGAGAGCACCTCCTGCCGGCTGACCAGCTGGCAACGCCATTGTAGCAATCTGCAACACCTTTCGCCATGCATGGGGGTGCGGCAGGTCAACCGCACGACCCTCGGGGTACCCCTTCTCACCGAGAGGGAGGAGGTGGACGTCGGCAACGAGACACACACTCGCCACCGCTGATCGAGGCAGCGTCAGCGTCTGATCGCGTAGCCTGCGCGCCTCATGTACACACCGCGCACCTTTCCCGCCCTCGACGCAGACGAGCTCGTTCGCGAGATCGTGAGGCTCGGCGACCGCGTGCGCAACTGGGGTCGATGGGGTGCCGACGACGAAATCGGCACACTGAACTTCATCACGCCGGTGAAGCGCGCCGCCGCTGCGCGGCTCGTCCGCAAGGGCCTCACGTTCTCACTGCAGATCCCGATGAACGACAAGGGACCGATGACCGGTGCGGGGCGCGTCAACCCGATCCACACCATGACCGCCACTGGCTGCGACCACACACAGCTTGTTCCTATGGCCGCGGGCGCCCGGTACACCGACGACGTGATGTTCCTGTACCTCCAATCCGGCACGGAATGGGACGGTCTCGCGCACGTGTTCTACGACGGCCTGCTCTACAACGGCTACGACGCGTCCAACGTGGATTCCAACGGCGCCCACAAGATCGGCATCGACAAGACCTGCTCGTCCTACGTCTCACGCGGCGTGTTGTTGGATGTCGCCCGGTTCCACGGTGTCGATTGCCTCGATGCGACACACCGCATCGATGGGGACGAACTCGACGAGGTCGCGGCGGCGCAAGACGTGACAATCGAATCGGGTGACATCGTCCTGGTTCGCACCGGCGTACTCGCCCACTACGCGCGAACCGGAGGATGGGACGTGTACCACGGCTCGCATCCGGGCCTGCACTACCGCGCCGCGATCTGGTTGCACGATCACGAGATCGCCGCGGTCGCCTCTGACAATGGGGCGGTCGAGGGCTATGACAAACGGGCGTTACCCGCCATCCCCTTTCACCAGTTGGCGCTGCGCGACATGGGCTTGCCGCTCGGCGAGACGTTCAACTTCGAGGCGCTCGCCGAGGACTGCGCGGCCGATGGAGTCTACGAATGCTTCCTCGTCGCGCCGGCGCTGAACATCACCGGCGCCGTTGGCAGCCCCGTCAACCCCCTTGCGATGAAATAGTGAACGGACGTCGACAGCGCGGACTCACACTACTCAGGGCTGCGGGCGCGTCGTGAGCGAGGCCCCGGTGATCGTGTTCCGCAGCGCCGCAGAGTTCGACGCTCGGCTTCGCCGGGCCATCGCCGCGCTCGAACACCTGTGAGAGACTGCTCGCATGGCTGTGCGGTGGGAAATCGAGTATCCGGCGCTTCGCATCGATGGCGATCTCGTCGTGTGGACCATGAAAAACGTCGGCGACGAGGACGCCACCTCGGGATCTTCGCTCGGCACGGTGAACATCTCCCGTCGCCAGGTGGACGACACGCTGGTCGACACCACGCCGTACACGAACGCGATCACCCTCGACCGGATGTAGCTGCCGGCACTGCCCACCCCATGTCGTACCCGCTGACGTGGACCGGCCAAGAGCCCGGCACCTACAGAGTCATGGTCATGCCCCACGATGATGTGTACGCCGAACTCGACTACGTGAAGACCATCTACGGCGTCGAGCCCAGTTACTAACAAAAGCGTCCCCGCGGTGACGTTTTCTTCGCGTCCGGCCGACGAAGAACGTGCTGGAATCGAAGACGCCTCGGAGTAGCGTAGGAGGGCCGACACAATCCTGGCGGTCGACTTGGACACCGACAATCTCCGCATCAATCGGCTCGCTGCGGTTCGCCGACTTCAATTGACCGAGCACTCGTGGGTCGACGTTGTCGATGGCTTCGCCCGTAACGCTGAGGCCGAATTCGGCGAGATCCTCGAATCATCCCCGTGGATGCAGGGCGAGGTGTTGCGGTACGACGCATACGTTCCCGAAAACAGATTGGGCGCAGGTCTCCGCGCCGAGAGTCGACCGCTGCTGCGACAGACCGAACTCCACCTCGAGGCAACGTACCGACGTAGCTTCAATGGAGTCGCGGCAATTCTCTATCGAGACGGTAATGATCACCAGGGTCTGCACAGCGATCGAGAGCTGCGATGGCTCGACGACACGCTGGTCGCCATCGTGGTTCTCGGACAACGTCGACCATTCGTCATTCGTCCGCGCCGACCGATGATCGATATCAACCGCATCCCGGCCGGCAAAGATCCTGGCGACACGGTCTTGACGCCCGGCGAAGGCGACATGATCGTGATGGGCGGCGCCATGCAGCGAGAGTTCCTGCACGGCGTGCCCGGATTCGAAACGCCGAACGCCCGCATCTCCCTGACGTGGCGCTGGACGAGTCGGCGAGGTCGTCCGGACACCGCGCCGAGCTACTTCGACGGCCGCCAGTACAGCGATCGCCCGCGTCAGCCAGGTACGCGCCAGCGCCCGCGCCGCGACTAGTTCTGCGCTGGCGCGGGGTCATCGAGACCCATCAGTGCGCCCAGCTCGGCCCATCGCGCGATGACCCTGGCCCGCAGGTCGGGTTCGTCGAGCCAATCCTCGGTGAGCACCAGTTGGTTCGTCGCGCTGATCCGCTCGTACACGTCGACGTTGTCGCGACCGAGCGCAACGACGCGCTGCACGTAAGCAAATCGATCCATGAACCCGTCGGGTGGCGGATCACCCTCGACCCCCGGCACGGCGTAATCCGAGCGACAGGCGGCGATCCACGCCTGGGTGATCGTGCCGGCAAGCCGGCGCTGAAAGCGAGCGCTCATGCCCCGGTCATCGTCACCCGCGGCGCGTTGCGCCGCGAGTTCGGTGCGCAAGTCGAGCGCTTCGAGGGCCGCGACCGACATCCCTTGTCCGTACACCGGGTTGAACGAGCACACCGCGTCGCCGAGCGAGACCAGACCATCGGGCCACCGTGGCAGTCGGTCGAAGTGGCGCAACCGGTTCGTCGTCTTGCGCCATGTCTGCAGATCCGACAGTGGGGTGGCCACGCGAATGGCGTCGCCGATATGGGGAAATGCCAGCGAGTCGGCGAAGTCCAGAAAGCCCGCCTCGTCGCCCGGCGGGAAATCCTTCGCGCAACCCGACAACGTCACGAGCCAGCGACCATTCTCCTGGAGCAACAAGAACCCGCCGCGCGTCGACGGCGGTCCGTCCATGGCGGGACCAACCGGGAACCCACCCACCACTGGCGGGGCAGCACCGTCGGGCAACTCGTAGAAGCGGCTCGTGTATCCCCAGAACGCGTTGACCTTCGTCGTGTCGGCGATGCCATAGCCCAGCTCTTCGAGCCAGGCGTCGACCCGGGAAGTACGACCGCTGGCGTCGACGACGAGGTCAGCGCGCTGCTCGTTGGACTGCCCTGACGCGGTCTGCACGCGAACACCGACCACACGGTCGCCGTCGTCGCCGACGAGCCCGGTCACCGTGCAGCAGGGGCGTACCTCGACTCGGGCGAGCTCACGAGCGCGTCGCCGGATAACCGATTCGATCATCAGCCGAGACGCTCCGACGTTCTTCGCCACGCGTTCGATGCGGGGTCCCCAGCCATACGGTTGGAACACCAGCGATTCGGTGTGCGACCGCAACGCGGCGCCGGCAGCGACCAGATCTTCATCGAAACCGGGGAAGAGCTCCTCGGCGATCATGCGACCGCGCGCCAGCAGCGCGTGGAAGTGAACTCCTTGTGGCGCTCCGCGGCGCGGCTCCGCGAGCTCGGGGAGCTCGTCCTTGTCGAGAACGACCACTTGGTCGTAGTAGTCGTGGAGCACGCGCGCCACGAACGAACCGGCGACACTGCCGCCGATGACGACCGCGGTGCTCGGCATCAGAAGGGCGTCGCCTCGATCGCCGCGATGCGTTCCATCGCCGGGCCGAACGTCGACTCGAGCCACCCGATCGGGGTGGGGCCAACCGCGCCCGTAACGAGCGTCGACACGCCGATCGCGGCGAGTTTCTCTGCGCCCCGGACAACGTCGTCGACACTCGGATCAGGAGGCAGCTCGCGGTACATCGCCGTCACCTCGATATCGTTCGGATCACGACCGATCGCGTCGCAGTGGCGGCGCAGGACACCGAGCTTGTGCTCGATCTCGGCCGCATCGCCGAAAATGTTGCACGCATCGCCATACTGCGCGACGAGCCGCAGCGTCTTTCGCTCGCCGCTGCCACCGATGAGAATCCGCGGGCGTGGCTTGCTCACGGGCATCGGGCTGCAGAGCGTTTCGGCAAGCTGGTAGTGACGGCCCTCGTACGCGCCGTTGTCGTCGCTCCACATCTGGAGGCAGATCTGCAATGCCTCTTCCAGTCGTTCGAAGCGCTCGGCCGTCGGCGGGAACGGCACGCCCAGCCCACGGTGCTCGCGCTCGTACCATGCCGCTCCGATACCCAACTCCGCGCGCCCACCCGACACCACGTCGAGCGTGGTGACCGTCTTGGCCAACAGCGCGGGATGACGGTACGTGACACCGGTGACCAACAATCTGAGCCGTAGGCGCTCGGTGCGGCCGGCGACGAAGCCCAGTGCGGTGTAACCCTCGAGCATCGGGTCTTCCGCCGGCGCCATCCAATCCATCTGGAAGAAGTGATCCATGAACGACAGGGTGCGGACCCCGATCGTCTCTGCGCACGAAGCGAGCGCGGCGACTCCGGGACCGATGCCCGCCGGCTCTCCGGCCCAATCGAAACGCGAGACGTGGATGTCCAGATGCATCAACCGGTTCTACCACCATCGCCGCGCGGCTGGCGCGGGTACGGCGCGGGCCCGAGCGAAGGACGCGGAAACGGGCCCGTGTGCCATTGAAGCTTGGCCTCGCGACGGATGATCCTCCATTCGTCGCCGACTCGGACGACATCGTCCTCGTAGCGCAGGCCGAGCACGAGATGCTCGAGCGGGCTGCCAAGTGCCTCCATGTGATAGCCGACGACCCAGGTCTCCACATGGCCGTGGTCGCCATCGAGCTCGATGTACTGGTTGCCCTTGAAGTGCATCGTGGCGTCATACATCAGCAGGCCCTGTTCGATGCCCTCGAGGTAGTCGTCGACCGAACCGTCCTCGAGCGTGCCGACCACGACACAGTCGGGGTGAAAGACCGAGCGCACGAGCTCCATGTCGAGTGAGTCGACACCGTACGCGTAGCGGCGGTACAGGTGCTTGAGCTGCTCGCGATCGCGCAGCCACCTCACGTTCGCCTCGATGTCGGACGCCTCTGGTGGCGGAGTCTCCCGGAACCGCATTGCTCCCCGCTTCTCGTTCCGCGATGGCTTCGATGACATAGTTCCTCCTCGGTAAGCGGCCAGAACCTACGCCAAGCGAGACCGGCGTTCAGCGACTAGAAACACACTCCACTACTCGGTGAGATGAGAGGCGTATCAGAGATGTTGATCGTGGCAGGCCATTTCGATGTCGATCCCGCGCAGCGCGACGAGTTCCTGGCGGGCGCGTCGACTCGATTCGAACCA
Organism: Acidimicrobiales bacterium; assembly: GCA_035525225.1. GTDB lineage: Bacteria > Actinomycetota > Acidimicrobiia > Acidimicrobiales > WLNW01 > DATLFA01. The sequence goes on from DATLFA010000049.1 coordinate 27,903, forward strand.
CCCGCACCGAGGGCGGCTGCCTCGAATACGTCATGAGCGTAGATCCTGTCGACCCGACACGAGTCATGCTCTTCGAACGATGGGCCGACCAAGCCGCGTTCGATGTGCACATGGAGGTGGTCAAGACCGCTCCCCGCGCGAGCGGCCCGCCACCCAAGGGGTTCTCCGTCAAGATCTACGACATCGCCGGTGAGCGCTCGTTCGGCTGAGTTCGGTCAGGCCGTCGCGAAGACTTAGCGCAGCAGCTCGGCGGCGCGCTCGCCGATGGCGATTGAGCTCAAGTTGGTCGGGGCCCGGACCACCGTGGGCATGACGGAAGCATCGACCACGTGCAGCGCCTCGACCCCGTGGACTCGAAGGTACCCGTCGACCACGGCCCCTTCGTCGGGATCGTTGCCCATGCGACACGTGCCCGTCGCGTGGTACCAGCCGCCGACCATGGACTTGATGTAGGTCTCGAGCGCATCGCGGTCGTTCACGCTCGCAGGGTCGAGTAGCCCGATCCCTTGGTACGCGTCAGCGAACTCGGGACTCGACGCGAGACCGATCGCGAGCTGTAGACCCTCGACCAGTCGCGACATATCGGCCCGATCGGACAGCATCTGGAAGTCGACCTGCGGCCTGACGTCGGGATCGGCATTGCGCAAACGCACGGTGCCGCGAGACAGCGGGTCGTGCACACCGACGATCACCGCGCTGATCGATGGGACACCGAGCGCCGCCTGCAGGTCAGGCAGCTCGGCGAGCTCCCACGCGCTCCACATGCTCAGCCACATATCGTCCTGCGCGATCCCCGATGATGACGAGTAACGCGCACCGAGCTGGCATACGCGGTCGTCGGCCGGTGCGAGCGCGTCCTTCGGCACGAGGAACACGGCCGTGCCCTGGTGGTCCATCAGGTTCTCCCCGACGCCCGCGAGCTCGACGGCGCAGTCGATCCCGACCTCCGCGAGATGGCCAGCCGGGCCGATACCCGAGCGCAGCAGGAGCGCCGGCGACAGCAGTGCTCCCGCGGAGAGGATCACGCGCTCGCCGTGCACCTGCTGCAGTTGTCCCGCACGCGCGAACTCGACGCCGGTCGCCCGACCGCGCTCGAGCACCACGCGATGCACCTCGATATCCGGCCAGATCGTCAGGTTCGCACGATCCCGCGCGAGCGGCAGGTAGGTCAGCGCGGTCGACATGCGAATGCCGTCTTGACGGTTCATGGGGATTGCCCCGATGCCCGACGTGTCGGGCGCGTTCAAGTCGTCGACCCATGGGATCCCCTCCGCGTTGACCGCAGAGAGGAAGGCTTGTTGCATCGGCAACAGCTCGTCGCGACGCCAGCGCACCACGGGGATCGGCCCCTGCGTACCGTGGTACTCGCCGGCGAAATCCTGGTCGGCTTCCAAACGGCACAGGACGCGCAACATGTGCGGCCACGACCATTCGTCGCCGGCGATGGCGGCCCAGCGCTCGTAGTCGTCGCGAATGCCGCGGACCGCAAACGCGCCATTGACCGCCGACCCGCCACCCGCCTTGCGACCCACCGGATAGTTGATCGACGCGCCCGGCACGAACGACGCGTCGATGCCCCACTCCGTGAGCTTCGACGAGAACCGGATCTGATCGCTGAGGCGGTCCACGGCGCCGATCGAGCGGACATCGGGGCCGGCCTCGATGAGCAGAACCCGCCGAGCCGGATCCTCGGTCAACCGAGTCGCCAGCGCGATGCCGGCAGAGCCTCCACCCACGATGACGTCGTCGTACTCTGCCATTTGTCCCCCGGCGTCTGCGATCCACGGTCGCGCTTTGGGCGACCGCACCGGTCGCGAGCGTACCGGGCGCGACGTACCGGGCGTGCGGCTCCGCGTCGGTGGAGTACCGTCGAGAAGATGGTGAACCTTCCCGAAGACCATGACGGCACGCCCGATTACGACGTCATCGTCGTCGGCGGGGGCATGTCGGGGCTCTACGCGTTGAAGGTCTTTCGTGAGCAAGGCCTGCGCGTCGTGTTGCTCGAAAAGGGATCAGGCATCGGCGGCACCTGGTACTGGAATCGCTATCCGGGCGCGCGATGTGACATCCCGAGCCTCGAGTATTCATTCGGGTTCGACCCCGAACTCGAACAGGAATGGGTCTGGACCGAGCACTTCGCCTCGCAGCCCGAGATCGAGCGTTATCTCAACCACATCGCCGACCGCTACGACCTGCGACGCGACATCCGTCTGAGCGACGGCGTGACGGCAACGATCTACGACGAGGTCACCGACAGCTGGCTCGTCGAGACCGAGACCGGCGAACGGCGGCGCGCCCGCTTCTTGGTCATGGCCACCGGTGGCCTGTCGGCGCCGAACCGCCCGGATTTCCCCGGCATCGATTCCTTCGAGGGCACGATCGTGCAGACGAGCCAGTGGCCCGAGGAGGGTGTCGAGCTCGAGGGCAAGCGCATCGGCGTCATCGGGACCGGCTCATCAGGGGTGCAGGCCATCCCCGAGCTTGCCCGAGTGGCCGGACATCTCACCGTGTTCCAGCGCACGGCCGCGTTTACCTGGCCCTCGCAGAACAAGCCGCTGACCGACGACGAACAGGCCGCGATCAAGGCCCGCTACCGCGAGCTGCGGCGCCAACAAGCCGAGTCCTTCAGCGGTACCGCCGGCACCACCGGTGCAGTGATCCTGCAGTTCGCGACCGATGACCGAAAGATCCTCGAGAGCACCCCCGAGCAACGCGAGGCGGCGCTGCAGGAATACGGCTTCGGCGCCTGCCGGGTCTGGACCGACACCGCGAAGGACCTCGACGCCAACGAGATGGCCGTCGAGCTCTTCCGCGAGATGATCCGCCGAACCGTGCGCGATCCAGCGGTGGCCGACGCCCTGTCACCGCGTGGCTACCCACTCGGTTGCAAGCGGCCAGTGCTCGACACGAACTATTTCGAGACGTTCAACCGCGACAATGTCTCTCTCGTCGACCTCGGCACCAACCGCATCGAAGAGGCCACGCCAACGGGAATCCGTACGACGCAGGGCTTCGTCGAACTCGACGTGATCGTTCTCGCTACCGGTTTCGATGCCATGACCGGCGCGCTGACGCGCATCGACGTGCGCGGGCGCGGTGGCCGCCTGCTTCGCGACGACTGGGCCGACGGGCCCCGCACCTACCTCGGCGTCGGCATGGTCGGCTACCCCAATCTCTTCGTCTGTGTCGGGCCGGGCAGCCCGGCCGTGCTCGCGACCTACCCGCCGCAGATCGAGCTGCAGGTCGGCTGGATCGCAGAATTCCTGCGGTATCTGAACGAACACGGCCTCACCGTTGCCGAAGCGCAGATCGATGCCCAAGACGCGTGGTGCGATCACGTGAACGAGGTCGCCGAGGGCACGATGTACACCGCGGCGTCGTGCAACTCCTGGTACAACGGCCAGAACATCGAGGGTAAGCCCCGCGTGTTCCTCCCCTACGTCGGCGGACTACCCGCCTACATGGCCAGGTGCAACGAGGTCGCGGCCAAAGGATACGAAGGCTTCGCACTTTGCTGAGCCCGCCCGGCGTACAAGGAGGTACTGATGCTGCTCGATGGAGTGAATCACGTCGCGGTGATGACCGGTGACACCGATCGATTGCACACCTTCTACCGAGAGGTGTTCGACGCGACGGTCTCACACGACATCGTGGTCGCCGACGGGATGCGATTGTCCATGATCGACATCGGGCCGTTCACCGAGCTCAACGTGTTCCAAATCGACGGGAACGAGGAACCCGATCGGCACTTGCCGATGTTCGGTCGGGGCCGCCTCGATCACATGGGTCTGCAGGCGAAGTCGGTGGAGGCGTTCGATCTCATACGTGATCGGTTGCTCGCGCGCGCCGCGACCGACGGGTTCGTGACGGATTTCGGACCGGTCCTCAGCTTGTTCTTCACCGACCCGGACGGGCTCGAAGGCGAAGTTTGCGTGCCGAACCCCGACCGGCAACCGGGTGTCCTCAATCCACCCGGCACGCCTTCGCCGCGCTACCACGGCTAGCCGAATATCCGCGCTCGTTCGCGTGGGGTGACCCGTTCAGCGAACGCCTTCATCCTCTCCAATGCAAGAGGCAGCGCGGCGAAAAAGCGGCCCTGCAATTCTCGAACAGCGGCGCGATCTTCGTCGTCGTCGAGGCCATTCATGAGATTGAGGCGCGAGCGATCGACCCAATCCAGTAGTTCGGGCGCGTGTGCCCATCGCATCTCCGTGCTGATGCCGGCCAAAACGATGTGCAGGTAGTCGAACGGAGTATGGGGCATGACGATCGGCGGGCACAGCCGATTCTTCTCCTCCGTCGTCTTTCCGGTCGCTTCGAGCACACCTTGCAGTGCGCCCGACAACGTCAGGCTCCCACGCGTCACGAGCTGGAGTGTGATCGTGTCGTCGGTGAAGATCGGTCGAGGCGGGTTGTCGCTGAGCCCCGACGCGGCACAGTGCACATGGAGATGATCGGAAGTGGTCGGGATCGTGCCCTGCTCGAGGACAATGCGATCGAGCTCGATGCGCTCGACGTGTCCGAGGCGGACGACGTGCGCCATGCGGCGGAGTTGCTCGAGCTCGCGCAGGCTCACCGTCCCACCCTTCATCATCGTCGGCGCCACCGATCGGTCGGTGCGCACCACCACGTCATTCGTTTCGAGACGCTCGTACACCTCCTCCACCGACTGTGACGCGACGATCGCCTCGAGCTGCAGGACGACCCCGGCAAAAGTGCGCAACTGCCCTGGCTGGAAAAAGGCTCGATTCAGGATCCATGAGTCACGAGGACGGATCCAGGTCATGTTTTCGGGGTCGGTCCCTCGATCGAGCAACCAGCAGATGGCGTCCATCGCGGTCTTGCCCGCACCGACGATGACGTACCCGCCGGCGGGGGCGGCGAGCGTGGTGAGTTCGCCGACGGGGACGCAGCGGACCCCCTCGGCCACATCGAACGGCGCGGGATCGGTGGCAGGTACCCGCGATGACATATACGTCGCGTCGACGACGCGGCGTCGCACGGTCACGTCCGTCGTCTGACCCGATACCCGCGAGCGGAAGCGCCGATCACCCAGGTACTCGCACATCGGGAAGAAACGCACCCGTCCCGATGCCAAGAACCGGTGGCGCATGATGTCGTCGAAGTAACCACAGATCTCCGCACCGCTCGCGCGCTCGAAGCTGCCGTCTGTGCCGTCGGGCTCGATCCGATCCTGTCCGAGTGGAGTCGAGTCGACTCCGTAGAACCGCGACGGTTGATGGAGCTGCACGAACGGGTACGAGTCCAGCCAATGGCCGCCGGGTCGATGCCGCCGCTCGACCATCACGACGTCGGCATCGCTGCGCTGGATCAACGAATCGACAAACGCCATACCGAGCGCGCCGGCGCCGACCACGAGATAGTCGGTCTCCAACTGTGAATCGACCGTCATCAGCGAAAAAAGTTAGTCGGGTTGCGGCCTGCCTGCTCTCGCGAACGCGCGTGGCTCACGATGACGCTACGTTCGGATTGCTGTGCAAACGACGGGAGGGCGCAATGACAACGAGTGACCCGCCAATCGACGCGGGCGAATTGCGCGACATGGTTGACGAGCGAGCGATCAGGCGGTTGCACGCGCACTATGTCGACGCCGTGAACCGGTCGGCGTGGGGCGAGTTCGTCGACCTGTTCGTCCCATCTGCCGAGCTGACCGTGTCCAGAGGCGAGGCGCAACCCGATCGCGTTGTCGGCCCCGCTGCAATCGGCGAGCTGATCGCGGGCTACATCGCCAGGTACGACTTTCTCGTCCAGGTCATACTCAACGCGCGCATCGAGCTTCGACGGCGGGGCAATGTCGACGCCGCGAGCGCTCGGCTCTTCATCGCAGAGTTTCGTCAGTGGACCAACACGGGGCGCCGCATGGAGTCGGCGGGCGTATATCACGATCGCTATGAGCGAATCGACGGACAATGGCGATTCTCGCAACGACGCTACGACCGCCTGTACGCCACCTCGCCTCGCGAGCTCGAGGTCTATCCGTTCCCAAGCGCCAATGACGTCGACGATCCGTTCGCGAAGGACAGCCGATGAGCACTGATCGCGTGCCACCAGATCGGCTTGCCCGCCCACTGATCATCGACGTTGCCATCGACGTGAACGCCCTCGCGGAGATGGCACGCTTCTATGAGTCGATGCTGCACTACGAACGCGCATGGGACAGGCCCGGACACGTCTATTTGATCGATCCGAGCGGGCGCGGGCCGCACGTCTACTTGCAGCAGGTCCCCGAGCCACGCACGAACAAGAATCGATTGCACCTCGACATCGTGGTGCCGTCGTTACCCGACGCTCTCGAACAAGCGGTGCAGCTCGGGGCGTCGCGTGTCGAGGAACGGCGAACCGCCTTCACGTGGTTCGAAGTGCTCGCCGATCCCGAGGGCAACCTGTTCTGTCTCGTCGACCTGGCCACGTGGCAGCAATCGAAGCCTCCATGGTGGCAGCACGACGATGAGTGAGCGGCGTGACCGCGCTCGGCGCCGTACTCGTTGCCTACTTCGGGTCTCGCATCCGTCCACGCGCGGGAGCTACGCTGCCGATGTGACCGCAACGGGCTGGCCGACCGACTGGAACGAGTTGGCTGCGCTCGCCCGCGAACCCGTCGAGCAGTACGTCGCGCTGCATCAGCTGATCGACGACAGCGTCGACCCGGTGATCGTCGAGCTGTGCCGGCTACGCATCGCCGGCCTCATCGGCGAGCGCGCCCATCTCTCGCTGCGCCGGCCGAAGGCAGCCACCGCCGGTCTCACCGAGGACAAGATCGCCGCGTTGGCACAATGGCCCCAGTCTCCATTGTTCTCGGCCGCCGAGCGAGCCTGTCTCGCGCTCGCGGAACAGTTCTGCATCGGCGCGTTCACCGTCACCGACGCCGACGTGGCCGCCGTGTTGGAGCATCTCGATGCCGACCAGTGCTATGCGCTAGTCAACGGTATCTGGGTCATGGAGGCGCTGGCGCGCATGACTCTCGTCATGGGCGTCGAGCCCGATCCGCACACCCTCGGCCTCGTGCCGGCGAACGAGAGATCGGAGTTGACATGAGCCCTCGCCTTCCGCTGCCCAGCAGCGAGCGAACGGCCTTGGGCGCGCACGACGCTCGGGGTCTGGCACCCGAGGTCGGCAAAGCACGCTCACGCTTGGCCAAGGCCGTGTACGGCGCGCAAGAGATCGATCCTTTGGCGCTCGAGCTGGTGCGCATGCGCAATGCACGCGTGCAGCAGTGCAACCTCTGAATGGGCTACCGCGACGCAGTTGCGTTGCAAGCCGGAGTCGACGACAACATGTTGGCGCTCGTCGACGATCATGAGCACAGTTCGTTGAGCCCGAAGCAGAAAGCTGCACTGCGATTCGCCGACGCGTATTTGAACGGTCCGGTCGCCATCGATGACGATCTCCGCGCGGAGCTCACGACACACTTCACGCCGCCCGAGCTTGGTTCTCTGCTTGTGCGCCTCATGCATTTCAGCAGCGACAAAGTGATGGTCGCCCTTGGCCTCGACCTCGACGAACCGGTGCGCCAGGTCGTGTGACGCGGTCGTGTGACGCGCCCAGGCCCGCTGCTTTATGCGGAGATCAGTACCGGCTCGCCGTGGTCGACGAGCGATGGAAAGTACTCGGCGATGTGCATCGGTATCCGCACGCAGCCGTGGGAAAGGCCAACGTCGGGAACGTTCGTCGCTCCGTGGATGGCGTATGCGGGCCAGAAGTAGACCGAGTTGTACATGGCCCCGAGCGGGCCATGCTCCCAGCCGTCGATCTTCAACATCACGTGGTAGTCGCCCCGCGGGGTCACGGCATCACCACAGATGCCGTTCTCACAAAATGCGATTTCGGAACCCGACGAGATGTGGGTTATCACCACCGGCACGTTGTCCCGGTAAGCGATCAGCAGTTTGTTCTTGATACTCACTTCGACGCGGTTGGGTGGGCCGTCGGGTCGCATCGGCACTGGCGGCTTCGGATCTGCCAGCGCAGCGCTTGTCTTGTCGCCGACGATCGCATCGGGCAACAGTCCGTTCACTCGTTGAAAGGCCCAAACCGCGTTTTGCGTCGCGGCCCCGAACTTGCCATCGAGCGGCCCCGGATCATATCCGAGCGACTTCAACCGGCTCTGTACCGTCAAGACCCTTTCGCTTTGCTCGCCGGGGCGGATGAAGCGCGGATTGAGCGTGACACCCGGCGCAGCAGTGGGGATGGGGATCGCGCCATCGTCGGCCGACGATGTCGGCGGTGCCGAGGCGGCGCCACTCACGACCGGCGGGGCGCTCGTCGTCACCGGTTCGGACGTCATGCGCCCGCCACCGTCGACCGCGAGGAGCGTCACGCCGACGGTCAGCAACGCGCCAAACCCGCCGAGCACCACCTTGCGAATGTCCATAAGACTTAGAAGTCGGCCCCCTCCCCTCTGCGCTTGAGCGTTTGGGGGATTACCGGGGCCGCCGATACCGGGAACTCGTCGCACCGCCGCCGCGGACGGGTCGCCTCACCACCCACTACGGTGCAACGGCGAAGCGACCGGCTGCGGGGAGGAGACCACATGCAGGACTTCCGGGGAAAGGTCGCAGTGGTGACCGGCACCGCCAACCCGAACGGCATCGGCATCGCAACCGCGCGACGCTTCGCCGAACTCGGGTGCAGGGTCGTGCTCGCTGATCTCGACGGCGACGGTGCGGCAGCCCGCGCCGGTGAACTCGATGTCGGCGCCGACGCACTCGCGGTACAGACCGACATGGGCGACGCTGCGGCGGTGGACCGACTGGCCGACATCACCTACGACCGCTTCGGTGCCACGCACATTCTCCTGCTCAACCACGTCGCACCCACTGGTCGAGCCGGTCACGGTTTGCTCAACCCCGATCCGTACGCATGGGAACTCCACACCCGCATCAACCTGCTCGGGTTCGTCTACGGAATCAAGGCATTCGTGCCGCGAATGATCGCAGCCGGCCACCACGGCCATGTTCTCGCCACGACATCAGGTGCCGGCGCCACCGGCACCATGTACGGCAATGGTCCCTACGCGGTGACAAAGGCGGCCATCACCAGCCTGATGGAATGCTTGTACGGCCAGCTGCGCGACGCGAAGGCAGACATCGTCGCGAGCTTGGTGTTCCCGCCCGTCACCGATACGTCCGGCGTAGAAGGTCGGGTCGAGTCGACCGTGAACATGCTGCGTTCGACCGGCATGCCCGCCGTACCGAGCCGACCCGACGACGTCGCCGCGTTCACCGTCGAGGCGATCCGACGGGACACCTTCTGGGCTCGGCCAGACCTCATCGACGACAACCGTCGCAAGCAGACCGACTGGGAGTCCCAGATCTACCGCACGCGAGCCGAGACGCTCATCGCCCGCGCCGCTCCAGATCCGTACTTGTGGGGTCCGCCGAGCAACGTGCTGGGTCAGTGAACTGCTCGGCGTCTCAGTGGGCGGCCAACATTTCGACAACCTCGATCAGGTGGCCTTCCGGGTCGGTTACGAATCCGACCTTCACGCCGTGCTGCGCCTGCGTCTCGACCGCTTGGGCCACCGCGCCACCGGCGGTGAGTACGCGCCGGAAGAGGGCGTCGATGTCGTCGGTGATGAAACCGAGGATGAGCTCGGAGTGCGAAGGGGTCGCCTGGTCCGCGAAGCGGAGAAGCACGAGCGTCGGCGCTTCCGGTCCCGTGGCGGTGAAGATGATCTCCTCGATGGCGCGACCGGCGATCTCTGCGTGCACGCGAGTCTGCGCTTCTACTCCGAAGACCGTGGTATAGAAGGACGCCGCAGCGTCGAGATCGACGACTACGAGCTTCGTGAAACCGAAGCGTGTGGCCGCCGCCGTCATCGTGAACTCCCGGTCATCATTCCCCCAGCGGTTCGGTCTGCAACAGATTCTGCAGCCGACACACGCTACTCAGATTTGCCGTTTCTGACCGTCACGTGGTGGCGAGGTCGCCCACTGCGACGACTCTGGTCGCGAGCGCGGGTAGCGGCAACGCGGTCCGCGACCAGCGGAACACCAACGCACCGACGCGGTGGCCGCGTGTATCGATCCAGTTCGCGACCATCGGACGCTGGGCCGAGATCACGACCCGCACACTGCCGTCACCTTCGCGCTCGGCCGTGCGGTTGTTGAGGTGCGAACCGTGCGAGCCGTAGTCCACCACCTCGAACCAGTAGTTGTTGATCGTCAGGCCCCAGTAGGGCACTTCGGGGGGTTCGAACTCGACCACGAGCGCCTCGTCGTCCGCGAGGTCGAAATGCCCGAATGCGAACCGGTGCCCTGACGGCAACGTCATGTCCATGTCCTCTGGCACCGCATTGAACACATTGACCGGTCCGCGACGGGCGTTGTCGACCACCGCCGCCCACGCCACGGCCGCGTCGTTCACGAAGCGCGCAGCACGCTGAAGGCTGCTGGCAGTCGCGTCGAGCGTCAACGGTGCAGTGTTCGCCGGTGCGGGGTCGGCGAGTTCGTCACCGACGACTTCGAGTCGTAGCGATGCGGGCCGGGTGCGAAACCAGTCGTGGGCGTACTGACGGATGAAGAGGTAGTTGGCCGCGTCTTCGCTGCGCAGCGTGTTGGTCGCATTCGAACCATCCCCGAAGGCCACGTCGATGTTCCCGTCGGCGCCCACGACGATCTGGTCCTCGCGCAAGGCATCGACGCGTCGACTGGTCGGGTCGAGTCCGATCCTGCCGGCGTACAGCCCGATCTCCATGAGCGGCGCCTCACCGCGCGTACCATGCAGTCGATAGCGCAAGCGTCCGTCGACGACGGCGTGGAGGTAGATGCAGTCAGCGGTATTGCCGCCGTCCCCGAAGTGCTTGGCCTGCGCCAAGATCAGCTCCGGATGTCGAGGGTCGGCGAACTCCAGCGTCAGGTCCAATCCCATCCGCAACAGCCGCGTGAGATATCGATAGCCCTCCGCCCGATCGATCTCGTCGCCGGGTGTTTCCGGTCGGTCGATGCACGCGCCGGCTCGCTCGAGTTCGCGACAAAAGTCACTCCAGATACCCATGGGGCGAGTCTCTCACGGCGTCGCGACGACGGGATCGACGTAGGCCACTCGCCGTTCGACGAACTGCCACCCGTGCGCCCCCCGTCGCAGAGTGTCGTGGTAGCGGCCGACGAACTTCACGAAGAACGCGTCATCGCCGCGGCCCATGAACACAAAGTCGGTCGCCGCGTGTGCAACGTCGTCCGCCTCGAACTCTACGAGCGCGTAGCCACAGCTGTGCCGGCCACGACGCTCGGGCGCCTGTGCCTCCTCGAGGAAGGAAGCCAACTGCTGTCGACCGATCCGCACCCCGCGGTTGACGAACACGCCGTCGTTCGCGAAGAGCGAGGCGACGTCCGCGAAGCGACCGTCGTCCACCCTCTGGCAGTACGTGCTGATGAGTCGCTGCACGGCCAACTCGTCGGCCGCGCGCAACGCCGGGTCCCCCATTGCGCCCTCCTTGGTTCACCGTATCGGTGACACTTCCGTGGTGCAACGATCGACTGCTACGGTCCGCACATGACGGCACGACCGGTCGCAGAGGGTTTGTTCACCTGGCCGAGCGACGAGCCCCGCCTACTCGGCGGTCGCTGCGGCAACTGCAGCTTGGTGACGTTCCCCAATCAGGCGTTCTGCCCGCAATGCTCGATCGGTCCGATGGTGAGCTTCGAGCTCCCGCCCACCGGCACGTTGTGGACGTGGACCACACAGGACTTTCTCCCGAAGAATCCGCCCTACCTCGGTCGCGAGCGAGCGAAGGATTTCGTGCCGTTCGCCGTCGGCTACATCGAAATCCCGGGTGCGTTGCGCGTCGAGGCGCGTCTCACCGATGTCGACACCACCGATCTGCGTATCGGCATGGAGATGACGGTGACCACCGTGGCGTTCGCCGTGGACGAGGACGGCACCGAGGTCGTCACGTTCGCGTTCCGTCCGGTAGAGCCGTAGGACTGAGGAGGACACCATGGACGACGTCGCGATCATCGGTGTCGGAATGACGCCTTTCGGGCGCCATCCCGGCGTGCCCGCACTCGAGCTCGGCGCGCGAGCCGTACGCGCCGCGCTCGCCGACGCGGGTGTCTCCTGGCGCGACATCCAATTCGGCTTCGCGGGCAGCTACGAAGTGGACAACCCCGACGCAGTGGTGAGCCTGCTCGGCCTGACCGGCATCCCGATGACCGACGTGTACAACGGCTGCGCGACGGCGGTGAGCACGCTGTCGCTCGCCGCACAGACGATCCGCTTCGGCGAACACGACATCGGCATCGCCATCGGTATGGACAAGCACGACGCCGGTGCGTTCGCGGCAGATCCCACCGACTACGCGTGCCCGTCGTGGTACGGCGAAACCGGCATGTTCCTCACGACGAAGTTCTTCGCGATGAAGATCAACCGATACATGCACGACTACGGCATCGCACCGCGGACGCTCGCGCGCGTCGCGGCGAAGAACTACCGCAACGCGAGCCTCAACCCGAACGCGTACCGGCGCCAGCCGATGTCCGAGGAAATGATCCTCGAGTCGCGCATGCTCAACCATCCGCTCACGCAATACATGTTCTGCAGCCCCGACGAAGGCGCCGCCGCGGTCGTGATGTGTCGGGCCCATCACGCGCACCGCTACACCGACACGCCGGTCTACTTGCGCGCCGCGGTGGTGCGTACCCGGCGCCACGGGGCGTTCGAGGTACACAGCCCGTGGCTGCCCATCGAGCACGCTCCTGCACCTACCGTCGACGCGTCGAACGCTGCCTACGAGATGGCCGGTATCGGCCCCGAGGACGTCGACGTGATCCAGCTGCAGGACACCGACGCGGGCGCCGAGGTCATCCACATGGCCGAGAACGGGTTTTGTGGCGACGGCGAACAGGAAGAGCTCGTCGCGTCGGGCGCAACCGAAATCGGTGGCCGTCTGCCGATCAACACCGACGGCGGCCTCATCGGCAACGGCGAGCCGATCGGCGCGTCGGGGCTGCGCCAGGTGCACGAGATCGTGCTGCAACTGCGCGGCCACGCCGGCGAACGCCAAGTGCCGAACAACCCCAGCGTCGGCTACACACAGCTCTACGGCGCACCCGGCACTGCGGGCGTCGCGATTCTCGTTCGCTGATCGCGCTCAGCGCGCGGGACGATCGCCGAGCCCGTCGGCGACGATGAATCGGCAGTTGGTCGCGGCGATCCGCCACCCATCGACGGTACGACGCAGCTCGTCGCGATAGACGGCGCTGCGCGTCGCCCCGTCGCCGCGCTCGACGAACAACAGATTCCGCGTCGTGCGGGCGTGATCCTGGTCGACCATCTCGATGACCGGCGGACCTCCGAGATGGAGGCCGCCCGGCGCACCCGAGAGCATCTTGCGCAGGCCCTCGTGCCCGTCGAACGACCGGCCGTACACCTCGTATGTGGCGTCGTGGATGAAGAGCGCGATCCACCCCTCGACGTCGTCGAGGTCGAGGGTTAGGCAGTACCGAGCCATGAGGGCGCTGATCGCGACGTGGTCCTCGGGGGTGGTGATCATCGGTCGCTCCTGTGCAGACGCGGGGCATACTCGTTGTGCTTTGCGGATGACTCCACGACGAGCCGTGATCGGACGACCTTCCCCGATGCGGTGCGCGGCAGCGGCTCGTCCCAGACCACGAGCTGCTCCGGTAACTTGCGCGTCGCCGTTCCCTCGGTACGCAAGTGTGCACACACGCGCTCGAGCGTGATCACCGCCGCGCGCTCAGGACGGACAGCGACGGCGAGACGTTCTCCGGTCTGAGGATCGGGCACGCCGAACGACGCGTACTCGACGACGCCCGGCAAGCGGGCGAGCGCCCCGTCGATCTCGCTCGGCGAGATCTTCAATCCGTTGCGGTTGACGACGTCCTTGATGCGCCCGACCACCGTCAGCCTGCCAGTGTGCACCTCGACTGCGTCGCCCGTGCGGTACCAGTCGCCCTCGAACGCCTCGACGTTGTGCTCCGCGTCGGCGTAGCCCAAGAACACGGAAGGGCCGCGTACGAGACCTTCCTGCGGGTGCTCGCGGGATCCGATGCGCACTTCGGTGCCCGGCATGAGTGTGCCGTCGTCGGCCAAGCGTTGCGCGCGGGGCTCGCCGGGGAGGCTGCCGGTCGCGTTCGGTACCTCGGACGAACCGTAGACCCGCGCGACCTCGATGCCGAAACGGTCGGTCGCGAGCTCGAGCAACGGCAGGGGCAGCATCGCTCCACCGAGCGCGAGCGTACGAAGCGTGATGCGGCGCGCGGCGCGCGCATCGGCCGCGCGCAAGAGGCGCTCGGCTACCACGGGCGCGCCGCCGATCAGCGTCGCGCCGTGACGGTCGATGCGCTCGAGCGAGTGACCCGGTTCGAAGCAGTCCTCGAGCACCAGGGTTGCGTGCCGATCCGCGGCGAGATGCATCTGCATCACGCCGGTGATGCTCATGAGCGGGCTCACGAGGAACGGCACAGTGCGTTCGTCGGCACCGGTGATTCGCGCCATATTCGCCGCGCCCGCAGTGAGGGTGTTGAGCGAATGCACCACACCCTTGGGCCGGCCCGTGGTACCCGATGTGAACAGCACAACCGCGGGCGCGTCGCGATCGGGCTCGACCCATCGATCGTCGGCGACGGGCGACGTTGAATCGGCGAACGCCTCCAACGCGAGGACCGCGATGTCGGTTCGTCCCTCGATCAGCCGGGCCCGCTCGGTGTTGGGCACGATCACCGTCACCGGTTCGTCGAGGCTGTCGAGCGCCACCCGCAGGTCCGCGGTGCCGCACCGTCGGTCGAGCACCGCCGTCGTCGCGCCGACACGCAACGCCGCGTGGTAGGCGACGACGCCGGCGACGGTGTTCCCCGCTACGAGCACGACGCCGGTGGCGGCGCGTATGTCATACCGGCCGAGAAGCGCGACGCCGGCGGCGACGGCCGCGGCGACGTCGCCCCGAGTGAGCGCGCGCTCGTTGTCGACGAGCGCCACCGCGTCACGACGCGCTGCCGCCGCGGCCTCTATGCCGTCGGCCAGCGCGCGGGTGTCCCACCATCCCTCCGCGCGGTACCGGGCCGCGCGATGGGTCGGGACCGGTCTCGTCAGGCGTAACCCGGTCATCGCGTCATGCTCGCACAGGTGTGCACTGGGGTCGGGGCTCGCCCGGTCCCGTTGTCAACGCGATGGGTTCTCGGTGTGCTGGACCTAGTGCACACTTGGTTGACGGGCGACTGGGTGACGGCGCCGGACGGAGAGCCAGGCAGCGTCCCGGTACAGTCGAAGCGTGTCTGCGACGTCACACGACGGATCAACGCGTACGACTTCGAAATCCATCACTTGCTCCACCCCACCGTCGGGCGGCGCGCCACCGTGGATGTCGTAGCTACGCAAGGCCCTGGCGGTGATAACTCCGACCGGGCGGCCACCGTCCATAACGACACTTGCCACTTCTCCCGACCTCTCCATCCACGCAAGCGCCTCGCTCACACCGGTCGACAGCAAAAACGGCGGTCGCGACTGTTCGATCTCGCCGCCCGGGAGATCGGCTGGTTTGTTCGAACCCATCCTGCACCTGCCTCGTCATACGTGAAGCGAACCTGTGCCATCCATCATGCGACTTCATGGAGATCTAGTGGAAGGGTCCTACGTCCCTACGTGACAGCCGACGCGACGTGGTGAGCCATCCCGAAGTGTGCGGTGCTTCGCCGGCCAACACGTGCTAGATGTTGGATACGCGAAGGTGAGCCTCGATGGAAACCAACGAACGAGACGCGACGCCGCAGCACGAGCAACGGCGAGTGAGCGAGATCGCATCGGAGATCGCCGCTCGCGCGCAACGGCCGCGTGACTGAGTGCAGGGCACAACGATGGCGCGCCTAAACCTCCGAATCATCGCGATCGCCGTGCTGAGCTTCGTGGCGATCGCCTGCGGCGACGACGCGGCGCAGGCGACTGGAACACTGCAAGGCCGCACGTTCTTGTCCGATGCGGTCACGGTGCGGAACGAACCGAAGACGCTCGTTGCCGGTACCCGAATCCGGCTCACCTTTCCGGCGAAAGACCGCATCACGGCAACCGCGGGTTGCAACATACTCAGCGGAGGCGTGCGCATCGCCGACAGTCGTGTGTTGGTCACTGATCTCGGCTCGACCGAGATGGGCTGCGACCCCGCTCGTCACCTCCAAGACGAATGGCTCGCAACAGTGCTCACCGCGCGGCCGTCGTATCGATTGGACGGATCGCGCCTGGTCCTCGAAACCGAGGACACAGTGGTGCAGTTACTCGACCGTGAAGTAGCTGACCCCGACCGGCCGCTGATACGGACCATCTGGATGGTCGATGGGTTGATCAGCGGGACGACGGCGAGCTCGATTCCCTCAGGAACGTCCGCCACGGTCGTCTTCGACGCGAGCACAGTCCAGATCTCGATCGATTCGTGCAACGAGAGCAGCGCGAAGGTGAAGATCGGATCTTCGACGATCGAGTTCGAGACGCTCGTGACGACCGACATCGCGTGCTCCGACGCGCCCGCCCGACTCGAGGCCGCCATCACCGCGGTGCTCAACGGCAAGGTCGACTACTCGATCGAAGCCGGGAGCCTACGGTTGACGCGATCGGGTGACGAGGGGCTGACGCTGAAGGCCCGATGATACCCGGAGTTAGAACGATCGAACCGGTGACCATGATACCGCTCAGCACGGCCTCGACGAGGTCGCTAGGGACCAAGGTCATCGGTCCGTGCTGCCAAGGCGCTCGACATTTGGGACCTTGGGCTCTGCCGAGATGTGCTCGGATCATCGACGCTCGCCTGGTGAACGTCGAACAAAGGGAGACCGCTGACTTCTGGCTCGCGGCCGAGGCCGCGCTCGACGGTCTGCCCGACGGTGCCGGGTTGAACATCGCGTATGAATCGGTCGACCGCCATGTCGCCCACGGCAACGGTGAGAGCACTGCCTTGCGCTGGCTGGGCAGGAGGGGTGATCGACGCGATTTCACCTATGAGCAACTACGAGACGACACGAATCGCTTCGCCAACCTGCTTGCTGGGCTCGGTGTGGCACAAGGCGAGCGGGTCTTCGTCCTCCTCGGGCGAGTGCCCGAACTCTACGTGTCGGTCCTCGGCGCGTTGAAGCACCGCGCGATGGTGTGCCCGCTGTTCTCCTCCTTCGGGCCCGAACCCATACAACAGCGTGTCAATCTGGGGGCCGCATCAGTCCTCGTCACGAACACGGCTCAGTACAGCCGCAAGGTTGCCCCGATTCGATCCCAATTGCCCACGCTTCGCTGTGTGGTGCTCGTCGGCGAGGATGCGCCCCACGACCCCGCGCTGGGCGTGCTGTCGTGGTCTCGGCTCATGGCCGACGCCTCGGTGCACTACCGCATTGGCGCTACGTCGGCGCAAGATCCCGCGCTTTTGCATTTCACGAGCGGGACGACGGGCGCACCGAAAGGTGTCGTGCACGTACACGAAGCGGTGGTTGCGCACCACGCCACGGGCAGCCATGTGCTCGACATGCACCCGACGGACATCTTCTGGTGTACCGCAGATCCCGGATGGGTGACGGGGACGAGCTACGGCATCGTTTCGCCGCTCACGCACGGTGTGACCCTCATCGTCGACGAAGGAGAGTTCGACGTCGATCGCTGGTATCGCGTCCTCGACGAGCAGCGCGTCAACATCTGGTACACCGCGCCTACTGCCATCCGCATGTTGATGCGCGCCGGAACCGATGCGGTCCGCGGTCACGACCTGTCAGCCCTGCGCGTCATCGCAAGTGTCGGTGAGCCGCTCAATCCCGAAGCGGTGATCTGGGGACGCGACGCGTACGGCATCGACATCCTCGACAACTGGTGGCAGACCGAGACCGGTGGGATCATGATCGCCAACCGCCCTGGTTCGACGGTGAAACCGGGCTCGATGGGGATTCCCGTACCAGGGGTCCAGGCGGCAATCCTGCGTCGCGATCCCCAGGGTCAGATCGCGTTGGTCGACGGTGAGCCCGTCCTCGAGGCGCCGGGAGTCGACGGCGAGTTGGCGCTGCGCGCGGGGTGGCCGTCGATGTTCCGCGCGTACCTCGACATGGAGGACCGCTACCGCAAGTCCTTCATCGGCTCGTGGTATCGGACCGGCGATCTCGCCCGTGTCGATGATGATGGCTATTACTGGTTCGTCGGGAGGGCCGACGACGTGATCAAGTCCGCAGGCCACCTCATCGGTCCTTTCGAAGTCGAAAGTGCGCTGATGGAGCACCCGGCCATCGCAGAGGCGGGTGTCATCGGCATCCCCGACGCGGTGATTGGTGAAGTCGTCAAGGCATTCGTTGTGCTGAAGCCGGGCATCGTCGATGACGGGATCCTTCGTCGAGACCTCATGGCCCACGCCCGTCGCAGGCTCGGGCCGGCGATCGCCCCCCGTGAGATCGTGGTGCGTGACGATCTGCCTCGCACTCGCAGCGGCAAGATCATGCGGCGTCTCCTGAAGGCGCGAGAGTTGGGGTTGCCCGAAGGCGATCTCAGCACCTTGGAGTCCGGACAATGACCCTCGATCGTTCGCTCGCACTCGCACTCCTTCGCGACATGTTGTTGATCCGGCGATTCGAGGAGCGCTGCGTGGAGCTGTACAGCACGGCGCAGATTCGCGGCTTCCTCCATCTCTACATCGGCGAGGAAGCGGCGGCGACAGGGGTCCTCCACACCCTCGAACCCGCGGACGCCGTGGTTGCGACGTATCGCGAGCACGGCCACGCATTGCTGCGCGGAATACCGGCCACCCGCATCATGGCCGAGATGTTCGGCATGGTCGAGGGATGCAGCCGTGGTCGGGGCGGATCCATGCACCTATTCGACAAAACGACCCGCTTTTACGGCGGCAACGCGATCGTGGGTGGTGGGCTGCCGATTGCCGTCGGCCTGGCCCTCGCCGATCGGATGCAGGCCCGGGCCAATGTCACGGCGTGCTTTTTTGGCGAAGGAGCCGTCGCAGAAGGAGAGTTTCACGAGTCGATGAACCTCGCCGCGCTCTGGCGCTTGCCGGTGCTCTTCTGCTGCGAGAACAACCTCTACGCGATGGGTACCGCCCTCGACCGATCCGAGTCCGAAACGAATCTCACCGTCAAGGCGGCATCGTACGAGATGCCCGCGTGGTCGGTCGACGGGATGGACGTCGAGGCGGTCTTGGATGCCGCGTCGCGCGCCGCTCAGATGATCCGCGGCGGAAGCGGACCGGTCTTCCTCGAATTGCGCACCTATCGCTTCCGCGCGCATTCGATGTACGACCCAGAGCTCTACCGCGACAAGGACGAGGTCGAGAAGTGGAAGCAGCGCGACCCGATCAACCGGTTCTTGCTTCGCGGACAAGCCGCGGACTTGCTCCAGCCAGCCGATCTCGAGAACACCGACCGTGAAGTCTGCGAAGTGGTCGATGCGGCGGTGGCCTTCGCTCGAGGCGGCACTCCGGAACCAATCGAAGATCTCACACGATTCGTGGTCAGCGAGGCGACGACGTGACCGCAAAGGCAAACAAGACAACCGCATCGACCGAACCAGGGCGCACGATCACCTATCGGGAGGCCCTGGGCCTCGCCATGTCCGAGGCGATGCGGGCGGACGAGCGCGTATTCTTGATGGGAGAAGACGTCGGCCGCTACGGCGGATCGTTCGCCGTGAGTAGAGGGATGCTCGACGAGTTCGGACCCGCGCGAGTCCGCGACACGCCTTTGTCCGAGTCGGCATTCGTTGGGGCTGGCATCGGGGCTGCGCTCGGAGGCATGCGTCCTATCGTCGAGATCATGACCGTCAACTTCAGCTTGTTGGCCCTCGACCAGATCGTGAACAACGCCGCAACACTCCTGCACATGTCTGGGGGGCAATTCAACGTTCCGTTGGTGATCCGCATGACCACCGGAGCGGGCCGGCAGTTGGCGGCGCAGCATTCCCACAGTTTCGAAGGTTGGTATGCCCACGTGCCGGGGTTGCGGGTGGTCACGCCCGCCACGATCCCCGACGCGTACGGCATGGTGCTGGCGGCGTTGCGTGAATCCGATCCCGTACTCATCTTCGAGCACGGCGGGCTCTACAATTCGACGGGCGTCCTGCCAATCGGCGCCGGGATCGTGGCACTCGAAGGGGCCGCCATCCGCCGCAGCGGTTCCGACCTCTCCATCTTCTGTTACGGAGGGATGGTGTCGCGCTCGCTGGCAGCAGCGGATCAACTTTCCCACGACGGCATCAACGCAGAGGTGGTCGACTTGCGGTCGCTTCGCCCTCTCGACGACCGCACCATCATCGAGTCGGTCGGGCGTACCCATCGCGCGCTGATCATCGACGAAGGCTGGCGAGCGGGCGGGATCAACGCCGAAGTCGCGATGCGCATCGTCGAAGGGGCCTTTTTCGAACTCGACGCGCCGATCGGACGAGTGTGCGCGGAAGAGGTGCCGATCCCCTACGCCAAGCACCTCGAAGACGCGGCGATCCCGTCGGTCGAGCGCATCATGGCCGGTGCGCGCCGCGTGATCGGCTGATCATGTCGGAGTTCTGTATGCCGTCGCTCGGTGCTGACATGGAGAGCGGCACCATCGTGGAATGGCGGGTTGCGCCGGGCGACGCGGTGACCCGTGGCCAGATCGTGGCCGAGGTCGAGACCGAGAAGGCGAACATCGAGATCGAGATCTTTCAGACAGGTCGCATCGGCGAGCTACTCGTACCGGTCGGCGTCGAAGTCGCTGTCGGCACTCCTCTCGCCACCGTCCTGTCTCGGGACGGCCAACCTGCCCCTTCCAGCGACGCTGTTGTCCCGCCGTCCCCCACAGCTCCTCCTACTGCCGCACCGGCGGCACCGCCGCCACACGGCCGCGTGATCTCGCCGCTCGTGCGCCGCCTTGCGGACAAGTTGCACGTCGACCTCGACACCGTCGAACCGACGGGGCCGGCTTCGACGATCACGCGTTCCGATGTCGAACGCGCCGCGGAGAGTCGACAAGACGCAACCCCTCGTCAGACCTCAGCCGTTCCGTCGCGTCCGCGTGTCTCGCCGAGAGCACGCAAGCGTGCCGCTGAACTGGGCATCGACCTCGCCTCGATCACACCCCGACACGCGGAGGCACCGATAACCGCCGCCGATCTGCCCGCCGCAGCAGCACCGCCATCGATCGCTACCGCGCCCGCGACGCACAAGGGCCTATCCGCTGCAGTCGGACGACTCATGGAGAGATCCAAGCGCGAGATCCCCCATTACTACGTGAGTGACGACATCGACATGACAACATCGCTCAACTGGCTCGAGCAAGCCAACGCCACTCGGTCGGTACAAGAGCGCATGCTTCCGGCTGCTCTCATGCTTCGCGCGGTCGTCATCGCCGCACAAGAGGCACGCGAGATGAACGGCCACTTCGTCGACGGAGCGTTCGGTGCGAGCGACGCGGTTCACCTCGGCGTGGCGGTATCACTGCGCAACGGCGGCCTCATCGCCCCGGTGATCCGCGACGCACAGACGCTCGACCTCTCGGCATTGATGGCCGCTCTGCGCGAGATGGTGGCCCGTACGCGCTCAGGCACCCTGCGCAGCACCGATGTCGAAGCTGCGACGATCACCGTCACCAACCTCGGTGACCGTGGAGCCGGCGCCGTGTTCGGCGTGATCATCCCGCCCCAAGTCGCCATCGTGGGTTTCGGACGCGTGAGCGAACGGCCGTGGGCCGCCGGCGGCATGGTCGGCGCCCGACCGGTCGTCACCGTGTCGCTGTCGGCGGATCACCGCGTGAGCCATGGGCACAGCGGTGCGCGGTTCTTGAACATTGTTGCAAGATGTTTGTCGAAACCGGAGGAACTCTGATGAGTGGATCATCGACTGAACTCGACGCACTCGTGCGCGGCATCCTGAGCGACATCGCTCCTGACGTGGACATCGCGGGCCTACGCGCCGAAGACGACATGAGGGACTCACTCGATATCGACTCTGTCGATTTCCTGAATTTCGTCGCGGCGCTACACGAGCAAACGGGCGTCGACATACCCGAGCGCGATTACCCGATGGTGAGCACTATCTCCCGCTGCGTCGACTACCTGACCAACGCCGCACGTGACCTTCGCCGATAGGCGTCAGACATCAGGGATCACCGCGAGCGGGCATGGTGTGTGATGGGCTACCGCCGTCGCCACCGAGCCCAACAACAGGCCGACAAAACCTTCGTGGCCCCGAGCGCCGACGACCAGCAGATCAGTATGGCGGCCTTCCTCCAGCAACACCTGTGCCGGTGGTCCCTCCCGAACGACGGCCTCGAAACGAACGTCGCTCGGCAGTGCGGATTCGGCGAGGAACCCCTGGAGTTCTTCGACCGCGGCATCCGAGATCAGCTCGGGCCGCGGCACACCCGTTCCGAGTGGCGTCGCGGCCAGCGCGACGGGCGGATACCGCCACACGTAGACTGCGCGCACGGTGGCGCCAGATCCGCGTGCAAACCGCGCCGCCCATTGCAACGCGGAAATCGAGTTCGCGGAACCATCGACACCGACCACTATCGAATTCGTCGCGGACGACGCCGTTCGGTCTTCCTCCGAGACGCGAGGCACCACCACCGTCGGGCACTGCGCGTGGGCGACGACCTGGTTGCTCACCGAACCGAGCAACAAGCCCTTGAATCCGCCGACACCGCGCGACCCGACGACCAACATGTCGGCGGCAACCCCTTCGGCGATGAGCACCGACGCTGCGGAGCCACACACCACACGCTGCTCGATTTCGGTGGTTCCCCGTTCGGCTTCAACTGCAGCCACCGCAGCCTGGAGTTCAGCCCTGGTGATCTCGGTCAGATCCATTGGTAGGTCGTAGCCTGCGAACCAAGGGCTCGGCGCCGGAACAGAGGAAAGCCATGTGGACACCGCGACGATCTTCGAACCCGGTTCATGATGGGCCGCTCTACAGGCCCAGGCGAGCGCGGCCTTGGCACCTTCTGACCCGTCGATTCCTACCACGATCGTGGCCATGGCTCCTCCTCGGTTCGCAACGTGACTCGACGATCGTCGATGAAGGCCACGACGGCAAGGGTCGAAGGTCCGCGGCGGCGGCTCGCCGCCATGAAAGGACCTTTTCCCCTCGTATTCGCGGAACGGATGGCGCAGAATGAAGGGCGAAGACAGTCGGAAGGGGGTCCGAAATGAAGGGCCTACTCGAAGACAAGCACGCCGAACTCGAACAAGCCGGGGACACCGCGGGCGAGATCGAGCTGGTGTTGGATCACGAAGCGGATCTCCGGGACTTGGTGGCACGGTGCCGCGAACTGCTGGCGCGGCGTCGGCCGCCGGCGGACTGCCCTCCTGGCCATTGGTTGGGATGAATGCGCCCCGCCAGCTAGCACCTCAACGGATTGCGCGCCGGGCGACGGAGGCGGCCGTCGCCTCTTGCGTCGTCGTTTCGCGCGGTCGGTTCGTGTCGATCGTCACCGACTCGGGCCACGGGTCGAGATGCGCTCGGAGATGGTCTGCGATTTCTGGCGTTGCGTCAGACGGGTCTGAGGTCTGCATCCGTGCCGCGATGCGCGCGGTAGCGACATCGGGCGCCACCTCACAACGAATCTCGACGACGCACGCACCGAGTTCGTCGCCCATGAGGCGCGCCGCCCATCGATCTTCGGCCCGTGACCAAGATGCGTCGAGCACCACCGACTCGCCGAGTTCGATGACTCGGCGCCCGTGTCGGATCAACGCCTCGTAGGTTTGCGCGCTGATCGCCGGCGTGTAGATGCCTTGTCCCGGCGGTGCATACGCATGTTCGGTATGGGCAATGCCCATGAGGTCCTTGCGAACTTCATCCGACGACAGGACCAAGAGACCGAGCGCGTCGGCGAGATCGTTGGCGAGGGTGGTTTTGCCCGTGCCCGGACTTCCCCCGACGAGGATCAGCATCGGCCGGGCCGAGTCGAGATGGTCCGTGCACTGGCGCAGGAAGGACTGTGCCACCGCACCCGCGCTGGCATCGCCCTGAGCGGCTCGTAAGAAATTGATCTTGGCCCGGACCAGCGCTCTGTACGCGATGTAGAAATGGGCCAGCGATCGGGGATGATGCTCGTTGCTGAAGGCGCAGTAGCACTCGAGTAGGTGCTCCGCCATGTCTGGAGCTCCGAGTCGTTCGATGTCCATCGCCAAGAACGCCATATCGAGCAGGACGTCGCCGCAACGCAGTCGTTCGTCGAAGGCGAGGCAGTCCAATACACGGGGACCGTCATCCAGCATGAAGATGTCATCGGCGAGCAGATCACCGTGGCCGTCACGAGCGAACTCGTCACGCACGCGACTCACGAACAGCGCGTTGCGACCCTCGATGTAACGGCGTGCCGCTGCGCCGATGGCATCGAGATGCTGTGTCTCGACAACCTCATTCCCGAAGTTGTGCATCTCCTCGATGTTTGCGGCCCACAACCCCGCCACTCCCTCGCTGCTCGCCATCTCGGCGGCGAGCGGTGTCGCCGGCTGGCGAGCGTGAAACGCAGCAACCGTACGGGCGACGTCGCGGACCGCATCGGGGAACTCGTCGGAACCCACGAGAGCGCTCAGACGGCGCGCACTCGGCAGGCGGCGCATCACGAGGAAATAGTCGGTGACGATGTCGTCCTCTACGACCTGGCCGATCCCGAGGTACACATCGGGCGCGATTCGCCGATTGAGGTAGAGCTCGGCCTCACAGGCCTGCTTTCGTTTCTCCGCAGTGGACTGGTCGAGAAAGGCCGTCGCGAGAGGCTTCATGAACTTGAAGGCACGGCTGCCGACGAACGCGACGGTCGAAATATGGGTCTCGACGACATCCGGCTCGACGGCAACGTCCATTTCGGTCACTTCCACAGCCGATCACCTCGGCCCAGAGCCTTGCAGAGACCTAAGTCCCTAGTAGCCGCGGCCTCGCAAAGTATTTTGGAGTCGATGCAGCCGACCAATGATCCGACCGCAGCCGCGGCCACCGTCGCACCGTGACCACTCGGCGCATGCGCGCGGCGGTCCTTCGTAGTCCTCGATCGGTGAGCGAAGATCCGCTGGTAATCGGCGGCGTCGACGCACCTGAGGTCGCATCAACCGATGTCCTGATCTCTGTCCACGCCTGCGGTGTATGTCGAACCGACCTTCAGCTCTGCGAAGGCGACCTCGCCCCGCGGCGCCTTCCGATCATTCCCGGGCACCAAGTCGTGGGGATCATCGTCGCGGTGGGTAGGGATGTACCCGACCTGGTCGTCGGGGATCGTGTGGGCGTTGCGTGGATCGCGAGTACGTGCGGCCGCTGTCGTTTCTGCTCCAGCGGCCGCGAAAACCTGTGCCTCGATGCGACCTTCACCGGGTGGGATGCAGACGGAGGCTACGCGGAGACGATGCGCGCCCGACACGACTTCGTCTATCGCCTCCCCGACGGCTACGACGACGTCGCGGTCGCGCCTCTCCTGTGCGGGGGCGTCATCGGATACCGATGTCTGCGCGCCGCCGGCGTCGCGCCGGGTATGCGACTCGGCCTGTATGGATTCGGTGCATCAGCGACCATCGTGATCCAAGTGGCAAAGCATTGGGACTGCGACGTGTACGTCGTCACCCGCAGCACCGCCGAGCAGGACCGAGCGCTGGCGCTGGGTGCGGTCTGGGCGGGGCCGTACACGACGCGGCCGCCCGTGGCGCTCGATGCAGCGATCACGTTCGCGCCGTCCGGCGATGTCGTCGTGACTGCGCTCGAGGCCGTCGATCGCGGCGGCGTCGTCATCGTGAACGCAATCCACCTCGATCGGATCCCTCAGTTCGACTATGGCCTATTGTGGTGGGAGCGCTCATTGCGCAGCGTGGCCAATGTGACGCGCTCGGACGTCCGCGAACTGCTCGAACTCGCGCCGCAGATACCCATCGTCACGCAGACCGATCTCTACCCGCTGGCACGCGTCAACGAGGCTCTGCGCGATCTCGCGGCGGGCCGAGTGCGGGGCGCCGCGGTTCTTCAGATCCGCGAGCACTGATCACCAACGGCGTGTCGATCACCGACGGGCGGCTGCCAGCAGCAGCCGGCGCTCGGCCGCGGCGATCGCGTGGCGAGTCGCGTCGACCGCATCGGGGTTGACCGAGACAGACGTGATACCGAATCGGACGAGATGTTCGGCGAAGCGGGGACGATTCGAAGGTGCCTGACCGCACAGTGAGGATGTGATGTTTGCCTTGTGGCAGGCGTTGATGATCTGTTCGATCGCGTCGAGCACTGCCGGGTCTTCTTCGTCGAACAGTTCCGCGCAGATCTCCGAGTCACGGTCGACCCCGAGCATCAATTGCGTCAGATCATTCGAACCAATCGATACGCCGTCGATACCGAGAGACGCATAGGTGGGAATGTTGTAGACGACAGACGGAACCTCGGCCATGACCCACCGCTTCAAACCGCGTTGACGGCCGAGGGCGCTCTGGTCGACCAGCTCGAGGCACGCCTCGAGCTCCCACTTCGTGCGTACGAACGGGATCATCAGGTGGAGGTTGGGTGTCTCCTCGCGTACGCGGGCCAGCAGCTCGAGCTCGAGCTGGAACAGGTCCGGCTCACGCACATAGCGATAACAGCCTCGGTACCCGATCATGGGATTGTTCTCGGTCGGCTCGTACTCATCTCCTCCCTCGAGTCCGCGGAACTCGTTCGAACGAAAGTCGATCGTCCGATAGACCACGGGCCGAGGCTGGAACGCTCGGGTGATTCGCAGCAGCGACGCCGCCATCGCGTCGATGAACTCGGTGCGACCACCCTGGGCGAGCACTCGGCGCGGATGCCGGCCACCGAGAGCCTCGGTCAACATGAACTCCGCTCGCAGAAGACCGACACCATCGACAGGAAGCGCCGCGACGCGTTCGGCGTGATCAGACATCGCCAGGTTGACGTACACCAACGTACCGAGCGCCTCCGCGGTGTCGGCGCCGAGGCGTTGCTCGCGCGATGACGCCACGGCGGGGAGGCCGAGGTCCGCAATCGCCAA
Organism: Acidimicrobiales bacterium; assembly: GCA_035525225.1. Lineage (GTDB taxonomy): Bacteria > Actinomycetota > Acidimicrobiia > Acidimicrobiales > WLNW01 > DATLFA01. The sequence continues at coordinate 54,839 of DATLFA010000049.1, forward strand.
GACGTCGGCTCCTTCATACACCGCCCCCCGGGCGCCATCCACGGTCACGATGTCGCCATCGTGCAGCTGTGTTGTTGCGTTGCGTGTCGCAACCACACAAGGCACACCCAGCTCACGACTGACGATTGCCGCGTGACACGTGATGCCGCCACTGTCGGTCACCACGGCCGCGGCACGCCGCAGGGTGGGGACCCAGTCAGGGTTTGTCATGGGTGCGACCAGCACCTCACCCGCCAACAGCGCCACTCCTTCGGTGGGGTCACGGAGCACGCGAACCGGGCCGGTGACCCGTCCCGGTGAGGCACCGAGACCGCTCACCACGAGGCGAGGCGCGTCCGCAGATGGCGCGTCTTTGACTGGCGCGTCTGCCCGCGGCGGGATGGGCCCCAACGTGGTGATGGGCCGCGATTGCACGACGAACAACTCCTCGCCTTCAAAGCACCATTCGAGATCTTGTGGCTCGCCATAGTGCTGCTCGACGCGGCGGGCGAGATCGGCTACTTCGTGGATCTGCCGGTCGCTCAGCTTGCGCGAGCCCGCCTGATCGTGGTCGAGCACAATGCGCTCTTCACCGCGTGCGCTGCGCACTATCTGGAAGCTCTGCACACCAATACGCTCGTCCACGACGTGGAGATCCGACTTCGAGACGACATAGGTGTCCGGTTCTACCTGCCCGCTCACGACCACCTCGCCGAGACCCAGTGCAGCTTCGATCACGATGTGCGAAGGATCTCCCGTCGTCGGATCGACGGTGAACGCCACCCCGGAACGATCCGAGTCGACCATGCGCTGCACGACGACTGCTATCGCCGGTTCTTCGGTGAGTCCCTTCGTCGCTCGATACGCCAACGCTCGCGGTCCGAAAAGCGAGGCCCAACAGCCGACGATCGCTCGCATGAGCTCCGCCTCACCCGCCACATTGGTGTAGGTGCGGTTCATGCCCGCGAACGAGGCTCCCGCGGTGTCCTCGCTGGTCGCGGACGAACGAACGGCGACCGCACCACGACCCAGCCTGTCGTATGCGGCCAAGACCTCGGCCTTGACCGCGTCGGGCGTGCCCTCCCTGCGTAAGAGCGAAGTCATCTCCTTCGACAAGGCCGCCAACCCGTCGGTATCCGAAGGGTTGACGTTGTCGATCTTCTTGTGCACGAGTTCTCGCGCTCCCGCCTCGTCGAGGGCCCGTAGGTATGCCTGGGCGACCACGACGAAGCCATCCGGGGCGGGCAGGCCCGCGGAACGGAGCTCGCCGAGATTGGCTCCCTTGCCGCCGGCGATACCCGTGTCACCGCGACGGAGCTCACTGAACCAGCGCACAAAGCAATCCATCACTAACCTCCATAGCCGCCGGCTTCCTCCGACGGCGTGATCGTGCACCGGAAACGGGTCGGCAAACGAGAGTCCAAGGTCCTCAGAACACGTCGGGACTTTCGACCCGATCCGCGACGACACCGGTTCCTTAGGGTGCGAGGTCAACGAGATTGGGGTTATCGATGACGTCCACGGTTTCGCGCACGGCACTTCTCGCAATGGCAGCGTTGCTCTTCGTCGGATGTGGCGACGCCACCACGTCCGACCCGTCGACGACCCTCCCGCCCGGCGCTACAAGTGCGCCGACGACGGTACCGGCAACCGTGACAACTCCCCCGGCTACCGTGCCCGCCAGCACAACCGTGCCCTCGCCGATCGAGCGCGTCGTCGTGGCCACCTTCTTCAGCCGAGACGGTGTGCTCGCCGCGGGCAGCCGGGCCGTCCCGAAGAACGACACCGTACGCAGCGCGGTCGCCACCGTGATCGAAGGTCCGAACACCGACGAACTCAGCGCTCGCTTCGACACTGCCATACCAAGCGGGACGACGCTGCGCAATGTGAGCATCGAGCAACGCAAGGCCACCGTGGACGTATCAGCGGCCTTCACCACCGGCGGCGGGAGCCTGTCGATGCGCATGCGAGTTGCCCAGATCGTCTACACGTTGTCGAGACTCGGTGTGGCCGATTCCGTGCGCTTCATGATCGACGGCAAAGCCGTCGAGTCGATCGGCGGCGAAGGATTGATCGTAACCGACGTCAAGCCGAGCGAGTTCGACGATCTCCTACCCCCGGTGCTCACCGAATTCCCGACGCCGGGAGCGACCGTGGCACCCGGTTTCGCTTTCAAGGGGCTTGCGAACGTGTTCGAAGGAACCGTCAACTTCGAGCTTCTCGATGCCGGCGGTGCGGTCATCACGCAAGGATTCGCCACCGGCATGATGGGCGCGTGGGGACAATTCCAGGCCACGGTCTCGTTTGCCCCTCGGCCGGCGGGACCTTTGACATTCGTCGTGTTCACGATCTCGGCCGCTGACGGCAGACGGCAAGACGAAATGCGGATCCCCGTCAGGGTGATGTGACGAAACTTGGTCGCCTTCTCGGGCGAGTAACGTGATCGACATGGCAACAGTCCTGGTCGGGACGGATGGCTCGCCAAACGCTGCCGCTGCACTGCAGTGGGCGCTCGAGTACGCACGGAGGAATCACGCGAACTTGCGTGTCATGCACGTTTGGCACTATCCGTACGCCGCGAGCGAAGTCGGAGCGATGATGGCGCCACCACAAGAGGTGTTCGAGGAAAAGGCACGTGCAGCCCTCGATGAGGCGTTGACGGGACTCGACACGAGCGGCGTGGTCGTCGAGAAGTGCGTGCGTGCAGGCAGCCCCGCGGCCGTCCTGCTCGAAGAGTCCAAGAATGCCGACACTCTGGTTGTCGGCGCGCGTGGCCACGGGGGTTTTGCCGGATTGGTGCTCGGTTCGACCGCGACGCACTGCGCGCGTCACGCACAGATACCGACCGTCGTCATACCTCGCCGGGCTGGAGCAAAAGACTGATGGATCGCGACACCGCCGACGGAGTCGAACGCAGCGCCGGCCCGACCGAGGGATTGAAGCGAGTCTTTCTCGTCGATGACCACGAGGTAGTGCGGCGCGGTGTCGGCGACATGCTCGCGTCGACGGGCGAGTTCGTCATCGTCGGCGAAGCGGGCACGGTGGCACAGGCCCTCAACCGCCTCGAGGGCCTCGAGGTCGACGTCGCCATACTCGACATACGGCTGCCCGACGGCAACGGCATCGAACTGTGTCGCGAGATTCGTTCGCTGCATCCTCAAATCGGCTGTCTCATGCTGACCTCGTTCTCGCACGACGACGCTCTCGTCGACGCGGCAATGGCGGGCGCTCATGGCTACGCCCTCAAACAAATCCGGGGTAGCGACATCATCGACGCCGTCCGCACCGTCGCGGCGGGCCGATCCACGCTCGACCCCGCCACCACCCGTCGCGCCCTCGAGCGCATGCAGCGCGGCACTGCGGAGCAACAACAACTGGCACAACTCAGCGACCAAGAACGCCGCATCTTCGAGCACATAGGCGAAGGGCTCTCCAACCGACAGATCGCCGAGCAGTTGTACCTGGCGGAAAAGACCGTCAAGAACTACGTCTCCAATCTCTTGGCCAAGCTCGGCATGAGTCGCCGTACCGAGGCCGCCGCGATGGCAGCACGCCTCGACGAACGCCGCCAGCGAAAGCCCTACGACATGTGAACTGTCGGCACGACGAATCGAGGCGGGCCCAATCCGCTGATTCGGTGGGCGATCGAAGCAAAGTGACCGAAGTCCCTATTGCATACCTAGTGCGCGTCTGACACTAGAGGCGTGTACCACGAGACTGGGAATGCAGCGCCAACCGATGGATTCATCAGACTCGACGAGGGAGCATGCATGGCGCTCCTCGAGGCGGGCTGCATCGGCCACCTTGGTTTCACATCGGGTGCCCTCCCGGTGGTCGCTCCCGTTCGCTACCGACTCGCCAGCCGTTCGCTTGTCTTTGCGACCGAGCGTGGCCCCAAACTGACCTCGGCGCGTCGCAACTCTGTTGCCTGCGTCGAGATCGCCGGCACCGACTCCTTGACGGGTACGGACTGGTCCGTACTTGCGACGGGACGCCTACGCGAGATCACGGATCCGTCCTTCATCGGTGTGAATGACGGGGTATCGATACGGCCATGGTGCCTGCCGACAGCCGAATACGTAGTCGCCCTCGACATCGAGTTGCTCAGCGGGGTGAGGTCCAGCGCCCGATGAGCGCCGCGCCTCACCGAGGTTACGACGGAACGACGACCACGGGTCGAGCGGAGTGCTGCGCGACCTGGGTGCTCGTGCTGCCGAGTAGGAGTTCGGGGTAGCCGCCGAGGCCGCGGCTGCCCACGACGATGAGGCCAGCGTCGAATTCTTCAGCGACACCGAGCAGCACCGTCACCGGGTTCCCGTCGCGCAGTAATCGGGTCGATCGCACCGTGGGATCGTCGAGGACGGCGCACCAATCGGTGTCGAACAGGTGCCGCGCGTCCCCGTACGTCGTGGCGGCCTCCGGCTGGCGCCCTGATGCAAATCGCTCGAGCAGCCCGATGGAATGCACTGCGACGACCTCGGCATCGAGCGCTCGCGCCAGCTCTGCCGCCCATCCCAACGCCTTTCTGGAGTTGTCCGATCCATCGATGCCTACGACGATTCGTTCGATCTTCACCGTTCTCCTCCACCGAGCTTCCGTTCGCGCAACCTGGCCGCCACCGCAACCGCTTCTCGACCGGGGCCACCGCAGGTCAACGGCTCGGGCATCCAGGACTCTCCCGCGAGTGCGGCGACCGTTGCGCCGACCGAACGCGCCAACGCGGGGAGGTCATAGCCCCCCTCGAGGTACGCGACGACGCGCCCCTGCTGCGGCGCGAACGATGCCACCTTGGCCGTGAGCGCCGCGAAATCGCCCGCGCTCCACACCAAGTCCGCGAGCGGGTCGTCACGGTGTGCATCGAATCCCGCCGAGATGAGCACCCACGTCGGGTCGAATCTTGCGATCACCGGCGCGGCGATTTCGTCCATCGCCGCGAGTGCGGCGTCGCCCGACGAGCCGGGCGGCAGCGGTACGTTGACGGTCAACCCGGGTGCGCCCGCGCCACCGGTCTCGCTCGCTCTTCCCGAACCTGGATATGCCGGCCACTGGTGCGTCGACACATACAACACGCGCGGGTCGTCCCAGAAGATCTCCTGGGTCCCATTGCCATGGTGGACATCCCAATCGACGATGAGCACCCGTTCTCCCGAGGCGGCGAGGGAAGCCGCCCCGATGGCAACGTTGTTGAGGAGACAGAAGCCCATCGCGCGCGACGCGGTCGCATGGTGACCCGGAGGCCGGACCGCGACAAAGGCGGCGCTACCCTCGCCGCGCCGTAGCGACTCGATCGCCACAAGACCGGTGCCCACGGCATGAAGGGCGGTCGACCACGATCCCCCGACGGTTGGCGTGTCGGGATCGAGATCGCCACCGCCGGCGTTCATGAAACCTTCGAGTGCATCGAGGTATTGCCCGTCGTGAACGAGCGCGAGTTCGTCGAAAGATGCTTGTCGACCGTTGAACTCGGCCACCACTGCGTCGTGCAACATGGCTTCGGCGATGCCGTCGGCGGCCGAGTTCAGTCGCTCGAAACGCTCTGGGTGGCCGCCACCCGTATCGTGTTCGTCGACGGCCGAGACCGTGGCGAACAGCACCTGCGCCGACATTCGGTCAGACCGTTTTCGGCTCATGGTCGGTCGACGCCTCGCGAATGGCGTGGAGAACGGCCGCTGCGGCGTCCGCGTCCGACAGAGAACGCGGCAGTGCCCGTGACCCCGGGGGAAGTGCGGCGTCCGCGGGGGCGGCCGCCACCTCGATCAGCAACGGGATCTGTGCATTGCTCTGCCGATGGGCGTCGATCAAGTCGCGGCCGAGGTCATCGTCGGCGCAACGTGCTACCACGATCGCGTCTGCCTCGGCCGCGAGCGGGCAAGGCTGCCCGGCGAGGACAGGACAACGCTCTCGGTACCCGGACGGTGGACCCGAACAGACCATCACATCGACCGTTGGCGCCGCAGCCGTGATCCCGGACCGCCAGCGCGGATTGCTCGACTCCACCAAAATGCGACGTCGCGAATCTCGCGCAGGCCACGACGGCGTGCGGCTCGAGGTACCCAGGGCGACCCGAACCTTGGAGAGGTCGTCGTCGCCGACCGTCACACACCCGCGGGCCCGCACGAGCGCGAGCATCGGGCGATTGCGGACGAGGATCTCTGCGCGCAAAGTCTTGACACCATTCGCTGCAGCCGCCTCGAGAAGGCAGTCGAGCAGGTACGGGCCCAGCCAGCCCCGCCAACCAGGATCGATCGTGACCGCGAGTTCACCATCGCCATCCGATTGCGGCACATAGCACGCATCGCCGATGAACTGTGCAGCGCCGTTGACGACCTCGACGACGAGAGCGACACCACCATGGGATGCAACATCCACTACCCGTTCGAAATGTGTCCGCGGCGGCAAACCACCGGTGAAGAAGCGTAGGTACCGGTCTTCGAGCGGCAGGCCTCGATAGAACTCGATCATGCGATCGACATCGTCCGCGCTGGCGGGTCGAATCACGAGCAGCCGGTCGTCCGGCAGTGTCGTACAGCGGTACCCCGGTGCATCTGGCATAGGCGCGCGTTGGTCCTTGGCCACCTTTACATTGTGTACCCCGTCGGTCGCCGCACCAAGGGACCAAGTTCCCTTTCCCCCGGGTGGAGGACCTTCGCCCCTAGAACGCGGGCCGCAGAAGCCTGAGAGTAGTGGTATGGACGACCATCGATTTGGCAAGACGGTGCTCGACGACCTGGGCCCGTTGCATCGGGAACTTCGACGTGCAATACCTGATGTGTACAAGGGCTTCGCGGAGCTCCACCAGGCTTCCCTGGGCCCAGGCGCCCTGAACGTGAAGACGAAGGAGCTGATGGCCCTGGCCATTGCCGTCGCCGAACAGTGTGATGGCTGCATCGCTTCACACGCTCAGGGGGCCGCGATCGCCGGTGCCACTCGCCAAGAAGCTGCCGAGGCCATCGGGGTGGCAATTCTGATGAACGGAGGCCCGGCAACGATCTACGGTCCACGCGCGTTTGCCGCGTTCTGCGACTTCGCCGACACACGCGACGCTAAAGCGACCGCGTAACGAACCAACTTCAGCACGAAGCACATGGAGGGCTGTCATGCATACTGTCGATGAAGTGATGAGCGATGTCGTGAAGACCGCGCAGACCACGGACGTGGTCGGTCCGCTCCGCGATCTCATGCTGGAGGACGGGATCCATTCAGTCCCCATCCTCGATACCGACGGCAAACTCGTCGGCATCGTCACCTCGTCCGATCTGGTCGAAGAATGGTCACCCCGAATGGGCGTCCAGACAGTGATGAGCCGCAACGTCGAAACCGTCCCCCGACACCGCTCCGTCGTCGATGCAGCACGCACGATGGTCACCAAACGGATTCACCATCTGGTGGTCACCGAGCGCGACAACGTCGTCGGCGTGGTGAGTTCCTTCGACCTTCTCCGGCATCTCGCCGGGCGTGTCGATCAGATCGACGCGTCGACGACGCTTGGCCTGCACGCGCGTGTCGGTGACATCCTTGTCGTGCGCGGAGCACATGTGGGTGAGCGTGATCGACGCGCAGTGATCGAAGAAGTGCGGGGAGACGACGGGACCCCACCCTATGTCGTTCGCTGGACGGGCGATCGCGACGAGCGCGCCCATTTGTACTATCCCGGTTCGGACGCCCATATCGAAGCGAGCACGGCGACGCTCTAGAGGTAGCCGCGAATGTGAAAAGCCCACTCCACGTCGACCGCTCGTAGGCGCCGGCCCGTGATCTTGACCGGTTTCAGGACAAGCCACGCATCGCGCCCGGTCAGCCAGGGTTGCGGATCGAACTCGTCTTTGATCCGGTCGATCGTGGCATCGTCGAGGTGCGAGAGGTGACCACTCACGAGCACTGACCAACCGGTGCTATGACTCACGTCGATGCTGTCGATCTCGAACGCCGCATTGACGCCGGCCTGGTCGATGACGTTCCCTGGCCGGGTGCGGATCAGGATCCAGGGCGCGGAGCGGAACTCGACGAGCCGATAGTTGACGGGAAGCACGACCGGAAACCCTTCGGCGACCACCGAGACCCGGCCAACCGAGTGCATTCGCAAAAGGTCGATGCACGTTTCCCTGGACAAATGGTCGAGTTTGCTGTCGGTCATCGCGATTCGTCCTTGCTCAAGCAGCGCTCGGGAGATGGGGTGGGCGATGCACCGGCACTGGGCAAGGAGCGCGGTGGACAACCGCCATCCTCACGATACCCAGCGCAACACGCCGTAGCCCCGTCGCGAGCCGGCCGGGAAGGACCAAGGTCCCTGGTCTGTGATTCATGTGGTGGCGATGGTGTTGGGGTTGTTCTCCATCGACTCCTGACAATCCACGAGGCCTTTCACTATGACCACCGTCCGAACGATCGAAGACCGCACGACCCGCTGGTACTTCCTCGCATTGATCGCCCTGTTCGCCTCGATCTCGTTACCTATGGCGGCCATGGGCGCGGTGGCGGTGTGGAACGACGACAGGGGCCCGGCGACTGTCCGAACGTCGAACGTCGATGTGGAGTTGAGCGAGTTCAAGATCAGCGGCAACATGATCGCCGCCCCCGGAGAGGTCACGCTCACCGTCACCAACAAGGGATCGATCGCCCACAACCTCATCATGACGAATGGCCCGCGCACCGCGATGATCCAACCCGGCGAGACCGCCACACTCGAGTTGGGCAAATTGGCGGCTGGATCATACGAATTGTTCTGTGACGTACCCGGCCACACCGAATCGGGGATGCGCACAACCCTGTCGGTCAACAGCACCGCCGTGGCGAACAGCCACAGCGAGCACATGACCGGCGAGATCGACTACGCCAAGCTGGACAAGGCGATGGCCGACTCGATTGCGAAGTTCCCGACAAAGACCGAGGGCATCGGCGCGACGCTGCTCGCACCCAAGGTGCTCAGCGACGGCACGAAGGAGTTCGACCTCACCGCCAAGATCGGCAAGTGGGAAGTCGAGCCCGGACGAATCGTGGACGCGTGGACCTACAACGGCGTGGTTCCCGGTCCCACCATCAAGGTGGATGTAGGCGACAAGGTGCGACTCGTCGTGCACAACGAATTGCCGATGGGCACAGACGTACACGTCCACGGCATCGAAGTCCCGAACAACATGGACGGCGTCTCACCGATCACACAACCGGTCATAGAACCGGGCACGACGTTCGTCTACGAATTCACCACCAACAAACCTGCAGTCGCGATGTACCACGCCCATCACCACGGCCAGATGCAAGTACCCAACGGTTTGTTCGCCCCCTTCTTCGTCGGCCAGGTGCCGCTGCCGACGGGTCGGACGATCAGCGGGCTGGCCGTACCGACGGATCTCACCATCACCCGTGAGATCCCGATGGTGCTCAATGACGCCGGTGTCATCGGCCTGACGCTCAACGGCAAGTCCTTCCCCGCGACCGAGCCCTACGCCTTCAAGACCGGCGAATGGTTCATCGTTCACTACTTCAACGAGGGACTGCAGAGCCACCCGATGCACCTGCATCAGTTCCCACAAATCGTGATCGCCTTAGACGGCCTGCCACTGGATTCGCCCTACGCAGCCGACACCATCAGCGTGGCTCCCGGCGAGCGCGTCACGGCCTTGGTCAAGGCGGACAAATTGGGCACATGGGTATGGCACTGCCACATCTTGAACCACGTCGAGCGCGATGAAGGCATGTTCGGCATGGTCACCGCGGTAATCGTCAGCTGACTCGGGCGACCGAGCCCGGGCGTGCTGCCGCCGACATCTGGGACTTCGGACCCTTCAGATCACGCCGTCGCGGGAGCAGAGTGGTCTCAGCGACGCAAAGTGCAGGGCAGTCGGCAGGGAGGCATCGAAATGACAACACAGGCGCATGTTCTCGTTCCTGTCGACGGCAGCGCGGCGGCAAAGCGGGCCGTCGGCTACGCCGCGAAGCTCGCAGAACGGCTGGGGGCTCGGATTTCCTTCGCTCATGTGCAAGCACCGAGCAGATCGCTCGTGGAACTGACGGCGACCGACGAAGCAGCCAAAGCAATGCTCGCTTCCATCGCGGCCGTGTATCCGGCTATGAACGCGCCGACCTCGTTCGTGATCGGTAACGACATCGCCTGCGCGATCTGCGACGCCTTCCCGGACGCGATTGTCGTGGTCGGCAGTGATCACGCGTCACGGCGCGCAGCCGGCGGGAAGCAGTCCGTCGCGGAAGCGCTGGTGCGCGAAGCTCACCACCATCCGATACTGGTGGTCGGGCCCCGTGCCCAAACCGAGGCACTCGAAGGACCGATCGCGATCGCACTCGATGGTTCCAAAGCGGCCGAAGCGGCACTGCTCGCTGCCCTCGCGTGGACTGGAGTCTTCGCGACGCCGCTGCAATTGTTACAAGTCGTAGCAACCACCCAGGTCACTCACAATGACCCGGTGCAACCGCCCACCGATTACTTGAAGTCGGTGCAGACTCGGCTGCGGGGCGGTGGAGTGACCGCAGAGTGCTTCACCGTCGTGGACGACGATCCGGTCGCGGGCCTGATACGCCATCTCACTCACCACCGCTGTTCACTCGTCGTCATGTCGACGCACGCCCGCCAAGGCGTCGAGCGCGTCGCGTTGGGCAGCGTCACGATGGGGGTGATCGAGGCGAGCCCGTGCGCAGTGTGTGCCGTCAATCCAGAACAACTCGATCAGCCGGCACTGACGGCCGGACCGCCCGCTGATCACGCCCGACTCATGCCTCGGCCCGGCCTGTGACGAGCCGTGAGGCTGCCGAGACATGGAGTTGATCGTCGGAATCGACGGATCCGAAAACTCTGTCGCCGCGCTGCGGTGGGCGGCCAGCTACGCCGCGCTGACCGGCGCGACGATTCACGCCGTCACGACCTGGGAGTTCCCGGTCTTCGCCGATACGTCGGGAATGGTAGCGATGCCGGGGCCGGACTTCTTTGCCGACGGCGCACAATCCACGCTCGACGGTGCCATCGCGCAGGCCGAGCTACCCGCCGATATCGACGTCGCACGCGAGGTCGTCGAAGGACACCCGGCGCGGGTGCTTCTCGACCGCAGCGCCAATGCCGCACTACTCGTGGTCGGCCGGCGGGGACACTCCGGCATCTTGGGTGCCTTCACCGGATCCGTCGCCAACGCCTGCGCGAACCATGCACAGGTTCCGGTGGTGATCGTGCCGGTGGTGATCGTGCCGGCCAGGAGGAACTGAGGCCTCAATTGCACGAGCATCACTCGGCGTGAGACGTCGTCGCTCTCCGGCCGTCGGCTGGTCCTCCAACTTCAATTGACTATGACGGCACGCTCACGACGCACGACCCGCCGCGGCACGACGTGCTCGATCTCCTGTCGCAATGGCGAGACAAGGGGGATCTCTTCGATCCCGACCGAGCCGACCTCTCGGCGATGACCGCCGCGGAGAGGCTCTATGTGTCGGGGCGTGCTCCACGAAGCGTTCATCGACGTGAACGAGAAGGGAACTGAGGCCGCCGCTGCGACGGCAGGGGGTCCGCGCATCCGCGGCGCCGGGTGGGCCGGTACAGCTGACCGTCGACCGCCCCTTCATCGTGGTTCTGCGTGACCTCGAAACCAGCTCGGTGCTTTTCCTCAGCCGCGTACTCGACCCGACAGCCACGTCGCGGGCAACATGAGCAGGATCTTGGTGGGTGTCGCCGACAATTCGAGATAAGAGATGACCAGACTTCGAGAGGGCTACGACGAGACGCTGCGGTCGAAGGTCGAACAATGGGCGGCCGACGGTCTGCTCTCCGATGAGCAAGTGCGCGTACTCACCACATCCCAATGACACGAGCGCTGACGATCCTCGGCACCGCGGCGCAGAGTCCCACCGCCAGCCGGAACCAGAACGGCTACCTCCTGCGTTGGGACAACGAGGTGATCCTGTTCGATCCGGGCGAAGGTACGCAGCGTCAAATGCTCCTAGCCCACGTTTCTGCGGCCAGTCTCACCCGAATCTGCATCACCCACTTTCACGGCGATCATTGCCTTGGCCTACCCGGTGTTTTGCAGCGCCGTTCACTCGACCCGAAACCCGCGCCGATCGATGTCCACTATCCGGCGAGTGGGCACGCGCACATCGATGCCTTTCTGGCTGCAACCGTGTGGGACGCCGAGTCGCTCGAGCTACGCCTACGCCCGATGAACGACGCGGCGTCGATCGCCCTCGATGAACACTCACGGCTCGTCGCCAAGGCGTTGGACCATACGACCGACACCCTCGGATGGCGGATCGAGGAAGCGCCACGCCGTCATCTCGACGTCGAGCGGCTCGTCGATCTCGGCATCGAAGGCCCCGCGATCGGCCGGTTACGGGCGCAGGGCTGGCTCGAGCGGAACGGACGGCATATCGACATCGCCGACGTCAGCACCATCGCGCCGGGCCAGCGGTTCGCGTTGGTCATGGACACTCGTCGATGCGCCGCGGCAAGCGAACTCGCGGACGCCACTGACCTGCTCGTGATCGAATCGACCTACCTCGAGAGCGAAGCAGAATTGGCGGCGCCGCACGGCCATCTCACCGCACGCGAGGCTGCGGAGGTCGCGAGGGAGGCCAACGCGCGCCGAACCGTCTTGACCCACTTCTCCAATCGCTATGCCGATTTGTCGGCCTTCGCCGAGCAAACGAGAGACATCGTGGAGGACTGCATCGTCGGGACCGACCTCACGGTCGTCGCAGTACCGCGTCGGCAAGACGCCGATCGAGGCCACTCCCGGGACTTCGGACCCTTCCGGTGACGGGCGGTTGATCGCAACGATGGAGTTCGGCTGACCAAGGAGACCGCGATGGCCCGACTCGAGCACCATCACCATGAGGCACTGCCGGACGACGTTCTGGACTTCTTGCCTGCAGACGACGAAGCAGGTGATCGACAGGAGAAGAGTGAAGAAGAGAAGACGGGAATCACCTGGAAGATCCACCTACCGAGCCAGAGGCCCAATGACCGAAGACCACGGCCAAGATGCTCACGGCTCGCAGAAAGTCGACATAGCGGTCACGCGAAGCGGGCGTGTCGCGGGCGAGCTGCTGCAGTCGACTGGCCACGACGACTGTCCTACTACGAACTCACCGACGAGCCGATACTGCCTCGCTGGTCCCACCGCAAGCCGTCGCGGCGCCGGCCTCGGGCGTACGGAAGATCGCACACTCGACCCACCACACCGTCGCTACCGCCATCACCACATGCCACAAGGCATGTAACTGCAGCACACTTTCGGGCCGGCACAACACGGAGCCCGTCCGTCCCAACCACGAAGCGAACAGACCGACGCCAAGCATCACCGCGAGGAACCGAGGGATGATGCGCGCACCGTGTCGCAAGGTACCCACGACTTCGCCCGCCGCGACGCACAAGATGAGCACGACTGCGACAAGTGTCGTCGAGTTCGGCGATGCGAGCACAAAACCTCCGGCACCAACCCCCATGATTGGCGCTGCGCGCGCCACCGAAAATGCGCGTGGGCCGACGTGTCTGACCGCCACCAGCGCGAGGAGGACGAGCAACGTGGTGTCGTGCATCCAGTGAGACGGCGCGTCGGCGACTCCATGAAACGCAAAGCTGCCGATGCCGACCGCTACAGCCACAAGTCCGACGGCGATCGCATCGCCATTGACGATGTGACGCCGAGCCCTGCCAACAATCCACACGCCGGCGACAACGAAGGCGAGACTGGACACACTGTTCGCCGGTTGCGCCAAGAGACCACTCCGCAACTGCTCACAGTCGACCACCGCCAGTTGCAGGATCACAGGCGGCATTCTAAATGGGCATCGAACGGCACTGGCGAAGCCCTGTGTGGCCACCACACTCGCTCGACGCTCGACTCAGTGGCTCGAGGGCGGGATCAGTTGCAGCCGCACAGAACCGACGTACCGCATCGCCGCTTCACTCGGGGCATCAGTCTCCTACAGAAGAGCGAACACCCCCACCTCTGCCGACGCCGAGCACTCGGCTTCTTCGATCGTCGATTCGACAGCCGCGCCACGGTTCAGATGGATCGGCGCGGCCGCGTGGGTGAGGTCGGGCACCGTCGTGCTCGCACACAGGAGTTCGAACTCGCCGTCGTCGCGGCGACGCAAGACGGAGTCCGCGCCGTTTGCAGTTCGGTGAGAAGGTAGAAGTCATGGACCAGCTGATCGAGATCGAACGCTGCCTCGTCGACGGTGATGGGGTCGAGCGCGAGCGTCTTACGGCGTACCACTTCTCTCTCATCGACCGGCCATGGCCGAGACTGCAGCCATCCTTTGCCCCCGACAGACTCGTGTTCATACCGGATGCGGAGGCCGGATGCTCACTGGCCACCAGCGTCACGTCGACGAGCTGCGGCGCTGGCGCTGCTTACGGTCGTGCCGGTCGTTTGTTCAGCTCATCGGCTTTCTGCTTCGCCGAGCATTCGTCGCGCCGGGCACACCCGGGGCATGTCGATGGGTTCACACGAGTCACCCATCCCAGGCTCATCGACCAACACGCGCCACATGCTTTGCAGAAGATGTTGGTGCCGCGCCCGTCATGAACCGCGACCAGGTCATCGGAGCCACATTCGGGGCACGTATCGATGACCCCGAGCCCGAATTGGCCCTGCCTCGACATTGCAGTCTGCCGAAGATCGATTTCAGATGACTCTTCCATCGCCACGGTCACCTCCCGCCCTCGCCTTCGACCAGTCTGCTCCTGCCTCGACGGCGATCGAAGGGACCGAAGTCCCGAAAGACGAATGCTCGGTTACGTGAACGCGCCGACGTTGTGGATCGTCGATGCCAGAAGTCCGCGTCTTGTGGTACTGGCAAATCCGCGGTGCGATGCAGGGACTTTGGTCCGTAGCCAGCGGCTGATCACGGCGCGATGGTTGACTCATGGATGTTGTTCGGATCGAAACAGACGGCGAATTCATCGAGTGCCCGCGACGGGGAGCGCTTCACGTCGAGTACTGCATGGGTTGTCCGCTGCACATCAGCGTCGAGCAAGCCGACAACCGGACAGTCGTTGTCTGTGAGCCGGGAGACGAAGTGCTCGGCCCCCTGTGGGAGCCGCTGCGCTCACCACCTGCTCCGTTTCGGCTGTACGAAGACTGAGCCCGGGAGTCAGGTACGAGCGATCTCGACGAGGTCTGTCAGCTGGGCAGGCGTCAGTTCACCGGTGACTCGCAAGGCAACGGTGCCGTTCGCACGGACGACGACGAAGAAGGGGTACGCATTGACGCCGAACGCGGCCGCAGCGATGTCGGTGCTGTTGTCGGCGAGCGTCGTCACAGGCCACGTCTCGAGCCAGCGCGATGGTGGGTAATTCGGGCTGGCCGCGTTGACCGCGGTTGATACGGCATAGAGATCTACGCCCTGCGGCTCGCCCGCTTGTTCCAGCCACCGCTCGATGACGGGAATCTCCGCCCGGCAGTGAGGGCACCAATGCGCAACGAAAACGATGATCTTCGGTCGTGAGTCATTGCCGATGACGACGGAACTGCCGTCGAAGCCGGCACCGTTGAGTGCCGGCGCAACCCGGCCCGCGGCAGGATCGGTTCCGCTGTCGGGCAGCGTAGGAAGCGCGGCACCCGAGACGGTGACGGGCCGTGACTGTTCGATGCCCGAACCGACTCCGTCCGACGAGTCTTTCGTCGCCACGATTGCGATCACAAGCGCCAAGATTGCAACGCCGGCGATCACCGCGAGCAACAGCGCAACATCGGTGCGCGACCGGCGACGAGGCAGGGGCTTGCGCGACACCGGCGCGGAACGCGACACCGTGCGTCGAGTGCTTGTTTTCGACATCAGTTCTCCTCCATGCAATCGACCCGGCGCCGGGCATACGAACCCAAGGCGAGCAGAACGATGATCGCGACGAACGCCGTCAGCGCCATCGTGGGAATCGTGAGATAGCCGAGCCGGCGGGTCCAGATGACGGTGCACGGTGTGGTGGACTTGCACGCGCCGGATTCGAGCCGGGGAAACCGCTCAACGAGCATGTGGTACGAAGAGATCAACGCGCCCATCGTAGCGAGCGGAATCACGTACACACTGACGTCGACACGACGACGAACGAGCGCCACTGTCAGCAGGACGGCCAACGGATACATCGCAATGCGCTGATACCAGCACAGCGCACACGGCAGGAAATGCGCGCCCTCTGACAGATAGAGGCTGCCCACTGTCGCCACGAGGGCGATGGCGAGAGCCGGCACTTCGGCCGACGCGCCCAGCACGTCGAGCAGACGCCGGCGTGCGTTTGCGGCCCGTGGCACGACAAGGACTACCAACGTCGCGACGAGTCCCGCTTGGACGAAGAGCGCCAGCAACGACAGAAACAGAACGACTGTGTCGCTCGTCATGCGGCGACCCGATGCCGGCGAGCGGCCATGCACTCACGCCAAAGGTCTGTCGGCCGCGCAACGCACATGCCATTCAGCATGGAGGTGAACCTACAGTGCCAATAGGGACCTTCGTCCCTACCCCTTGCACACGCCGCGGCGGGCCTGCGGACCGGTCATTGCGACAGCCCGTACAACTGCGCCGCGTTCGCACCCACAATCGCCGCCACCTCGTCGTGAGGCACGCCGGCGAAATCGCGCTCGATCACCTTCTGGCTGTGAGGCCACGTCGAGTCGGAGTGCGGATAATCACTCGCCCACAGCAACTGTTTGACGCCGACGCGGTGTCGCGTTTCGACCGCGATCGGATCCTTCTGAAACGTGTACCACACCCGACTGCGCAGGTATTCCGTAGGTGACCGATCGAGCGCGATGCCTTGGCCGAGCCAATTGTGATGACGCTCGTACATCTGCTCCATGCGATAGCCGTAGTGGGCGATCCACCCGCCGTCGTGCTCGGCTGACACGACTTCGAGCGAGGGATGGCGGTCGAACACTTTGCCGAACATCAACAAGCCAAGAGTGTTTTGGATGTGATGTACCGGCGACATCAGGCCGATGAGCCGGATACCCGAACCGAGTGTCGGGTCGTACGCGCGTCCGCCGGTGAGCACGTGAAAGGACACCGGCACATTCCGTTCGGCCAGTGCCGCCCACATCGCGTCGAAACGAGGCTCGGCATAGTGACCTTCGGTCGGCACCGCCGGAATCAACGCGCCGCGCAGCCCCAGCCGATGCGCACGGTCGATCTCGACGACCGCGACGTCGACATCGTAGACGGGAATCAGCGCCAAACCGACAAGGCGTTCGGGTGCAGCGGCGCAAAACTCGACCAACCAGTCGTTGTAGGCGCGGACGCATGCGAGCTGGTAGTCGTGATCGGGAACTTGCACGACCGACATGCCGACCGAGGGATAGAGCACCTCCGCGGCGATGCCGTCGAGATCCATGTCCTCGAGACGGACAGACGTGTTCCATCCGCCTTCGCGGAGTTCGCCGTCGTTGCTGAGATCAGCGGAACGACGACCGGCCGCTCCCGCGAGGCCCACCGGAAACGGCGCGAGACCATCGATACGGAACTCGAACCCCGTAGAAGCCGGGGCCATTACCGGCGCTCGATCGGCGTACTTGGTCCCCGCGAGCTTGCGCGTCCACAGATCGTGCGGCTCGACGACATGGCTGTCACCCGAAACAACGCGCATGTTGCGCCCCCCGTCCCCCGGTGTTGTCGTGAGTGTAGATCTCGACCGGATATTACCAGTTTGCCTGATACCCTCGGGGGGTATGCTGCCTCGACGAGACCGGTTACGAGCTCGCCTGACGTGCCGACTGCGAATCTGAAGGACCTCCTGTGACCGCACCGCGCAAACTCACTCTCTACGCCGTCATCCTCGCCGCCGTGCTCGGCGTCAGCATCGCCATCGGCTCCGCGGCCAACCCGATCGGACTGTCGAATGTAGAGCCGGCAAAGGCACACGGCGGCCAGATGGACGACGAGATGGTGCCCGGTTTGGCCACCGCCGACGCCGACTATCGCCTGGTCGCCGACACGGACGTGCTCACGGCAGACGCATCGGCACCGTACCGGTTTCGGATCGTCGGAACCGACGGCGTCGTCACCGAGTTCGATGTGGCACACACGAAGACGATGCACCTCATCGTCGTACGCCGCGACTTCGTCGGCTTTCAACATCTGCATCCCGATATGGACGCAGCCGGCACATGGCAGGCCAACCTGACGCTGTCGCAGGCCGGGGCCTATCGGGTGTTCGCCGACTTCGTCATCGACGGCCAGAAGCGAACGCTCGGAACCGACTTGTTCGTGGGGGGCAGCTTCGAGCCCCAGCCGATGCCCGGCACCGACCACATCGCCGACGCGGGCGACGGCTACACGGTCGAGCTCCCCGGCCACCCTCACGCGGGCGAGGAAACGACACTCACGTTCGTGATCCGTCATCACGGCGTCGTCGTCGACGACATCGCCGACTACCTCGGCGCACGCGGGCACCTCGTGGCGCTGCGTGACGGCGACCTCGCGTACTTGCACGTCCACGCCGACGAAGAGCAGCTCCTCTTCGAGACCGCGTTCCCGACGCCCGGCGCGTACCGCCTGTTCTTGCAGTTCAGTCACACCGGCCAGGTTCGCACCGCGGCGTTCACCATCGACACCGAGGAGACGAGCCGATGAGCACCACGGCGAACACGATCGAGCTCAAGCTCGGCGGGATGACCTGCGCGACGTGCGCCGCGCGGATTGAAAAGAATCTCAATCGCGTCGACGGCGTTCAGGCCGAGGTGAACTACGCAACCGAGACAGCCACGGTCGTCGCGGATGAGACAGTCGACGCCAACGATCTGATCAAAGCTGTAGAAGCGGTTGGCTACACGGCGACCGTGACTGCCGCCGGTGGCCACGCCCACGAGAGCGACACCGCGCCCGACGCCGATGTCGATGAGCACGACGCGCGGTTGCAGAGCGTCCGACAGAGACTCGTTGTCTCGACGCTCCTGACCTTGCCGGTGCTCGTTCTGGCGATGATCCCTCGGCTGCAGTTCGACAGTTGGCAATGGTTGTCGGTGACGCTCGCCGCCCCGGTCGTTGTGTGGGGTGGTTGGCCATTCCACAAAGCTGCCTGGGCAAATCTGCGCCACGCCGCGGCCACGATGGACACGCTGATCTCGCTCGGCACAATCTCGGCCTTCGCGTGGTCGTTGTGGGCACTCTTCCTCGGCGACGCCGGCGATCCCGCGATGCGCATGGACTTCGACCTGACGCCCTCTGCAGGGTCGGGAACCGACGAGATCTACCTCGAGGTCGCGTCCGTCGTCACCGTGTTCATCCTCGCCGGCAGATACTTCGAAGCGCGCGCGAAACGGCGCGCGGGCGCCGCGCTGCGGGCACTGCTCGAACTCGGCGCCAAGCACGTCGCCGTGCTGCGAGATGGCGCGGAGGTTCGAGTTCCGATCGAGCAACTCGCGGTCGGCGACGTCTTCGTGGTGCGACCCGGCGAAAAGGTGGCGACCGACGGCGTCATCGAAGACGGCACTTCGGCCGTCGACGCCTCCATGCTCACCGGTGAAAGCATCCCCATCGAGGTCGGTCCGGGCGACGCAATTGCCGGCGCGACGGTCAACGCCGGCGGGCGTCTCGTCGTCCGGGCCACGCGCGTGGGCGCGGACACTGCACTCGCACAGATTGCCCGCCTCGTCACCGAGGCACAGACCGGCAAAGCACCGGTGCAACGCCTCGCGGATCGGATCGCGGCGGTGTTCGTCCCGATCGTCGTCGCGCTCGCCGTCGCGACGCTCGGATTCTGGATCAGCAACGGTGCCGAGACCGCCAGCGCGTTCACCGCGGCGGTCGCGGTTCTCATCATCGCTTGTCCGTGCGCGTTGGGCCTTGCGACGCCCACCGCGCTACTCGTGGGCACGGGTCGGGGCGCGCAACTCGGCATTCTGATCAAGGGCCCCGAAGTGCTCGAATCGACCCGCAGGGTCGACACGATCGTTCTCGACAAGACCGGCACGATCACCACCGGCCGTATGGCGCTCGTCGAGGTCGTGCCGTCCGCGGGGACCACGCGAGACGAACTACTGCGCATGGTCGGCGCAGTCGAGCACGCATCCGAGCATCCGATCGCAAGGGCAATCGTCGAGGCGGCCCGCGCCGAATGTGGCGATCTCGCAGTGGTCCAGTCCTTCGCGAGCACACAGGGCCTCGGCGTTCAGGGTGTCGTCGAAGGACACGCGGTTGTCGCCGGCCGTCCCCGCTTTCTTGCCGATTGGGGGCTGCATCTGACCGCAGATCTCGAGCGTTCCGTCGAGAACGCACAATCGCTCGGTCGCACCGCCGTGGTCGCCGGATGGGACGGGGCCGTGCGGGGTGTGCTCGTCGTCGCGGACACCGTCAAGGCGACATCGGCGGAGGCCATCGAGTCGTTGCGCCAACTCGGCCTGCGACCCGTCCTTCTCACCGGCGACAACGACCGTGCCGCCGGAGCCGTCGCCTCACAGGTCGGCATCGACGACGTGATCGCAGAAATTCTTCCCGAGGGCAAAGTCGATGTCATCCGAAGACTCCAAGCCGAAGGCGCGGTCGTCGCAATGGCCGGCGACGGAGTCAACGATGCGGCCGCGCTCG
Source organism: Acidimicrobiales bacterium (assembly GCA_035525225.1). Taxonomy (GTDB): domain Bacteria; phylum Actinomycetota; class Acidimicrobiia; order Acidimicrobiales; family WLNW01; genus DATLFA01. The sequence continues at coordinate 75,335 of DATLFA010000049.1, forward strand.
CGCAAGCGGACCTCGGCCTAGCCATGGGCACCGGCGCCGACGTGGCGATCGAGGCATCCGACATCACGCTCGTTCGCGGTGACCTGCGCGCTGCGGCCGATGCGATCCGCCTGTCACGCAAGACGCTCGGCACCATAAAGACCAACCTCTTTTGGGCATTCGCCTACAACGTCGCGGCGATTCCCTTAGCAGCGACAGGGTTCCTGAATCCGATGATCGCGGGCGCCGCCATGGCGTTTTCGAGCGTCTTCGTCGTCAGCAACAGCCTGCGCTTGCGGCGATTTCAGCCGTCGTCCGATCACCATGCCGACGTGGTCGACCACGCCGGCGCCGTCGTCACCGAGCTATTCCCCGCGTGATCGAACCCAGAACACCCGAGCGGACACCGCGATAACTGCGGGCGGAGAACCGCCGCAGGGTCGAAGGTCATCAATCTCCCTCGCGTTCGCGAGGGACCTTCGTCCCTGGTGCAGGTCAACCGACCGCGCAATGCTGAGCACGCGAACTCGAATGGAGCAATCGTGTACACACAAATCATCGTGCCCTTCGACGGGAGCGACTTTTCCGCCCGGTCGATCTCCGTTGCCCACCAGCTGGCGATCGCCACGGCCGCGCCCCTCAAGATCGTGGCGTTCGGTATCACCCAGTCTCACGTCGACAACCTCTACGACGTGATCGGCGCCGAAGCTGAGCGGATCACCGACATCGAGGTCGATTGGAGTGTGCAGAAGGTCACCAATGTGGTAAGCGCGATCGCAGACGAATTGGTGGAGGAGCCCGGAGCATTGATCTGCATGGCGAGCGTGGGCCGATCGCATGCTGCTCCGGTCTTGGGCAGCGTTGCCGAAGGCGTGCTCGACGAGGCCTTTGGGCCGTTGTTACTCGTCGGCCCGAACGTGCGAGAGGACCGGTTCACGACTACCGGGCCGATGCTGGTTTGTACGGACGGATCCGACACCGCCAAGGCCATTCTGCCGGTTGCGGGCCAATGGGCAATCGCGATGCCCTTCGAACCGTGGGTGATCAACGTCCTCGAGCCGGATATTGAAATCGACACTCAGCTCAGGGACGATATCGGCCCCGACGTCGTCCACGCCCGGCATGTGGCGCAAGAGTTACAGCGTGAAATAGACCGCGATGTCCAGTACGAGGTGCTGCACAGCGATCATCCGGCCCGCGCCATCGCCGACTTCGCCGCCGACCATGCTGCCTCCTTGATCGCGATGGCGACCCACGGCGCCGGCGGTGTTCGCCGTGTTGTTCTCGGCAGTGTCACAATGTCGGTGGTCCACCACGCCCCGTGCCCCGTACTGGTCGACCGCCCTCCGCATCTGCCGGTCGGTTGAAACGCGAGTTGTGATGCAGCGATGAACCCCACATGTCAGGAGATCATCTGATGACTGAAACGCCTCGCCCTGATGAGAGGCTCCTCGTCTTCGGAGACGACGGATCATCCGGCGCTGACGTCGCTTGGTTGTGGGTGTGCAATCATCGCTGGCCCCAATGGCGCGCCGAAGTGCTCACCGCGACACAACCGCCGATGCCGCCGCCGCCGTCGGACCAGCCCGTGAAGCCGGTCGAGTGGGACTCGACTCATCGACGCCGAGCGTTCGCCGAAAGTGAGCTGACTTCGATACGCACGCTGACCGTCGCGCAGGATCCGCGCATCATGTTGGGCGCACGCAGTGATGCCGACCTCATCGTCGTCGGCCCGCGGTCCTTGAGCCGCACCAAGGCGATGATTCTCGGTAGCACGACCGAGTGGATCCTGCACCACCCTCCGGCGCCACTCGCGATCATCCGCACGGCATCACCGGTCCGGCGTGTAGTGGTCTGCGTCGACGGATCCGAGCACGCGCACGCGGCGGCACGAGCGTTCAGCCAATTCCCATGGGCCCCCGACACAGAGGTTTTCGTCGTCACCGCCGTCGACGGACGCACCACCGCCGATGGCGTTGCCGCAGCAATCGCGACGCTCGACAACGCGGGCATCACCGCCACCGTCGACGCCATCAAGGGAAGCCCGACCGACATGATCCTCGATCAAATCGAACTGCGGAAGCCCGACCTCGTCGTGCTCGGCACCCGCGGCCTCACCGGCTGGAAACGGCTGCGACTCGGATCCACCGCAGGCACGATCGTGCGCGCCGCGCACAGCTCGATCCTCGTTGCCAACGCCGATGACGGATCGAACCAGGACTGACGGCCAAAACCGAGTCGCGTCGAGCCGGCTCGCTCAACCGCTCGGCGTTGGTCGCGACACTCTTGGCAATCTGCGACGCACCGTCGGTTGAGATCACCGTGAAGCGATCGATCGCCGCCATTGGCTCGGACGCGGCTCGGACCAAGCTCGGCAACATGGCCACCACGAGGTCGAGCACGGCAGCCTCGCCGTACTGATCGAAGGCGTCGGCTTTCTTCTGCATGGCGTTCGCCTCGGCTTCGCCCTTTGTCTGGATTGCGGAGGCCTCGGCCTTGCCTTCGAGCTCGACTGCTTCGGCCAATGCCTGGCGTTCGGCGAGCTGCGCTGCGCCTCGCGCTCGCCCTTCGATCTCTTCGGCTTCCGCGAGGGCCGACCGGCGTGAACGTTCGCCTTCTCCCGACAGCCGAGCCTGCTCCGCGGTCGCCTCGGCATGGGCGATCGTTGCTGCCCGTTCGGCTTCGGCACGAGCGATCTGCGCGCTCTTCTGCGCCTGCGCCTCTTGCTCCACTTGGTAGCGCGCAGCATCGGACGGGCGGCGAACCTGCGTGTCGAGCTCGCGCGGTGAGCGCCGCTTGACGCTCGGCAACCTTTTCTTGCTCGCTCAACACCTCTTGGTCCTTGGCCGCCTGCGCGAGAGGACCGGCAGCTGCAGCGCGCGCGCTGGCCGCGTCGGTCTCGGCCAGGATGTCGGCTTTGCACAAAGCGAGTTGGCGCTCGGCGACCGCGATGTTCTCCTCCGCGAGCAGCCGCTCTTGCTCGGATGCCTGACGCGCTCGCGCTTCCGCGATCGCGGCGTCTTGTGCGACACGGGCCGCCTCGGGTCGGCCGAGATCTGCGAGATACGTGCCTTCTGCCTGGATGTCCTGCAATTGGAAGGTATCGAGCGACAAGCCCTGGTTCGTGAGCGACGTCTCCGCCTCCTCTGCCACCGCGGACGCGAACGCAACTCGATCCTTGATGATCGCGTCGATGGTGAGCCGACCCACGATTGCGCGCAGCGAACCGGCCAGTACCTCCTGTGTGAACACATCGATCGCCGTTCTGTTGACCGAGGAACCGCTGGGCGGCCGCGCGTATCGCGTCTTCGGTGCCCCCACCTTGACGATGGCGACACCTTCGAGAGAGCACTTGATGCCTTGCGCGCTGACCGCGCCGCCGATCGCGACCGGGATGCGACGCGACGCCAAGCTCATCACGTGCAGCTTCTGTACGAGCGTGATCTCGCCCATGCCATCGCTGGGGATGCGAGTGACCACAGTGCCACGGGCTCCGACGAGATCGGCCGAGCGAGGGGTCGCGTCCGTCTGGATTCGCATCAGTGACCGGGTCACGACGCCGACGAGCGCGCCGATCACCCCACCGATGGCAAGCCCGCCGAGTAGTGGCGCACGATGAGACGGCCGCTCACACGGGGCGCCGGTGCATTCCGCACCACACACGAAAACTGTCGTGCGCCGATCTCACCACCATTTGTCCTCATGGGCGCGATCGGTGCCTCCAGTCCGGTCGAGCGCGTCGAGCTCGGCCATGTCGTCGGCCGACAGAGTGAAGTCGAAGATCTGAGCGTTCTCGGCGATGCGGTCGCGGTGTGTCGATTTCGGCAGCACGACTAGGTCGTGTTGCACGCACCAACGCAGCAACACCTGCGCCGGTGGCCGTCCAATACGCGCCGCGACGCGGTGGATCGCGTTGTCCGAGAGGTGGCGTCCGGTGCCAAGTGGGCTGTAGGCCTCGGTCACGATCCCGCGCGCACGTCCATTGTCGATGAGCGCGCGTCGGTACTCGAACGGGCTGACCTGCACCTGGTTCACGACGGGAACCACGTTCGCCACGGCCGCCAGCGCGTCCAACTCGGTGACACTGAAGTTCGAGACGCCGATCGAACGGGCGTAGCCCAACTCATGGGCCCGTTCCATGCCGGCCCACGCCCACGTCGGGCCGCCCTGAGGCCAATGGATCAGGTAGAGGTCAACGTAGTCGACGCCCAGCCGCTTCAGGCTCAACGCCGCTTCGGCCGCCGGGTCGCTACTACCGGGATAGAACTTGGTCGTGATGAAGACGTCACCGCGCGCGACGCCACTGTCCTTCAGCGCGCGGCCGACACTTTCCTCGTTGCGGTAGGCCTGCGCGGTGTCAATGTGCCGGTAGCCGGCTTCGAGCGCCCATCGAACGGCCTTGACGCACTGGCGTCCGTTGCGCACTTGCCAGACACCGAAACCGAGCACCGGGATCGCGCTGCCATCGGCCAAAGTTCGAACATGATTCGGGTGAGCGTTCGACGCTGTCGACATCTTCTCTGCCTCCCTCGGGCGACCTGAGCTCGACAACTCACCCGCGCTCGGCATCGAGCCAGGCCGATTCGTCGTCGCGGAGAGGGGCAGTCAATTCCCCGCCCATCCGCTCCTGGCGCAGACGGCGCACCGCCAACGCGACGGTCTCGCCGACCGTCGGGCCCATGTCGTTGACGAGGAGCTTGATCTCTTCGTGGGTCGCGACGTCGACTCTCACACTCGTACTTTGCATGCGAAAAAATGCTACCCAAATGCATGCATCGATGGGCCGACGTTGAGCGCTCGGATGGCGTTCTTCAGACGCTTCGGGAACGGAGCCGTGGATCGAGGACGCGGTAGCTCGCGTCGATGATGGTGTTGAGCACGACGAAGCCGACCGCGATCAACAGCACCGTGCCTTGGAGAACGGGATAGTCCTCCTGGCGGATGGCTTGCGTGAGGAGCCGACCGAGGCCTCCGAGCGCGAAGAGATACTCCACGAGGAACGCTCCACCCAAGAGCCGGCCGAAGTTCACGCCTGCGAGGGTGACCAGACCGAACGAAGACGGCTTCAGAACCTCGCGAAACAAGATGTGCCGAGTCGGGAGACCACGCGAGCGCGCTGCCGTCACGTATTCCTCGCGCAGCGACGCTGCCATCTCCGCCCGTAACACCGGCACGTACACGGCCAACTCCGCTGCCGCCAGCGTGAGCATCGGCAAGAACGCATGCTTCAGGTTGCCGCCGAGACTCTCGGTGAGTCGCACCCACCCCGTTACGGGGAACCATTCGAAGCGCAGTGCCACTACGTAAACGAGCAGCAATCCCAGAATGAACTGCGGCATGCCCGCCAAGCCGAATGACAACGCGCTCGACGCCCGATCGAACAACCCACCAGCACGGTGCGCAGACCACGCAGCAAGCGGGATCGCGACCACCAGCGCGAACAGCTCGGCCATCACCGTCAACTGCAGCGTCACCGGCAACCGCTCGCGAAAGGCATCGACCACGGGCTGATGCGATCGCACCGACCGCCCGAGATCTCCTCTCAGCGCATCGCCGAGCCAGTCGAAGTAGCGCACCACGACCGGCCGATCCAGCCCCAGCTCCTTGCGAATCAACGCTCGCGCTTCAACTTGCGCCTGTGCCTCATTCAGCCTCGTCGTAGCCGGATCGCTGGGACCCAACGTGGTGATCGAAAAGGTGGCGATCGTCACGAGGAAGACGATCAGCACCAACTGCAACACTGTTGACCCGACCGCGCGCACCCCCACCTCCCCGGTCCCGCGTCAAGACGGTACTCAGCAAAGGCCGGCAGGTCGCACCGGCACCACGCAGTCCCGCAATATATCTGGTGTCAAACTGATACTGGACCAAGTCCAGTATCAGGAGTATGTTCACGTCCGTGCCCGAAGAATCGACCGTCGACAACGACGCGCTTCTGCGCCGTCATGGTCTGCAGGTCACTGCCCAGCGACTGGCTGTTCTGCGGGCGGTGTCCGACCGACCGCACCGCACGGCGGACGACATCGTCGAGACCGTACGGGCCGAGATCGGTGCGATCTCGCGCCAGGCGGTATACGACGCGCTCACGGTCTTCACCGACAAACACCTCCTGCGGCGCATCCAGCCCGCGGGGTCGTCGGCCCGCTATGAGAACCGGGTCGGCGACAACCACCATCACGTCATCTGCCGCACCTGCAACAACACGGCCGACGTCGACTGTGCGGTTGGCGACGTCCCCTGCCTCACCGCCGCCGACGCCATGGGCTACCAGATCGACGAAGCCGAGGTCATCTACTGGGGTCGATGCCCCGAGTGTGCGGACCACGCAAAAGGCGCAACGAACGAACAAACGTAAAAAGAGCAAGAGGACAAGAGGAGTAGACCCGACATGTCTGACCCCAAGAGCGAGAGCGAAAACCCCGTAATCCCCTCCCCCACTCCCAAGCCGACGCGACCCAACTCGAACTCGGACTGGTGGCCGGATCAGCTGAACCTGCAGGTGCTTCACCAGCACTCGCCCCGGGGCAATCCGATGGGCCAGGACTTCGACTACGCAGAAGCGTTCGAGTCCCTCGACCTCGACGCGCTCAAGCAGGACATCTTCACGTTGATGACGACGTCGCAGGACTGGTGGCCCGCCGACTACGGCCACTACGGGCCGCTCTTCATCCGCATGTCATGGCACGCCGCAGGCACGTATCGCACCTCTGACGGCCGGGGTGGCGGCGGCAGCGGCGCGCAGCGCTTCGCTCCCCTCAACAGCTGGCCCGACAACGCCAGCCTCGACAAGGCGCGGCGGTTGCTCTGGCCGATCAAGCAGAAGTACGGCCGCAAGGTCTCGTGGGCCGATCTGTTGGTGTTCGCCGGCAACTGTGCGTTGGAATCGATGGGGCTCACGACATTCGGCTTCGGCTTCGGGCGTGAAGACATCTGGGAGCCGGACGAAGTCTTCTGGGGCCCCGAGGACACGTGGCTCGGCGACGAGCGCTACAGCGGGGAGAGGGAACTCGCGAATCCGTTCGGCGCCGTACAGATGGGCCTGATCTACGTGAACCCCGAGGGGCCGAACGGCGACGCGAGCGCGTTGGCTGCCGCCAAGGACATCCGGGACACGTTCGCTCGTATGGCGATGAACGACGAGGAAACGGTGGCGCTGATCGTCGGCGGCCACACCTTCGGTAAGTGCCACGGTATGGGTGGCCCCGACTACATCGGTCCAGAGCCAGAGGGTTGTCCCGTCGAGCACCAAGGCCTGGGGTGGAAGAACTCCTACGGCAGCGGCAAGGGTGGCGACACACTCACGAGCGGTCTCGAGGGTGCATGGACCAACGATCCGGTGAAGTGGGACAACGGCTTCTTGGACAACCTGTTCGGCTACGACTGGGACCTGACGACGAGCCCCGCGGGCGCGAAGCAGTGGACCCCCACCGATCCATCGGCTCACGACAAGGTGCCCGACGCCCATGATCCCGCGAAGCGCCACGCCCCCATCATGTTGACGACGGACCTCGCACTGCGGGCCGATCCGATCTACCGGCCCATCGCCAAGCGCTTCCACGAGCATCCGGACCAACTCGCCGATGCGTTTGCCAAGGCGTGGTACAAGCTCTTGCACCGCGACATGGGGCCGCTCTCGCGCTACCTCGGCCCGTGGGTTCCCGAACCGCAGCTGTGGCAAGACCCTGTCCCCGCCGTCGATCATGATCTGATCGCAGCGAAGGACATCGATGACCTCAAGGCCAAGATCCTCGCATCGGGCTTGTCCATCTCGCAGCTCGTCTCCACTGCGTGGGCCTCCGCGGCAAGCTTCCGCGGTACCGACAAACGGGGCGGAGCGAACGGAGCACGGATACGCCTCGCACCACAACGCGACTGGGAGGTCAACGAGCCGGCCGAACTGGCCAAGGTGCTGCCGGCCCTCGAAAAGATCCAACAGGACTTCAACGCATCGCAGACGGGCGGAACGAAAGTCTCGTTCGCCGACGTGATCGTCCTGGGCGGATGCGCGGCTGTCGAGCAAGCGGCAAAGAACGCGGGCTACGACATCACGGTTCCGTTCACACCGGGACGCACCGACGCCACGCAGGAGCAAACCGACGTCGAAACCTTCGACGTCCTCGAACCGACCGCCGACGGGTTCCGCAACTACCTCCGAGCCGGCGACAAGGTGTCGCCCGAGACGCGGCTGTTGGACCGGGCCAACTTGTTGACGCTGACCGCTCCCGAAATGACGGTGCTCATCGGCGGCATGCGTGCGCTGAACGCCAACCATGGGCAATCGGCACACGGCGTGTTCACCGACCGCCCGCAGACGTTGACCAACGACTTCTTCGTGCACCTGCTCGACATCGGCACGGACTGGAAGGTATCCGCCGCGACCGAGCACGTATACGAGGGCCGCGATCGATCGACGGGCAACGTCAAACGGACCGCCACTGCGGTCGACCTCGTGTTCGGTTCCCATTCGCAGCTTCGAGCGCTCTCGGAGGTCTATGCATGTGAGGACTACAGGGATCAATTCGTGCGCGACTTCGTCGCCGCGTGGGACAAGGTCATGAACCTCGATCGCTTCGACCTCGACTGATCGACTCCCACACGCTTCGCACTGAGGGGTGCCCAGTTCCTCAACCCAATAGTCGTACGTGGCGTATGGGTTGAGGAACTGTTGCCAGAACCGAGCCTTGTCGACGTCAGTCAGCCCCGCCAGGTCGCAATAGCCGCGTCGGCCTGAGCGACCTCGAACACGCGCCCACGACCTGTTGCCCGAGCGTGCAGGACGGCGGACACGAGACCGACCGCGGCATGGAGAGCCCCCGCATGCATCCCGATGGAAGTGTGCCGTGGAATCGTGGCGAAGCCATCCGGTGTCGTGGCGGGAGGAGCCCGGCGATCGAGTCGAAGGCGAGGCCATGTCTCGGGATGTCGCGAGACGCATGCCTTCGACCACCGCGTCGGCGAGTCGCACAAGATCGAGGAATACCGCCGCTCCATCGTCGGTGCGCAGATCGATCGCGATGCTGCGCTTGCCGCGGTTCCAATGCCAATGCTCGAGCGAAATCCCATCGATCACGGGCCCCGAGACCGTGCGCACGTAGTCTCCCTCGCCCGGTGACTCGACCGTGATCACCCCGCGCCAAGATCAGTGAGATGTTGGCCTACCCCACTCGGAGAAAGTAGAGCGCATTCGACCACGAGCACGCCCGACAGCACCCCGGCCGCATCGTTCATCTGCGACACTCGCTGGCGATGGCCAGCACGACGATTATGTCGCTGCTACTTCTCGAGCCACGCCTGATGGAACAGCATCACGCCGGAGTGGTTTCGCTCGACACCATGCACCTTCGGCGAGTAGACGAGCCGTGCTTCGATCTTCGACCATACGACAATCGGGGTTTCGGCATAGATCTGCTCGACGATCTTTTTGAACGCAGCCTTCTTCTCGTCGTCGTTCTTGGCAGAACGCAGTTCCTTCAGCGCCTGGTCGAATATCGCATTCTTGAAGCCCACGCGATTGCTCGGGCTCGTGCTGGCAAGGTTCTGCGCGAGGAAACCCACCGCGCCGTCGTCGGAGGTGATCGCCATTCCCCAACCCGCGATGTCGAAGTCGCGCTGTACCGCGACCTGTTGAACCTGCGCAGTCGTGCCCTTGGAGATGTCGAGCGATGCGTCGATGCCGACGGCCTGCAGCATGGCTTGTGTCGCGATGCCGACATTGCTTCCTACCGGTGTGTTGTTGTAAAGCAACCTGACCTTGCCGTTCCAACCTGCCGCCTTTGCCTCGGCTACCAGTGTCTTCGCCCGCTCGGGGTCATGCTTCGGGCCCGGCACTCCCGGGTACCAGCGAAAGTCGCTCTGGACCAGCTCCGAGCCTGGCTGACCTTTGCCCGCGTTGGCCCGCTGATCCAGAACTTTGGGATCCACGGCGGCGACAATCGCTTGTCGCACTTTCAGGTCTTTGGTCGGGACGTCGACCGGAGTGGGGCCGTCGGGTTTTCCGACGCATGCGGGTTCTGGTTTGCCCCCGCTGCAGTTCACTGGCAAACCCATGTTGAGCAACAAGATGCCGCCCGCGTGGTTCGTGTCGGCGAAGGCGGGATACTTCGCTTCCCGAGCTTCCGCGGTCGCCGCTGGATCGCGCAGGTACGCAGCGTTGACGGTGCCGGTCTTGAAGGCATCGAGCGTGCTGGGTCCACCGTTGTCGCCCAGGTTCACGAACTTGAGCCCGTCGAGATACACCTGTCCGCCCCAATAATTGGGGTTGCGTACCAAGTTGATGGAGTCTTTCGGTTTGAACGACTCGACCATGAACGGACCCGCGCCGACGGGCTTCAAGTTGAACTCGCACTCCGCTTTGTTCTTTGTCGGATCGGGGCACCTCTTGAGCGCAGTCGGCGAGGTGATCATGCCGACGTCATCTGCCAGCGCGTAGGGGAACCCGCTCCACGGTTCGGACAGCGTGATCTTGACCGTGAGCTTGTCGAGCGCCGTCAACTCCTTGGCGAGTGCCATGTACACACCCGTGGCGGTTGCATTGCGTGGACATCCGACGACCTCGGCACAAGGTGGGCCTCCGGGGAGACCCGCTCGGTGACGATTCATACTGAACACGACCGCATCGGCGTCGTAGTCCGTGCCGTCGCTGAACTTGATGTTCGGTCGAAGTTTCAGCGTCCATTCAGTGAAGTCCGCGTTGCTGGTGAGCGATTCAGCCGTGCGCGGCTCGTACTTCGCGCTGTCTGCGTCGTATCGCATGATGGTGTCGTAGATCGCGGTCATCTCGATCGAGCCCGTGGCCCCGGTGCCCGTCGCGACAAGCGGATCAAGGCCTCCTGGCTCGGAAAATGTGGCGAACACGACGGTGCCGCCCGTCTGAGGCTGCTGCGTCGTCGTCGTCGTGACGTTGGCGTCGCCCTGCTGTTCGGGCGCCGCTGCACCCTCACCCTCGCCATCGTCACCGCACGCTGCCGCTCCGAACACGAGTAGGGCCAGCACCGCAACGAGAACCCGCACACGCATGAACCGCCTCCCCCACGAGGTCTGTGTCAACACTAGGCACGACGAGCGCGGCCTGCAACAAGTCAACGCCATCCGTGAAGTGGGCATGACCACTCAGCGCGGCGTGACCCTCCGACCCTCACGCTCGTCAAGAGTTCCTGCTGTGCGCGAGCACCGGGAGCGACTCGAATCGCCGCGCGGCAGCGAAGGGAACCCATCCCGGTGCGTCGACCAGTGGCTCGAGCTCGGCGCGCGACACGAGCACCTGCACCACCTCTTGCACTTCGGCGCGGGCGACGGCCGCGCCGACACAGTGTGTACGCCGAAGCCGAAGGTCACAAGGCGGTTGTCGGTACGCGTCACATCGAACCGATCGGGCTCGGCGAATTCGCCGCGGGTCTCGGTTGGCCGACGGCACGCTGACGGTGATGTACGAACCCGCGGGAATGGACACGCCGGCAACGACGATGTCTTCGGAGGAATACGCGGGATACCGCTGATCGGTGTCTCATAGCGCGCGATCTCTTCCACCGCCGTCGGCGACCAATGAGGGATCGTCGCGCAACAGCGCGAGTTGATCGGGGTGAGCCATCAACAGCCAGATCGCGATGGAGAGCAGTGATTTCGTGGTGTCGTGATCGGCGAACAACAAGTTGATGATCAGCGCGTAGCTCGTCGCGCGTCAGTCGATCTCCGGCTTCTTCCGCGAGGACGAGCGCGCTCAACAGGTCGTCGCCCGGTGCGGCGCGCCGGTGGTCGAAAAGCTCGTCGACGAGGTCGTGCGCGATCGCTCGCACCCGCGGCCGGATGCGCTCCACCTGCTTCGGCGTGAAAGCGCGCCCCACCAGTGAACGAAGACGCGTATGGCTGGGGACGTCACGTCCTGCCAGCCCTCCCCCGCGCCTCGACCAGGGTGCGCCATACGCGCTGGGCAGTGAGGGGTAAATCGAGGTGGCGCACGCCGAGGTGCGCCAGCGCGTCGATGACCGCGTTCTGAACCGCCGGCGTCGCCCCGATGGTGCCGGACTCGCCGACGCCCTTCGCGCCGAGGGGGTTGCGGGGCGACGGCGTCGCCATCGCCACGAGCTCGAAGTCGGGTAGCTCGGCCGCGGAGATGATCCCGTAGTCGGCGAAGTTGCCGGTGAGCAGGTTGCCGTCGGCGTCATAGCCGATCTCTTCAGTGAGGGCCTGCGCGACACCGCTCGCAATGCCGCCGTGGATCTGCCCCTCGAGCAGCAATGGATTCACGACGAAGCCCGCATCGTCGACCGCGACGATGCGGCGCAGCGTCACGCGGCCGGTGTCGGCATCGACCTCGACAACGGCGACGTGCGCGCCGAACGGGAACGTTGCACCGTCGGGCGTGAAGTCGACTTCGACTCCGAGCGGATCGGACGGCGCGGCCGCCAACTCGGACCACGTGACGCCGCGCGCCGGCGCGCCGACGACGTGGAACGAGCCGCTCGGCCGGTCGAGGACGATGTCGTCGATGCTTGCTTCGAGCACGTCCGATGCGCGAGCGCGCGCCACCTCGACCAGTCGATCCGCCGCGACCTTCACCGCCGACCCGCCGACCTGCACCGAGCGTGAACCGCCGGTGCCGCCACCGCGTGGGATTGCCGCCGTGTCGCCGAACAGGAAGTCGATGCGGTCGAGCGGGATGCCGGTGATGTCGCTTGCGATCATGCCGAACGTCGTGTGGTGTCCCTGCCCGTGCGGTGAGGAACCGGTGCGGATGCAGGCGCGTCCGTCCGGTTGGATCTCGATCGCCCCGTATTCGGCCGCAGCGCCCGGGTTAGAGCTCTCTACATAGGAGGCAATGCCGATGCCGAGCAGCACATGGTCGCCCTCGGCGCGCCGGCGTGCTTGCTCTGCCCGTAGCGCGGGATAGTCCGCCGCAGCGAGCGCGCGATCGAGCGCGGCCTCGTACTCGCCCGAGTCGTAGCTCGCGCCGGTGGCGGTCTCGAAGGGGAACGCATCCGGCGATACGAAGTTGCGCCGGCGCACCTCCACCGGGTCGAGCCCGATCTCACTCGCGAACAAGTCGATCACCCGCTCGATCGCGGCGGCCGCCTCGGGACGACCCGCGCCGCGGAACGCCCCGACCGGCGTGGTGTTGGTCACGACGGTGCGGTAGCGGTACTCGATCGCCGAAATCGCGTAGCACCCGCTCGCCATCATTCGAGTACGCAGCGGCATCATCCCGCCGAAGTTGGACGGGTACGCGCCGCAGTCCTGCAAGACGTCGAGGCGGTAGGCGATGATCCGCCCGTCTCGCGTGCCGCCCATGGCCACGCGGTGGATCTGCGCGCGGGCGTGCGCGAAGTTCGACATGTGCTCGGTGCGCGACTCCACCCATCGCATCGGCCGCCCGAGCCGTCGCGCCAGCCACGCGACCATCACATCTTCGGGATAGTTGCCGAGCTTGCCGCCGAAGCCGCCGCCCATGTCGGGGACGACGACGCGCACCTTGTCGGGAGCCACGCCGAGCGGCGCCGCGATCCAGCCGCGCGTGTTGTGGACAGCCTGCGTCGCCGACCACTGCGTGAGCCGGTCGCCGTCCCATCGCGACGCGCAGGCCCGCGGCTCGATCGGCGCAACAGCCATCCGATTGTTCACCAGGCGCGCTTCGACGACGACCTCGCAATCGCTGAAGAGGTCGTCGCGGGGAACGTCGTCCATGGCGCTGACCGTGTTGGTGGTCGCCGCGGGGAACAACAGCACCTCGTCGAGCGTCGCCTGCTGCGGATCGATCAGCACCGGCAGGGGGTCGTACTCCACCTCGACGAGCTCGGCCGCGTCAGCACCCTGCTCGGGCGTCTCTGCAACGACGACGGCGACTGCTTCGCCGGCGAAGCGTACGACGCCGTCCGCCAGAAACGGCCGGCACATCCCCTGGTTCATCATCGGCATCAAAGGTGGCGCCGGCGCAAGGTCGGTCAGGTCGCGCGCGATCATCACCGCTACGACGCCGGGCGCGGCTCGTGCGGACTCGATGCGCAGCGATCGAATCCGCGCGTGCGCCATCGTGGCGCGCACGAACGTCACGTGCGCGGCGCCGGGGAGGTCGAGATCCGGGATGTAGGTCCCGCCGACAGTGAGCAGCGCGTGATCCTCCACGCGCGGCACCGACGTTCCGACGAGATTGCTTGCCGCCTCTATCACCGCAGCGACACTACGCGCGTCGTGTACCGAACCAAACGTCGACAATGCGCGTGGCAAGGTCTTCGAATGTTCTCGCGTACCGCGGAACACCTTCGACTACCGGACCGCTGCACGGATCCGGATCGGTTCACGCGCGGCCGTGGCGGAGGAGACGTCCGGCCATCGTGTCGGTCTGTTGGTCGTTCTCGATGGTGATCTGGCCGTTCACTACGGTGCAGCGATAGCCGTTGGCGCGCGAGATGGTGCGCATCTGACCTGCCGGTAGGTCGTTGACGAACTCGGTGTCGCCATACGCGAGCGTGGCGTAGTCGTACACGATGATGTCAGCCGCAGCGCCTTCTCTGAGGGTGCCACGGTCGCCGAATCCGGCACAGTGCGCGGGCAAACCGCTGAGGCGCCAGTGTGCCTGCTCGAGGGTCGTGATGGCTTCGTCTCGTACGAACCGACTGATGTACTCGGTGCCGTAGCAACCGGAGGTGAGGAAATTGAGGTGCGCGCCGCCGTCGCTGAGGCCAGGGATGAGATACGGGTCGTCGACGAGCTCTTTGAGCGCGGCCGGGCTGGCTTGGAACTGCTGCGTCTCGAACACAGCCTCGAGCCGATCGTCAATCGACGCGTCGCACAGCACATCGACGGCGGTACAGCCGAGCTTGTCGGCGATCTCACCCAATCCTGTGCCCACGTACGGTGCGAATCGCTGACCGTGCGTGTGGTGAAGTCGCATCTCGGAGAACGTATTGAACACGATCGACTTGAACGCGACCAGCTCGGCGCGAAAGGCGCGATCGCGCAGGACTGCGATCTTGTCGTCGACCGAGCGAGCTCGGTGAACGTGCGCCAGTGGACTGCGATCGAGGATGGCGTCGTTGGCCAGGTTGAAATGGATCGGCGCGTCGACGGTCATCGCTTGCCCGTAGATCGGCAGGCCCCGTTCGCGGCACGAACGCAGCCATTCGAGACGGTTGCGGTAGTACATCGTGAGTCCGTTGGCCACCACGGCCTGCCAAATGAACGGGCGGCCGCTGAGCTCCACCAGCTCTTCGACCTCGGCGTCGGGGATACCCGAGGCCTGCATGAAGCCGGTATTGCGATCGCCGAGCACTTGAGCGAGCACCCGACGCGTCTCGGGCCACATGATGTCGGTGGGCATGGGGGTGCCGTCGAAGTCGCCTTGAGGGAATCGGCCGTCGGCCTCCCCCGGCTTACCGAGACACTGCGCCGACCATCCGCATGCGCCGGCTGTGAGTGCTTCGTCGAGCAAGCGAGCCATCTGCGCTGTTTCGTCGTCGGTCGGCTTCTTGCCCGCCTTCGCCGCGTCGAGTCCGAGCACCCAGACCAGCAATGGATTGAGCGGCATGTACGGCAGCACGTTCAGCGCCAGCGGCGTGCGGTCGATGCTGTCGAGATATTCGGGGAACGTGGTCCAATCCCACGGCAGGCCTTCGCGAAGCGTGTCGGTGGGAATCGCCTCGACCGCAGTCATGGACAGCATCGATCGCTCGCGTCCGTCGGGATGCACAGGTGCGAAGCCGAAGCCGCAGTTGCCCGTCACCACCGAGGTGACGCCGTGCCATCCCGAAGTGGTGAGGTACGGGTCCCAGAAGACCTGCGCGTCGTAGTGCGTATGAAGGTCGATGAACCCGGGTGCGACCACAAGGCCACGCGCGTCGATGACACGTGCCGAGTCCGACGCCCGCACACGTCCGACTTTCGCGATGCGGCCGTCGCGCACCGCGACATCGGTGCGCTGGCGCGGGTTGCCCGCACCGTCGACGACCATGCCGTCTTTGATGACCAGATCGAACTCAGCCATGCGCAAGCCCCCGACAACCAACAATGCGAGACTGAGTGTATTGACAACGACGGGGTCGCACCTGCCGAGCGATGAGCGAACACGGAGCCTTGGTGACGATTCCGGCATCGACGAACCACACCTCGGCACCCGAAACGCGCGGCCGCTCACTCATATTTCTCGTCGTGTTCGCGACCGTCCTTTTGTCGGGGATAGCCCTTTCGAGCATCACCGTGATGTTTCCCGAACTACGGCGCGCGTTTCCCGCAACACGAGCGGCCGACTTGTCGTGGGTGGCGAGTGTGTTCACCATCGTCAGCGCCGCGACGGTGCTACCCGCGGCAGCTCTCGCCGACCGATACGGCCGCGGACGCACCATCAAGATAGGTCTCCTCCTCTTCGCCGCGGGCTAGGCGATCGCGGGAGCAGCACCGAACCCAGCACTAATCGTTGCCGGGCGCGCCGTACAAGCGCTTGGCTCGGCGGCATGCACACCCGCTGCGGCTGCATTGCTGATGTCCGCATTCCCGCCGAATCGCTTGCCGTTTGCAGTGGGGTTGTGGTCGACGGGCATCGGAGTGAGCAATTCCGTCGGGCCACCGCTGGCGGGCGTCCTGATTGCGGCGGGCGGCTGGCGCTGGGTCTTCTTGTCGGGCGTTCCATTGGCCGTCGTGGCCGCGACCGCAGCGCGCAAACTGGACGACGGCGAGACCGATCCCTCCGCGTCGATGCCAGACCCCATGGGTTCGCTCCTCGTCATCTGCGGCGTCGCGCCGCTCGTCTATTCGTTGGTCCGTGGCAGCACGTGGGGCTGGTTCGACGAGCGAACGCTCGGGCTTGCCACGATCGGCGCGCTGATACTCGCGATGTTCGTGATTCGCTGCGGGCGAAACCCGAACCCGCTCGTCGACTTGCGGATGTTTCGCCTGCCGATGTTCGGCGCCGGGATCGCGGGTGGGTTCGTCATGACCGCGACGTGGTTTTGCACGTACTGGGGTCTTGTGCTGTACGTGACGTCGGCCTGGGATTGGTCCCCCATCCGCGCCGGTCTCGCGACGTCTCCAGTGCCACTGCTTGCCGGAATCACGGGCATGTCGGTGAACCAGATCGCACGACGTACCGGTTTGCGCATCATCATCTTCATCGGCGCGGGCCTTCTCGTGCTCACGTCGTCGTGTGGCTGAGCATCGGAGAGACTTCGTCGACCATCGCGGTAATCATCAGTTCGACGCTCATGGGCATCGGGTCAGGGTGCGTGTTGACGCCGTTCTCGACGGCGGCGCTGCTGCATGTGCCGCCACCGCGACACGCGACTGCGACCGGCGTCAGTGTGATGAGCCTGCGCCTCGCCAACACCTTTGGCGTGGCAGTGGCGATCACGTTCTTCGCACTGTCGGGCAACTCCAGAGCCTGCACCGGTGCCTGGTCGTGACCGCGCTCGGCGCCGTGATCGTCGCCTACTTCGCCACGCGCGTCCGGCGCCACGCGGGCACTTTCCGCTAGCCACCACCAGACGGCGCTGTGAGAACAGCAGCGGTCGTTCGCAGCGGCGACGGGCGCACGCGTCGCGTTGCTGTCTGGCTGAGCCAACCGACGGAACGACCCGAGACGTTCATGGCAGGAGTCGCTGGGTACGTCGACATCGGCACGAACGAACGCGTCACCGCTCGATTGACCATTCCTCAGATGTTGAGCGTTCGTGCACGGTTTCGACCGGTGGAGTTGATCGCGACGCCGATCGGCACATACGCCGTCACGCTGAGTATCACGATACGGCGGGCAACATAGCGGTATCCGTGACGCATGAAGGCAAGCCCTGGGCTGCGCAGCCCACACTTGCCCGCGAGCCTGCACCCGACGCCAGCGGGTGGCGGGAAGGCTTGTGTCGACCTCCGGTCCGTCACGTGGGGAGGTCTGGCCGTATGGTTCGAGACGGCATACGAGGGCCTCGCCGTAGATCAGTTCTTCGACGGCAGCGAGATGAACAGCGGGCTCGAGGGGGAGCTGTCGGCCGACGCCACTGATCCCGCGGCTCGTGTTACCGCACTTGTGAGTGGGTTGCCGCTCCATCATCCTCACAATCTGCGTTGACGCGAGCGAGCTCCGAGACGTTGGGGCCCTCCAATTGGCGCCCGGGCCCGTCGGTCATCAATGAGATGACTGGTCACTAGAGTGCGGTCATGACGACGCACTTCCGCACCTGCCCGCTGTGCGAGGCAATGTGCGGCTTGGAGATCGAGACCGACGGCGACCGGGTGACGCGGGTGCGCGGCGACCGCGCGGACGTGTGGAGCAAGGGCTTCCTCTGCACGAAGGGCGCCGCGCTCGGCGAACTTCACCACGACCCCGACCGTATCCGGGTGCCCATGGTCCGCGACGGCGACGAGTGGCGCGAGGTCACGTGGCCCGAGGCCTTTGCGCGCTGCGAAGCACTCCTTACTCCGGTGGTCGCCGAGCACGGCATGGGTGCCGTCACCGTGTACATGGGCAACCCGAATGTGCACAGTTACTCCCTGTCCCGCTACTCCGGCGCGGTCCCCGCCTTGGCGGGCATCAAGGTCACTTGGTCGGCAGGGACGGTCGATCAGTGGCCGAAGAACGTCGTGTGCGCGCAACTCTTCGGCGGCGCGTGGAGCATCCCGATTCCCGACGTGGCCCGCACCGATCTGCTCGTGATCATGGGCGCAAACCCGCACGCGTCCAACGGATCGCTGCTGTCGTATCCCGACTTGATCGGCGAGGTCGACCGCATACGCGAACGCGGCGGACGCACGATCGTGATCGATCCTCGCCGCACGGGCACGGCCGAGCGTGCCGACGAGTGGCTACCGATCGTCCCAGGCACCGACGCGGCGTTGTTGCTCGCGGTCGTGGCAGTCCTCGACGACGAGGGACTGATCACGCTCGGCGCGCTCGAGGGGCGCGTACGAGGGATCGATGAAGTACTCGTCGCCGCGCGAGACTTCCGTCCCGAGGTAGTGGCCGACTGGTGTGGCATCGACGCCGAGCGCATCCGTCCGCTGGCCCGTGAGCTTGCGGGCACCCTGCGCGCCGTTGTGTACGGCCGCATCGGGCTGTGCAACCAGGAGTTCGGCACACTCGCGTCGTGGTTGGTCGAAGTCGTGAACATTCTCACCGGGCACTTCGGCATCGAGGGCGGTGCGCTCTTCCCCCGTCCTGCCATCGCCACGATCTCGTCCACCGCTAGACGGCGCGGTCCGCTCAAGACCGGGCGATGGCACACGCGCGTGCGCGGCGCGCCCGAGGTGCTGGGCCAGGCGCCGCTGTCGTGCTTGGCGGAGGAAATCGCGACGCCCGGCGAAGGGCAGGTGCGCGCACTCATCACCATCGCCGGCAACCCCGTCCTGTCCGCTCCCGACGCAAGCCGGCTCGACGACGCGCTACCGATGCTCGACGCCATGATCAGCATCGACAACTACCTCAACGAGACGAGTCGCCACGCCCAAGTGATCCTGCCCGGCCTCTCGCCGCTCGAGCAGCCGCACTGCGACGAGGCGCTGTGGGGTTTCGCGCTGCGCGCCGCGGCGCGCTGGTCGCCGGCGATCTTCGCTGCCGGTGATCGCCCAGAGGAGTGGGAGATCGTGCTGCGCCTCGGCGCCATCCTGGGCGGGATGCCCGCCGACGCGATAGACGTCGAGGCGCTCGACGACGAATTCTTCTATGCCCGCGCCGCGCGATACGGCGTCGGCACGGACGTCGACACCGGCGGGCTGCGCGGACCCGATCGCATCGCGGATCTCACGTTGCGCATGAGCCCGTGGGGCGACGGCTACGGCGAGCGCCCCGGCAGCTTGAACCTCGATCGGCTCAAGCAGTACGAGCACGGCATCGACTTCGGCCCTTCGTCGTCACCGATCGACGACGTGTTGCGCACTGCGTCGGGCGACATCGAGCTCGCCCACGACAACATTCTCGGCGATCTATTGCGCTTGCGTTCGCGCATGGCCGAGCCGCGTCCGACTCTCGTGCTCATCGGCCGGCGACACGTGCGGTCGAACAACTCGTGGCTGCACAACGTGCCGGCGCTGATGCGTGGCCGCGACCGCTCCACGCTCGTGATCCATCCGAACGACGCCGCCGATCGGCGTTTGATGACCGGTGATCGTGCACGGGTCACCACCGAGGCCGGTTGCGTCGAGGCGGTCGTCGAAGTGAGCGACGAGATCCTCCCGGGTGTGGTGAGCCTGCCCCACGGCTTCGGCCACGACCGACCCGGCACTCGCTCGTCGGTCGCCAGCAGCCGGCCTGGCCCCAACACCAACGCGCTCATGCCCGGCACGTTCATCGACCAGCCGAGCGGCAACGCCGCGGTGAATGGCGTCCCCGTCGAGGTTGCCGCGGTCTGAGATTCGCGTACCTCGTCTCCGTCTTCAGGTTCGGGCCAGAGGTGGCTGACCCGTCGAGCGGACACGGCGGTACAACCGTGTGAACGTGAACGCCACCGCGAGCAGCAGCACTCCGACGAGAAGAAGGGTGACTTCGGTGCCGAGCGCGTCGGCGAGATAGAAGATCGCCAATTGCGGCGACCATTGGAACAGACCCACCGCCCCACCGAGCAGCACCAGCAAATCGGTCCGCCACACTCCCACCGCGACCAACAGCGCAGCCGAAGCCAGGCCCATCCACAGACCGAACACCTCGGCGTCGACCCGTATCAACTGCGATCCGAAGAGCACCGTCGCAAGACCGACGAGGCGTGCCACGTCAGACGGCTCGAGACGCCCGGTCGCGCCAAGGGCCGTCCAGGCAACGCCGAACGCCCACACGGCGAGCCCCCACGCGATCGTCGAGAAGCCCCGTTCACGTCCGGCTTCGAGCGCGTTGACGACCCCGAGCACGGTCACCAACAACGCGCCGAACAACGTCAACTGCTGAAGAGGCAGGCGGCGAAGCGCATACTCGATACCTGCCCACACCGCCACGAATCCGCCGACGAAGAGCAGTCCTCCATGTTCGGGTGGATCGCCGTCGTACATCGCGTCCACGAACACCACCGTCATGGCGCCGGCCAGGGCCACAGCCGACAGCACCCACAACACGCTGCCCGTCCGCGCGAAGGCAGGATCAGGCTTCGAGCCGACCCACCAACCGATGGCGGCCGCGGCCATCGCGGGCACTGCGAGCACCGCGATGCGAGACCCGACCGCGATGTCGTCCCACCGTCGTCCGATCAACAGCGCGATCGCCGTGATCACGAGCGCCGAACCCACGTAGCCAACCGCCTCCGCGGCCATAGGGATGCGGCTCTGCGGTGCAGACTTTGCCTGCTCGTAGCGAAGGATCGGTTCCACTTCATCGGCGCGGATCAGCCCGGCGGCGCGCCACTCTTCGAGGGTGTCCTCGAGTGCATCTCGGCGGTCGCTACGGCGAGGCTGCGCCACGCCGGCCGACCGTGGGCTACGCAGCATGTTGCCGGTCGCGAGCGTCAGGGACACAAGTCCCTACCTGCTTTTCGCCTTGGGACTTCGTTCTCTGGTCGACAGGGCCTGATCCGGTAAAGGATCTCCGCGTGTCCGACGTCCAAGGCATCGGCTCGGCCGGTCTCTCGTCCGCTGAAGCGGCGGCGCGCCTACATCGCGCCGGCCCCAACGAGTTGCCGGCGCCCGCAGGGCCCTCGGCACTGAGGCGGTTCGTCGACGAACTGCGCCACTTCTTCGCGCTCATGCTGTGGGTCGCCTCCGCACTGGCCTTTGTGGCCCGTTTGCCCCAACTCGGCTCCGCCATCATCGCGGTGATCCTGCTCAATGCCCTCTTCTCGTTCCTACAGGAGCGGCGGGCCGACCGCGCTGCCGAGCGGTTACGGGCGCTGCTTCCTCACCGCGTCACCGTTCGTCGCGACGGTCAGAGCCGTGACATAGATGGACGTGAGGTGGTGGCTGGCGATGTCCTGATCCTCGGGTCCGGCGATCGGATCCCCGCGGACGCTATCGCCGCCGCGGCGCACGCGCTGTTGATCGACACTTCTCTGCTCACCGGTGAGAGTGAACCGATCACCGTCGAGTCAGGAGGTGAGCTGTTTGCCGGCGCCTTCGTCGTCGAAGGAGAAGTCGACGCGACCGTCACTGCCACGGGCGACCGCACCCGCCTTGCCGCGATCGCCCGACTGACGACCTCGACCGCCAAGCCAACAACACCGCTCTCGCGTGATCTCAACCGGGTTGTGCGCACGATCGCCGCCATCGCGGTGGGCGTCGGCGCCTTCTTCTTCGTGGTGGCATTGCTCGTAGGCAACGATCTGACCGATGGTTACGTGTTCGCCATCGGGGTCACCGTCGCCCTGGTACCCGAGGCATTGCTGCCGACCGTGACGCTCTCACTGGCGTGGGGGGCCGAGCAGATGGCCAAACGCCAGGTACTAGTGCGTCACCTCGAAGCGGTCGAGACATTGGGGTCCACGACCATCATCTGTACCGACAAAACGGGCACGTTGACCGTAAACCAGATGGCAGTGATCGAAGTCTGGATGCCAGGGTGCGGCGTTCAGGTGGACGGCGTTGGCTACAGCCCCGACGCCACCCTTGTGCTTTCCGAGCGGGACGCTCGGCCAAATCTCGAGCGCCTCGCCCGTGCCGCGACGCGCTGTTCGAGCGGGTTCGCCTATCTCGACGGAACACAGTGGCGGGCGCACGGTGATCCGATGGAGGCCGCGATCGACGTGCTCGCCCGGCGGGTCGGCATCGACACCGACGCCGATCGTGCGGCGCGCGCGATCAGCGCTCGCTTCCCCTTCGATCCGCGACGTCGTCGGATGTCGGTCGTGGTCGATGACGAGGTTCTGGTGAAGGGCGCGCCCGACGCGGTGCTCCCGGTGTGCACCAACGGCCAGGAAGCCGCGGCGGTGCTCGAGCGTCTCGCCGCGAGGGGCCTGCGAGTCCTGGCCATCGCCGGCCGTTTCGTTGGTGAATCGCGGCCAACCTCGGCCGAGGAGGCCGAGCGTGGACTGACGCTCTACGGCCTGCTGGGCCTGGAGGACCCACCCCGGCCTGACGTCGGCACAGCCATCGATGCCTGCCGTGCTGCCGGCATCAAGGTCATGATGATCACCGGTGACCATCCCGCGACCGCGTCGGCCATCGCGGCGGAGGTCGGTCTGCGTCAGGCTGACAGTCCCGTCGTGGTCGGCCACGATCTTCCCGCCGACGACCAGCTACTGGGAGCCTTGGTCGACCGCGACGGCATCGTGGTTGCCCGCGTTTCGCCCGAGGACAAACTTCGCATCGCTCGGGCGTTGCGGACGCGGGGCCATGTCGTCGCCATGACCGGTGACGGTGTGAACGATGGTCCTGCGCTGCACGAGGCGAACGTCGGCATCGCGATGGGACTCTCGGGCACGGACGTGGCCCGCGAGGCCGCAGATCTGGTATTGCTCGACGACCACTTTGCCTCGATCGTGGCCGGCATCGAGCAAGGGCGGGCGTCCTTCGTGAACATCCGCCGCTTCCTCACCTACCACCTCACCGACAACGTGGCCGAGCTCACGCCGTTCGTGGTGTGGGCGATGTCGGGGGGTCGCTTTCCGCTCGCCCTCGGTGTGATGCAGATCCTCGCCCTGGACATCGGCACCGACACGCTCTCCGCGGTGGCGCTCGGCGCCGAGCCACCGTCGCGCCACCTGCTCGATGGGCCACCGGTGTCGGGCCGGCTCCTCAACCACACCGTGGCCCGACGGGCGTTCGGAGTGCTGGGCCCCACGGTGGCGCTGGCCGCGATGGTTGCCTTCGTTGCGTCGTTCCTGGCATCGGGCTGGCGGCCCGGCGAGTCGTTCCCTTCTGGGCACGCAGCGATGGCCGCGTCAGGTGCTGCATTCATCACAGTCGTGGTTGCCCAGACCGCCAACGCGTTCGCGTGCCGTAGCTCGACCCGCAGGCCGGGCGAGCTTGGCTGGACGACCAATCGATTGCTCATCCCTGCCGCGGCCATCGAGCTCGCGTTCTCGTTCGTCGTGTTGTTCGTCGGACCGATCGCCGACGAGCTCGGGCACGCGAATCCGCCACTGATCGGCTGGCTTATCGCTCTCGCGTCCGCCGGTGCCGTGCTCGCGGTCGATGCCGCCGAGAAGTCGCGTCGGCGTCGTCGCCATCCCGGGCACTAGCCATCGCCAACCGCGTAACCCGCGGACGATCAGCACCTAATGGGGAAACAGGAAGGGTTCGTCGGTGAGGTCTCAGATGCAGCGCCGATTTCGATGGACGGTGCACCAAGTGCGGACGACAATATTTCGATGGGGTTCGGCCCGCCGATGAGCGGACGACAAGTGGTCTTGCGGCGGCCGGTGGTGACCGATCGCGAAGTGCGCCGAGCGATTGGGCGTCACGAAGAGATTCAGCGCATGTACGGCGTTGCGGTGCCACGCACTGCAGCGATGACGGAGTCCGAAGCGGAGCGATGGTTTCAAAGCCTTGGCGCAGACGGGAGCGTCGAATGGGTGATCGAAGCGGACTCCCGTTTGGCCGGCACCGCCAGACTGCACAGCTTCGACGCGCAGAAGAGCGCGAAGTATGCAATCGGCCTCTTCGAGCCGAGCCGGCTCGGTCAAGGACTAGGAACCGAAGCGACGGCGCTCATTGTCGGTTACGCGTTCGACGAACTCGGTCTGGAGCACGTCCATTTGGATGTCTTGGAATTCAACGTGCGGGCAATCCGTTGTTACACCAGTGTCGGATTTCGCGTCATGGGCCGCAAACCCTCCAATGTCGTCATCGACGGTGATGCCTTTGACGACATCGTGATGGCGATCGCCGAGGCGAACTTTCGCGCTCGACGCGCTAAGTAATCGACAGATCGAGCAACACGCGTGCGAGCGCGGCGGGTTGGCTGATCATTGCCATGTGGGCCGCGTCGATCGGGACGACCACGGATCGAGTGCGCTGGGCGAACAGGTCCTGACGGTCGGGCGGCACGATCAAGTCGCGTTCGGTGCGTATCCACGTGCGTGGGATCTCGTTGCGGAGACCCGCGAGAGAAACGGGCGCGAGCACGAGATGCACCGCTTCAGGGACCATGCGACTCAGCGTCGCTCGTATCTGATCGTCGTTCATGTCGTTACAGAACATCGCGATTGCCATGTCGTCGTCCATCTTCCCGCCTTCGGGCCGTTGCGCGTTCTGCCGCGCGAGTGCACGAATCTCGGGGTCGAGTGTGTCCAACGAACTCTGGCCGTCGGCGGGCACCGTGCACGCGATGAACACGAGGCGGGCCAACCGTTCAGGGATGCGTTCGGCCACGCCCGGCATGGTGATGCCCGCCATCGAGTGACCGACGAGCACGACCTCGCGGAGATCACGCGACTCGATCTCGTCAACGACCGCGTCAACCGAATCGGCAATCGTGAGGCCCGCGAGCGGTCGAGCGCGACTGCCGCGACCGGGCAGGTCTACGGCGAATGCCGGCGCGTCGAGGTGCGGGAGCAGCAGGTCCCAACACGAGGCGGCGAAGCTGCCGCCGTGGATCAGGACGAATGACATCGCAAAAACGTAGCCGGGTGTTGCAGCACGCAAGCACGGTTGACGGCACCGTTACCGAGGTAGTAGCAACCCTGACCGCGGCCGGGTGTCGCTCGCCCGGCCCCGAGAGGGGTGCCCATGTCCTCCGAAGCCACCGCCCGCCCGCGCCGGGGCATCTCGATCTTTCGCGCCGAAGAGGCGACCCCGCTGCTCGAGACCGACTTCATGACCATGCCCCGGATGACCGGCGAAGCACTGGCGGCCGGAGGACCCGAGATCTTCATGGCCTCGGCTCCCGGCACCGACGTTCGGGTGGCCGTTCGCCAGACGCCCGAAGAGGGTGGCTTCAGCATCCTCCACGTGTGGTTCAAGGCCGACTACCCCCTGCCTCGACACAGCCACGACGCCGACTGCCTCTATTACATCGTCTCGGGCAGCGCGGTCATGGGTACCCAGACGCTGCGGCCGGGGGACGGGTTCTTCATTCCGGCAGGCGCACCTTACGGCTACAACGCCGGACCCGAGGGAGTAGAGCTGCTGGAGATCCGCCACTGTGTGGCGCAGTTCGACATCCAGATGCTCGAATCGAACGCCGGCAAATGGGCGGCCATAGCCGACACAATCGCCAGCCACCGCGAGGCCTGGGAGGCCGACACGGTCAGCCCGACGCTCGCGGCCAACCGCGCCGCTGGCGCGCCATCGTCCTGAGCGGCCAGTCGACCCACCACCGAATGCCGAACACTCGAAACGTGCCGTCGATGCGCATCGACACACAGGCTCACGTGGTCAGTGCCGATCACGACGCCTACCCGCTCGATCCCCCCGACATCGACCCGATGGGGACCGCGAAGTCACGCTGGTTCGATGCGCCTGCGCTGGCTGCGGAGGACCTGCTCCAACGCATGGACGACACCGGCATCGACCGAGCCGTCCTCGTCCAGGCCTTCAGCTCTTACCAGTACGACAACCGCTACACCGCCGACGCGGCGGCGGCGAATCCCGACCGGCTGGTCAGCTCGTGCATCATCGATCTCGAACACGACGCCGCCAAGATGGTGCAGCACTGGATCGGCGAACGCGGTGGTCGCGCCATCCGACTATTTCTCCGCAACGCGGCCCCGGACTGGCTGCTGCAGCCGCGCAGCGACGCGGTCTTCGACGAGATCGCTCGCCTCGACGGCATCGCCCAGGTCGTCGGGCTCGACGCCGATCTCCCCCGTCTCCTCCAGGCGGCCGCGCGTCACCCGGAGATCCCGTTCCTCCTCGACCATTGCGGAATGCCCGATCTCAGTGGCGGTCCGGGCTATCCCAACGCGACGAACCTCTTCGCGCTCAGCGACACGCCCAACATCAGCGTGAAGCTCTCGACCCACGTCTTCACACACGCCAAGCAGGGTGGGTCGACCGCAGCCGAAATCACTCACCGACTAATCGACACATTCGGGGCCTCCCGCGTGATGTGGGCATCGGACTACTCCGTGCTCGGACTGGTGTACGCCGACTGCGTGGCCGAAGCAGAGCAGGCGTGTGCCGATCTGTCGCCGGGCGATCGTGACCTCGTACTCGGCGACGCCGCCAACGCCATGTGGTGGCCTTCATAGGCCAATCGCGTGCACTCTGCACGAGCTGGTTCAGGTCGACGCGCGCCCAATGACAACGCTGTGATGGGGCCCGCGAAGGCGGCCGTCCCAAACAAATGGAGACACGATGAGCAAGGCCAACCGAACGAACACGCAGTCGTCTGCGCGACACGTCGCCGACCGCCACGATCTGATCCGCGTGCAGGGC
This sequence comes from Acidimicrobiales bacterium, assembly GCA_035525225.1. Taxonomy (GTDB): domain Bacteria; phylum Actinomycetota; class Acidimicrobiia; order Acidimicrobiales; family WLNW01; genus DATLFA01. Next base: position 102,518 of record DATLFA010000049.1, read on the forward strand.
GCGCGCGTGAACAACCTCAAAGACGTCAGCGTCGAGCTACCGAAGCGTCGGCTGACGGTGTTCACCGGCGTCTCCGGCTCCGGCAAGAGCTCGCTGGTGTTCGGCACCATCGCCGCGGAGTCGCAACGGCTGATCAACGAGACCTACAGCGCCTTCGTGCAGGGCTTCATGCCGACGCTGGCGCGGCCCGAGGTCGACGTACTCGACGGCCTGACGACCGCGATCATCGTCGATCAGGAGCGGATGGGCGCCAACGCCCGCTCCACCGTCGGCACCGCCACCGACGCCAACGCGATGCTGCGCATCCTTTTCAGCCGGCTCGGCAAGCCGCACATCGGCTCGCCCAACGCGTTCTCCTTCAACGTCGCTTCGGTGCGGGCGAGCGGCACGATCACCGTCAAAGGCAAGACGGTGAAACAGACTTTCACCCGCACCGGCGGCATGTGCCCGCACTGCGAAGGCATGGGCAAGGTCTCCGACATCGACTTCACGCAGCTGTACGACGAATCCAAGTCGTTGAACGAGGGCGCGATCACGATCCCGGGCTACAGCATGGAGGGCTGGTACGGCCGCATCTTCAACGGCTGCGGTTTCTTCGACGCGGACAAGCCAATTCGCAAATTCACCAAGAAGGAGCTGCAAGACCTCCTCTACAAAGAGCCGACCAAGATCAAGATCGACGGCATCAACCTCACCTACTCGGGGCTGATCCCGCAGATCCAGAAATCGTTCCTGTCAAAAGACGTCGACGCGCTGCAGCCGCACGTCCGCGCCTTCGTGGATCGCGCGATGACGTTCAAGGCCTGTCCCGAGTGCGACGGCACCCGGCTCAGCGAAGCAGCCCGCTCGTCACGGATCGGCAAGGTCAACATCGCCCACGCCTGCGCGATGCAGATCAGCGATCTCGCCGAATGGGTCCGAGAACTCGACGAGCCTACGGTGGCGCCGCTACTTGCGAAGCTCGTGCACACCCTCGACTCGTTCGTCGAGATCGGGCTCGGCTACCTGTCGCTCGACCGGCCGTCGGGCACACTGTCGGGCGGTGAGGCGCAGCGAACCAAGATGATCCGCCACCTCGGCTCGTCGCTCACCGACGTCACCTACGTCTTCGACGAGCCCACCATTGGTCTGCATCCGCATGACATCGCGCGGATGAACGAGTTGCTGATGCAACTGCGCGACAAGGGCAACACGGTGCTCGTCGTCGAGCACAAGCCCGAGGTGATCGCGATCGCCGACCACGTTGTCGACCTCGGCCCCGGCGCCGGTACGGCGGGCGGCACCATCACCTACGAGGGGACCGTCGAAGGCTTACGGGCCAGCGAAACCATCACCGGCCGCCACCTCGACGACCGGGCGTCGCTCAACGACGCGGTGCGTACACCCACGGGCAAGCTGGAGATCCGCGGCGCCTCGTTGCACAACCTGCAAAAGGTCAACGTCGACGTTCCGCTCGGGGCGCTCGTCGTCATCACCGGCGTGGCGGGCTCCGGCAAGAGCTCGCTCGTGCACGGGTCGATCTCCACGGCCGAAGGCGTGGTGTCGATCGACCAGGGCTCGATCCGCGGCTCGCGCCGCAGCAACCCCGAACCTACACCGGGCTGCTCGAACCGATCCGCAAGGCGTTCGCCAAGGCCAACGGCGTAAAGCCGGCGCTCTTCAGTGCAAACTCCGAGGGCGCCTGTCCCACCTGCAACGGTGCCGGCGTCATCTACACCGACCTGGCGACGATGGCCGGCGTCGCCACCACGTGCGAGGACTGCGAGGGCAAGCGATTCCAGCCCGCCGTGCTGGAATACCACCTGGGCGGTCGCGACATCAGCGAGGTGCTCGCGATGCCGGTGACCGAGGCCGACGAGTTCTTCGGCGCGGGCGAGGCGCACACGCCGGCCGCGCACGCCATCCTCGACCGACTTGCCGACGTCGGGCTCGGTTATCTCAGCCTCGGTCAGCCCCTCACCACGCTGTCGGGCGGCGAGCGGCAGCGGCTCAAGCTCGCCACCCACATGACCGAGAAGGGCAGCGTCTATGTCCTCGACGAGCCGACGGCCGGCCTCCACCTCGCCGACGTCGAGCAACTGCTCGGCCTGCTCGACCGCCTCGTCGACTCTGGCAAGTCGGTCATCGTCATCGAGCACCACCAGGCGGTCATGGCGCACGCCGACTGGATCATCGACCTCGGCCCCGGCGCCGGCCACGACGGCGGCCGGGTCGTCTTCGAAGGCACACCGGCCGACCTCGTCGCCGCCCGCTCGACTCTCACCGGCGAGCACCTCGCGGCCTACGTCGGCAGCTGACTTACCTCGTTCCCCGCGTCTCCGCGCGGCGCCCCGGTTTGGATGAGCTCGAGGCACTCCCCGTTGGGGCCGGGCCAGAACAGCACGTAGAGCAGCGGTAGGTGATCTCCCACCGACAGCGTTCCGGTGGGGGCGAATGGCACCGAACGGGCGGCCCGCACGATGGCTTCGTCGCCATGGCAGTCGTTGGTCGAAAACGCCATGCGGAACAGCCCGACGTCGTTGGCGGCGCGCACCCGGTCGGTGCCCGGCGCGGGGACCGGATCGAGCCATTCGATGAGCTCCACCATGAACTTGGACCCGCGGTCGCGCAGCATCGCCGAGCGGCATTCGACTTCGGCGTCGAGGCCATACAGCGCACCCGACTGCCGTAAGGCACCCACCGTTCGCAGCACCTCGAGGCCCATGACGTCGCGGTAGTAGGCCACCGACACGTCGAGGTCGCGGGTGTTCACCACCACGTGAGAGATGCGCGTATCGCGACCGCCGATCAGTTGCAGCGGCACGCCGTCAGGATCGTTCACCATGGCCATCGCGATGCTCGACCCGTTGCCTAGGTCCATGTCGATCGGGCCGCCCACGATGGCGACCCCGACGTCACGCAGTCGGTCGACGCACGCCCGCAGATCGGGCACCGCGAACGTGAGGTGATGGAACCCGGTCTCGTTGATCTCCGTCGGTGGCCGGCCGGCCGGCTTTGGCACCTTCCACTCGAGCAGGTCGAGCGCGAGCCCGTCGTTGCCGAGATCGCTCTGCAGCATCCAGGCGTCCCACATGACCTGTTCGAGGCCGAACGCGTCGCCGGGCTGCAGGAAGCTCGGGATGGGGTGAGTATTCTGCGTGAGCCCGAGCAGGTCGCGGTAGAAGATCAGTGATCGCTCGAGATCGGTGCAGTTCGAGTTCACGTGGAAGATGCGAGACGCGCTGATCGCCATCGCCGAGAACCTAACCGCTGATCGCCGCGTGGGAAACACGGCGCGTTCCGTCGATGTCGTCCACCACGAAGCCGAGATGCGTGATACCCAGTTGATTGCGACGGTGCGGAGGAACGCCGTCAGCGGTGGGTGAGCGGAAGCACAACAGAGCGAGCGCCGTCTCGCCCTTTCGTATGAATTGCGAGTGTCCCGCGACGTCGCCGACGCCGACGTGAGAGAAGGTTGAAATCGCCACGTTGTAGCTCGCTTTCAGTGACACGGTAGTCTGCGCGCGTGGAAGCAGAGTCCATTCACAACTTGAAATGGGCCAAGCCATCGCGCGACGTCGTCGACCAGGTGCGGTTCCTGCCCGAACCCGAACGACGCCTCCGCCAGCATCCGATCGTGTCGGTCGACGACCACCTCATCGAACCTCGCGACATCTTCGAGGGACGCATCCCCGCCAAGTGGAAAGACCGCGCTCCGCGACTCATCGAGCACGATGACGGCTCTGAGGCATGGGTGTTCGAGGGGAACATCAATACGAGCATCGGCATGAGCGCTCTGGCGGGACGGCCCATCGAAGAGTGCGCATTCGAGCCGCAGCGCTTCGAACACATGCGACGCGGCGCGTACGACTCCGACGCACGCGTCGCAGACATGGACATCGACGGCGTCTACGCGTCGGTGTGCTTCCCGTCGGCGCTCGTCGGCTTCGGCGGTCAGCGCCTGCAACTGCAGTCGAAGGATCCCGATCTCGCGCTCACACTTGTACGCGCGATCAACGATTGGCATATCGACTCGTGGGTAGCGGGCCATCACGACCGGCTCATACCGGTGCAGATCCCGTATCTGCTCGACGTCGATGTCGCGGCCGAGATGGTGCGCACGAATGCAGCACGTGGCTTCAAGGCGGTGACGTTTCCCGAGGCACCGCAAAAGCTGGGGCTGCCATCGCTGCACACGCGCCACTGGGATCCGTTCGTTCAGGCGTGCGAAGAGACCGAGACCGTGATCTGTCTGCACATCGGTTCTGCGGGCGAGATCCCGTCCACCGCCGACGACGCACCCGCCGATACGATCGGCGCATTGTTCTTCGCCAGCGCCATGTTCGCCGCGGTCGACTGGTTGCACTCGATGTTGCCGGTTCGGTTCCCGAAGATCCGCATCGCGATGTCCGAAGGCGGCATCGCGTGGGTCGTCGGTCTGCTCGACCGACTCGACCACATGAGCCGGTACCAGATGATCTACGGCACGTGGAACGACCTGAGCGAAACGCCCGCCGAGGTCTTCCAGCGTAACTTCTGGCACTGCGCCCTCGACGATCCGACGAGCATGCGAGTGCGCGACCGCATCGGTATCGAACGCATCACGATCGAGGCCGACTATCCCCACCTCGACTCGAGTTGGCCAAACACGCAGCCACTGTTCCAGCGCCAACTCGCGGGCGCGTCGGACTACGACAAGCGGCGCATCGCGTGGGAGAACGCCGCCGAACTGTTCCGCCATCCGGTGCCGCAGTCGGTCATCGACGACCCCGAGAGCTTCGGCGCTTCGCCGTTACTGCATCGATAGAGGACTCACCATGCTCGACCTACTGATCAAAGGCGGCCTCGTCGTCGATGGCACCGGACAGCCGGCGTTCCGCGCCGATGTCGGGGTACATAACGGTCGCATCGTTCATGTCGGCGAATCGGTCGACGCGACGGAGGTGCTCGATGCGCGCGGCCGCATCGTCGCGCCCGGGTTTGTCGACATCCACACGCACTACGACGCTCAGGTCATGTGGGATCCGTGGCTCACACCCTCGTGCTACCAGGGCGTCACGACCGTCATCGCGGGCAACTGCGGGTTCACACTCGCCCCCTGCCGTCCCGAGCAACGCGAGACGATGGTCGGCACACTCGAGAGTGTCGAAGACATGAGCGGCGACACGCTCCGCGCGGGGATCCCGTGGCAATTCGAGAGCTTCGCGGAGTATCTGGACACGGTCGATCGACACGGGCTCGGCGTGAACTTTGCGGCGTATGTCGGGCACACGGCGCTGCGCCTGTGGGCGATGGGCGATGAAGCACACGAACGGGCCGCCACTGACGACGAACTCGGTGCCATGCGCGACGCGTTGCAGACCGCGCTTCGAGCGGGTGCCATCGGGTTCTCGACGGACCGCTCGCGCTTCCACCGCGGCGACGGTGGTCGACCGGTGCCGACCGCGGTGGCGCCCCGGGGCGAGATCGAGTCGTTGCTGCGGGTGGTGGGCGCGGAGGGAAGGGTCGCGCAGGTCAATCCCGATGACGAGTTCGATTGGCTCTACGAGGTGCAGCCCTCGGTCGGCTGTCGCATCACATGGACCGCGCTCGTCAGCTATCCGGCGCGCGTCGCCGGGCGCACGTTCTGGCGCGACAAGCTCGGCGCGCACCGTGCCGGATTTGCCTCGGGGGCCCAAGTGCGTCCGCAGGTGACGTGCCGGCCGCTGAGCGTGCAGTTCTCGCTCGTCAATCCGACACCGTTCATCTCGGCCCCCGTCTTCGCCGAGCTCATGTCGACTCCCCCGCGCGAGCGCGAGCGTCTCTACGCCGACGAGTCGTTCGTCGCCGCGGCGCGCACACAGCTCGCCGAAAAGCGTCACGCGAATGTTCCTTGGGAGTCGATCGTCGTGTCGGAAGGGGCCGATCCGTCGCTGTTGGGCAAGACGCTCGGCGTACTCGCGCGACGCGATGGCCGCACACCGTTCGATGTGATGGTCGAGATCGCGCGCGCCAACCACCTCGAGACGCGCTTCCTCACCATCGTCGGAAACGACAACGAACAAGCGGTGCGCGAACTGTTGCTCGAGGACGGCTGCATCCTCGGTATCTCGGACGCGGGTGCTCACGTCAGCATGCTTTGTGACGCGAACATGCCCGTCGACTTCCTGGCCAACTGGGTGCGTGACCGCGCGGTCATGCCGCTCGAGCAAGGCATCCGAAAGCTCACATCGGAACCCGCCGACTTCTTCGGTCTCACCGATCGCGGCATCGTGCGCCCGGGCGCCCATGCCGACGTCGTCGTCTTCGACATCGACCGCCTCGATCCAGGTCCGCTACGACGTGTCCGCGACCTTCCCGCCGATGGTGAGCGTTTGGTCGCCGATCAAGTGCAAGGCATCGACCATGTCGTCGTCAATGGCACAGTGGCGTGCCGATCAGGCGAATGGCAAACCAACCTCCGGCCGGGCAAGGTGCTGCGCTGAGCGAAACTGCTACCTGTTCCCGTCGGCGCCACGATGGCGATCGAACCACGAGATGGTGCGGCGCAGCCCGGTCTGGAGTGGGGTGTGGGCTGTCCACGTCTCGATAGCTGTCGGTCAACTTGGCAACGGGAAGCACGCCTCTCGGTGACACAACTCTGCAGACCAGGACCATCCCCAAATACATGGCTACCGTCCTCCCCTGCGACCGGTTGACTTGCCGAGGTTCTTCCGGCAGGGCGAGCTCGGATCTGCGACGCGTGCTTCCGATGCGTGTCCGGCTCCACGCCCACTCATGAAGGCGGGTGATGTGTCATCGACGAAGGCTCACGACGAGGACTCTGAGCTGTTTCAGCATGCGTCCGGGGTAACTGCTGGCGAGACCGGGAAAGCGCGTCGAGAGTTGACGGAGCCATCGATGTGATGGTCCGGTCGTGACAAGGCTGCGGCGCTCGAACGCGGCGTCGAGTGCTTGCCGTGCGACCTGTTCGGCGGTGGCCCATCTGCTCTCGGCAATCTCAGGCGACATGCCGTTGCGCTCGAAGTACCTCGTTCGCGTATATCCGGCGAGGACAGTGGTGGAGGTGATGTTGGTGTCGGAGAGTTCCTTCGACAGCGACTGCCCGAAGTTCGTCACGAACGCCTTCGTAGCGACGTACAACGCGTGGCCGGCGACCGGGCCTCTGGAAGCAGCAGACGAGACATGGACGAGACAACCTCGGTCGGCCTCGATCATGCGGGGTAGCGCGGCATGCGTCAGCCGAACCAGCGCTTCGTTGTTGACGCGCATCGTTTCGTGAAGATCGACCGACGAGAGATCGGCCAACGCGCCCGCGCGTCCAACACCGGCGTTGTTGACCAACAGGTCGATCATCGGGTCGGCGTCACGGATCGAGGAAACCACGGTGGCGACGCCATGCTCATCGCTCAGATCGGCGCGGATGACCTCCACGTGCACTCCGAGCATGCGAGCCCGATCGGCCACGATCTCCAACGCGCGCAGGTCCCGGCCCACAACGACGAGATCGACGCCGCGGACGGCAAGTTCGTCGGCGAACGCTTCGCCGATACCAGACGACGCACCGGTGACGAGCGCCCGACGCCACGGGGACGGCGCTGGGGCCAACGCAACCGCGTCGGTACCAGCCGTGGCAACCCTCGTGCCTTCACGTACCCCGGTGTCTGTCATAGAGTTTCATACACTATCTTTACCTAGGAGTCGAGTCCAGCGAGACGACGACTCGGTGCTCGTGTGCCCGATCGGGCGCGGTTGGTGGCGGCTCTCGCATGTGCTGTCGGCGTGGCGTCCGTCGATGTTCGGAACGTCTCACTGAACGTACCGATAGGAACCGAGCTCTCGGATCGCCGTATTTCCAGTCGATCTCGTTGGGTCTCGAAGGTGCGTTCTTTCTCGCCGGCCACATCGGCAACCGAGCCATGTCGATCCACGACGTGTTCGGTCGGTACGAGGCCTTCATGTACCAGCAGTGGCTGCGGGTCTACATGCGCACTCGGATGATCAAGCACAACAAGGACCTGCTCGAATCGGTCGACGACACTTTCGGCCTGCTCGAGAAGATGCACGTCTTCTGAGCCGACAACCGAGCCCCGTAGATCGATCAGGCCACTTCCACATCCGTCTGAGAGAAGTCCCCGCCCGCGAACAACAGCGGTTGGCCCATCGAGCGCGCAAGCGCGTAAGAGAACGTGTCACCGAAATTGAGGCCCGCTCGGTGTCGCCCCTTGCCGAACCGACGCCAACACACGATCGCGGTCTCGGCAAGATCCGCATCCACCGCCACAATCTGGACATCGATCCGCGCCAGCAGCTCCTCGAGCAGCTGAGTGCCCGAGGGGCCGGCCTTGGCCTCGATGACGATCCCCAACTCCACACGCGTCGCCGCGGACATCACACAAGGTGACTCGACCAGCTTCCCCTCGATCTCGTCACTTCCGGACTCACCGAATAGCAGCGCGACAATCGCGGACGTGTCGACGACGTTCATGCCGGCAAACCATGGTCGTCGTACCCAATGATGTCGTCGGGATCACGTGCATCGAGCTCGGGCAGCAACCGGAACCGTTCGACGATGTCAGCGAGGTCACGGTCGCGGCGACGTCTTCGCTCGGCGTCGAGCCGCGCCTCCAGCGATGCCACCACGGCATCGGTGATGGACTCCCCCGTCAAAGCCGCCAGATCACGCGCCAACCGGTCGGCCTTTGCACTCTTGATACTCAGGGCCATAGGTAGAAGTATACCCTTGAAGGTAGAAAGGTGACCAGAGCGGGGCCCGGATCGGCACCGTCCTCAGCGCCTCGAGCGGATGTCTCCGTGCCAAGGCGCCGGCGTTTGGGCTAACCCCGGGGCTAAACCTGAGCGAAACCCTGAAGATCTCAGGACCAGAAGTCGTCCCACTGTGCAGGTCGAAGAACTGCTCGACCGAGCGACCGCGCTCGAGACCGAACCCGGCTACGACCCTGCGAGCCGGGCCTTGCCCGATTCGTCGAAGCACTCGCACACGTCTACGCGGGCGATCTCGCCCGGTACGTGGCGCTCGCCGTGAGGTCGCCTACGCGTTGTGGACCGCAGGCCTCGCGCATGCCAACACCGACCCGCAGCGCGCGCTGGCGGCCTGGGATGAAGGAGTTTCCGTGGTGCAGGAGCACAAGGTCCACTTCTTCGAGGGCTTCCTTGCACCCGACGCGGCTCGGCTGCACACCGTCCACGGCGACCCCGCGACCGCACTGGGTTTTTCGAACGGCTCGGCTACCTCGAACCGGCCGCGACGCTCTACGCCGCGATCACGCGCGAGCCGGCGAGCCTCCACCACGTGCCGGACCTCGTCGATCTCGGCGATCGTCTGGCGAACAGGCTGGGCGCAACCGTGTTCGCAGCGTGCACCTCGGCCGGGTCGATGCTCGACCTCAACACGGCCGCAGTTCACACGCTGGCGCAGATCGACCTCGTTCGCCGCGAGCTCGCCACGGCGCGCGCGGGCCGGCACTCTCCCGGCGGCCTCTCGAACCGCGCCGGGGCAACCCGCTGGGCCATCGAGCACGGTCTGGTCGAGATTTCCACAATCCAACGATGAGAACCGCCCGAAGCCAACGACCTACTCCATATCGACCGCTGATCTCAGTCGTGGCGGAACAGTGGAACGACGTCACTGGCGAATCGTTGCAACTCGTCGAGGTCGAACGGCGAACGCACCGCCAAGATGATCCATTCCGCTCCGTGTTCGGCGTAGTGATCGAGCTTGTCTGCGACCTGGGCCGGCGAACCACCGAGAGTTGCCGGACGCATCTGCTCGGCCGTGACGCCGTAGCGGTCACGTAGCGTGTGCTCGAACGCCTCGCCGTCGGACAGGATCAACGGGAGAGTGGCGCCGATCGTCAGCGATGACGACGCGCGTTCGTTGATATACGCGCAGCTGCGGCCGAAGTCGTCCGGCGACATGAAGTTCGCGTTCCAACCGTCACCGTATCGAGCAGCGGCCTCGAGTGCTTTCGGCCCTTTGGCCCCGACCCAGATTCGCGGCGCGTGTTGCATCGGCTTCGGATCGCAGCGCGCATTGCGAAGCGTGACGAACTCGCCGTCGTAGTCGCTGAATTCGTTCGACCAGAGCGCGCGAAGAACCTCGATTGTCTCCCTCATCCGCCGGAGCCGAACCGCGAACGGCTCGAACGGGATTCCGTACGCGTTGTATTCCTCCTCGTACCAGCCCGCGCCGATACCGACCTCGAGCCGGCCGTTCGACAAATGGTCGATCGTCACGAGTGACTTCGCCAGGACTGCGGGGTTGCGGTAGCCGGCCGAGTAGACGAGGCAACCGACGCGCACTCGTTCGGTGAGCGCCGCCAGCGCCGCGTGACAGGCAACGGCCTCGAACGATCCTGCCCCGTCTGCCCGCTGTGTGTAGAAGTGGTCCTGCCCGCTGATCCAGTCGTAGCCCATCGCTTCGATCTGTGCCCATACCCGGCACACGTCGGACATCTCACACATTGCGGTCGATACCTGAACGCCGAACTGCATCGCGCCTTGTCTAGTTCGATCGCCACCCTCTCGCTGCAGCGATCATGGGGATGGGGGCGGGGACGCGGCTCGGGGCGCGCCGCTGATCGAGCATGGTGTGGCGGGACCGTCGTTCAATCCGCCCAAACCAGTGCGCGACGGCGTCGAACCGCGCGCGGTACAAAGTGGCCGACAACAGCGCCGACCAAGACGGCAACGGCGATTACGAGCCACAAACGTGTATTCCATGTCCACCACAGGACATCGAGCGTGGCGCTCTCATCGCCGTTTTGCACAATCACGATTGCGGCGAACAGCACGACGGCGGCCCCTACCACGAGACCAGCGTCAAATGCCCGCCCGGGTCGGCGCGCCAGCGTACGGGAACGCGCAAGCTGCTCTTCAGCAGCGAGCGGCCGATCCGATGGTTTGCGATTGAGGACTGACAATGTCGCTCCCTCTCTCGAGTTGCCGGTAGGACTGAGCATGCCGCCGTGGCGTCCGATTGCCAGGCGAGTCGCGGCGATCGACTGACTTGGCCGAGGTCTCCGAGCATCAGTATCGACTGAGGACGTGTCGGTGCAGTCGCGAGAAGATTGCATTCTTGCGCGAACCGTGGTCGCTGATCCCGACCGTTCCCGCCATGACTTTGACGCCCGACTGTCCTCGCCGACGCATCCACCCCGGCGGCCCGCGGCATGATGGCCCCGTGACGATCAAGTTGCAGGTCGAACCAGGAGACCGCACTGACGATGTGACGGGCGAAGTCACTGATTCGGTACAGTCGATTCTGGAAACGCTCACGGATGGTCTGCCACGCGTCGGTATCGCCGCTGGAATCATCGTCGTCGGCTATGTGCTCAGTCGACTGGTGCGACGGATCGTCCGAACCGCCTCCAGTGGGATCGATACACGCCGAGCTTTCGTGAGGTGATATCGAAGCTTGCCGGCTGGATCTTCCTGTTTGCCTCGGTTCTCGTGTCGCTTGCCGTCACGTTTCCGTCGATTCGGCCGGTGAATCTGCTCGCAGGATTGGGCTTCTTCTCGGTCGCCATTGGCTTCGCGTTTCAAGACATTCTCGAGAACACGCTGTCCGGAGTGCTGTTGCGGTTTCGTCAGCCGTTTCGCTCGGGCGACGAGATCGCGGTAGCGGGTTACGAAGGGACGGTAGAAGGCATCACCATCCGAGAGACGCGGATTCGCCAGTACGACGGGCAGCTCCTGCTCGTTCCGAACCGAGACGTCTACAAAAATGTGATTCGAGTGCAAACCTCGAGGGCGGACCGGCTGTTGACGATTGTTGTGGGTGTCGCCTACGACGCCGATCTCCAGACTGTCCGTCGCGTTGTGCTGGACTCGCTGCGAGATGTCGATACCGTCGCGGCCGAGCCACAACCAGAGGCGTTGGTGCAGCAGTTGGGTGGATCTGCTGTCGAAATCGGTGTTCGGTTTTGGTCCAACTCGCGCCAATTGAATGCAGTGCGTGCAAGGGATGATGCCATCTCGGCGGTGAAAGCGGCGTTGGATGCGGCCGGAATCGACATACCGCCCGCAATAATCGAACTCAAGTCGAGCGACAACGAGACTCAGATACGCGATCGAACCCCGCACCAGTACACGGCCGACGTTCTCCCAGCTGTCGAAAAACACGCTCTCGCGCTACCCCGATGGTGCCTGCCTCACACAAACCTTCGCCGCGAGTCGCCGCACACGCACGCCCGGCGCATTGACGAGTCCAGTGTGCCCCGACCCGAGATCGTTCACGCGGACACATTGCGTTCGTGACCACTGTGCAGCGGGCGACACAGGGGGCACTGGGCATGAGTAAACAGCCGGGGCACTGGGCATGAATACTCCGCGGTTGTGCCCACGAGGCCTTCCCACAAGACCTGGAGGTCGGCGATGACCAGCACACACAGAGCGTCCGAAAAGCTGGTGGGTGACGTCGACACCGGTCAGATCGAGTCGGTGCACGTGCGTTATCTCGACTTGACCGGCGACGGCACACCCGACGCGGTGGAGCGCGTTACTCGCAGATCAATTCGAGGTCGCGACCTTGGTGCTGAATTGGTTGAAGAGACGAGGCGTCTTGCGTTCGGCATCGGAATTGATGGCAAGCCCACTGGAGTCAGGGAGCAAACGGGCGTTCTGCTGCAAATCTGAGACGCCGGGCGCGTGACCCGGTTGAACGACGAACGTTCGTGCACGACGCGTCTGGGCGTTGAGTGCCATCAAGGAGCGCCATATGAGTCTTGCCCCACCTGCCCCTCCCGGGTGGGACTACAACCCGTCGGGTTGGTCACAGCGCCTCCCGATCGCGGGCGTGGCGCTCGTCGGCTTCGGCATCGCTGCGTATCTGACCGCGTTCCAGATCGGTGTGATCGAGCGGGTTTGGGAGCCGGTGTTCGGCTCGGGTAGCGAAAGAGTCCTCACGTCGGAGGTGTCGAAAATTCTGCCAGTACCAGACGCGGCGCTTGGTGCCGCCGGCTATTTGCTGGACGCGGTGGCGGCAGTGATCGGTGGGCCCGATCGGTGGCGGCGCCAACCCTGGGTGGTGGTGTTGTTCGGAGTGGCGGTAGGCCCTCTCGGAGTTGCCAGCATCGTGCTCGTCGTTCTCCAACCGGTGATGTTCGATTCGTTCTGCACGCTGTGCCTGGCGTCCGCGCTGATCTCGGTCGTGATGATCGGACCTGCGATGGACGAGGTCCTCGCGAGCCTGCAGGTGTTGGCTCGCGTCCGTAGGCGAGGAGAGCCGGTCTTGCACGCGTTCTGGCATGGGGCCGAGGGATGATCGCGCAAGGTGTCGCGATCGCTACCGGCGCGTGGTTGATGGTGGCGCCGCCGATACTCGACTATTCGGGCAGCCGGGCGGACGACGTCCATCGCTCGATCGGACCACTGCTCGTGACTTTCGGGATCATCGCTGTGAGCGGCGTCACGCGCACGCTGCACTGGGTCAACGTGGCCCTGGCGGGGTGCCTCCTGGCTACGCCACTTGCCGGCGGGCATCCCGCCCCGGCAACGGCAGCCGCGATTGTCTCCGCCGCCGCAGTGCTCGGCACCGCCCGCTTCACGGGCACGTCGACTCAGTCACAAGGCGGGGGCTGGAAGGCGTTGGGCACACCGACAGTCAGGAGATGAACATGGGGACGATCGTCATCACAGGAGCGAGCGCAGGAGTCGGGCGCGCGACAGCGCGTCTGTACGCGGCGCGAGGGGCGCGCATCGGGTTGCTGGCGCGTGGCCCGGACGGACTTCGCGCGACAGCGGAAGAAATCACCGCCGCTGGGGGACGGGCGCTTGCGGTCCCCACGGATGTAGCCGACCCCGCTGCGGTCGAGTCGGCGGCCGCGGCGGTCGAGCGCGAGTTCGGTCCGATCGACGTCTGGATCAACAATGCAATGGTCTCGGTGTTCTCACCGTTCACGGCGATCACTCCGGAAGAGTTCCGCCGAGTCACTGACGTGACGTACCACGGGTACGTCAACGGGACGCGGGCAGCGCTATCGGTGATGCTGCCGCGCGACCGCGGCACCATCGTGCAGGTTGGCTCTGCACTCGCGTATCGGGGCATACCGATGCAGAGCGCGTACTGCGGCGCGAAGCATGCGGTGGAGGGCTTCAGCGAATCGATTCGGTGTGAACTACACGCGCGAGGCAGTCGGGTTCGCGTCGGGATGGTGCAGATGCCGGCATTGAACACGCCGCAGTTCGACTGGGTGCTTTCGCGTCTGCCGCGTCGTCCGCAGCCGGTACCGCCGATCTTTCAGCCCGAGGTCGCGGCTCGGGCGATAGTTCGCATGGCCGACAATCCCCGCAGAGAGATGTGGGTCGGCTGGCCGACCGCGCGGGCAATCATCTTGGCTCGGCTCGTGCCAGGCTTACTCGATCTCTACCTCGGATGGAAAGGCGTAACTGCACAGCAGACCGACGAGCGCGCGGATCCGGATCGGCAAGCAAACCTTTGGGAGCCCGTGGCCGGAGACCATGGGGCTCACGGCGCGTTCGACGAGCGAGCGAAGGCATCGAGCGCGATGACGTGGTGGAGCATGCACCGGCCAACGCTCGGGGCCGCGACACAACTCGCTACGCGCTTCGTGCACCGCGCCGCCAAGAACAACGAGTGACCGATCGACGTGATACTGCGTTATGCGAGTTTCCGGTCTTCGGCGGGACCGCCGGAGCCCGACAGGTTGCGCGCGGTGTTCACCAGCGACACATGGGAGAACGCCTGAGGAAAGTTCCCGACGAGCCGCCGCGCCAGTGAATCGTACTCTTCGGACAACAACCCCAGATCGTTGCAGAGTGCGGTGAGCCGAGCGAAGAGATCGCGGGCCTCGTTGTGCCTGCCGAGCAGAGCGAGATTGTCGGCAAGCCAGAAGGAGCATGGGAGGAATGCCCCTTCGCCCGGCGGGAGGCCGTCAGACCCCGAATCGTCTTGCGGGTAACGCAGCACAAACCCATCTCGACACAGCCTCTGCTAGATGGCATTTACCGTGCCGACGACGCGGGGATCACTTGCGGGAAGGAACCCGACCAACGGGATCATCAGCAGCGACCCATCGAGGCGTGTATCTCCGTAGGACTGCACGAACGACCCGAGATCAGGGTCGAAGCCTCGTTCGCAAACCTCGTCATGGATCTCTGCACGAAGTGCACGCCACCGAGTGACCGGACCGTCGAGCCCGCATTGCTCGACTGTCTTGACCGCCCGATCTGCCGCGACCCACGCCATCACCTTCGAGTGTGTGAAATGGCGACGTGGTCCGCGAACCTCCCAGATGCCGTCGTCGCGATCACGCCATCGTGATTCGAGCGTGTCGAGTAGCCCTCGCTGGAGGTCCCAGCCGGCCGCGCTGTGCGCAACGCCACTACGGGTGCCTTCATACATCACGTCCATGATCTCGCCATAGACGTCGAGTTGAAACTGACGGGCCGCGGCGTTTCCGATGCGGACCGGGCTCGAGTTCTCGTAGCCAGGGAGCCAGTCGATCTCGATCTCCGGAAGTCGCCTCTCGCCGGCGACGCCGTACATGATGTGCATGTCATCGGGTCGTCCCGCCACGGCGCGCAGCAGCCAGTCCCGCCAGGCGCTCGCTTCTCGCTCGTAGCCCGCACCCAGAAGTGAGTACAGCGTGAAAGTCGCGTCTCTCACCCAGCAGTACCGATAGTCCCAGTTGCGCACTCCCCCTAGTTGTTCGGGTAGAGATGTCGTCGCGGCGGCTACGATTCCGCCGGTCGGCGCGTAGGTGAGAGCCTTCAGTGTCAGCAGCGAGCGCATCACGAGGTCACTCCACTCGCCGCCGTACGTGCAGCGGGCAGCCCACTTCTCCCACCATGACACAGTCTCCTCGAGCGCGCGCACGGGGTCGAGCATCGGCGGTAACGGTTCATGGGAAGGGTGCCACGTCAGCACCAACGAGACAGCGTCGCCTCGATCGACGTACGCGCCCGCTCACGCCCTCGATGCGCCGAACGATGTCCGGTCGCGCACCGCGCGGGGGCATGAAGTCGACCACTCGCACGCGGCCGTCCTCGCACTCGATCTCGCTTTCCAGCACGAGCGTGTTGCCGCGATAGCGACGGTGACAGCTGATGACCCGCGACGCGGGACGGAGTGTCCAACTGCCGTGCTCAGAGGTTCCGAGGAGGGCGGCGAAGCAGGCGTCAGAGTCGAAGCGCGGCAAGCACAGCCAATCGATGGCCCCGTCCCGGCTGATCAAGGCCGCAGCTTGCGTGTCGCCCACAAGGGCGTAATCCTCGATGCGCATCGTGTCGCGATCTGTTGCGGGCAGGTGACGCTGCTGCGATTGCGTACGACCGCAGCGGGCACGTTTCGTTACCCGCGGCCCGTACAGGCAAACCCCTCGACCATCGTCGCCACCTCCTCCACAGCGGTCGCCGGCCACTCGGATATGCCCGTGGAGATCACGCAGTTCAACGCATGAGGAACACTCCTGCGAGAGTGGAGGCGAAGACGACCAGCGCGGCGAGCGAGTCGAGGCCCATATGGAGCACCGTTCGGTTCCGGCGCTCGACGATCCCGATGAGGTACGCCACGGTCACCGTGACACCCATCGCAGCGGAGAAAACCACCGGTGCGGTCGCATGCGCGAGCAAGGATCCTTCACGGTAGAACAGGTCTGCTTCGATCAGCAACGCGACCATGAGCGCGTTGCTCCCGAAGATGTTGGCCACCGCCAGTTCGTCGTCGCACTGAGTTCGGGCAATGACGTCGCGAGGGCCAAGAAGACTGCCCCGACGAAAGAGGCGCCTAGACCGGTCTCGACCGCGATGACGTCGGCGGAGCGGGTAAGTTGGTAGCCGGCTGCGAGCACAGTGGCACTGGCGCCGGCGAACAAGACCATGATGCGCCGCAGCGACCAGTCCGCAAGTGGTGTACCTCCGTCGCCGCTCACTGCACTCTCGTGGTCAACGTCCACATTCGGTATATCGACCGGTCGCCACGCGGCGCCGTCCGCTTCGTGGTGGCGGATAAGGAGGAGTGCGAGCACGTAGATCACGAAGATGATCGGGGGCCACATTCCGATCCCCAAAATCGAATAAAAGTCGCCGGTAGCCATTGCGGCCAGCGCAACTGCGAGCAGGCCTATGAGCGACAGGCCCTGCAACATCAGCGCTGGCTTCGCCACGAAGAATGTCAACGCGGCACGGCCGGCGACGACGTCGGCGACTACCAGCATTGCGGTCTGCACCACTATGCCACCGAACAAATTGCTCAGCGCCAAGGGAGCGTTTGCCGAGCGTCGCGGCGCTTGCCGTTGTTGCGATTTCGGGAAGTGACGTCGCCGTCGCCAGCAATACAATGCCGATAAAGACCTTGCCCACGTTGGTCCGCTCGGCGATCGCATCCGCCAGTCGCGCCAACCACGTGCCCGCGAACCACACCACGCCGGCGCCGATCGTGAAGATGACGAGGTGACCGATCACTTTCTGCTCGGAGAGGGCGAATGGGTGTACCCGTCAAGTTCGGGATGCGCGGCTACATGCGCCTGGTCTCTCGTTGACGTCGGCGCCTTCACGCTCTTCACGACGACCGAGATGGCGCCGGAGAGATAGAGCAGCCCACCGAACACCCACATGAGTGCACCGGCGAGTTGCTGATCCTCGAGCACCGTCATTCCTGCGCCTTGCGCGCTCACTGAGTCGTCGTACGAGCGGTACAGCGGTGTCCTTGCGAAGGTGATCAGCGCGCCCAACGCAGCACCCGCAATCGAGACGGCGAAAAGGGCGGCGATCGCGTTGGCGGGTGCAACACGGCGTGCGGCACGGACACCGACCCACACGATGAAAGCCGTCATGAAGAGCGTTGCGTGTTCGGATACGTGGAGGGCTTCGTGGTCGAGCGCAGCGTCGTACGCGCCCGGCAGATGCCAGACGGCGAGCACGCCTATATGCGCGAGGGCCGCCGCCAGCGGCAAGATGGCCACACTGCGACGGCCAAAGCGGCGCCCCTCAATTGCGAGGCGGGAGCCGCGCAGCTTCCGGCGCCACTCCCGATTCAGCAACGAGTTGACGACGCGCCGCTGACCGATGGCTACGAGAGGAGCCGCCGACACGATGAGTAGATGCTGAATCATGTGCACGGAGAGCCGCTGCTCGACCTTCGACTCGACTGGCGGACTGAGGGCGATCGCGAGCAGTGCAGCTCCCGCGATGAAGGCAGCTGCATCCCGACGCGGGCGAGCGATACTGGGCATCTTGGCGAGGTCCTACCCGCCGCCGCCACGGCCGTAAACCCGCGGTGGGTTTGATCGGACGCGTCCCGTGGTAGCGCTGCACCCACGGAATTTCCGAAGACGAGTCCGGCTGACGAATCCGCGTTGACGGCCTCATGTCATGACGGGGCGATCCATGGGCGTGGCCGGGCCGCGATGGTCGACGATCGAACAGCCATCGGCGCTCGACCCGCGAGCCCCCGCGGCCGAACGGATCGCCGAACTGTGGTGGATCCTCCTGGCCATCGGCACGTTGGCCTTCGCTATCGTCGCCGGTTTGCTGCTCATTGTCGCCGTGCGCGGCCGGCGCGCTCGGCGCGACGCCGGGCTAGGGGAAGTGCCGGGATCGGTGCCGGATCGAGTCGCCAATCGCTGGATCGTGAGCGGCGGCGTTGTACTACCAGCAGTCCTGCTCACTGCTGCACTGGCATTGAGCGTGACGACGATGCAAAGGCTCCCGCGAGAGGTTCCGGCGGGCGGCCTGGTGATCCAGGTGGTCGGCTACCAGTGGTGGTGGTCGGTGCACTATCCGGGCGAGCACGTGACCGTCGCCAACGAGATCCACATCCCGGTCGGCGAGCGTGTCGAGTTGCAGCTCCGTTCGGCCGACGTGATTCACAGCTTCTGGGTCCCACAGCTGCACGGCAAACTCGACCTGACGCCCGACGATACCAACCGCCTCGTGATCGAAGCGCGTGAGGAGGGAACGTTTCGGGGCGCCTGCGCCGAGTTCTGCGGTTTGCAGCACGCGAAGATGGGCCTTCTCGTCGTCGCGCATTCGCCCGATGCGTTCGCCTCGTGGCTCGCCGCACAGCGCCTCCCGGCGGCCGAGCCGGCCGACGACGTTGCCCGGCGTGGACGAGACGTGTTCGCCGAGAACGCGTGCGCCCGCTGCCACACCATCCGCGGAGTCACCGACACCGCCCCGAATGCGGGACCTGACCTGACGCACTTGGCCAGCCGGCGCGAGATCCTGGCGGGCACAGCAGCGAACGCGGCGGCGGAACTTTTCACTTGGCTGCACGACCCCGCAGTGCTGAAAGAGGGCACGGCCATGCCGTCGTTCGACCTCAGCGACGCCGACCTTCGCGCCCTGGTGACTTACCTGGAGAACCTCGAGTGACGCGCCGACGGTCCTCGAAACTGCAGACGCCCATTGCGGACGAGGCGCCGGAAACGGCTGCCCAGATGAACGCACTCTGGGACGATCCGCCAGGGCTGCTAGGCAAGTTGATGGCAGTGCAGAACGACGCCATCGGCAAGCGCCTGCTGTACACAGGCTTCTTCTTTCTCCTCCTCGGCGGCAGTGTCGACTCGCTCGTGATGCGCCTTCAGCTCGCGGTACCCGAGAACGACTTCGTGAGTCCCCAGCTGTACAACGAGTTGTTCACGAACCATGGGTCGGTGACGATGTTCCTCGTCATCTTGCCGATAACCGAAGGCTTCGCCATCTTGATGCTGCCGTTTCTACTCGGTACCCGCGAGATGCCCTTCCCAAGGCTTGGCGCCTACAGCTTCTTCACTTATTTGATGGGGGGGCTCTTCTACTACAGCAGCACCTTGTTCCAACTCGTTCCCGACGCGGGTTGGTTCGCATACACACCGCTCAGCCTCGAGGAATACTCGCCCGATCTCGCAATCGACTTCTGGGTGCTCGGCCTCAGCGTCGCCGAGGTGGGCGCGATCGCGGCCGGCGTAGAGATCATCATCAGCATCCTCAAGTTTCGCGCCCCGGGTATGACGCTGAGTCGCATGCCTCTCTTCGCATGGGCGATGTTGGTGACTGCATTCATGATCGTGTTTGCATTCACCACATTGGTAGTTGGGAGCATGTTGCTCGAGCTGAGCCGCAGCTTCGACATGAAGTTCTTCGACACAGACGCGGGAGGCAGCTCTCTGCTTTGGCAGCATTTGTTCTGGATTTTCGGCCATCCAGAGGTCTACATCCAGTTCCTGCCCGCGGCCGGCGTCGTTTCGATGGTGGTGCCGGTCTTCGTCCGACAAAAGATCGCTGGCTACGCGTGGCTTGTCGCCGCGTTCGTCGCCATCGGATTCATGTCCTTCGCGCTGTGGGCGCACCACATGTTCACCGTTGGATTACCGCCGGTCGTGCTCAGCTTCTTCTCGGCGGCCAGCATGGCGATCGGCATTCCCGCCGGCATTCAGATCTTTGCTTGGATCGCCACGATCTGGACGGGCAAACCGGTTTGGAAGACACCGCTGCTTTTCATCATGGGGTTCCTCATCACCTTCGTCATCGGTGGGATCACCGGAGTAATGGTGGCATCAGCGCCGTTCGACTTTCAGGCCCACGACTCGTACTTCGTAGTCGGTCACCTCCACTACGTCCTCATTGGCGGCGTCGCTTTCCCCATCTTCGCCGCGGCCTACTACTGGCTACCGAAGTTCAGTGGACGACTGCTGAATGAGCGACTGGGTAGGTGGAACTTCTGGTTGATGTTCATCGGGCTCAACGTGACGTTCTTTCCCATGCACATCGTCGGGCTGAAGGGAATGCCAAGACGCGTCTACACCTACGACGAGAACTACGGATGGGCCATCTACAACATGATCTCTACCATCGGCGCGTTCATCTTGTTCTCCGGAATCATGGTCTTCATCGCCAACCTGGTGTACACCCGGTTTCGCGGACCCCTTGCTGGCGAAAACCCATGGGGCGCCGACACACTCGAGTGGTCGGTCAAGTCGCCGCCACCGAATCAAGGTTTCTCTGTGCCTCCGATCGTGCGCAGCCGTCATCCGCTCTGGGACCAAGCGGATCTGCACACTGGCGACGCGAAGCTGGTCACGTTCCTCCGCGCGTTGGCCGACTGGCCGCTGCATTGGCGTGCAGCATTGGTGACGAGTACGAATGACGCGAAGCCGGAAGAGGTCATTCGGATTTCGGGCCCGTCGATCTGGCCGTTCTTCGCCGCGGTGGGGACGGTGCTGCTGTTCATCGGCGAGATGCTCCACAACATCCTCATGCTCGCCTTTGCCGCGCTCGTTTTGATCACGGCGGTCGTGATGTGGAACAGGCCCGAACCGGCTCCCTGGGACGAAGCGGAAGAGGAAGCGTTCGAGCGTGAGCATGGCGTGCCGGTTCGCACCGGCGGTGGGCAAGCGTTGGCTTCGTGGGGCATGGGCTTGGCGTTGCTCGTGGGCGCAGTCTTCTTCGCCACACTCCTACTCAGCTACTTCTATCTCCGGGTCGAGAGTACGCAGTGGCCGCCTCCAGCAGTGACGAACCCGGCGGTCATGCTCGCGGCGATCAGTTCTCTCGCAATCGCGGCGAGTGGCATAGCGATGCTCCGTGCCCTTCGGGCGATTCGCGCTGGTGCGCAGAACGAGTTGCAGACCGCGCTGATCATCGCCGGCCTTCTCACGGTGGCCGCGGCGGGAGTGCAACTGTATGACCTCGCCGAAATGGATTTCGACGCACAGTCTCACGCGTACGGGTCGATCTTCTACGTCCTCACGGGTTTCATGCTTGTCATTGCGCTCATCGGACTCGTGATCGATGCGGTGGTGCTGCACTCAGCCCGAAAGGACGATTTCACGGCTCGGAGACACGCTGCGGTGACGAACGCTGCGCGCTACTACGCAGCCCTCACCGTCATGTGGCTCGTAGGAGCAGCCACGCTGTACCTGGTCCCGCGAGCTGCGTGAGACCTGTATGAAGTCGTCCACGCCTGCTCGGGGAGCCGGACTCGGGCCCGCTCCCGGCAAGGGATCGCGCACGTGGACCTTGATCCTCGCTGGTCCCGTGATCGGTTACGGCTACTTCTGGGTGGCCTACCTCGTTGCCGAGTTGAGCTGCGCAGATGATCCTGACCTGCTGCCTCTATCCGCGATCAAGATCGTCACGTTCGTCGGGGCGGCGCTCGCCGGAGGCGCCACGGTCCTCTTCGCGTTGCTGGCGCAGCGCCGCTATGCGAAGAGCCGCGGCAATTTTCGCGGACCCGACGATTATGAATCCGAGGAAGTCCGTGTTGACGACGAGGCCCAGCGGCAGAACGGAAGGTTCGTCGCAATCACGAGCCTCATGCTGCTCGGAATGTTCACGGTCTTCGTCATTTTCGTCGCCGCGCCAGTTGCGGGTTCATCTCTCTGCTGAAGGCCCACTCGGGTTCTCTTTCGCTGGTTTCGTAACCCGCTTCGAAGGGCAAAGGCCAATATGAAGCGCTTGCTCGTGGTTGCCGCCGTGGTCGTGCTCACTGCATGTACCGGCGGTCGCGACGGCTCGACAGGTTCTGCGCCGGTTACCAGTCCGAGTAGCTCCACTACAGGGCCGGCGACGTCGACTCAATCCGGCCTGTTCGCACGGATACCCGAGATCGTCGAACGCGTCCAGCCATCCGTGGTGACAGTCTTGACCGACGTAGGGCAAGGCAGCGGTGTCGTCTATGACGAGGACGGCACAGTCGTCACCAACAACCATGTCATTGCCGGCGCTTCGAGGGTCCAGATTGCGTTCGCCGATGGTGCACAGGTATCCGCCCGCGTGCACGCCACTGACGCCGTTGTCGATCTTGCGGTACTCAAAATGGAGCAGACGAAGAAGGCACCGCGCGCGGAGTTCGCGACGACGCTTCCCCGCGTCGGCGAGCTCGCGATCGCGCTCGGCGACCCCCTGGGATTCACGAATTCGGTCACGGTCGGGGTGGTCTCCGGGCTCCATCGTTCGATCCCCGGATCAGCGGCGCAATCAGCATCCTTGGTCGACCTTATTCAGACTGATGCGCCGATATCGCCCGGGAACTCCGGTGGTGCGCTCGTTGGCGCCGACGGCAATGTGATGGGTATCAACGTTGCGTACTTGCCTCCGGAGACGGGGTCCGTTTCGATCGGCTTCGCCATACCGGCGCAGACCGTGACAGCAACCGTTGACGAGTTGCTCGATAGCGGTCGGGCGCAGCATGCCTTCATCGGGATTCGGCCAGCCACGCTCACGCCAGGGATGGCGCAACAGTTCGGGCTCGAAGTCAGCGAGGGCGTATTGGTGCTGAGCGTCGAGCCCGGAGGTCCCGCGGCCAGCGTGCAGCTCGAACCCGGCGACGTGCTTACGGCGATCGGTGGGCAGTCGCTGCGCAATGCCGAGGACCTGCTCGTCGCGCTACGGAACCGAGATCCGGGCGACACCGTCACCGTGACCGCTCATCGCGACGCGAGAGAATTCGAAGTGCAGGTACGACTGGCCGATCGACCGGGTTGACCACTGACTTCCACGGCAGCGGTCGCCGAGGGAGTTCTGGAGACGGGAGATGACGCGAATCCGTTGCCGATGTGAGGTGAAATCGATGCAAACGAAGTTGAAGGTATTCTGGGGCGCGGCCGCCGCGTTGCTAATAGTCAGTTGCGGTGACGACGCAACGACTCAGCCCGCTCCGAACGTAACGTCGTTCGAGCAAGGAGTGTTCGACTGTCTGCCCATCTACCCGCGCAGCGATCCCCTCGGCCCGCGCGCTGACCAGGACGGCACGATTTCGCGTAGCTACCGCTCGATAGGAGCCACTCCTCAACGCATCATCGACTTCTATGCCGCGGAGCTTGCCTCGACTCGATGGGAGCCTGCCGCGCCCATTCCGCCCGCGGGTGCAGTAGTTCGCGCCGATTGGGCCCGCGATAATCTCCGGCTCGAGGTATCCGCTTCGCAGATCGAGGATCGGCAGAATCCCACATCGACGGACTACGCCGTGCAGTACAACCTGGTGCTACGACCCCAATAGTCCGCGCGCCGATCCGTGAATTCGACGACGGCGGCCTCACGGCGAATGCTTCGATCGCGTCGACGCAGCTTCGAATGATCGTTCGCGCGAGGCACACGATGTGACGAATCGAACCGATCTTTCTCTGGTGGGATGCAGTCCCACCAGCACGTGGTGAAGTTTGCGCCCGCTCGTCTGATAGTCGTAGGCGCACGTAGTCGTAGGCGCACGCCGTTGGTAGCCCGATCCGCTCGGGCTGATCATTCGAGTGGCTTCAAATCGCCGCGCGCCAGTTTATCCGCGAACGCTGGTGGGTAGTGGCGCGTGTCAATCACCAACACGATCGTGAAGCACGGGCTGGCTGAGTAAGAAATACGGCGCAGCGGTGTAAATCACTTTGGATGCTTCGGTCGTCGACGCGCCGCGTGTAGGGCCAAGATGTCGAGGAGGATTGCCGTGAAGATTCTCATTGCTCTCGACGAGTCGCCGGTCTCGCTCCGAGCTGCACGCGAAGCAGGACGCCTCTTCGGCGACGCGGACTATCTGGTCGTCAATGTGACGCGCCATGTGGTGCCGTGGGTAGCAGCCGGTGGGTTCGGCACGGTGTACCCGATCCCCCTCACCGAACTGCGCCCATCCGGGCTCGATGAAGAAGAGCTCCGCGCACTCGTCGAGCACGTAGGGATAGAGGCGTCAGAGGTGCTTCCGGAGTTCGGCGATCCTGCGACGGCAGTTTGCGATGCTGCTGAAGAGTACGACGTCGACGTGGTCGTGGTGGGATCTCACGACAAGGGAGTCTTGCGACGTCTGCTCGACCCTTCTGTGGCCCAGGCGGTCGTGCGCGGAACGGATCGGCCCGTACTCGTCGTGAGCGGACCGGTCGAATGACCCCACCTGTGTCCTGCGGTAACGACTCGTAGGCCGTCACGCGATCGAGCGCACGGCGCCACGTTGCGGCAAAAGCACGAAATCTCATTGCTAATGGCAACGGCGCCCATCCGTTTGCACTGCAAACTGATGGCAGTTGGTGACGCGTTGCAACATTTGCCGCCCGCCATCGAGGAGGCCGCAATGGCGTTGACGTTGGTGCCGGCAGTCCCGGCCGAGACGGTCTCGCTGCATTGCGGCTCGAAAGCGAGGACCCCGCACGGGGTCGTTGCAGAAGTGGTCGCCCTCGTCTGTGACGTGGGGACGACACAGATCACTCATCTTGTTGTGAGCGTGCGCGGTGTCGTTCCTAGAGTCGTGCAGGTTTCCTGTGTGTCTGCGGGAGACGGCGACTGGTTGGAGATGGAACTCGAACGCGCAGAAGTCGAACATCTGGCGCGATTCGTCGCTCCGTTCGAGCAACCTGCGTACGCCGAGTCAAATGAAACGGGGCGACCCGGCTTGTGGCTCGCGCCTCGAGGTGACTTCCCTCTCATCCGACCTGACGGAGTTCCTGATGCGCCGCTCGCGTTGCGTTCCCCAGTCCCGGTGCGCAGCGCATCGCAACGATACGTCGGTCACATCGTTCTGTGGAATCTAGAGCGAGGCAGCGGACGAATCAGCTCGATCGTCGTTCGGGAGGGTCAAGGGTTCAGTCACGCGGACGTCGTAATACCAGGCTCGGACATCGATCGCGTCGATGACGATGGAGTGCAGTTGTTGTCCTTGTCGCTTCGCCACACGCGTGCGCGCATTTCGCCACGGCACGATCTCGCGTAGCCACTGAGCAACTTCTGCGCACGTGATCACCCAGATTCCCCAAGCGCTCATCCACACGCCGACCCTGCAAGGGGCACAGCGCACCGCGGCCTCGTCGATCCTGTTCGATGACGCGTGGCTCGCCAACTGATTTCGTCAGGTGATCGGTGCCCTCGTTGCGAATCGTTTGGCGAAGGCCTCCTCGACAAGGTCGACATCAGCGGACAACATCGAGGACGCTCGGCATCCGGCGGCGATGAGGTAGCCCTGTTCGACGAGCGCTTCGGTACGATCGCTCAGGCCGACGGCGTCGAGCGGTTCTCTGATCAGCGCGATTGCTTGAAGGAGATAGATGCAGACAGTCGGTTGGTTCGAGGCGGCGCGACGTGTCTCGTCGAAGGCCAAGCGGACGAGTTCGTCGGTTGTTGGCGAATTCGTCATCACAAGGCGCTGACCGCGGTCGCCGATTTGCTCGGCAGTGGGAGGGTCGTGGCGCAGCAGCTCGAGGAGTACCGCGGCGGTGTGGAAGATTGCGTCTTGCGCGGTGGTGGGATCATTGATCCCGGGGGACAGCGCCCTGAGAGTCACATCGACGAGTTGGCGCAGCCCGTAGGAGACGTCTTGATCCATCGTCCGCGTGTCGCCGACAACGATTTCGGCGCAGATGGCTCGCTCGATCGCTTGCGGATCGGCGGGCGTTGGTGTGAGTACTCCCATTCGCGTGCCCACGATGGCGTATCGCCCAGGTTGAGCGTCGAGTTGCAAGGTGCCACCGTCGGCTACGAGCCCGAGAATCGCGTCGGTATCGATTCGTTGTATCCACCCTGACTGCTCGTAGCGCACCGTATGCCCGGGCATGGTGGTGATGACGCTCGGTCGCTCACGAGGCGATGTCGCCGGCGTCCACTCGGAGTGGATTCGGCCCGTCGCCTCGCGGGTGACGCGTCCGAGGATCTCGCTCACGTCCATGGCATGTGCGCTGTGATCGATGAACGCCACGGTTGCGAGGATCGTGGCGATGCCGAGCACAACGGCAAGTGCTACCGAAGCGTGAGGTATCACCGGCTCCCCGTTGCTCTCGAGTGGTGACCGCACGGATCTCAACACGATCAAGCAATAGGTGAACGTACCAACGACCAGTGCCATCACCCGTTTGTTGAACGGATCACGGAACAGCGTGTGCACGACACGGGGTGAAAACTGGCTCGTCGCTCCCTGTATGGTCAGCAACGAGATCGAGAAGGCGATAC
This sequence comes from Acidimicrobiales bacterium, assembly GCA_035525225.1. GTDB lineage: Bacteria > Actinomycetota > Acidimicrobiia > Acidimicrobiales > WLNW01 > DATLFA01. Next base: position 129,353 of record DATLFA010000049.1, read on the forward strand.
CTGCAAACGTGATCGTGGCGCCGGCGATCGTGCTCAGCAACGCCCGAGAGCTCTCTACGGTGGACGAAAAGCCCAAAGGCAATTCGGCGTCGTCCCAGTCGAGACGTGAATCGATCGTGATGGTGGCGAGACCCAGTACCAACGCGCCGACCAGTCCGATCATCGGCACGAGGAACAGGCTCGCTCGAAATCGCTCTATGTACGATGAGAGGCGCAACTGCATGCCACCCATCATCGCAAAATTGTCGCGCCGAACGTCAGCGGAGCAGCGTCGAGATCACCAGGGCGGGATGTCGCGACGAGCGACGGCCACCCGGTCGCGTTCGAATACCCTCGTCCGCTCTTCGACCCCAGCAGGGTTGCCATTGATACCGATGCCGTACGTGAGCCGTCGAGTCTCTTCGACGATGTCAACGAGGCCGTTTGCCGGATTGCGATAGGCTCGCCGTTGCACGCGTTCCACGGCGTCCGGCACGCCGTCCCCGCTCATATCGAGATAACGGACTTCCTGGGTCTCGACACGAATCGGCTCGCAAAGTTCGCTCCATGCCGCTTCGTGCTCGTAGATGGTTGCGGTCGCTGTCATGGAGGAGTCCCTTCATTTGCTGACAAGCCCCGAGTGGCCCGCGCTCATCATCCGACGCAGCTGTGTTGAGCGGGTCACAGCTACATTGCATTTCTGCGCGATTGATCCACTGGTGGGGCCAACCCACTGCGACAACGACAACCGAGGCGCTGGCCGTGGCTCGTGTCGCGCAAAGCCCGCGGTCGGCCATAATGCGGGCGATGACGACCGAACAGTTTCCGACCGCTCGAACGCCGGGTCGGAGGGCCAAGATCGTGTGCACTCTCGGCCCGGCAACGTCGACTGCGGAGCAAGTCGAGGCGATGGTCCGAGCGGGCATGGACGTCGCTCGTTTGAATCTCTCACACGGGACTCACGAGGAACACCGTCAGCTCTGCGCTCATATCCGGAAGGCGGCCGACGCTGTTGGTCGCGTTGTGGGAGTACTCGCCGATCTCCAGGGTCCGCGCATCCGACTGGGTGTCTTCGAGGGCGGTGTCGCTCACCTCGTCACAGGTGATCGTTTCATTCTAACGACCGAACCGGTCGTGGGATCGGCCGAGCGTGCGTCGATGGATTATGCGTTGCTCGCGCACGAGGTGGGCATCGGCGACGAGATTCTCGCAAACGATGGGAGGGTTCGGCTCGAGGTCCTCGGATCCAACGGCAGTGACATTCGATGCCTTGTCGTCCAGGGCGGGTTCGTCGGGGATCGCAAGGGCTTGAACTTGCCGGGCGTCGACATCTCGGCGCCGGCGCTCACGGCGAAGGATGCCGACGATCTTCGATTCATGCTCGATATCGGTGTCGATCTTGTCGCGTTGTCGTTCGTTCGCCGGCCGTCTGACGTCGAGTTGCCCCGGGCGATCATGGACGATGTGGGACGGCGTGTCCCGGTAATCGCCAAGCTGGAGACGCCACAAGCAGTCGCGGCGTTGGACGAGGTGGTTGCCGCTTTCGACGGCCTGATGGTGGCCCGCGGCGATCTTGGCGTGGAGCTCCCACTCGAGCAGGTGCCGCTCGTGCAGAAGCGGGCGATCCAGGTCTGCCGAGAGTACGCGAAGCCAGTGATCGTCGCGACACAGATGCTCGAGTCGATGATCGCGGCTGACAGGCCGACGCGAGCCGAGGTCTCGGACGTGGCGAACGCGGTGCTCGATGGTGCTGATGCGATGATGCTGTCCGGCGAGACGGCAGTGGGTTGCTGGCCCATCGAGACCGTGAAGACCATGGCGCTGGTGATCGCCGCGACCGAGCAAGGTCGAGCCGACGTTCACCCATCCCTCGAACTCCGGCTGACGGGACGCGAAGAGGCGATCAGTCTTGCGTCCGTGGTGCTTGCCTTCACCACCGACGCCGCGGCGCTCGTTGCGTTCACTGAGACAGGAACCACCGCGAGGCGAGTATCTGCACACCGACCTGCATTGCCTCTGCTGGTCTTCACTCCTCACCGCACGGTGCAGAGGCAACTCACCCTGGTTTGGGGTGTCGAGTCGTTCGTCGCCCCCAGGGTCGCGACGACGGACGAGTTGATCGAGGCTGTCGACCGTTCCATTCGCGACCTCGATCGGGCCGTTTCGGGCGACGTAGTCGTCGTCGTGGCCGGCACGCCACCGGGCAGGCCCGGAAACACGAACAGCATTCGTGTCCACTCGGTTACCTGATTCGACCGCGTTCTTGCCCGATGTGACAGGCCCGGCGCAGCAGGCAGCGCGAGACGTCACGAAATCTGCACATTTTCGCGACCGCGTCTCCACAGAAATATCGGACAGTGGCTTGGATTGAACTGCCGGGGGGTTGGGCATTGACGCGCACGGTCAGAACCGACCTTTGGTGGACGCGGTCCGAAGAAGAAGAAACAGTTCGGAGGAATTCGGAGGAACATGGGTCTCGAGACTTCGAAGTTTGAACTTGTGGTGATAGGAGAACGGCCGACAATTCGCGGAGAATGCGACGCGGCCACGGCGCGGGATATCGAAGGGTGGCTCGGCGGGCTCGATGCAGAGCCTCTCGAGGTAGACCTCAGCGGCGTCACGTTCTTCGACTCGTCAGCGCTCCGCGCGTTCTTGAACATACGGCGCCGTAACCGGCATCTGCGGCTGGTAAATCCGAGCGAAACGGTGCGGAACGTGCTCGACATCACTGGTACTACCGAATATTTGATCGACGGACGGGACATCTTCTCGTGACCGGCGCTCACGATGTCGCGGTCCCCTTTGCCGAACTGCGCGCCACCGCTCATGCCCGGTCCGCTGCTCGTCATGAAGGCATTGCAGAGTTCCACCGGGCCGTGTCGCAGATCTTCGACAGCCTTGGCGATGACGCGCGTGCGAGGAGTGCGAGAGTCATCGCAGAGCTACAAGGTCAACAGGCGATCCGTGAACGGCAATACGCGGTTCAACCCCCCGCTGACTCATTAGCCCCGACTCCCGGACGTATGTGATCAACGGATGTGGTCAAGGGGCAGCGCCGAGAGGGTCGGCCGGTTCGATCCGATGATGTCCCTCAGGACCACCGAAATCGACGAGTATCTGGGTTCCCGGTCGTAGTTGAGCCGACCTCGCGGCGATCCTGATGATCTCTTCGTCCGCTGCTGTTGGCGCCTCCAGCCGCAACGAACGAGGCCACAATCGGTGTGCGTGCACGACGTTGATCTCGGCGGCGAAAAGGATGAGTTGTGCCAGGAGGTAGAGCCAGCCCAGGAGCCCGATCACTACGGCAAATGTCCCATATGTGTCTTCGGCTCCGGCAATTGTGTACTGCACGTACCACTGCCCGATGAACTGGAGCGCGGTGTAGCCGACGCCTGCCACAATTGCACCCGGCAGCAGTTGGCGCCATGGATGCCGGTCGACGCCAAGGATCTGGTACGCGAGCAGAAACGCGCCGACGTTCGCCACCATGCTCAGCGCCGCGCCGGCGACTCGGCCCGCTCCCGACACGTCGGGAACGAGCGCCACGAGTTGTGAGCCCGTGGCGCCGATAGCCAACGAAAGCCCGACCACACCCAACACGGCGACGGACCGCAGGCGCTTCAGCAGAAACGACGGCTCGCGAAGGCGGGGGACGCCCCAGACGTTGTTCATCGCATCCTGCGCCGCCTGCATACATCCGAGCCCCGCCCAAAGTGCCGTGGCGAGACCGACCACAAGCGCGATCCAGCTTCCGCCCAGTTGATCGACTTGTTGGCCGATTCGATCACCGACCACCGGGATTTGGGCAAGCGCCGAGTTCTCCAACTCGGCCGCGGTTGAATCGGACACTACGAATGCCACGATCGTCACCGCGACGAGTAGTACCGGGAACAGCGAAAAGAATGCGTAGTACGCGATCAGCGCCGCGAGTCGCCCAGCGCGATCGTCAGCGAACTTCTTGACCACTGCATAGCTGAACGACACGGGGGTCGACGCGCGTTGCCAATCGTCGAGACGAGCCCGCCAACGCATCTGAAAGCTTGGCTGTTGCGCATCCATGTGATGTCCTCCACAGGGCGACGACAGCTTGGCATCGCCCTGCGACAGCCAACCCGTCGTCGGGCGATATCGACACCGGCGATCACGGCGAAGCGCAAAGCTGTCTCGCGATATTAGTCGCTGCGCACGGCGACACGTGGTCGTCGGCCAACAACGACACCCATGCACAGAGGACATTTCTCGTCCCGAACAATGAGCACGCGGAGCTCGACGTGCTGTGGTGGACTGGGGTACCAGCCTGTGGCTCGTGGTGTCGGTTGGGTCTTGATCGGCATTGTCGTAGGTCTCTCGCTGCGGATTCTCATCGCGCGCGGCCACGTGGATCCAACAGGCGCGCGGCTGTGTGCAAGCTGCCCGTCGCTGATACTCAGACCGGGCGTGATCCCTTGATGGATACGAGGTGCATGATCCGGCGCTCGGTGTAGTCCGAGACCGCGATGTGCTGCGTGCACCGGTTGTCGTAGAAGACGAGATCGCCGGCTCGCCAACGCACGCGGCACTGCACCGCCGCGTTGTGCGCCTGCGAGAACAAATGATCCAGAATCACTTCGCTCTCCTTGCGCGAAACGCCCACGAGCTTCGAGGTCGAGGCCGCGTCGACATAGAGCACCTTGCGGCCTGTTTCGGGATGGGTGCGAACAAGCGGGTGCTCGACCGGCGGCAGACGGCGTTGCATCTCCGCGACATCGAAGTTGCTGTTCCCCTTGTCGACGGCGAGGTACAGCGTGGTCGTCACGTCGTGGACTGCATACAAACCATCCACGTAGCGCTTCATCGGTTCGCTGAGATTGTCGTACGCGTCGTACATATTGGCGAAGCAGGTGTCACCGCCCGTGGGCGGCATCATCACCGCGTTGAGAAACGTCGCGTCAGTCGGCTCCGCGAGGAACGGGCTGTCGCTGTGCCAGCGGTCGGCGCCGTTACCTTTCGGCTTCACCATGTCGAGCACATTGATCTCGGGCGGACCGCCGTGCGCGGTCGGCACCGCCGAGTAGTGCATCTCGCCGAACTGCCTCGCAAACGCGACGTGTTGGTCCGGGTCGAGGAACTGCGCGCGAAATACCAGCACCAGATGAGCCAACAGCAGGCTGCGGATCTCGTCGAACACCGGCCCGTCGAGCGGCTCGCGCAAGTCGACGCCCGAGACTTCGGCGCCGATGCTCGGCGTCATCTTCGAGACTTCGAGCGTGGTCATAGCTCCCCTTCGGCCCTGGCCTGAGCGGTCAACTATAAAGCCGGAGGTTTCGCTGCGGTTCGGGCGGCTGCGACCTACAGCGAAGGATGCGGGCGCGCTCCAACACGGTTCCGTGTGGCCGGCCGCGACCGCCGATGCTTACGAGGATGCGGGATGGTCGGTGTTAACGTCCGGCCATGAAGGTCCGCCCCCTCACTCGCGCTGTCGGCGCCGAAGTCTCCGAGATCCAGTTGGCCGATGCGATCGACCGTAGCGAGCTCGCATCGTCCATCGACAAGCTCCTCGTCGAACACGGCGTGCTCTTCTTCCGCGACCAGAAGCTCAGCCGCGATCAACACGTGGCGTTTGGCGGGCTTTTTGGAGAGGTCCACATCCATCCGTACGCCCGCAATCTCGGTCCCGAGCACCCCGAAATACTCGAAATCGAATCGGACCGTATCGACGGCTTCCTCGACTGGCACGTCGACGCCACGTTCGAGCGCCGGCCGCCGATCGTGTCAATCCTTTACGGACGCGAAACTCCGCCGTATGGCGGGGACACGCTGTTCGCGTCGGCGGCAGCTGCCTACGATGCGCTCTCGCCGGTGATGCAGCAGTGCCTCGAGGGGCTGTCGGCCCTTCACTCGTCCAGCGCCGTGTTCGGGCGGGGCGGCAGCTACACGGTCGACCCCGCGAGCGAACAAACCACGACCCACCATCCAGTTGTGCGCGCGCACCCCAGCAAGGGACGGAAGGTCCTCTACGTGAACTCGCAGTTCACCTTGTGCATCGAGGGCATGCACCGCGAGGAGAGTGACGTCCTGCTCGACTTCCTCTGGCGCCACATCACGCATCCTCGCTTCCAGGTGCGATTCGCTTGGACCCCTGGTTCGGTTGCCATGTGGGACAACCGCCAGGTGCAGCATGCAGTTGTCGCCGACTTCGCGCACACCGGAGGACGTCGCCGCATGGAGCGGGTTGCGGTGCTCGAGACGTCGGCGGCACCCGGCACCGATAGACGGGATGTCATGCCACGATGAGCTGGCCTTGCATGTCCTCGTGTCCGGCAATGGAGCAGTAAACGCGGTAGGTGAACAGCGCAAAGACGGTGATTGCATGTTTCGTGCAAGAATTTTATGATTCGTGCATGGCTGATCTGCGGGCACGGCAACGCGAGTTGGCAACTCAGGCAATCGTCGATGCCTGCGCCGAGCTCGTTACCGAGCGCCACCATCTCGACTTCTCGATGAAGGAGGTGGCCGAACGCAGCGGCGTGTCGCTGCGAACGGTCTACAACCACTTCGCCACCCGCGAGGACCTGCTCGACGCGCTGGGCGACGTGATGGACGAGAAGTCACGAGCACTCGGTGGGCCGGACGCCCGCGACATCGAGACCCGCGCCGACCTTCTGCGTGCGGTGCGATCGAACCTGAGGACCTTCGATCAGCTCGGTGGCATCAGCGAGGCCCTTGCTCAGATGCCGCTCGTCGATGTGGGCCGTGACGCCCACCGCGTGGCGCGCACGAAGCTGATCACCGACTTCATTGCCCAGCAGATGCCATCAGCGCCCGCCGATGATGCCCGAGCGATCGCCATCGTATTGCGACACCTGCTCAGCCACCGCAGCTGGTTCTGGCTCACCCGAGAGTACGGACTCGACACCGCCGAGGTCGTCCGGGTCGTGAACTGGGCCATCGAGACCCTGATCGACACGGCCGCGTCCGGCAACCTTCCCGACCCCAAGGAGAAATCATGACCACGACATACACGACCGCGGAGATGATCGGCCTCGAAGATCCCCGCGCGAGCGATCCTGCCGTCGCCGGCACGAAAGGCGCCGGGCTCGCCCGCCTACGCGCCGCTGGGTTCACCGTCCCTGACGCTGTCGTGTTTGCCGTGGGCATCGCACAGGCATGGCCAAGCGGACCCGCACCGGGCTCGGTTCGGACCGCAGTCGCCGAAGCTTGCGCCCGTTTGGACGCAGCGCTCGCGGTGCGAACCTCGGCGACCTGGGAAGACGGCGCTACCAGCGCCCATGCCGGTGCCACGGCAACACTGCTCGGCGTGTCAGGGGTCGACGAGACGCTCGCCGCGATCCGGCACTGCCTCGACGCCTCGGCCCAAGCAGCACGCGACCATGGGATCAGTGGTGACATTGCCGTCGTCGTCCAGCGCCTCGTCGCCGCGGAATGGGCCGGCGTCGCCTTCACTGCCGACCCGTTGACCGGTGAGCGCGACGTGGTCCGGATAGCCGCGACCGAGGGACTCAGCGAGGCCCTCGTGCAAGGCGACGTGGTCGGCTCCGACGTGACCGTGCGAAAACAACATGTCGACGGCGACCTCGCCGGCTTGCCGGGCGAGCTCGCGTTGGCAGTGGCGGAGGTGGCACGCGAGGTCGAGGCGTCCTTCGGGCGACCTCAAGACATCGAGTGGGCCGTGGCCGAGGGCAAGGTCTGGCTCGTCCAGGCCCGACCCATCACGGCACTCCCCACCAAGCCAACCCCGCCGCAGGGCAACAACTGGCAGAAGGACATCGCCCACTACCCCGAACCCCTCACCCCATTCGGGTGGTCGATACTGCACGCCTGCGGGGACCAGATCCGCGGCGTGTTCGACGAGATGGGCCTCCTCATCCGAGGCCTCGAAGAGGCCTTCGTCGGCGGCGAGGTCTACGGCCGAGTCCTCCCTGCGTTCGGATCAGCCGACAGTGCCGGAAAGCCCCCGCCCGCCATCGTGCTCGGGATCGCCGCCCGCCTCGTCCCCGCGCTGCGGCGCCGCACCGCAACCGCGAAACGCGCCATCCAAGACAATCGCGTCCAACGCTGGGTCGACGACTGGCACCAACGCGATCGCGATGCGATGGCAGCCCGAGCCCTCGAGCTCGGCTCGGTCGACCTCGCCGAACTCGACGAGGCCGGGCTCTGCGCGCACCTCGATGCGACGCTCGACCTGGCGCTCGATGGCCAGCGGATCCACTTCCGCCTTTTCATGCCCCTGGCGCAGCGACTGCACCGGCTGCACCGTTTCGTCGCCAACGAGCTCGGCTGGGACGACCCCACCATCGCCACCATGCTCGGCGGCCACTCACCGGCCACCCGCGCCGCCGAAGAGGCGATGGCCCTTCTGCGCGAGCGCATCCGGGGCACCGACGGAGCCGTCGCCGCACTCGAAGCCCAACCGGGGCGACCCGCCGCAGCGCTCGCCGCGGTCGAACCGGCGCTCGCCGACGAACTCGAGGCATGGACGGCCGAACACGGATGGGCCCTCATCAACTACGACGCCGGCGTCCCCGTGCTCGCCGAACGCCCCACCCTGATCACGCGACTCGTCCTCGCCGAACCCGAACCCGCCAACCACACCACCGCCGACGAGATCGCGGAACAAGCACGACAGGCGCTTCCACCCCCGCGGCGCGCCGAGTTCGACCGCGTCCTCGCCGACGCCCGCGACATCTACCCGGTGCGCGAGGACAACACCATCATCGTCGGCGACCGCCCCCTGGCCCTGCTGCGCCGAACCATGCTCGAAGCCGGCCGCCGCCTCGCAGTCCAAGGTCACTTCCCCGAGCCGGCCGACGCCGCCTACCTCTTCATCGATGAACTCCGCGCCGCAATAGGCGGTGGCCCGACATCGGACCTCGCCGACCGGGTGGTCCGACGACGCGGCGAGGAAGCCTGGGTTCGCGCCAACCCCGGCCCCGCCTACATCGGCAAGCAGGCACCACCCCCAGACACCTCGCGCCTACCCGAACCCCTGCGCCAGGTCAATGAGCCGATCCTCTGGGTGGTCAGCCACGAATACCCCACCCCCACCCCACCGCCAGCCGACACCGATGTCCTGCTCGCCGGCGTCGCCGCTTCGCCCGGCATCGCCGAGGGGCCCGTGCGATTGATCCGCGGCCACGACGACATGCACCGGCTCACCGATGGTGACGTCCTCGTCTGCCGAGTCACCAGCCCTGCATGGGCACCCCTGTTCCCCCTCGCCTGCGCCGTCGTCGCCGACGGCGGCGGCGCCCTCAGCCATGCCGCCATCGCGGCCCGAGAACACGGGATCCCCGCAGTACTCGGTACCGGCGACGCAACGACCACACTCCACGACGGCCAACACATCAGAATCGACGGAAACCGTGGCCTCATACTCTCCGCCGACCCCGTGCGCTTCTAATGGGGGATCGACCAGTTGCGCCGTCTCGAATCTCGAAACAACCCGGTCGTGTTCAGTCAGGGCGAGGCCTGCGGCGGGCGCGAACGACACATCCATGCGGCGGCATCGACGATTGCACTCAGATTGCGAAGCGCGATCTGAACCTCGTGAAGAGCATCTGGGCGATTCGCCTCGATGGCGAAGCTCAACCAACCGCGCGACAATCAACGAACCAGAGCGCCAACTCGACGCCCGCGCACGCCGAGGATCAATCCTCGAACCCACCACGATCGATCATGAGACCTGAAGACCGCGAGAGACGCAACAAGATACGAATGCTGGTCAAACAGGCCACAACCCCCTCCGCAGAATCTGCGTTCCTGGTGGGTTGGACGACGGGCGGGCTATCGGCGGCAATTGTCGCCATCTTCATCTCGCAGAACACTACGGCGGTGAATGCGGAGTGGCTGGTCTTCACCTGGACCGTTCGTTTGTGGATCCTGCTTCTCATCGGCGTACTTGTGGGTGTCGCCGCTGCCGTCATCGGGCGTGCCGTTGCAGTGCGCATCCATCGCAAACCCTCCCTGAATCGTCCGACCCCCGTGGTGTGGATAGTCACGGCGCTCGTCGGCGCCGCGCTAATAATTCCTTTCCTCGTTCAGAACGTCGACCGCGCTCGCTACAAGGTGCTTTGGTTCGACGTGCCACTGCCACTCTCGCTGTCGGTGGTACTGGCCGTCATGGCTGGCGTCGGAGCTGTGCCGGTCAGTCACCTTGTGGCGTTGCGCACCCGCAGCCTTCTCGACCGACGCGACGCCGCCCGCCAGCAACTGCTCGACAACAGTCTGGACGCGCCGCGAGCAGACCTCGACCGACCTCCTGACCAGAATCCAGAGGCTCCTAGTTCCGGATCAGCGGACGTTGCCAGCGCCGAACGTTGAGCGCCGGATCTGCTTGGAGCGTCGAGCATGAGCCGACAGGTCGTAGATCCGTCCCGCCATTTCGATGCGCAAACTCACAGTGCGCCATCCTGCGCCGACCGCCAGATGTCGAAGCCTAGTGTCCTGAGTCGAAAATTCGTTGCCAGTTAGGAATTTTGTGGGTGTGGCGCGCGTTCCCATGTCGTGATGTATGACGATGGGAGGCAACGATGGGACGACGTGGCACAGCGGTGGCCGAGGTGGTGCTCGGTGGTG
>DATLFA010000066.1:0-14978 GCA_035525225.1 Acidimicrobiales bacterium
CGGTCGGTCTTGCCGAAGCACTTCTGCAACACCATCACCGTGGCCACGATCTGAGGCGGGATGCTGCGCCGACCCCGATCCGAGAACAGATCCGCCAACATCTCGTCCGGGAACAGCCGATGACCCTCGCGATGCAACAACGCCCACATCGAATCCGCCGCCACCCGCCCCTCGACTACCTGCGCCGAACCCAGCCACATATCCGCCTGCTTCGGCGTCGCACCAGAGGTCATACCCCCATTATTTTACATCGCGACCAAAATCGCGAGCACCAACAGCTCCCGCGAAAGACACCAACCACCTTCTAGGGGGACGGCAGAGTCAGTCGTGCGCGTCGAGGGCGGCCATCACCGCGTCGAGCATGCGGGCCGAACACGAGGCCATCGCCACCGGCGGCACTGCTTCGGAGACGAGCGTGTCGATGATCTCGTTGAGCGCGTCGGCGGCCGGGCCCGGTGTGAAAATCACTGGTTCACCGTCGTCCCCACCGATCGCAACCGCGCGGTCGATGGGAACTTTGCCCAACAACGGCACGCCGACGTCGCGTGCCAATTCTTCGCCACCACCGCGACCGAACAACTCGTAGACCTTGCCTTCTTCATTGACGAAGGAGGACATGTTTTCGATGACGCCCACGATGCGCAGGTAGGTGCTGCGACCGACGTTCGCAACGCGCACGGCGACCTTCTGCGCGACCTTCGAAGGAGACGTCACGATGATCATCTCACTGCGGGGCAACATCCGCGCGAGACCCATCTGCACATCACCCGTGCCGGGCGGCATGTCGATGACCAAGTAGTCCATTTCGCCCCACTGCACGTCTTCGAGGAAATGCTGCACCGCTCGATTCAACATGAGGCCGCGCCACATCAGCGCTGTTTCTTCTTGGTCGACGAGGAAACCCATCGACACGACCTTGAGCAAACCTTCGCCGATGCGCTTTTCGTGGGGCGTGATGCGCTTGGTGCCCTCGGAGTCGACCGAGCCGCCGAGGCGACCGTCGATGCCGAGCATGCGGGGGATCGAAAAGCCCCAGATATCCGCGTCGAGCACCCCGACGGTGAAGCCGCGCTGCGCGAGGCCCGCCGCGATGTTGGCACTGATCGACGACTTGCCGACGCCGCCTTTGCCCGAGGCGATCATGATCACCCGCGTCGTCAGCGGCACCGCGGTGACCGGCGCGTCTTGGGCCTTGTTCCAACGCGCCTTGGCCATCGCCTCGGCCTTCTCTTCTTGGCTGAGCTCGGTCCAGTCGATGTGCACGCGGGTGACTGCGGGAAGGTGTTCGATGCGGGCCTTGACGTCGCGCTGGATTTGCGCCCGCAGGGGGCATCCGGCGGTCGTGAGCCCGATGCGAACGTGGACCGTGCCGTCGGCGTCGACCACTGCGCCCTTGGCCATCCCCAGCTCGACGATGTCGCTACCGAGCTCGGGATCGATGACCGCTCGCAGCAGGTTCATGACGTGCTCAGGGGTCGGCAGCGTTGCATCTGTGGTCACGGGCGCATTCTACCGGCCGGGCCCGTGTAAACTCCGAGGGTGCCCGACACCGAGGATCCTTTCGACCGCCTAGAGGTGCTCAAGGTTCTGGGCGACAACACGCGCTATGCCATCTACCTCGAGTTGGCCCGCTCACCGAACCCGTTGGCGACCGCGGACATCGCCCGCACGTTGGGCCTGCACGCCAACACCGTCCGTCCCCATCTCGAGCGCATGCGTGAACTGGGTTTGCTCGAGCAGCGCATCGATAGCCGCGGCGGCGTGGGCCGGCCGCAACATCTCTACACGCTCGCCCCCGACGCGCCGTCGCTCGGTCTCGAGCCCCGGGTCATGCCGCTCGTGGCCCGCATGCTGTTGCGGGTCGCCAGCGATGCCGGCGTCACCGGTGACGACGCGGTCGACGTGGGGCGCGAGCAAGGCCACGACGCGGCCCGCGTGTGGCGAGGCGCGGCCCCTGGTCGGGCCCTGCTCGGCGAGTTGACCCGTCTCGGCTTCGATCCAGAGATCGCCGATGGCGACGACTGCCTCACGATCGGGTTCATGCACTGCCCGTTCCGTGACCTGGCCGAAGCCAACCCGGCGCTCGTCTGCGGTCTGCACCGGGGTTTGGTCCAAGGCTTCGTCGACGAGATGGGCGATGCCCAGGTGCTCGCCTTTCGTTCGTTGGTCGATAGAGACGGCTGCCAGGTCGATATCGACGTGCTCAGCCCTGCCTGATGGCACTTCCACCCGCAACTCGGGATTGTCTTGCCCCACAGGGTTGTTACACTCCATGGCAACGGTCTGTAGGAGGCCCTCTGTGATCACCATCACCGACATCGCTGCAAACAAGGTCAGCGAGCTCATCAAGCAAGAGGGCGACGACGAGCTCGCGCTGCGGGTTGCAGTACGTCCCGGTGGTTGCTCGGGCTTCAGCTACGAGATGTTCTTCGATACCGACGTGGCCCCCGACGACATCACCACGAGCTACGGCGATGTGCGGGTCGTGGTCGATCCTTCCAGCGCGCAGCTCCTCGATGGCGCCACGCTTGACTACAAGGACGGCCTCCAGGGCGCCGGGTTTTCGATCAACAACCCCAACGCACAGCGCAGCTGCGGTTGCGGCCAGTCGTTCAGCTGATCACGCCGCGACGCCCCGCTGCAGCGCGTCGCGCAGCTCTGCCCGGTCCCAGGTGAAATCCAGCCTGCTCGTGACGATGCCGTCCGCGTTCGCAACGACGAGGCTCGGTTCGAACGACAGCCCGTAGGCGTTCACCGCGGCCGTGGTCCGGGGATTGGGTTTGCCCGCAGCGAACTCCTGCGGATCGACGTAGACCTCGGCGTGCACCATGCGGATGTTGGGGAAGTTGGCCCGTTCGCTCATGAGTAGCTCGAGCACCGGCCCGCACACCGCGGTCTGACAGAATCCGGGCGTCGAGATCAACAGCGCCGTCGGGCCCTTGGTCTCGAGCACCTTTGCGAACGATGTCTCGTGCAGCGGGCACTGCGCCGGTGTGCGGGTGCAAATGGGGCTGACGCCGAGCGCATTGGCAGTGGTCGGTGTCTCGACCGGACGCATCGGGTCGCCGATCTGCACGAGCGTGACCTTGTCGCGCGCGACGGCCCGGAAGCCAACCGGCAATTCGGAGAACGCGGCACGGATCTCGTAGTCGCCGGCTTCGGGGAGCGTCATCGTGAGCGGGTAGTACGGAGTGGAAATCTCGTCGTCGTGCACCGTCAACGTCGACTCAGAGATGCGGGCACTCTTGAACCACAACTCGACGTCGATCGAATCGGGTGGCTGGTCGCGCAACGGTCGCCCCGAGTCGACGTCGAAGAGCACAAGCGGCGCCCGCTGTTCGATACCGGCGACGAGAACGGCATCGCTCGACAGCCCGTTGGCGAATGCGGCGCCGAGGATGCGGGCGCCGGTCGGGGTCTCGTCGGCCGAATCATCCTTGCCACCGCAACCTGCCGCGAGCAACAGCCCGAACGCGCCGGCACCGGCGAGGAACATACGGCGGTCGACCAATCCAAAGCGTGAGTTCACGCAGTGACGCTATCGCTGTGCTGCGCGGCGACGGCATCGCCCGGCCCTCGTCCGCCTATCCTGCGCCGGTGTCCGATCTCGAGTTGCACGTCAACGGGCGGTCCGTATCCGTTGCGGATGACGGTGCGTCGCTGCTCGAAGTGCTGCGCGATCGATTGGGTCTGCGTTCGGTCAAAGACGGCTGCAGCCCGCAGGGACAATGCGGGTGTTGCACCGTGCTCGTCGACGGCCAGCCGCGCGTGTCGTGTGTGACGCCGGCACGCCGTGTCGACGGACGGGCGGTGACCACCATCGAAGGCCTACCCGACGACGATCGCCGCGAGTGGGGCGAAGCGTTCTGTGTGGCCGGCGCGAGCCAGTGCGGCTTTTGTACGCCCGGGATCATCATGCGGCTGCACGCGCTGCGCGAGAAGTCGCCCGACGCCGATGACGCCGCCGTCGCCAATGCGTTGCTCGCGCATCTGTGCCGGTGCACCGGTTGGCGCAGCATCTTCGTGGCATCGCGTCGCAGCCGTACCGCGAACGGGGCCGCGCCGCGAGACCTCGCCCGTGCCGAAGCAAGGGCCGCGCTCGAGGGCGGGTCGAGCCAGCGGGTCGCGCCCGAGGTCGCCCTCGGCGACGGGCGTTTCGCCGACGACGAGGCGCCGCTCGACGCACTCGTCGCGGTGCCCGATGGGCGCGGTGGTTGGGCGGTCGGCGAGACGTTGACCGACGCCAGGGCGCGGGCGGGCAAGGTCCAGGGGCGGCGCACGACTGCGGCGACCAGCCCTCCGCTCGCGGTGCCCGACGGCGAGTGGGACTTCACCTTGCGTACGTCGTGGGTCGATCCGGCGTATCTCGAGCTCGACGCGTCGTGGTGCGCTCCCGGCGGCGAGCCGGCGTCGCCGCTCGCGAACGGCGGCGCGTTCGGGGGCAAGGTGGACTCGCCGGTGATGCGAACCGCGCGTGAGCTCGCCGATCGTCACGGCCGGGCGGTGCGGGTGTTGTGGGCACGCGAAGACGCTGCGAGAGGTGGTCCCAAGCGACCCCCTATCGCGGCCGGAATGCGGCGCGATGGGTCGGGCATCATCCACGCAGTGCGCACCGCAGGGTTTGAGGCGCGGGTACGCGAAGTAGCGCCGGCCATCGACGTCGTCGAATTCGACGTTGCCGGGCCGCCGACGTCGATCGCGATTCGCGGAGCCGGTTGGGTCGAGGCAGCCGTGTTGCTCGCGGCAGCGCGGGGCGACACGGACGAGGTGCGGCTGCCGCGCACGGGCGTCGCCGGCGCGCGGATTGCGACCGACGGCACGATTCAAGTGTCGGTGTCGTGTGGCGACCCGCTCGACGAGATCACGCTGCGCTCGTACTGCGTCGGCGCCGCGCACATGGCGTACAGCTGGGTTGTGTCAGAGCGGCTCGCGGTTGCCGACGACGGCTCCGTGCACGATCTCACCATCCGTTCGTTCGGCGTGGTGCGCGCGGTCGACATGCCGCGCGTCGAGGTCGATATCGCGGCGGGTGAAGGGGCGCCGGTCAACGGGTCCAATGCAGTTTTGGCCGCGGTGGCGGCCGCTACCTGGTTGGCCGCGGGATTGGCGCCGTCGTGGCCGACCGGCGCGCTCTCTCGCAGCACCTAGGGCCCGAGCGGCCCTCGTCAGAGCGGAGATTAGGGTGGTCCAATGACCCAACCAACTCCGCGGCCACTCGGGCCGTACTCCCCGATCGTGCGGGCCGGCGATTTCCTCATCGTCAGCGGGCAGACGGGCGCCAAGGACGGCGTTCTCGCCGACGGTCTCGAAGCACAGGTGCGAACGGCCATGGCCGCGCTCGACGCCTTGTTGACAACCCACGGGGCCCGGTTGCGCGATGTCGTGAAGACCACCGTGTTCCTCACCGACATGGCCGACTTCGCGGCGATGAACACCATCTACGCCGAGATCTTCGGAGAGACGAGGCCGGCGCGGTCGACCGTTGCCGTTGCCGGGCTGCCGCTGGGTGCGTGCTTCGAAATCGAGGCGTGGGCGCACCGGCCGGCGCGCTGACCGGGTCTCAGGGTCGCGGTCTCACGCTCCGCTCCGGCGCACTAATCTCCGGTGCATGGCAGGCACCGTCGTGATGATCGTCATCCTTGTGATCGCCCCCGTGCTCATCTGCATGAGCGGTGTCGCCGTGGCTGCCGTGCTCGGCTATTTCGTCAAGGCCGACCGCGACGCCGAGTTCGAAGGAACCGAGCAGTTGGAGATCGCGCAGCGCAGCTGACCCTTCTCGGTGTCACACCGTGTCGGTTTACTTGAGGGATGGACGCCGAACTCGAACGGCGCCTCGCCCGACGCCGTTCTCTGCGGCTCCGCCGCAACGGAACTCTTGGCGATTGGATTCACCGACCATCAGATCTACGGCTGCGTGGGTAGCGCTCGGTTGGTTGCGCTGCACCGTGGTGTCTTCCTCGCGGGCGGAGTGCCGCTTACCGATGCGGCCTCATCGATTCGCCTCCGACGCGCGCCGAGATAACCGTCGATCGCACAAGGAGCAATCGGGCAGAATTCATCACGCATGGGTCCGGCGACTTGCGGACAGGCGACACAACGACGATCCAAGGCGTACGAACTACGAACGCGACACGGACCCTCGTCGATCTCGGCGCAGTTGTTTGCGCGGATGTGCTAGACCGCGTTGGAGCGAGCACTTGTTGCGAGGGTCGACAACCGTCGACCGGCTGCTGCATCGTTTCTTCGAGCTCGCCAAGCGTGGGTGCCCGGGTATCGCCGCAGCGCGCCAAATGCGCTACGAACAAACCGCGGCGAGCGAGCTAGAAGCTCCAGCGCGACTGGCCGAAGCTGTACCCCACCGAGCGCACGGTCTGGATGAGGTTGGCGTGTTCTTCGCCGAGTTTCGCCCGAAGGCGACGGATGTGGACGTCGACGGTGCGGGCGCCGCCGTAGTAGTCGTAGCCCCACACCCGCGACAGCAACGTCTCGCGTGAGAACACCTTGCCCGGGTGCGTCGCAAGGAACTTGAGCAGTTCGTATTCCATGTAAGTCAGATCGAGCGGACGGTTGCTGAGCGCAGCTTGGTACGTCTCGATGTTGAGGACGAGCGGGCCGTACTCGAGCAACTCGGGTCGGCCGCCTTTGCCGACGCGCCAGAACAGGTGCTTGAGGCGCGCTTCGAGTTCCCGCGGATGAAACGGCGACAGGCAGAAGTCGTCATAGAGGTCGTCACGCAGATCGAGATCGGCGAGTTGCGCGCCACTAATCAACAACAGCAGCGGCTCGAGTGGACGGTCCGTCTTTCGTACTGCGCGCGCGACCGCGAACGCTGCCTCGGGGTTGCGGTCGGCGCAGATGATTGCTCCGGCCCAACCCGCGTCGGGTTCGGACCGTCGCGCCATGTTTTCGTCGGACACAGCTTTCCACTGCCAGCCCGCGAGGTCCAGTGTCTGCGCGAGCTCAGGCACCGGAGGATCGGGAAAGACCAACAGCGGCTCGTTCACCGCTCACCACACCGGCAGATATCGGTCCAACTCGAATTGTGTGACGACTCGTTGATAGTCACGCCATTCGGACCGCTTGTTGCGCAGGAACCATTCGTAAATGTGACCACCGAGCGCCTCGCGAACGAGCGTGGATCGATCCATCTCGTCGATCGCCTCAGACAACGATTGTGGCAGCGACTGGACACCGATCGCCAGTTGATCCTGCGTCGAGAGCTCGAACATGTTGCCATGAGCCTCGCGCTCCAGTTCGTAGTTCTCCTGGATGCCCTTCATGCCGGCGGCGAGCAACAGCGAGAAGACGAGATACGGATTGCACGCCGGGTCGATGGCTCGATACTCGATGCGGGTCGATTCGGACTTGCCGCGCTTCGGTGTCGGCACACGTACGAGGGCGGAGCGATTGTTGCGCGCCCACGAAACATACTGCGGTGCTTCGTAACCTTCGTTCAGTCGCTTGTAGCTGTTGACCAACTGATTGGTGACCGCAGTGATCTCTCGCGCATGTCGCAGGAGCCCGGCGATGAAGCAACGCCCGACCTTGGACAAGCCGAACTCGTCGCTAGGATCGTGAAACGCGTTGGACTCGCCTTCGAAAAGCGACATGTGCGTGTGCATGCCCGAACCCTGAACACCATTGAGCGGCTTGGGCATGAACGTCGCGTAGACACCGTTCTCGAGAGCGACCTTGCGCACCACGAGTCGCAGCATCATCACGTTGTCGGCCATCGACAGCGCTTCGCTGTATTGCAGGTCGATCTCGTGTTGGCTGGGGCTGTCTTCATGAAAGCTGAACTCGACCGGGATACCGAGTCGCTCGAGCATGTGCAATGTGCGTATGCGGAGGTCACTCGAGACGTCGACGGTCGTGAGATCGAAGTACGAGGCGCGGTCGAGCGGCTTCGGCTCGTTCTTGGGGTCGCCCGATTGGAAATAGAAGAACTCGACCTCGGGTGCGGTGAAGAAGGTGAACCCCTTTTCGCGTGCGAGGCGGAGGTTGCGCTTGAGGACCTGGCGCGGGTCACCACCGAACGGCGTGCCGTCGAGGTTCTCGATGTCGCAGAACATCACACCGCTGGGCTCGTCGTCGGGTGCCCACGGAAGGAGCTCGAAGCTCGAGGGGTCGGGGCGGGCGAGGACGTCGGACTCCTGTACCCGGGAGAACCCATCGATGGCCGAGCCGTCGAATTGGAGGCCCTCGTCGAACACCTTTTCGAGCTCGGCCGGTGAGATTGCAATTGACTTGTGGGTGCCGAGCACGTCGGTGAACCACAAGCGCACGAGGCGGACCCCCCGCTCTTCGATCGTGCGGAGCACGTATTCCTGCTGCCGTTCCATGGGACATATTCTGCGCCCTGCAAACGGCTGAGCAAGCCCCAGCGGGCCCGTTCACACTGCGTTCACAGAGATGCAACGTCGGGGAAACGGTCTGTTGGATACCGTGCCAGAATCGTATGGACCAGACCTAGGTAGGAAGTTGGTGATCTCCCGTGGTTTACCGTGCGGAGTACATTTGGATCGACGGCACGGAGCCGATTCCGCTGATGCGCTCCAAGACCAAGATCTTGGACGACGGCGAGCAGCCCGGTATCTGGGGCTTCGACGGTTCATCGACCAATCAAGCTCCTGGCAACAACAGCGACTGTGTGCTCAAGCCGGGTTTCATCTGCCCCGACCCGATCCGCAAGGGCCCCAACGTGTTGGTCCTGTGCGAAGTTCTGTTGCCCGACACGTTCGAGCCTCATGCGACCAACACCCGTGCCGCCTGCACTGCGGTCGCAGAGAAGTACAAGGCGCATGAATCACTGTTCGGGATCGAGCAGGAGTACACGTTCTTCAAGGATGGGCGCCCCCTCGGTTTCCCGGCAGCCGGCTATCCCGCGCCGCAGGGTCCGTACTACTGCGGGGTCGGGGCCGACGAGGTGTTCGGCCGTGACATCGTCGAGGCCCATACGACTGCCTGTATCGATGCCGGCCTCGCCATTTCCGGTACCAACGCCGAAGTGATGCCCGGCCAGTGGGAATTCCAGATCGGCCCCGTCGGGCCGGTCGAGGTCTCCGACCATCTCTGGATGGGCCGCTATCTGCTCTACCGCGTTGCCGAAGACTTCGGCGTCAACGCGTCGATCATCGCCAAGCCGATGCGCGGCGATTGGAACGGCGCCGGTGCGCACACGAATTTCTCGACAAAGGCCATGCGCAACGGTTGGGACCCGATCATCAACGCGTGCGAAGCCCTTGGTGCACCGGGTAAGCCGATGGAGCACATCGCGGGCTACGGCGTGGGCACCGAAGATCGGCTCACCGGTCATCACGAGACCGCTCACTGGACCGAGTTCAAGTACGGCGTGTCCGATCGCGGTGCGTCGATTCGCATCCCGTGGCAGGTCGCCAAAGACAAGAAGGGCTACGTCGAAGATCGTCGTCCCAACGCCAACATGGATCCCTACGTCGTGACTCGTCTCATCACCAACACGGTGTGCGAGACCGAGGTCGCGAAGGGCTTCGTCTAGAGCGAAGCGACCCGGAATGTGCCCACCGGCGCAAACCACGAGTCCACCGGACGAGGCGCCCGCGAGGGCGCCTCGTTCCTGTTGGTGGCCGCTCCCTGACATGCCCCGCGCGAAGATGCCATGATGGCCGACCCATTGACGTTGATGGCGGTGCACGCGCACCCCGACGACGAGTCCTCGAGCACCGGCGGTGTCCTCGCTCGTTACAGCGACGAAGGCATCCGCACAGTGGTGGTGACCTGCACGAACGGCGAGTTGGGGGATGGCCCCGAAGGCGTCAAACCCGGTGAGGCGGGCCACGACGACCTCGAGGTCGCGCGGGTTCGGCTGGCCGAGCTCGACGAAGCGTGCGCGATCCTCGGTGTGCACCACAGCGAATTGCTGGGCTACCGCGATTCGGGCATGCACGGCTGGGACGGCAACGGGCGCCCCGATGCGTTCTGCAACATCTCACTCGTCGAGTCGGGCGCACGGCTCGCCGAGATCATCGATCGGTATCGCCCGTCCATCATCATCACCTATGCCGCCAACGGCGGGTACGGGCATCCCGATCATGTGCAGACGCACCGCGCCACTCTGGCCGCGGTCGAGCAAACCGGGTGGCCCGACAAGCTCTACTACACCGCGCGTCCCCGTTCGGCGTGGTTGCGCATGCGGCAAATGCTCGAAGAGCGCGGCATCGAACTGCCGCCTCCTCCGCCGCGCCCGCCTGGGGTCGAAGGCATGCCGGGTACGCCGGATGAGCTCATCACCACGACGATCGATACGACGGCCGTGGTCGAACGCAAGCTCGCGGCGCTCACCGCGCACCGCAGTCAAACCGAGCGCTCGCCCAACATGAGATTTCCCGATGTGTTCCGAGAGGTGTTCGGTGTCGAGACCTTCGTGCTCGCCCACGACCGCTCCGCGTCAGCAGTGCCCGAAGACGATCTCTTCGCCAGCCTCCGCCAGCGATAAGTCGCTCACTCGGGCCTCACACTCCGCTCTAAAGGCCGCTCGGGCCTCACACTTCCCTAATAGGCGAGCGTCATGCTGGGCTCCGAACAAGGAGAGCGTCATGAGGAAGATGATCGTCGCGGCAGTAGCGGCCGCCAGTCTCAGCGGCGGTGCATTGGTCGTTGCTGCACTGGCACCGATCGGCATCGCGTCGGCACAAGATGCGGGGCAAACGCAAAGCACCCCCGATGCGACGGCCGAGCCCACCGCGAAGCCCAAGGCGCAGCGGCGCGCCGCGGCCCGGGCCCGCGTCCAGCAACGAGTCATGTCGCGCCGCGGTGAGATCGCCGAATATCTCGGGCTCACGCCCGAGGCACTGAAGCAAGAGCGACAGGCGGGCAAGAGCTTGGCCGAGATCGCGGGCCCGAAGACCGAGGGGCTCATCGACATGTTGACGGCCAAGGCCGGCGCCCGCATCGATGCCGCACTGGCCGCGGGCAGCATCGACGAGGCGCGGGCGCTGACGCTGAAGGACAGGGTCGCGACGGCCATAGAGCGACTCGTCAACGCCAAGCCGCCGGTCGCAACAACCGCGCCGCCGGGCTGAGTCGAAGGCATCCACCTTGGCCAAGCACTCAAGGCGCCGCCCGGACTGTCCGATGCTTCGGCATGAGTCTCATCCCGCCGTCACCTCCGCCTGTCGGGCAGGGCCCGGGTAGCGCAGGGCCTTTCGTCCAGCAGCCGCGGTCCTTCGCCCCTGCGGGGTATCCACCGCCTGCCCCTGCCGGCTTCGCTCTCGGAGCACCCGCATCTCCTTACGGCACGGCGCAACCGGCCTTCGCGCCCAAGCTGCGCATACGCAAGACGCCGGAGATGCTCGGCTTTCGCGCCGTCGACACGATCGGCACCATTGTCACGGCGATCTTCGCCGTGTGGGTGCCGCTGTCGATCTACACGGTCGTCTTGTCACTCGACTACCGGCGCCTCGTGCACCAGCACGGGCTGAACATCCCGTTCGAGCTCGAAAACTCGCTCAACAATCGCCTCGACATGCTCCAGGGCCTCAGCGCGGTGTTGCTCGTCGTCGGTGGTCCGCTGTTCTTGGTTTGGTTCGCTCGGGCCTACGGCAACTTGCCGACGATCAGTCCGGGCAAGACGCAGAGCCGGACCGGGGTGGCCACCGCGATGTGGCTCATCCCGTTCTTGAGCCTCGTGCGACCCTTTGGCTATCTCAAGGAGCTGTGGACGCGGACCGATCGCGTCGGGGCGAAAGCGAAACCACCCACACTCATCTTCGTCTATTGGCTCAGCTTCATCGGCAGCTACGTGCTGCAGGTGCTCATCGGGGTCGGTCTCGTGCGGGGCACGAGCAATCAGGACGACTTGAGGTTCGCGGCCGATCTCGAGGTCCTCGCTGCAGCGAACGCCGTGCTGACAGCGGCGCTGATCGGCGTAATCGTGTGGACGGTGACTCGCCGGATGACGCGGCGTTGTGCCGAGGTGACCAACGCAGTGATGAATTCACCCCAACACAGCTGATAAATCCGGTCTTCTCTGTACGCTCGGCGGCCGTGCTGTTCGATCTCCCCGAAACCAGCGCCGCGCTGACCGCAGCCGACACCGCCCGCGTGTACACCACCGTGGCGTGGTCCTGCGAAGAGATCTTCGTGGTCGCCGCCGGTTGGCTCGATTCGATGCCGGCTCCCGAGGCCAAGGTTTGCGTGTCGGTCGCCGCACGAGTCTTCGGGTGGCACGCCGCGCAATGGCGCGCGCTGATTCCCGAATCCGTGCTGCTCGAAGACGAGCGCGGCGCCGCTCCCGCAGCCGCGGCCGCCGCTGCCATTGCCGAATTGGTCCGGGCCGAGCCGACGGTCCGGGTCGACTCGTTGCGGGCACTGGCGGCCACGATGCGTGACGAGGTCGACAGGCTCTCGACCCGATTGTCGCCGGTCAGCGACAGCGCGGCGGCCCGTTTGGCGACGTTCCTCCATGCCGATCTGGATCGGTTGTCCGGGGCGCCCGCGGGGTGACTCGCGGGGTGACTCGTGGGAGCCATCCGAACTCGATCATGACGAATTGCACCACGACGTTGACGAATCGTCGGGCTCCCGATTCACTGAGGCTCGTCACATCCTGTGCGCCTCGGTGGTGTCTGACGATGCGCCGGTAAGCTACCCAAGTCCCTAATCGCCCTCAATCAACCTCGTTCGCCGAGTAGGTAGTCGATGGCCAAAGAGCGCGTCGAGCGCGACGAAGAAGATCTCGTTCGTCTCTACCTGACTGACATCGGGCAATACCCGTTGCTCACGAAGGAAGACGAAGTTCGTCTCGCCCAGCAGATCGAGCAGGGCAACTCGGCGCGCCGTGATCTCGAAGATCCCGCCGGCAACGTCACACCGTCACGCAGGACGCAACTCAGGCGCGAGGTTCGGCGCGGAGAAGACGCCGAGCGCACGTTCGTCCAGTCCAACTTGCGACTTGTCGTCTCCATCGCAAAGAAGTACCAGGCCTCTGGTCTTCCGCTGCTCGACCTGATCCAAGAGGGCAACCTCGGTTTGATGCACGCAGTCGAGAAGTTCGACTGGCGCAAAGGTTTCAAGTTCTCGACGTATGCGACGTGGTGGATTCGCCAGGCAATCACCCGCGGCATCGCGAACACGGGCCGCACCATCCGTTTGCCGGTGCACGCCGGTGACACGCTGGCCCGCCTGCAAAAAGCGCGTTCACGCCTAGAGCTCAAGCTAGGTCGTCCGGCAACGCTCTCCGAGCTCGCGGCCGAAGTCGAGATGCCCGAAGACAAAGTGACCGAAGCGTTGCGCTTCGCCGCGGAGCCGCTGTCGTTGTCCGAGCCGCTGCGCGAAGACGGCGATGCCGAGCTCGGTGACGTCGTCGAAGACCGTTCGGCCGAGTCACCGTTCGAAGTAGCGGCAACAGCGCTGCTGCCCGACGAGATCGCTCGCTTGCTGGCACCGCTCGACGAGCGTGAGCGCGAGATTCTCAAGTTGCGTTTCGGTCTCGACCGCGGCGAGCCCCGCACCCTCGAAGAGGTCGGCGAGCACTTCAATCTCACTCGTGAGCGCATCCGCCAGATCGAAGCTCGCGCGATGTCCAAGCTGCGTCACCCGTCGAGCGATACCGGCGCACGCGACCTGCTCTCGGTCTAAGTTCGAGCGCGCGTCGATCCGGTCGGTTGTCGATCGGAGCGGCTCCGTGGAGGTGTCTGGGTACCTGGTGGGCTCCCCCGCCTTCAAAGCGGGTGGGACGGGCGATCCCCGTCCGGCGGGTTCGATTCCCGTCCACCTCCGCCACCTATGTCCTGGCCATTGGTTTTTGTTGTCCAGTGAAAATGGCCTCTGGTCACAGAATGGTCACAGAAAACGGCGAGAAGCGCATCCGCACGCCTCGCCGAGTCTTCGTCGTCGTCCGGCATCACGTGCGCGTAGACCTTCAACATGACGCCGACATCGGCGTGTCCGATCCGTTATGCCCAGAGGGGTGCACTGCTTGCAGCATGAGATGGGCGTGAGTCGATGACGGCGTGTGATCACGCTCAAGGGCCTCAACGCGGGTGTGTACTACACGGAGCAGGTGCCGTCGTATTACCTCGACGCCGGCGAACCGCGTGGCTTGTGGTTCGGCGGCGCCGCCGCGTCGCTTGGTCTGCGCGGTGTGGCGGATGACGCGGCGTTCGTGAATGTGATCGGCGGGCGGGTTGGATCCGACGGGTCTGTTCGTGTTGGGTCGCCGTCATGGCGAGGAGTCGGTGTGCGGGTTCGATGTGACGTTCTCGGCGCTGAAATCGATGCTATGCCGACATCGGCATAGCACCGATTATGCCGAGGTTGGCGTTATGCCGCGTTGGTGGCCGCGGCGATGGGTTGGATCGAACGCCACGCCACCACGCGGCTACGTATCGACGGACAAGTGCGTGTGGTGGACGCGGACGGGATCACCGCTGCGTTGTTCCGTCAGCACACGTCACGGTCGGGTGATCCCCAGCTGCACACCCACGCCGTGATCGCGAACCGGGTGCTGGCGCCGGATGGTCGGTTCTTGGCGCTCGATGCCCGGTATTTGAAGTTCGATCAGCGCACGGTCTCCGCGACATATCACGCGGGCTTGGAGGCGGAGTTGACACAGCGTCTCGGGTCGTCGTGGGACCCACCGGTACATGGGATCTCCGAGCTGGCTCATGTACCGGTTGGGCTGCGGGGGAGCTCTCGCTGCGCAGCCTCGACGTCGAGGAACGGCTGAAGGTGAAGCTGGCCCGCTTCGGTCAGTCGTTGGGGCGTGAGCCGACACCGCGGGAGCGGTGGCGCCTCGAGCGTGAGGCGGTGGTCGATTCGCGTCCGCCGAAGCCGGACGCGAAGCCGGCTGGCGGTCAGCCACGAAAATTGCGATTTCAGTAGCTGGCCCGGAAGAGAATTCGCTTGAAGGCATAGAAGTAGGGCTGCTGCTGGCCGATTCTCGCAAGAAGCCGCTCTCGGTAGCGCTCAACGAAGCGGTCATAAAGCTCAGGCGACAG